>NZ_JCAFRJ010000002.1:0-803499 GCF_059367975.1 Stenotrophomonas sp. YJH_SMC_131 | reverse complement strand
GGCGGTTCAGGGAGAATCCGGCGTGGGGACCCAAGCTACTTCTCGGTCGCAAGACCTGGATCCACACGGTCGCCCACGCCGGGCTCTCGGCACCCAAGGTGCCAGATCGGCAAGAGATAAGATCCACGCCATGCGTGGATGGAATCCCTATCGCGCGCCCGGCGCGAAGCGCGCCACCAGGTCCCAGGCATCCCCCAGGAACACCTGGCGCACGCGGGTGATCGGCTGTTCGCCACGCCAGGTCAGGCGTTCGATCACCAGGCAGGCGGTACCGGGCTTCACGTCCAGCAGCTTGGCGGTGGCGGTATCTGCCCCCCAGGCACTGATGCGATGCTGGGCACGGGTCCAGGACACGTTCTGCAGCAGCCAGCTGCCCGGGGCGGTGGTGCTGAAGTCGACCTCCAACACCTCGGGCACGCCCACCGGGCTGATCAGGCGGTGCTCCAGTGCCAGCGGGCGACCATCGGCCAAGTGCAGGCAGCGCATCGCCAGCAGCATTTCGCTGCCGGCCAGCTCCACTTCGCCGGCATTGCCGGCATCGGCCAGGCGCAGGTCGCGCTGCAGCAGTCGATAGGCGTACTGATGTCCCCGCGAGCCGACTTCCATCGCGATATCGGGAATCTCCAGCGCCACCTGCTCCAGGTGCGGCGGCTGCCGCGCTACGAAGGAACCGGCACGACGGCGGCGCTCGATCATGCCGCTCTCGGCCAGTGCGGTCAGCACCTTGTTCACTGTCATCCGCGAGCATCCGTACTGCTCCATCAACTCGTGCTCGTACGGAATCCGGAAGCCCGGCGCCCACTCTCCACTGAGGATGCGGCTTTCCAGATCGCTGCGGATACGCTGGTTGAGCGTGGCGGACTTGCTGGCCTTCACGTAATGGGGTCTCGGTGGCGGGAGGCGATCAGCCCAGCACGCCGCGCAGGGCGGCAGCGAAGGCGCTGGTGATCGCCTCGCGCTGCAGGTGGCGGCCCTCGGCCACGCACTGGCGGCCATGGCGCCAGACCGATCGCAGCGCGCCATTACGTGCGGCGAACACCCAGCTGTCAAGCCATGCGTCATCCTGTCGCGCCTGCAGCGCCGGGTGTGCGGCGTCCAGTTCAACCAGGTCGGCACTGGCGCCGACCTGCAGGCCGGCGGCCACGCCCAGCGCCTGTGCGCCACCGTGCAGTGCACCTTCAAACAGGAAACGACCGCTGCTGCGGGTGGCATCCGGCGCCAGCACGTTGCGCCCGCGCAGGGTAAGCCGCTGGCCGTACTCGAGCAGGCGCAGTTCTTCGGCCGCGTCGATCAGCACATTGGAATCGGAACCGACGCCGAAGCGCCCGCCCTCGCGCGCGAACGCCTGCATCGGGAACAGGCCGTCGCCCAGGTTGGCCTCGGTGATCGGGCACAGGCCGGCCACGGCCTGGCTGGCGACGATGGCCGCGCGCTCGTCATCAGTGATATGGGTGGCATGCACCAGGCACCAGCGCGCATCCACCGGCGCATGGTTGTACAGCCACTGCACCGGGCGCTGGCCGCTCCAGGCCAGGCAGGCCTCCACTTCGCGCACCTGCTCGGCGATATGGATGTGCACCGGGCCGTCGGTCAGCGGCAGCAACGCACTCAGTTCCTCGCCGGTGACCGCACGCAGGCTGTGCGGTGCGATGCCGAGCACCGCGTCGGGCAGCGCGGCCAAGGCCGGCTTGGCGGCCTCCAGCAGCTGCGCGAAGCCGTCCACGTCGTGGATCAGGCGCCGCTGCGCTGGATTCGGCGCCGCCCCGCCGAAATCGGCATGTGCATAGAACACCGGCAGCAGGGTCAAGCCAATGCCGGTCTGGTCGGCGGCGGCGGCGATCCGCGCACTCATCTCGGCGCGGTTGGTATACGGCCGGCCGTCGGCATCGTGGTGCAGGTAATGGAATTCGCCGACGCGGGTGAAGCCGCTTTCCAGCATTTCCATGTAGGCCTGGGCGGCAATGGTCTGCACCGCGTCTGGGCGCAGGTGGGCCAGGAAACGGTACATCAGCTCGCGCCAGCTCCAGAAGCTGTCACCGTCGCCGCCGCCGATCTCGGTCAGCCCGGCCATGCCGCGCTGGAAAGCATGGCTGTGCAGGTTGGGCAGGCCCGGCACCAGGATGCCGACGCGGGTGTCGCCCGACTGCGCGCCCTGCCCCGTGCTGATGGCCGCGATGCGACCGTCCTGCACCTGCAGGCGGACATCGCGGACCCAACCCTCGGCCAGCAGGGCGTGGGCGGCATGGAAACTGTGCGGGGAACGCGAATCGGACATGGCTGGACAACCCGAAATGGACGCCTATATTGTATAGACATATAAGCACAGCCGCGTTGTGGATGCCATGCACGTCGATACCCTCTGGTCCAACGTCCACCTGATCACCCTTGATGGCGAAGGGCTGGGTGTCATCCGCGATGGCGTCCTGGCCTGCGCCGACGGCCGCATCGTCCATGTCGGCGCGGCCGGCAGCGATGCCCACCTGCAGCCGACCACCCGCATCGACGGCGAAGGCCGCTGGATTTCGCCCGGCCTGATCGACTGCCATACCCACCTGGTCTACGCCGGCAACCGCGCCAACGAGTTCGAGCAGCGCCTGCAGGGCGTCAGCTATGCCGAGATCGCCCGTGCCGGCGGCGGCATCGTTTCCACCGTGCGCGCCACCCGTGCCGCCACGCCGGAACAGCTGGCCCGCGAAAGCCGGCCACGCCTGCTGGCGATGCGCGCCGAGGGCGTGACCACCCTCGAGATCAAGTCCGGCTACGGCCTGACCCTGCCCGACGAGCGCAAGCAGCTGCAGGTGGCGCGTGCGCTGGGCGAGGAATGCCGGGTCAACGTGGTGACCACCTTCCTCGGCGCACACGCGGTTCCGCCAGGCCGCGAAGCACAGGAATACACCGACGAGGTGTGCAACGTGATGATTCCGGCCATCGCCGCCGAAGGCCTGGCCGAAGCGGTGGATGTGTTCTGCGAGAACATCGCCTTCTCGCCGGCGCAGGCGCGCCAGGTCTTTGAAGCGGCGCGCGCCAACGGGCTGTCGGTGAAGATCCACGCCGAGCAGCTGAGCAACCAGCATGGCGCCGAACTGGCGGCCCGCTTCGGGGCACTGTCGGCCGACCATATCGAACATCTGGACGATGCCGGCATCGCCGCGATGGCCGCTGCCGGTACCGTCGCCGTGCTGCTGCCCGGTGCCTTCTATTTCACCCGCGATACCACCCTGCCGCCGATCGCCGCGCTGCGTGCGGCCGGCGTACCGCTGGCGCTGGCCACCGACAGCAACCCGGGCACTTCGCCGCTGACCAGCCCACTGCTGGCGATGAACATGGGCGCCACCCTGTTCCGCCTGACCGTGGACGAGTGCATCGCCGGCTTCACCCGTGAAGCGGCGCGCGCACTGGGCCATGGCGAGCGCATCGGCCGCCTGGCGGTGGGCATGGACTGCGACCTGGCGATCTGGGACATCGATGCCCCCGCCGACCTGGTCTATCGCATTGGATTCAACCCGCTGCACGCGCGCGTGGTGCGCGGACAGCCCGACCTGCCTGCCTCCTGGAGCAACACATGAGCAACACCCTGGTTCTTCGCCCCGGCCATGTCACTCTCGCCCAGTGGCGGCAGGTCTATCGCGGTGCGCCGCTCGCACTGGACCCGGCCGCGCTGCCGGTGGTGCGCGCCAGTGCGGCGGCGGTGGCCGCCATCGTCGCCAAGGGCGCGCCGGTGTATGGCATCAACACCGGCTTCGGCAAGCTGGCCAGCGTGCGCATCGAGCGCGAAGATCTGGCCACCCTGCAGCGGAACATCGTGCTCTCGCATGCCGCTGGCGTGGGCGAGCCGATGCCTGCCAGCGTGGTGCGCCTGATGATGGCGCTTAAGCTGGTCAGCCTGGCGCAGGGTGCGTCAGGCATTCGCGAGGAGACCCTGCTGCTGCTGGAAGCGATGCTGGTCAAGGGCGTGCTGCCGGTGGTGCCCGCACAGGGCTCGGTGGGTGCCTCGGGTGACCTGGCGCCGCTCTCGCACCTGGCCAGCGTGATGCTGGGCGTAGGCGAAGCCTTCCTTGGCGACGAGCGCCTGCCGGCGGTCGATGCACTGGCACGTGCCGGCCTGCAACCGATCGAGCTGGGCGCGAAGGAAGGCCTGGCGCTGCTCAACGGCACCCAGTTCTCCACCGCCTATGCGCTGGCGGGCCTGTTCGAGATCGAGACCGTGTTCCAGGCCGCACTGGTGACCGGCGCGCTGTCGGTGGAAGCGGCCAAGGGTTCCGACACGCCCTTCGACCCCCGCATCCACGCCATCCGCGGCCAGCGCGGGCAGATCGCCACCGCCGCCACCCTGCGCACGCTGATGCAGGGCTCGGACATCCGCGAATCACACCGTGACAACGACGTGCGCGTGCAGGATCCCTACTGCCTGCGCTGCCAGCCGCAGGTGATGGGCGCGGCGCTGGACATCCTGCGCCAGGCCGCGACCACGCTGGAAATCGAAGCCAACGGCGTCTCTGACAATCCGCTGGTGTTCACCGATACCGGCGAAGCGCTGTCCGGTGGCAACTTCCACGCCGAGCCGGTGGCCTTTGCCGCCGACATGCTGGCGATGGCGGTGTGCGAGATTGGCTCGATCAGCGAGCGCCGCCTGGCGATGCTGGTGGACCCGGCCCTGTCCGGCCTGCCGGCGTTCCTGACCCCGCGCCCGGGCCTGAATTCCGGCTTCATGATTCCGCAGGTGACCGCCGCTGCACTGGTCTCGGAAAACAAGCAGCGCGCCTACCCGGCCAGCGTTGATTCGATCCCGACCTCGGCCAACCAGGAAGACCATGTGTCGATGGCCGCGCATGGCGCACGCCGGCTGATGCAGATGGCCGAGAACGCCGCCAACGTGATCGGCATCGAGCTGCTGGCCGCTGCGCAGGGATGCGACTTCCACGCGCCGCTGCGCTCCAGCGCCGCGCTGGAAACCGTGCGCGCCACCCTGCGTGCGCAGGTGCCGACGCTGGAAGAAGACCGCTATTTCCATCCGGACATGGTGACCGCCACGAATCTGGTGCGCAGTGGCGCGCTGGCGCAGGGCCTGACCGACCTGCTGCCAACCGTGGAACCGCAGGCATGAATACCCAACCCGAATGGCTGACGGTGCACGAAGGCGACGCCCCCCTCATCGTCAGCTTTCCGCATACCGGCAGCGAGCTGCCGCACGACCTGATCGGCGACTACCACTCACCGTGGCTGGCCCGCCGCGACGCAGACTGGTGGGTACACGAACTGTACGACTTCGTGCGTGGCATGGGCGCGACCACGGTGCGCTCGGCGATTTCGCGTTCGGTGATCGACCTCAACCGCGATCCCAGCGGCGTCTCGCTGTACCCAGGCCAGAACACCACCGGCCTGTGCCCGCTGACCACCTTCGACAACCAGCCGCTGTACCACGCCGGGCGCGAACCGGACGAAGCGGAAATCGCCCGTCGCCGCGACACGTATTTCCTGCCTTACCACGATGCGCTGGCGGCGCAGATCACGCGCCTGCGCGCACGCCACGCTACCGTGGTGGTGTACGACGCGCACTCGATCCGCTCACACATCCCGCACCTGTTCGAAGGCGAGCTGCCGCAGTTCAACCTGGGTACCGCCGGCCCCTCCGGTGCACCGGACACCTCCTGCGACAACGCCTTGAGCGATGTGGTGGAGAACCTGCTGGCGCTCAGTGGCATGAGCCAGGTGCGCAACGGCCGCTTCAAGGGCGGCTGGATCACCCGCCACTACAGCAACATCCCGGGCGGCGTGCATAGCCTGCAGATGGAACTTGCCTGCCGCGGCTACATGCACGAGCCCCTGCCGGACCAGGTGGACGAACACAGCTGGCCCACCCCGCTCGACCCCGACCTCGCCGCACCACTGCGCCACACCCTGGCGCAGGTGCTCAACGCCTGCCTTGAATTCGCTACGAACCGGAGCGCCGCATGACCCGCAACGACCCATCCCGCACCGTCGCCGCGCCGACCGGCACCACGCTCAATGCCAAGAGCTGGCTGACCGAAGCACCGCTGCGCATGCTGATGAACAACCTGCACCCGGACGTGGCCGAGCGCCCGCAGGAACTGGTGGTGTACGGCGGCATCGGCCGCGCCGCGCGCGACTGGGAAAGCTTCGATGCCATCGTCGAGACGCTCAAGCGCCTGGACGACGACCAGACCCTGCTGGTGCAGTCGGGCAAGCCGGTAGGCGTGTTCCGCACCCACGCCGACGCGCCGCGCGTGCTGATCGCCAATTCCAACCTGGTGCCGCGCTGGGCCAACTGGGACCACTTCAACGAGCTGGATAAGAAGGGCCTGGCCATGTACGGCCAGATGACCGCCGGCAGCTGGATCTACATCGGTGCGCAGGGCATCGTGCAGGGCACCTACGAGACCTTCGTGGAAATGGGGCGCCAGCATTTCGGCGGCGACCTGACCGGGAAGTGGCTGTTCACCGGTGGCCTCGGCGGCATGGGTGGTGCACAGCCGCTGGCTGCCGTGATGGCCGGCGCCTCCTGCCTGGCCGTCGAGTGCCGCAAGAGCAGCATCGACATGCGCCTGCGCACCGGCTACCTCGACACCTGGACCGATAATCTGGACGAAGCGCTGCGCCTGATCGACGAGTCGTGCAAGGCAGGCACGCCGAAGTCGGTGGGCCTGCTCGGCAATGTGGCCGATGTGCTGGCCGAACTGCTCAAGCGCGGCGTGAAGCCGGACCTGCTGACCGACCAGACCTCCGCGCACGACCCGGTGAACGGCTACCTGCCGCAGGGCTGGACGGTCGAACAGTGGGATGAGAAGCGCGCTTCCGCCCCCAAGGAAGTGGAGAAGGCCGCGCGTGCATCGATGGCCAACCACATCCGCGCCATGCTCGGCTTCCATGCGCTGGGCGTGCCGACCGTGGACTACGGCAACAACCTGCGGCAGATGGCACTGGAAGAAGGCGTGTCCAATGCCTTCGATTTCCCGGGTTTCGTGCCGGCCTATATCCGTCCACTGTTCTGCCGCGGCATCGGCCCGTTCCGCTGGGCCGCACTGAGCGGTGATCCGGAAGACATCGCCAAGACCGATGCAAAGGTGAAGGAACTGATTCCGGACAACCCGCACCTGCACCGCTGGCTGGACATGGCCGCCGAGAAGATCAAGTTCCAGGGCCTGCCGGCACGCATCTGCTGGGTCGGCCTGGGTGATCGTGATCGCCTCGGCCTGGCCTTCAATGAAATGGTGGCCAACGGCGAACTGAAGGCACCGGTGGTGATCGGTCGTGACCATCTGGACAGCGGCAGCGTCGCCTCGCCGAACCGCGAAACCGAAGCGATGGCCGACGGCTCCGATGCGGTGTCCGACTGGCCGCTGCTGAACGCCCTGCTCAACACCGCCAGCGGCGCGACCTGGGTGTCGCTGCACCACGGTGGCGGCGTGGGCATGGGCTTCTCGCAGCACGCCGGCATGGTGATTGTCTGTGATGGCACCGAAGCGGCGGCGAAGCGGATTGGCCGCGTGCTGTGGAACGACCCGGCCACTGGCGTGATGCGCCATGCCGATGCGGGGTATGGCATCGCGATCGACTGCGCGAAGGAAAAGGGACTGGATCTGCCGGGAATCCTCGGCTGATCACGGAGGTACCGGCCAGCGGCCGGCACTACCGAAACGTGTGGTAGTGCCGGCCGCTGGCCGGCTCTCCCCGATGCGGGAATCGGCGGCCTTGACCCGCTCGTCGGTCGTGACCAACATGCGCCATCACCGCTGATGGATCACCGCGATGTACCGCACGCTCGCTGCCGCACTGCTCTGCACGCTGTTTGCGATCCCGCCCGCTTCGGCGCGTGACGTCCCCACCACTCTCTCCACTCAGCTCGACGCCCAACTGCAGAGCAACCGCGAGCGCTACGGCATTGCCGGCCAGGCGGTACTGGTCACACACAACGGCCAGGTGCTCTACCAGGGCGCCAGCGGTGAACGTGATCCCGCTGCCCATGCCCCTGCCACCGTCGAGACCATCTTCGCCGCGCAGTCGATGGCCAAGCTGCTGACCAGCACGCTGGTGATGCAACTGGTCGATCAGGGCAAGGTGGATCTGGATGCGCCGGCCAGCCGCTACGTGCCGGGCCTGCCGATTGCATGGCAGGCGATCCACGTGCGTGATTTCCTCAACCACAGCTCCGGCATCGGCGAGTACTACGACCGGGTGGATAACCGCTGGGTGAGCAAGGGCTACCCCGGTGTAGCGCCTGACCTTGCCGCTGCGCTGAAAGTCGCCGGCGCGGCACCGATGCAGTTCGCCACCGGCAGCCGCATGCAGTACACCCAGGCCAACTACCTGGTACTGACAGCGCTGCTGGAAGCACACTACCGCACGCCCTACCCGGCCATCGCGCGCGAACGCATCCTGCAGCCATTGAAGATGACCAGCACGTCATGGGGCATCGCCAACGTGCCGGTCGAGAGCGCGGCGGTGCCGTACATCGGCAAGGATGGCGCGTTGCAACCGGCCAATGAAGATCCCTGGCCCAACTACGGCTGGGGGCATGCCGACCTGCAGACCACCGTGGGCGACATGAACCGTTTCCTGCAGGCGCTGGCGACCGGCAAGCTGGTGCGCACGGCGACCCTGGAAAAACTCTGGCAGCCGCAGAAGCTGAGCGGTGGCGGCAGCAACTTCTTCTCCACCGGCTGGGACACCACCCGCAGCGACGGCTACACCCAGGTCGGCCACGATGGTGGCACCCGTGTACGTGCGCGATTGGCCTACAAGGGCACGCTGGCCAGCGGCTACTGGGTGTTCGTGTACCTGACCAATGGCAGCGCCCGCAATGTCTGGTCCAGCACGCTGGTGGAGAGCACGATGGCGGTGGTTGCGCCCGGGGAGTTTCCGCATGCGGTGTTGTCCGAGCGGCTGATCGGCTATGCGCTGGATGACAGCACCGATGCGAAACCGCAGATGCGTAGCTGGCTGCGCGACAGCAATGGCGTTCCCACCGGCGAACTGGAGCGTGCGATCAACGGTGATGGCTATGCCATCCGCGAAAGCCTCGGTGCACGCAAGGCGCTGAAGGTGTTCGCGCTGAACACCGAGCTGTATCCGCAGTCCGCCAACACGTGGGACAGCCTGGCCGAGTGCCACGCTGCATTGGGGGAGAGGGAAGCGGCTGATCGGCTGTACGCGAAGGCCAAGAAGCTGGCGAAGCCCTCGCCATAAACCCTGCTGTAGCGCCGAGCCCGTGCTCGGCTGATCTTCGCCGCGATGGCAGACAACCCGCGCTTCGCGCGATTAGCCGAGCGTGGGCTCGGCTCTACAGGAACACGGCGGGCGGCCATACGCCGCCGGCGGGTGACGCGGCGCTGTCGACCTGTTAACTTGCGCGCCACTTTCGTGGTTTACAGCATTCCCGCATGTCGCTTCCGTCGTACCGCCCTCACCCGTCGCTGCTGTTCCTGGCTGTTTCCCTCGCCCTGGCTTCCACCGCCGCCGCCGCCCCGCAGGCCACCACCCTCGATGCCGTGCAGGTCACCGCTGCCGCCGATGCCAGCGCGCAGGCGCGCGAGGCCCTGAAGCGCATCCCCGGCGCCAGCAACGTCATCGACGTGGCCAAGGCCGACAGCCGACTATCCACCAGCGCCGATGTGTTGGCCTACCAGCCGGGTATCAGCGCGCAGTCGCCGGGTAATGAGGGCACCAAGATCTCGATCCGTGGCTCGGGCATCAACCGGGGCCCGGGCGCGCACGCCTCGGGCATTGCGGTGTCGATCGACGGCCTGCCACTGACCGGCCCGGGCGGCACGCCCTACGAGCTGCTGGAACCGCTGTGGCTGTCGCGCGTGGAAGTCCTGCGGGGCGCCAACGGCTTCGAGCGCGGTGCGTTGGCGCTGGGCGGTGCCATCGACTACGTCAGCCGCAGCGGTCGTGATTCGGCGGGCGTGCAGCTGCACTACGAAGCCGGCAGCCGTGGCTACCAGAAGCGCGGCATCAGCTGGGGCGGCGTCAGTGGTGATGTCGACTACTTCCTGGCCTACACCGATACCGAATTCGACGGTTACCAGCGTCATGCGCGCGGCGACGGCAAGGGCGCGATGGCCAACATCGGCTGGCAGATCACGCCCGACCTGCAGACTCGTTTCTTCGTGCGCTACCGCGAAACCAATCATGAAACGCCCGGTCGCCTGACCCGCGATCAGATCCGTAACGATCCGCGTGCCGCGAATGCGGCCAACCTGGCCATCGATGCGCGTCGCCCGCAGCCGGGCAGCACCTGGGTGGGCAACGTCACCACGCTGCAGATCGATGAAGACTCCTCGTTGCAGGCCGGGCTGGTCTATCACAAGTACCCGATGGACTTGAACGAGAGCCTGTACCGGCAGCAGCTGGACTACGCCAACCTCAACGCCACGCTGGACTACCGCCGCCGCCACCGGCTGTTCGGCCTGGACAGCGAAACCACGGTCGGCCTGCGCGTCACCCACGATCTGGACGCCGATGTGCGCGAGTCGCTGCGCTTTGCCAGCAACGGCTATGCCGCCGGCACGCGCACGCGTGACTTCCGGCACCACGGCACCGACAGCACGCTGCACGTCGGCAACACCCTCACCTTCAATGACCGCCTGCGCATGCAGACCGGGCTGGCACTGATCAACACCCGTCGCGATGTGCAGGTGACCTGGCCGAGCAGCGGTGGCCGCCTGCGCGACCACGACTGGGACTACGCGCCGCGACTGGGCTTCACCTGGCAGCACAGCGCCCGGACCCAGTGGTTCGGCAACCTCAGCCGCTCGGTGGAGGCGCCGCACCCGTGGTCGATGATCTGGGGCTCGAACCAGTACTTCGGGCCAGGCAATGGCCCGTCTACCGGCCGCCAGCGCGCGCCGGTGCCGATGCAGAACCAGACCGCCACCACGCTGGAACTGGGCGCGCGCGGTGACGCGGCGCTGGGCCGCTGGGAACTGACCGGCTACTACGCGCACGTGAACCACGAACTGCTGAGCGTTGAACTGCAACCGGTGCCGAACCTGTTCATCGCCGAGAACAACGCCAGCCCCACCGTTCACCGCGGCATCGAGGCCGGATTGGACAGCACGCTGTGGCGGGCTGCACCGGGCCGGCTGTCGCTTCGCCAGGCCTATACCTTCAGCGATTTCCGCTACCGCCACGACGCGCGTTTCGGCAGCAACCGCCTGCCCGGCCTGCCGCGCCACGCCTACCAGGCCGAGCTGCGCTTCGATCACGCATCCGGCCTGTACGCCGCGCTCAATACCGAATACGCCTCGCGCATCGCCGTCGACTACGCCAACAGCTACTGGGCCGACAGCCACGTGATCTTCGGCAGCCGCATCGGCTACGACGCACCCGGTGGCCGCTGGCAGGCCTGGGCGGAGATGCGCAACCTCGGCAACCGCCACTACACCGCCACGGTCACGCCGGGCTACGACGACGTAGGCAGGGATATTGCCCGCTCGACGCCGGGCGAAGGCCGTGGCATCTACGCTGGTGTGCGTTTGCGGTTTGACTGATGACCGCAGGCGGCGCCGGGTGTGATCCGGCGCCGCCGTTCCAGTGTCAGCCGATACGCCAGGCCGGCAGGCGCTCGCTGCGCTTCCAGATGGAAGGCGCCAAGCCGATCAGCACCAGTGCCGCCAACCACTTCGGCGAGGTACTGAGCAGTGTCGAGGTGAGCGAGCCATCGGCGGGGGCGGCCATTTCCTGCCACGGGTTGTAGCCCAGGTAGACGACGCTGCCAGCCCACCACAGCAACGCCAGACCGACACCCACCAGCAGCAGGGCCAGCGTGCGGCAGGTCCAGCGCTGCGAGGTAGTGCCCCATTCCCGCGACGCCGCGGTCAGCAGGCCCACCACCAGCAGCGACACCAGTGCCACCAGGCCGATATCGACCTTGGTTCCAATGCGCTCATAGGTACAGGCGCGGCACTGCGCCTCTTCCGCGGCGGTGGCGGCTTCGGCGCCATCGGCCTGCCCGGCTGCGGGCTGCGCCAGTGCTGCAAACGGCAACAACGCCGCCAGCAGCGTCACCATGATCCAACGAAACAACGTCCTGTTCCTGCGTGCAGCGACATCCATGCGCTCTTCCTCGTCAGTGGTTGTGTGTCCCAGTGGGCGTCCGGCCATCCAGCGCCCCTGTTTCAGATGCAGTACGACAAGCTCCCGATAGGTGACACCGCCGGGACACGAATCCCGGCCGACCGCGATCATAGCCTACTGTTCAGTGCAGCTGAAAACGGGGCGGGTCCAGGCGATATGAAGGAGCCAACCGCACTCCCCCCCCCTGGATGACCTGCAGCAGATGGCTCGCACCCGGCACGCATTCCTGCGCGAGCCAGCCCAGTACGGCGAAAAACAGCAGCAGGCCGAGCAGCGGCCAGATCGTATGCGACACGCATACCCGCCACCATCCCTGTTCCTGCATGCCCTGCATGCGAGGCGATGGGCTGCCACCGCCCACATCCGGCGACAGTCCCTCCAGTACGTTGCCCAGCGCCAGCGGATCCAGATCCACACCAGCAGCAGGAACACGCCATAGGCCAGCAACACGGCCATCGGGTAGCGAAGCAACATCGCGTCGATGCCGGCCAGGCGCAGCAGGTACGAGGCAAGGAATCCGGCCGCACCGGTCAGGGCGACGATCAGGGCCATCTGCAGGCGTGGCCAACCCCGCTGCTGCAGGTGCTGGCGCGCACGCACGACTTCGCTGCCGTGGTTTACGGGCAATTTCAGTGGACCGCGTGAAAAATGGCGTGAGCGCTTCATTCCGCCGCCGGGGGCCGGAGGCAGCGCGGCCAGGGACTTCGGGAACCTGATGCTGCATGCGGACATCCTTGCCGGGCACGCGTAGGCGGTGGTGGACGGATTCCAGCGCGATGGGGCCGTGGGTCCATCACCCACAGGCCGCACTGGCGCCGGCCTTGTACCCGCGCGCCGGCGGCTGGATCATGACTTTCCGCTACGAAAAAGTATGCTCTACGGCATGCACGTCTCCCAGCTCACCCGCTCCACCGCCCTCGTGATGTTCGTTCCAATGATTGGCCTCGCCGGTTGGGGTTCGTGGTTTGGTAGCCTCTGCATCAGCGATGGCTGCCTCGGCGTCCTGGTGGCATGGCTTGCCGCCGTGGCCACCTTTGCGGTGCAGGCGTTGCTGGTGCTCCCGACGCATGCCTGGGCCCTCAAGCGGCAGGGATCCCCCGCCTCCCGCAGCTACCTGCGTTGGTTGGGCGCGTCGGCCATCGCTGCCTTCCTGCCCATCGGGCTCGGCTGGGGCTATCTGATGATCTTCCGATGACCTGCTGCGCGTCTTCCGCACGCGGATAGCCGGATCAAGGACGCGCGGCCGCCTTCAGCAACTGCGCGGCCACCTGGTCGAACGGGGCGATGTCCTGCAGTGCGCGGCACATCGCCACTGCGCCTTCCACGCTGGCAATCACCAGGCTGGCCAGCTCGCCCGCCGCTGCGGGGGCGCGCCCTTCAGCGACGAACGCCGAGGCGAGGTGCCCCTGCCAGCGCGCGAACACTTCGGCAGCAGCAACACGTGGCTGGCTGGGCACGGCCTCCACCGGCTCTTCCACTGCCGCGGCCAGCACCGGACAGCCCGCGCGGAACCCGGAACGCAGCAAGCGCTCACGCCACATCGCCAGGAACTGCTGCAGGCCCTGCACCGCCCCCCCCTTCAGCAGCTCCACCAGCAGCGCTTCTACCTTGTCGCCAGCCATGTGGGTGGCGCGCGCCAGCAACTCCTGCTTGCCGCCGGGAAAGTGGTGATAGGTGGAGCCCAGCGGTGCCTCGGCCAGCTTGGTCACCTCACGGATGCTGGTGGCATTGAGACCCACGCGCGCCAGCATCTGTGCCGCAGCATCAATCACGCGTTGTGGCGCATCAGAGGGACGCGGGCTCACGGCGGGCTCCTTGCTAAGACAGTCGTCATAGATTAGCGTACCGGCGATTCTATAACAGTCGTCATAACCATGAATCTCTGGTTCCGCCTGCTCCACCTGCTGCTGTACAGCCTGTTCCGGCCGAAGCTGGAGGCCCCGTTCGGGGTCTCGCGCCTGCAGTTCCGGGTGCTGCCCAACGATCTGGACAGCAACCTGCACATGACCAACGGTCGCTACTGGAACATCTTCGACCTGGGCCGGCTGGACCTGATCCTGCGCATGGGCCTGGGCCGGGTGGCGCTGCGCGAGAAGTGGGCGCCCATCGTAGGCGCCGGCACCATCCAGTTCCGTCGCGAGCTGAAGCCGTTCCAGCGCTTCACCCTGGAAACGCGCCTGGTGGGCTGGGTCGGCTCGCGCGGCATCATGGAGCAGCGCGTGCTGATCGGCGCCGAGCAGAAGATCGCCACGCGCGCGCTGCTGGTCACCGGCATCTACGACCGGCGTGCGCGGCAGTTCCTGGGCATGCCGAAGATGATGGAAGCGATCGGCGTGGTCGCCCCGCCGTCGCCGCCGCTCAGTGCGGCCGCCGAAGCGTTGCTGGCCGCCGATGCGGCGTTGAAGCAGGACGACGCCTGAGCTTCAGGGGGCCGCCACCGGCACCGCGTGCGGTTCGCGCGACACGACCTGGGTGCGCCCTCCCACGTGCAGCACGTACTCGAAGGACTGCCGCATGCGGCTGTATGCGCCGCCATCCGGCACGCCGTAGTTGGCACCCACGCTGAGGGTATGCCGGCCCGGCGGCAACGGCTTGAGCATTACCCAATAGCCGTCGGCGGCGGCCAGCCGAGAGTGTTCGTCGCCGGCATCCATGCGGAAGCAGCCTTCACTGCGGACCCGATGCCTGCGCATGTCGCCCAGCGGTTGGCCGTCCAGCAGCACCACCGCGCTGATCAGGTAATCGTTGTTGACCGCCGCCCCCGCCTGCAGCTCCTTGCAGGACACAGCCTCATCCACCTGGTAGTGCGCCATGTTGATGATCGGCAGCAACAGGTACTTGCCAGCCGGCACCACGCATTCGCGATGTGGCCGGAAACGGCCATTGGTGCCGGCCAGGTTCCAGACCGGGCCTTCCTGGCCCAGATCACACACACGGCCATCCGGGTCGAGATAGGGCGCGCCGCCCTGGGCGTCGGCCCAGCGCCACCAGCGGGCGGTCCATTCGGCCAACGAAACGCCGCCCACCGGTTCACGCGTCAGCGGCGAAGGCACCGCCGTGTCTGCACTGGACGCCGGCACGGCGGCCAGCAGCAAGGCCATCGTTGCGCCACTGCGGCAAAGCCATCCCTGGATTCCCTTCCGCATCACCCACCCCATCGTCCCTGGCGGCCACGCGGCGTGGCCAGCTTCGGCGCCACTGTACCTTGGCGGGCTGGATCCTGTGCAGTGCGGGTACTGTGCCTACTCCAGCGCCATTGCGCGCTTGACCGCCGCCTCGGCCAACGGCGCCATCACCGCATAGCCCTTCGCGGTGGGATGCACGCCGTCGTCGGCCAGCTGCGGATCCAGCCCTCCGGCGGCATTGGCCATCGGCGTGTAGTAGTCCAGATAGACCAGCTGCTTCGCATCGGCATAGCGCTTCAATGCCGCGTTCAATGCGCGCACCTTGGGCGCAGGTGCCGTGCCCGGCAACCACGGGTAATCGCTGACCGGCAGCACCGATGCCAGCACCACGGCAATGCCATGTGCACGAGCCAGGTCCACCATCGCGTGCAGGTTGTCTTCGATCATCGCCTGCGTGGACGGGCCGGTGTTGCCGGCGATGTCGTTGGTGCCAGCCAGGATCACCACCACCCGCGGCTTGAGTGCCAGCACGTCCTGCGGGAAACGCACCAGCATCTGCGCCGTGGTCTGGCCGCTGATCCCGCGATTGAGCCAACCCTTGCCGGGAAAGAACGTCGCGCTGCCCTCCCTGCCCCAGCCTTCGGTGATCGAGTCACCGAAGAGCACCACGCGTGGTTGCCCCGGTACGGCGGCAGGCAGTCGCGCGTTGGCATCGCGGTAACGCTGCAGTTCCGGCCAATCGGCCAGGCGCTGCTGCATGAAGCGCACCTCGTCCGGGCGCAGTCGCTCGACAGGTTCCACCAACAACGGGTTGACGGCGGGCACGTCGGCCGCCATTCCATGGGCGCTCATCGCGCTACCGAGGGCAACCGCGGCCAGGCCAGCGGACAAGGAACGCATGGGGTCTCTCCGTTGAATGTCTGCGCCAGTCTAGCGCGCGGCCCCGCGCTCAGCGTGCCGCCGACCGCGCCGCCACGCCGGTCACCTTGGCCGGCATCCACATGCCTGGCGTCCAGCCACTGGCGGCCAGGATCGCCTTCGGGTTGTCCTGCTGGATCAGCGCACGCACCGCGTCACGCTTGTCCTCGGCCTGCAGGTAATAGGCCTTGGCGATGCGATAGCCCACCCAGTAGCCCAGATCATAGGGTTCCTGCGAACCGGGCCTGTAGTTGTACAGCCACGGCGACAGATCGGTGCTGTCCACATCCAGTGCGAAGGCGCTTTCGATATGTACTTCCCGGCCACGGGTCCAGGCCGCGTGGCGACCGTTGCCGACATTGCCGGAAATCAGCTCGCCGATGAACTCGGCGATGCCTTCGCCCAGTGAAACACGCAGCACCGTCGCATGCGGGTCGCCCGGCTCGACGTCGGTCAGGCCGGTCTGCTGGATGTGCACGTACTCGTGCGCGATCACGTGCACGAAGCGGTCCTGCACATTGGGATTCATGAAATCGGCTGCGCACAGCGCTTCCAGGCCGATGATCACCCCGCTCTTGGAGGTCAACCCGACCGGTCGGCCGCGGCCGACCGCGATGGTCACCGGCGGAAACGCGGCCTGCGGATAGATCGCCTGCAGGTTGCCGAACACCTGCACCAGGCGCTGCTTCACCGCCGGCAGCTCTGCAAGGCAACCGCGTCCCTGCGCATACACCCCGGGCTGGCTGGCAATGGCCTCGGCCATACGCTCGGGCGTGACCCGGCGCGCCTTCGCCAGTTCACCCAGGCCCGGACTGCCTTCGGCCAAGTAACCGGCCAGCTGGGCGATGCTGGGCTTGCCGCCGGTGCTGTCGTAGAGCGCGTAGAAGCGGCTGGCATCGGTGGTGAGGATCTGCGGCCCCGGCGGGGTTCCCGCCGACGCCACGCCGACCGCCCCGGCACAGGCCAGGGCAAGCAGGCAACGCAGGAAACTGGACATCGCTCCGTCCTTGGTGGAGTGCATGCGAAGCGCGCAATCTACCACTCCGCCCCGGCCACCGCAGCGGGCACATGCAGGCCCTTCGGGGCTGTGCCAGACTCACTCAGGCACCTGCCATGGATGATGGAGCACCGCACGATGATGATCGTTCCCGCGTACTGGGCCGAAGCCCGCCTGCAGGCCCGTTTCCGTGGCCGGCCGATGGTCGTGCGCCGCTTCGGCTGGTCCGACGAGGGGCCTGCCCAAGCCCAGGCCCACGCCGACGCACGTGCCCATGAAGCCCTCAACGCCATCATCGCCGGGCAGGTGCTGCCGCGTCGCGAAGTGCGCAGCAACTACGGTGTGGAGGGCGTGCCGATCCGCGAGCAGATCGTACAGCGCGATGGCGATGTCATCATCACCCGCAACAGCTATGGCGCGCTGTGCCTCAACAGCCCCGACGTGCTGTTCGCCGACATCGACCATGCGCAGCCACCGGCTGGATGCGTGATACCGGCCATCGTCGCGGCGGTCGTACTGCTTGCCGGCGCCGTCATCGGCACCGTGCTCTGGCATTGGCTGGTGGGCCTGGTACTGGGCGTGGCGGCAGTGCTGCTGGTCAACGCGGCACTGCTGATGCGGCGGAAGCAGCGCCTGGCCGCTGCCGGCGGTGCTGAAGGGCTTGCGCTGAAGCGCGTGGACGCCTTCAGCGAGCAGCATCCCGATTGGCATCTGCGCGTCTACCGCACCCCGGCGGGGCTGCGCGTGCTGGCGATGCATGCCACGTTCTCACCCGAGGACGAGCAGCTCCAGTCATTCTTCAAGGCACTGGGCACCGACACCCTGTACGCGCGCATGTGCCGGCTGCAGCATTGCTTCCGTGCCCGACTGACACCGAAGCCGTGGCGCGTCGGCCTGCGTTATCGCATCAGGCCACCGGTGGCTGCGTGGTCAGCCGAACAGGCCAACAACCCGGACCGGTTGGCCTGGATTGCCGATTACGAAAAGAAGAGTGCCGGCTTCGCCGCCTGCGCCTACCTGCGCAGCTTCGGTGATACCACCCGGGTGCATGCCAAGGCCGAGCATGTGCGTGACCTGCATGACCGGCTGTCACGCGCGCAGGATCGCCTACCGCTGGCGTGAGAGTGGCAGACGCTCAATCAGCGCCCTGCACGAACGGCTGCCCTGCCAAGGTAGTGCCCAGCTGCACCGCGATCTGCTGCCCGCCCTTCTCGAAGATTGTCGCGCACTGCTTTCCGCCCTTCTGGCATCCGACTTCCGGAAAGCCCTCAAGTGACTCGGGGGCGCCCTGTGCCGGACTCGCCTGCCAGCCTGCCGCATCCAGCAGGCGCTTGGCCTTGGCATAGGGCATGCCGGCGATGATGCCCAATTGCGTCAGCTCAGCAGGAAACGACTGGGCATGGGCGGTTGAAACCAGGGCCAACGACAACGTTGCAGCAAGGAGAATGGCTTTCATCGCAGTGACCTGAAACGAGCTATCAGGTTCAGCCTAGATCATTTGCGTGGCGTGCGAATGTGCCGGTAACACGCCGTTACCGTGTCTCCACGGTTGATTTCAGGACATGCGCAATTGATCACATGGCGGATTCCCTGCCCCTGGCGCCACAGTCCAGCGACTCCATCGCGAGATCCCTGCGCAGCCGGTCATGCAACCAGCGCGTCTGGAAACGCCTGCGTGAGTCTTCCCCTTCCGGCAGCAGGGCAATCACCGCTTCGCTCAGTTCCGGGTGCCACTGCTCCTGCGCGTTGTCCAGGTCCTGCTGCTCGAAAACCACCGAGGGCAGGCGTTTCCAGGGCAGCATCATTACCTTCTGTGAGGTCGACACCAGCACCACATCCGGACGCCCCGGCCGGCTCACGACAACCGTCATCATCGGCACATCATCGGTCCAGAGCCCGGAGAAATGCCGGTCGACACGCGACTGCAGGCTCCGTCCGGACAGCGCCTTGCGCGCCCACGCGCGCTGCTGTGCGAACGAGCAGGCATCCGTGTCCAAGCTGTGCAGCCCCGGGTCCAGGGACAGTATTTCGGCGCGATCCAGCCGCGAAGCGATCCGCTGCACCGCGGCCGCCCTGGTCAGCGGGGCGGTCTGCAGCGCGGTGTCGAGCGCCGCCATGGCGCCAAACGGCAGCAGCTCCGGCAATCGCGCCTTGCCGTCGGGCCTCTCCACCACCTGCACGCGGGTGGTCAGGCCATAGGCATCGCGCCGGATCACCCAGTGCTCCGATACCGAGCCCCAGCCGTACCAGTCGTATCTCACATCGACGCTCATCTGTGGCTGTGCCGCCATCGCCGCAGACGATGCGCACACCGCTGTCAGTCCCAACAACCAAGTCTTCATGGAGCTGCCTTGCCTCTGGGGTTCCGACGAACGGCAGCCGAGCATGGGCTCGGCTCTACAGAATGCAGGAAGGCCGCTCTGAGGCGGCCTTCCTGTTCCTTCACTTGGCGTTCTTCACGTAGGTATCGAACCAGTTCAGCATTTCCGCCACCAACTGTTCGTTCGATTCCAACGCGGTGTACCAGTGCGGCTCGTTCGGCAGCATCACCAGCCGGGTGGTGCCGCCGTTGCCGCGGATCGCCTGGTACAGCTTGCGCGACTGGAACGGCTCGGTGCCCGGGTTGGCGTCGTCCTCGCCGTGGACCAGCAGCAGCGGCAGCTTGATCTTGTCGGCATAGAAGAACGGCGAGGCCTTCAGGTACACGTCCTGCGCCTGCCACACCGAGCGACGCTCGTTCTGGAAGCCGAACGGGGTAAAGGTCTTGTTGTACGAACCGCTGGTCGCCACACCGGCCTTGAACAGCTTGGTGTGCGCGATCAGGTTGGCGGTCATCAGGCCGCCGTGGCTGTGGCCGGTCACGCCGATGCGGTTGCGGTCAACCACGCCCATGTCCACGGCCTTGTCCACCGCCGCCTTGGCGTCGGCTTCCAGCTGCTCCAGGTAGGTGTCGTAGGCGTTCTTCGGATCGCCCACGATCGGGAACGAGGCGTTGTCGATGATCGCGTAGCCGGCCAGCAGCATCAGGCGGTACGGCTGCAGGCGGGTGAAGGTCTGCTGCGAACCGGACACCTGCCCCGCCTGCGCGGCGTTGGCGAAGTCGGCCGGATAGGCGTACAGGATCGCCGGCACGCGCTGGCCTTCCTTGTAGCCCGGCGGCGTGTACAGGGTGAACGACAGGTCCACGCCGTCGGCGCGCTTGTAGGTCACCAGCTGCTTCTTGATCTGGCGCACTTCCGGTGTCGGGTCGACCAGCTTGGTCAGTGCGGTCGCGGTGGACGCGAACTGCGCCTCGCCGGCCTTCGCATCAGCCACCGCCTCACCCTGCTGGCGGACGAAGGCATTCGGCGGATCGATCACCGACTGATGCCAGGTCAGGTAGCGGCCCGGCGTGTTGCTGAAACCGAGGAACTGTTCGTAGGCGTCTGCACTGCTGCGGAACAGGCGCTCGCTCTTCAACGTGGCCAGGTCGAGGCGGTCGAGGAACGGACGGTCGCCCTGCGGCGAGGCACCGCGGCCGCTGAGGAACACATGGTTGCCCTCACGGCGCACCACCTGCGCGCCATTCGGCAGGCGGGTGAAGACCAGATTGCCAGGGTTGCCGTACAGCTCATCGCTGGACATGTCCCACAGCAGGCGGCCTTCCTTCTTCGGCTGGTCCACATCCACGATGCGGGTCTGCATCCAGTGACGATTCTCGTCGTTCTCGTACTGGAAGGCCACGGCCGGATCGGCGGTCCACGCGAAGCCTTCGAAGCGCTGCGCGGTGCGGGTGATTTCGGTCGGCTTGCCGTTGAACGGCGCCTTCAGCATCAGCACGCGATCGCGATGCGGCACGTTGACCTTCCAGTCGCCCTTGTCCAGCGCTTCGGCGTAGACCAGGGTAGCCGGATCGGTGGCGCGCCAGTCGAAACCGCGCGGGCCTTCCGGCACGCCGTGCACCGGCACGCGGTCGGCCAGCGGGAGGCTGGCGATCGGCGTGCTGCGGCCACTGCTGATATCCAGCACGGCCACGTCGTTGGCGAAACGCTGGTAGGTCACCGCGTGCGAATACGGTGCCTTGATCGATTCAGTCAGCACGTGCACGCCATCGGGCGCGGCGCTGACTTCGTTGAACAGTGCCGGCTGCCCGACCGGGCGCACGCTGCCTGCGGCGGTATCTACCACGGCCAACTGCGAGGCACCGTAGTAAGCGAACAGCTTTTCGTCGTGCACGCTGGTCAGCGTGTCGCGGGCCTCATAGGTGCTGCTCTCGCCACTGCTGCCCAGCGACTCCTGTGCATCCGGGCCGGTCGGTACGCCGCCGTTGGAAGGTGCCGGGCCCTGGTTGGCCGGTACCAGTTTCACCAGCAGATTCTGGCTGCCGCCCAGCCACTGCACGGTGTAGCCGAAGATCGGGTTCAGCTGCACGTTCGGCACCTGCTTCACCTGCCCGGTGGCCGCATCGCCCACCCACAGCTGCACGCTGGTATCGACCGCATTCTGGAAGGCGAAATGGCTGCCATCGGCCGACCACAGCGCGCCGGTGGCACAGCCCTGCGGCAGGTTGACCTTGGTCTCCTTGCCACTGCCGATGTCGACCAGGGTGAAGTCGGCCACGCAGGCCGGAATGCCGTAGCCACCCGGGGTGTCATGGCGGCTGCGGTTCTTCGGCTCCAGCCGCACGCCGGCCAGCTTCAGGTAGGGCTGGGCCACGCGGCTGATCGAGGGGTAGGTCTGCGCGGTGGTCAGCAGCAGGCGCTGGCCGCCCGGGGCCACGTTCGGCGCCGGCGGTGGCGGTGCCTTCAGCACCTTGAGCAGGTGTTCCGGCGGCTTGGCGTAGTCGGCCAAGGCCGGGCCAGCGGCCAACAGGCCGACGGTGGCAACGGCAACAGCCGCCGCCAGAGAGGTTCGACGGATCAGCATCCTTATCCCCTGGGTGTGAATGGGTACCCGGAATCGGGCATGGACCCGAATCTAGCACCGCAGGGGATGGGATGAATGGGCCGGAAGGGCTAGAGGCCGGATGGGGCAAAGTGGGACACGCCCGGAGAGGCCGGCGATGGACCGGCATCTGCCAGGCGTGGTCTGTCGTCACTGCTGGGCGTGCAGGTCCCAGGCGGTCAGGTAATCGGGGTCGACCACGATCATGCCACTGTTCCGCATGCGGTATTCGCCTGGCTCGGCCCGCTGGTACTGGTCGAGCATGGGCGGCAGGTAGCGCTCATGACCATCGTCTTCGTCGGCCAGCACCACGCCTTCGTCGGCGCTGATGCGCAGCACGGTGCCCGCGTACTGCTCCAGACCCTGCACTTGGCCGTCGCCACCATAGCGGGTGACACCCACCAGCACGACCTTGCCGATCATTTCCTCGGCCTTGGCATCGTCCAGTGGGGGCAGCATGGCATTGAATTCGTCGTTCATCGGTGCACCTCCAAAGCCTGTGGGGATAGCGTGGGTTCGGCGGTCCCACGCTGCCAGCGTCGACGGCAACGCAGGAATCTCTCTCGGGGCGCAAGTAGCTGGATCGCAGGCCCGACCGGGCAACGCGGGGGTGCGATGGGTGAAAGGTGTCTGGAACTTGGCTGGAACTGCGGCGGATGGCCATCTGCGCCGATGGCGTGACCGTGTCAGGTCAAGATCAACACCACGCGTTGCGTTGCATACACGGTGAAGCGTGACAGCTGCACTGTAGTGGCATGAGCGCCTCCTGTTGAAGGTCACACGCGGGTGCGTTGCTCCGTTGGAACGAATGCTGCCACTCCACGCGGAAGGAACAAGTGAAGATTGCAGGCGACCTGCAACAAGCGGTTCGCGCGGTACCCGTTCATTAAGCTGGCGCCCCGCTCTGCTGCGGCACGCCTGCCCTGGCAGGACGCTAGAATGCGTCCATGCGCACCGTACATGCCCTCCGCTACATCACCCCGTTACGGGAAGGCGGCTCCCTGCCCGCCGTGGTCGAGACCGACGACGACGGCATGGCCGTGCTGAAATTCCGTGGAGCCGGCCAAGGCCCGAAGGCGTTGATCGCCGAGCTGATCGCCGGCGAGATGGCACGCACGCTGGGCCTGCCGATTCCGGAAATCCTGTTCGTCGAGCTGGACCGCGAGTTCGCCCGCACCGAGCCCGACCCGGAAATCCAGGAGCTGATCCGCGCCAGCGAGGGCCTGAACCTGGGCCTGGACTATCTGCCCGGTGCAATCAATTACGACCCGGCCGCGATGCCTGTGGATGCCGAGCTGGCCTCGCGCATCGTCTGGTTCGATGCATTCACCAGCAACGTCGATCGCACCACCCGCAACCCCAACCTGATGGTATGGCATCGCAAGCTGTACCTGATCGACCACGGTGCGGCCATGTACTTCCACCACGACTGGGCCAGCGCCGGCGATGCCTGCGAGAAGCCGTTCGTGCTGATCCGCGACCACGTGCTGCTGTCGTTCGCCAGCCGCATTGCCGAGGTGGACGCAGAACTGGCTGCGTGCCTGACCGATGCCGAAATCGAGCGCATCGTTGGCCTGGTGCCGGACAGCTGGCTGGTGGACGAACCGGCGTTCGACAGCCCACAGGCCTATCGCCAGGGCTACATCGACTATCTCAAGCACCGCCTGAAAGTGCGTGCGGTGTTCGTGCAGGAGGCCATCCGTGCCCACGCTGCACACGTATGACTATGCGGTCATCCGCGTCGTGCCGCGGGTGGAACGCGAGGAATTCATCAATGTCGGGGTGATCGTCTCCTGCCCTGGCGCGCGCCATCTGGAGGCGGCCATCGAAATCGATCCTGAGCGCCTGCGTGCCTTCGCGCCGGCGCTGGACCAGGACGCGCTGCAGCCATGGCTGGATGCAATCGTGGCCATCTGCCGTGGCGACGCCAGCGCCGGACCCATCGCAAAGCTGCCCGCGCGCGCCCGCTTTCATTTCCTCACCGCCAAGCGCAGCTCGGTTGTGCAGATGTCGAGCACGCATGTCGGCCGCACTGCGGACCCGGCGGGTGTGGTGGAACACTTGATGACGAAGATGGTGCGGGTACCGGAATGAACGGCACCTGCCGCATTCACAGTGGCAACCTTCGCGCGATGTAGTTGACCACATTACCGATCGCATCCGGATCGACATTGGCCAGGCCAACGATCACGTAGCCCTGCGCCGGCAGCACCACGATGGCACTGTTCGATCCGGGCGCACCGCCTTCGTGGCCGTACTGATGCTCCCTGCCCTCGCCCTGAACCACGAAACCAAAGCCATACCAGCCTTTGTGGTTCTGCGCCGTGGTGGCCTGCTGCAGCAATGCAGGTGAAACCAGCTTCCCGCCTTGCAGTGCCTCGGCGAATTTCACCATATCGGCCACTGTGCTGTAGCCACCACCGGCCGACATGCCGCGCCAGGGCAGCGACTTCGTTTCACGGACCCATTGCCCATCGTGCTTCGTGTAAGCGACGGCACGCTTTGGAACGCTCGCTGTTTCCGGCTCGAAGCCGGTGCCGGTCATGCCCACCGGGTGCAGGATGTGCTCCTCCACATATGCGTAGTACGACTGCCCCGATACCGCCTCGATGATGCGTCCCAATACGATGAAGCCATAGTTGGAGTAGCTGTCCTGGCTGCCGGGCGTGAACTGCGGCGCATCCCTGGCGAACCGCTGCACGTAGTCATCCAGCGTCTTCAGGGACGCGGAATACTGTTCGAAACCATCGCCAAAGAAGTCCCCCAGGCCACTGGTGTGTGACAGCAACTCGCGCACGGTCACGCTGCTGGCGACAGCCTTGTTCGGATAGTCCGGCAAGTGCTTGCCGATCGTGTCATCGAGACTGAGCCTGCCATCCTGCACCAGCTGCAGGATGGCCACGGCGGTGAACATCTTGTTGGAGGACGCAAGGCGGAACTGCGTCTCCACGCCCACTGCAATTCCAGTGCTGCGATCGGCATCACCACCGCGCCAGTCCAGCAGCACCTTCCCATTCTGTGCCACCTGCAACGCGCCCGACAGCGCGTCCTGTGCCCGCAGCGCCTCCAGCTTTGCTGTGACGTCGGCCATCAGGGCAGGCAATGCAACCCGTGCCGGCTTGTGCTTGTCCGGCGTTTCAGTGCCCTCGATCTGGAACTGCATCAGGTGCGACGGATTGGCCGGGTCCATGACGGCGGTCACCCACATCGCGCGTTCGTTCATCTGGCCCATCACCAGCAGCTTCGCTTGGCCGGGTGCACTCTCGGTTGATTCGAGTACGCGCAAGGGGCCTGTGCTTTCGCGGAACTCGAGATAGTCCTTGGGACCGCTGCCTTGCTTCTTCGCGTATCTATCGGCGAATGCCTGCAACCCCTCGAGGCTGCCCGCATTGAAGGCCGCAAGCCAGTCACCGATGGCGTCCTGCGCATGCGGATGTGCACGCACGCTGGAGGCGGCGCCCACTGCCGGAACAGCCCAAAGCGTCATCAGCACCGAACAGGCCAGTACTTTGCAGAGCAGCAGGCATCCAACAGCCTTCATGGCAGTTCCTTTGCGGGTATCCCTGGGCGCATCCTAGATCATGGAACCGCCCGCTGCATCCATGCCAGGGACCCTGCCGCAGCACCTCAGCCGTGACGATGAACGCCTCGATGCGATGCCAATCGCCCCGCTCATGCGGCAGCGATTCCACGCCCATGCCGATCTGGTACCTCACCGCATCCGGGCCGTCGCGCCAGTAGTACGGCGCGCCATTGCTCCAGCCGCAACAGGCGTAGCGCAATGCAGGCATGGCAAAGGTCTCGCGCAGATAGGCTTCCACCTTCACTGCCTGGGTACCTGGAACGCGGTAGTGGGCCTGCATGGGTTTGATGCAGGACGCGTCGTCCTGGCTGCAGCCGCTGTATTCCAGTCCCGCAGGCTTCCGGCCCATCGCCTGCAGGAAATCCTGGCATTCGATATCCGGTCGCGCCAGGCCATCCGCACGCCCCTGCGCTTCCCACGCGGCCAGCGCCTGCGCAGTCGTCTGCTGCGCAATCACGTTGGCGGCGAACAGCAATGCCGCCAGCCCCAGCAGCAAGCGCGCGCTACGCAGCGGCAACCGGCCAATCGTCTCAGGGCGATCCTTCGCAGGCAGTCACAGGAATGCCAACCGATGCCGTGCTATCGCCGTGCCATCGTCTGCTCGCTGAAGCGAGCCACGCAGAAGTCCAGGAAACTGCGCAGCTTGGGCGTCAGCTGGCGGTCGCGCGGGTACACCAGGTTGATCCACGTCGATACCGGCACGTAGTCCGGCAGCACTTCCACCAGTTCACCACGCGCCAGCGCGGCGGCAAGCATTTCATGGGGCTGCAGGATCAACCCCAGCCCACCGACTGCCGCGGTCAGCAGCGGCTCGGCTTGGTTGACCATGAAGCGGCTGGACACCGGCACGCTCAGCACGCTGCCGTCAGCATCGCGGAAGCTCCAGCGCGTGCGGATGATCGAATGCGCGAAGCCCAGGCACTCGTGCCGACTCAGATCGGCCGGATGGACAATGGCCGGGCGCGATGCGAGGTACGCCGGCGATGCACACAGCACCAGCGGATACGGCCCCAGGCGTCGCGCCACCAGCCCACTGTCGGCCAGATCACCGGTGCGGAATACCAGATCAAAGCCGTCCTCGACGATGTCCACCAGGCTGTTGGACAGGTTCAGATCAACCTGCACGTCCGGGTACTGCTGCAGGTAGGCCACCACCGCCGGCCCCAGTGCATGCACGCCGAAGGTGACCGGTGCGCTGACGCGCAGGCGCCCCATCGGCCGCCCGCGCGCTACTTCGGCCAGCTGCTCGGCGCCTTCCACCTCCTCCAGGATCACCCGCGCACGCGCCAGATAGGCCTGGCCGAAGTCGGTCAGGCTCTGCTTGCGCGTGGTGCGGTTGAGCAGGCGCACGCCCAGGTGTTGTTCCAGCGACTGCACGTGTTTGCCGACCAGCTGCGGCGACAGGCCCAGCGCGCCGGCGGCAGCGGCGAAGGAGCCGACCTCGGCCACTTTGACGAAGGTCCGCAGGGGAGCAATCAGGTCCATTGCAAACAATTGGTTTTCAATGAAACGCCAGATTACCCCTTATTCTGGAGGCAGGCCACGCGCACAGTAGCCTCCACCTTTCCGCCGGCCCCAGCGCCGGCCTTGCCCAGGAGCCCCCCATGAGCCAGGTTGTCCGCATCCACGAATATGGCAGCGCCGATGTGCTGCGCATCGACGACATCGATGTTCCCGCCCCCGCCGCCGAGGAGGTCCAGATCCGGGTCAAGGCCATCGGCCTGAACCGTGCCGAGGTGATGTTCCGCAACGGCGCCTATCTGCAGGAGGCGCAGTTCCCCAGCCGGCTGGGCTATGAAGCGGCCGGCATGGTCGAGGCGGTCGGCAGTGCGGTGAGCGGATTCACTGCTGGCGATGCGGTGAGCGTGGTGCCGCCGCTGGACATCGCCCGCTGGGGCACCTACGGCGAGCTGGCCAACGTGCCGGCACGACTGGTGGTCAAGCACCCGCAGGCGCTGGGCTTCGAAACGGCGGCTGCGGTGTGGATGCAGTACGTCACCGCCTGGGGCGCACTGTTGGAGCAGGCGCAGCTGGCCGCCGGGGATTCCGTCATCATCACCGCTGCCAGCAGCAGCGTCGGCCTGGCCGCGATCCAGATCGCCAATGCAGTGGGTGCCACGCCGATTGCGGTGACCCGTGGCGCGGGCAAGCGCCAGGCCTTGCTCGATGCCGGTGCCGCCCATGTCATCGCCACCCAGGAACAGGACCTGGCAGCCGAAGTGGCGCGCATCACCGGCGGTGCCGGCGCCCGCGTGGTGTTCGACCCGATCGGTGGCCCGCAGTTCGTGCCGCTGACCGAGGCAATGGCCCGTGGCGGCATCCTGCTGGAATACGGCGCGCTGAGCAGCGAACCCACCCCGTTCCCGTTGTTCAACGTGCTGGGCAAGTCGCTGACGCTGAAGGGCTACCTGTACTCGGAAATCGTCTCCGACGATGCCGCGCTGGCACGTGCCAAAGCGTTCATCGTCGACGGCCTGGACAAGGGCACGCTGGCGCCGAAGATCGCGAAGGTGTTCCCCTTCGCACAGATCCAGGACGCCCACCGCTACCTGGAATCGAACGAACAGATCGGCAAAGTGGTGGTGACGCTGTAAACACCCTGCCGGCAGCGACGGACCCACTGCGGGCACGTCGCTGCCGCAGGCTCAGGCCATTGAAGGCCCGCGGTTCTCATGCTGGCGGCTTTCGAGGGTGAGCTGGTGCTCGCGCTGCCGGTTGTCACCGGCCAGATCATTCACCGTTTCCTCCATCGAGCGCGCGGGCTGTGCCGTATCCACACTGGCGCGCTCACCAGGAATCAACCCGGCAACCCACAGGCGATCTCCGGCCATCATCACCCGGTCGACGCGCGCGGCATCATCGATGCCGTTGCGCTTGGACTCCAGCACTGCCTGCATGACGTGCTCGTCGCCGATGGTGCCAGGTACCCCCTGGCGGATGCGCTCGAACAGCGCGGCGTCCCTGGGCGACAGCGATTCCATGCCATTGGGCTGCGGTGCGGGCTCCGGCGCGGCCGGACCAGCGACCGGTGCATTCGCCGCTGCCTGCTGCCGCGCCTGCACCTGCTCCGGCTGGAACTCCGCCCGCGTATAGGGCGGACGCTGCGGCGGCCAGTTCTCCGCGCGGTCGAACTCGGTGGTCGGCGCATGCTCGCGAGCGACGGCGGCATCGTTCAACTGCCGGCGCGCATCCGTGTCGATGACGCCGCCGGGGCGCAGCGGCAGGCCATAGTCCTGCTGGAAGTTGCGCATGGCCGCCTGCATGCCGGCATCAAACGTGCGCGCATCGCGCTCGGCACGTGGGTTCGGTTCGGTCAGGTACCCCAACGCCTCCAGCTGCCGGCGCATTTCGAACACCGGCTCGCCCTTCTCACCGGGGCCCAGGTTGCCGTCGGCCAGCGGCCCGGTCAGGTCGGTCACCGTCCGGCGCTTGAAGTCCGGATCGACCGCCAGCGTGTCGCTGCGCATGCGTTCCAGCAGCGCAGCGTCGATGCGGCCATTGGCCGGGCTGATACCCCGCTCGGTCTGGAAGCGGCGCACGGCCTGCTCGGTGGAGGCGCCGAAATCACCGTCGGGCTTGATCGCGGCATTGGCGTTGTTGCGGATGTCCAAGCGCTGCAGGTACTGCTGCGCTTCCAGCACGTGCTGGTTGGCGTCACCCCGGTGCAGGTCCATCGCCCCGGCGGGCGCCTGGGGGGTCGGCACCGGCATCTGGAAGCCTGGTTGCTGCACACGCTGGACCAGGCCGGCAACCTGGGATTCCCATTCAGTGGCCCGTGTGGCGATGGCGTCTGGATAGGGACTGCCGTTGTTCAGCTCACCGCCATTGACCGAGGCCCGCGCCTGCCGGTAGTCGGCATGGTTGGCGTTGACGTTGTCGGACAGCCGCGCACCAAACAGGCCGTCGCGCATCCCCACCACCAGCACCTTGGTGGCGATGTCTGCCTGGGCAGCCCGTTCCGGATGCTCGACCAGCTCGCGGCCGATCCCCAGCGCCTCGCCCAGCCGCTCGTAGTTGTTGACGTGGGTGAGGTGGGCAAAGCCCCGGCCGAAGTACTCCTCGCCGCCGAAGTAGCGCAGATCCACCGCCTGCTTCCTGCCCCAGTCTTCCTCGGGCGCGGCGAAATCACGCGATTCGTGCTGCGCCGTGGCCAGCACATAGGCAATCTGCCGATGGTCGGCAATGCCGTTGTCGATGCAGGTACGCACGATCATCTCGACCGACTGGTCCCGGGTCAGGCCGAAGCCCGACCCACCTTTTCCATAGCCTTCGCTCATCCTTCAGCTCTCCAGTTCCGGAACGCATCCATTCGTCGGGGGAAGACCTACTTCAGCAGGTCCGGTTCGGTCGGGACCTCGCCCCTGCAGGTGTCATAGCGGCGCTGCAGCAACGTGCGAGTGCCGGTTCCGCGCAGCTGGATGACCTTGTCCTCGCGCTCGCACGGGCTGACCTTCGCGCGAAGCACGAACCGCCCATTGTCGATATGGTCGATGTCGCGCCCACCGATGGCCGCTTCCAACGCCTTGGCACGCACATAGCGGTTGCGCTTGGCATCGAACAGGTAGAACGCATGCACCGGAACGTTGTAGACACCGCTGTTGTCCTGCCACACCTGCAGGTCCGGCACGCCATCACCATTGAAATCCGAAACGGTCAGCAGCACGGCGGTCGCACCCTGGGCACCGGTGCCGGCGCGGGTCAGGCGCGGCTGCACGTCCGTGACCACCACGTTGCGCCCACCACGGGTCACGCCCATGCTCCGCACCTGGCAGGTCGTCACGTTGTCGGTGCCGCTGCAATCGGTCACCTGGAAGACCACCTGCAGTGCCGGTGTGAGCCTGCCCTCGCCGGGCCGCAGGACGATCCTGCCCTGCTTGTCGGGCGCGGCATCGGCGGCATGCACAGCGGCCTGCGCCGGCGCCGGGGCCGCCTTGGCTTCCGCCACCAGCGCCGCCGCACCGCCGCCCTGCAACTGGCGGGCACGCAGCAGGGTCATGTGCGTGCGGCACTGCTGTGAATCCAGCTGGGCAACGGCCGTGCTGCCTTCCGGGCACCGGCTGTCGCGCTGGTGCAGCCATTGCCGCTGCAGATCGCGCAGCACCTGCTGATCACTGGCGGTCAGTGTGGAGCGCGCCGCGCTGTAGGCGGCATTGAGTGCATCGTCGTGCACCTTGAGTTCAGCGTCGGCACAACGGCGACGGGCGTCCAGCGCGGTGCCTGCGGCCGCCATGCAGGGCGCATGGGCGGGGCTCAGAGAGCGCGCATCGCCTGCGATCAGTTCGGCACCGCTGGGCACCTTGCGTGCGGCGGGCTGGGGCGACGCCTGCGCGCTTGCCCACAGGCAAGGGCCAAGCAGAAGCAGTCCTGCCAGCAGCCGGGTGGCACGCCCCGGCAGGCGTTCGGAGTTCAGCATGCGTTTCCTTCCCTGGGGGCGTTGGCCGGCCCCGTCCTGTTCCGATGATGGATGCTGCCCGGTCGCCAGCGCAACTTCAGCGACCAGCGGTCACAGCCCGTAGGCCGCACTCAGGCCGGCAGCGCTATTTCGGCAGTGCGTAGGCCATCACGTAATCGCCCTTCGGCGTTTCCATGAAATGGTGGCCGCCAGCCATGATCACCACGTACTGGCGCCCGCCCTGCGCGTACACCATCGGATTGGCCTGGCCACCCGCGGGCAGCTTGGCATGCCACAGCTCCTTGCCGGTCTTCAGGTCGATGGCGCGCAGCAGGTCGTCGGTGGCGGCGGCGATGAAGATCACGCCGCTGGCGGTGACTACCGAACCGCCATTGTTCGGCGTGCCGATCTCGATGGGCAGGCCCGAACGGATGCCGAATGGTCCGTTGCCGCGCGCACTGCCGAACGGACGGTCCCACAGCAGCCTGCCGGTGCGCAGGTCGATGGCCCGGATGCCGCCATAGGGTGGCTGCTTGCACAGCAGACCAGTGAACGGCAGGCGCCAACCGGCGTTTACCTGGATGGCGTAGGGCGTGCCCACCTGTGGGTCGCCCGCGCCTTCGGCGCCGCCCTTGTCGAACCGGACCTTCTCGCGTGGCAGCCAGCCCAGCCTGTCGGCCTCGGCGCGTGGCACCAGCCGGTTGTAGTTGGGCATGTCGTTGTAGTTGGCCACGATCACGCCGCGGCGCGTATCGATGGACACACTTCCCCAATCCGAACCGCCGTTGTAGCCGGGATATTCGATGGAATGGCGATCACTGCTCGGCGAGGTGTAGAAGCCTTCGTAGTACGCCTTGCGGAACTGGATGCGGCAGATCAGCTGGTCGACCGGGGTGATGCCCCACATGTCGCGCTCGGTCAGGTCATGCTCCCGGCGCAGCGTGTGATACAGCGAGAACAGCTGCGTGGGTGAGCGTTGTTCCGGTTCGACACCGCCGACCGGCACCCTGCGCTCTTCGGCGGCGGTCAGCAGCTGGCCGTTGCGGCGGTCAAGGATGTAGAGATCACCCTGCTTGGTCGGCAGCAGGAGCGCCGGCACCTTGCCTGCCGCCGTCGGATAATCGATCAGGCTGGCCTGCGAACCCAGGTCGTAGTCCCACACATCCTTGCGCACCGCCTGGAAATGCCAGGCCGGCTTGCCCGTGGCCACATTGATCGCCACCAGCGACGTCGCGTAGCGGTTCTGGTTTTCCGTGCGTGAGCCACTCCAGTAATCGCCAGCGGAATTGCCCAGCGGCAGATAGACCAGCCCCAGCGCCTCATCACCGGTCGCGGTGGTCCACATGTTCGGCGTGCCGCGCGTGTAGGTCTGCTCATGCGGCGGCAGGCCGCTGCGTTCGGGCTGGTCCATGTCCCACGCCCAGCGCAGCTTGCCGGTGATCGCATCGTAGGCCTGGATCACGCCCGACGGCGCGTCGCGGCGCTGACCATCCAGCACCTGGTGGCCGGTGACGATCACCCCGCGCACGATGGCCGGTGGCGAGGTGATCGACACATAGCCCGGTGGCACCTCGCCCATGCCCAGAGTGATGTCGACCTGGCCGTTGTTGCCGAAATTCGCACAGGGGCGGCCACTGTCGGCATCCACCGCGATGATGCGCCCGTCCAGCGTGCCCTCGATGATGCGCGCCCAGCATGCCGGACGACTGCCGGGTGCAGCGCTGCGGGTGGCACTGGGCGGCGGTTCCGGCAACGCCAGATCAGCAGCGGCATCGGCCAATGCGGCATCGGCGAGGATCGGCGTGGCCGGTTGCTCGTAATAACTCACGCCACGGCAGGCGGCGGTGTATGGAATCGAAGCGTCCTTTACCTTCGGATCGAACCGCCACACTTCCTTGCCGCTGGCCGCATCCAGTGCGATCAGGCGGTTGCGGGCGGTGCACAGGTACAGACGGTCGCCGATCTTCAGTGGCGTGGTTTCCGCACCCCAGCGCTTCTTCGGCATATCGCCGGTGCGGAACTGCCAGGCCAGCTGCAGCGTGGCCACGTTGGCCGGGGTGATCTGCTGCAGCGGCGAATAGCGGGTGGCGGCATTGCTGCGCCCCCACGCCGGCCAGTCCCCTTCGGCAGGCTGGTCGGCCGGCTGCAGGCCGGTGGTGTCGCGGGTCGGTTCCAGCCCGACGCTGGCCGCGCCTTCCGGGAACGGCTGGTGCCCGTCCACTTCGCCGTGCGGCGCGAACGCCAATCCGAAGGCAGCGACGAACACCAGCATCAGCACGCCGGCCACGCTGCGCGACAGGCGCCTGGAAACCGGTTGGTGGAGGGTGGGCGCCAGCAGCGCCAGCACGATGCCAAGCGCGGTCACCAGGCCGAGCCGCGGTACCCAGCGCCAGTAGTCGCTGCCCGACTCCCACCAGGTCCACAACAGCGTACCGGCGAACACCAGCGCATACAGCAGCGCGCCGCTGCGGCGATTGCCGAACAACAGGAGGCCACTGGCCAGCAGGCCGGCCCCGGCGATGGCGTAGTACGCCGAGCCGCCCAGGCTGAGCAGCCATGCGCCGAGCCCGCCGATGACCAGGCCGAGCAGGACCAGCAGCAGCGACAGCACGGTAACGAGAGGATGCCGGGAGGCGCGGACGGGAGCAGGAGCGGACGGCGGCGTGGCGGACATCGTCGATCTCCGGGGGCAGCATGCGCCGTTATCCCACCGCCGACGTGAAGCGCGCGCGTATGTGCGGCATCCGGATACGACGACGCCGGCACAGGGCCGGCGTCGTCGCGTAGCTCAACCTTGCGGCAGGATCACTCCTGTGCGGCGTCCTCGCTGCTGGAAGCCGCCGGGGCGCCATCGGTCGTGGTCGTGGTCGGGGCAGGCACTGCCACCTCATCCTCGTCCTCGTCGATCGAGGCATCCATGCGCTCCACCGCCTGCAGCTTCTCGTCCTTGGACAGGCGGATCAGGGTCACGCCCTGGGTGTTGCGGCCGACGCGGCTGATTTCCGAGCCACGCGTACGCACCAGGGTGCCACCATCGGAGATCAGCAGGACTTCGTCGCTGGAGCCCATCAGCACTGCGGCGACCAGCTTGCCGTTGCGCTCGGTGGTCTGGATGCCGATCACGCCCTGCGTACCACGGCCCTTGCGCGGGTAGTCCGGCAGCGGGGTGCGCTTGCCGTAGCCGTTCTCGGTGGCGGTAAGGATGTACTGAACGCTGGCGTCGTCGGCGCCGTCGATCACCGCGTCGCCATTGGCAGCGGCTTCCTCGACACCGCTGTCGTCCTCGTTCTCGTCCTCGCTGCCACCGGCACTCTCGGCCACGATCAGGCTGACCACTTCCTCGCCCGGCGGCATCTTGATGCCGCGCACGCCGGTGGCGGTACGGCCCATCGAGCGGACCTTGTCTTCACCGAAGCGCACGGTCTTGCCGTTGGAGGCGAACAGCAGGATGTCGCGCTCGCCGTCGGTCAAGCCGACGCCGACCAGCGCATCGCCCTCGTCCAGGTTGATCGCGATCTTGCCGCGGGCCAGGCGGAAGGCGAACTCGCTCAGCGGGGTCTTCTTGACCGTACCGTTCTTCGTGGCGAAGAACACGAACTGGCCATCGGCGTACTCGCGCACCGGCAGCACGGCCTGCACGCGTTCGCCCGGCTCCAGCGGGATCCAGTTGATGATCGGACGGCCGCGGGCGTTGGAACCGGCTTCGGGCAGCTGGTAGACCGGCAGCCAGAACACCTTGCCCGAGCTGGTGAAGGTCAGCAGCGTGTCGTGCGTGTTGACCAGCCACAGCTGTTCGATGAAATCCTCTTCCTTGGTCGCCGCCGCGCTGCGGCCACGGCCACCACGGCGCTGTGCGCGGTATACGCTCACCGGCTGCCGCTTCACGTAACCGGCATGCGACACGGTAACCACCACGTCTTCCGGCGCGATCAGGTCGAGGATGTCCAGGTCCTCTTCGCTGTGGCGGATTTCGGTGCGACGTTCGTCGCCGAATTCGGCCTTGACGTTGACCAGCTCCTCGCGGATCACCTGCAGCAGGCGGTCGGGATCTTCCAGGATGTGGATCAGCCCGGCGATCACTTCCAGCAGCTGCTTGTACTCGTCGGTCAGGCGGTCCTGCTCCAGCCCGGTCAGGCGGTGCAGCCGCATTTCCAGGATCTGGGTGGCCTGGATCTCGGTCAGCTGGTAGCCGCCCTCGATCAGGCCCACGCCCTTGGGCAGGTCTTCCGGACGGGAGGCCTCGGCACCGGCCGCACCCAGCATCGCACCGACCAGGCCCGGCTCCCACACGCGGGCCAGCATGCGCTCGCGGGCTTCGTTCGGGTTCGGCGAGGTCTTGATCAGTTCGATCATCTCGTCGATGTTGGCCAACGCAACGGTCAGGCCTTCCAGCACGTGGGCACGGGCGCGCGCCTTGCGCAGCTCGAACACGGTGCGGCGGGTGACCACTTCGCGACGGTGGCGGACGAACGCCTCCAGCATCTGCTTGAGGTTCATCAACTGCGGGCGGCCATCGACCAGCGCCACCATGTTGATGCCGAACACCGATTCCATCTGCGTCTGCTGGTACAGGTTGTTCAGCACAACCTCGGCAGATTCACCGCGCTTGATCTCGATGTAGATGCGCATGCCGTCCTTGTCGGACTCATCGCGCAGCTCGCTGATGCCTTCGATCTTCTTTTCCTTGACCAGCTCGGCGATCTTCTCGATCAGACGCGCCTTGTTCACCTGGTAAGGAATTTCAGTGACGATGATCGATTCGCGGCCGTTGTCGGCCACTTCGATATCGGCCTTGGCACGGATGCGCACGCGGCCACGGCCGGTGCGGTAGCCGGCGACGATGCCGGCAGTGCCGTTGATGATGCCGGCAGTCGGGAAATCCGGGCCCGGGATGTATTCCATCAGGCCGTCGACATCGATGTCCGGGTTGTCGATCAGCGCGATGCAGGCGTTGATCGATTCGCTCAGGTTGTGCGGCGGAATGTTGGTCGCCATGCCCACCGCGATGCCAGCCGAACCATTGACCAGCAGGTTCGGGAACCGGGTCGGCATGACCGTCGGCTCCAGTTCCTTCTCATCGTAGTTAGGCTGGAAATCGACGGTTTCCTTGTCGATGTCCGCCATCAGCTCATGCGCCAGGCGCGACATGCGCGCCTCGGTGTATCGCATTGCTGCAGCGGAGTCGCCGTCGATCGAACCGAAGTTACCCTGGCCGTCGACCAGCATGTAGCGCAGCGAGAACGGCTGTGCCAAGCGCACCAGCGTGTCGTACACCGACTGATCGCCATGCGGGTGGTACTTACCGATGACGTCACCGACGATACGCGCCGACTTGAAGTAGGGCTTGTTGCTGTGCGCGTTGAGTTCGTTCATCGCGTACAGCACGCGGCGATGCACCGGCTTGAGGCCGTCGCGCGCATCCGGCAGCGCGCGGCCCACGATCACGCTCATGGCGTAATCGAGGTAGCTCTTGCGCATCTCGTCTTCCAGGTTGACCTGGATGATTTCCTTGGCGGTTTCTGCCATTCGGGTTCCGTTGTCTGGTAGCGGTCCAGTCCGGCGCAGCCCTCTGCGGGAGGGGGTCGCGCCGGAACCTCGATTCAACCTGTGGATACTACCACAACAGGCCGTTTTCCGCCTCCCTTTACGGGGATTTTACCGGCACAAATCAGGAACTTAGGGCCCCATACCGCCCCTGTAGAGCCGAGCCCATGCTCGGCTGCGCGAAATCAGTAGATCCACGCCGTGCGTGGATGAGGCCTGCCTGGGGTCAGAGCCCTTTCCTGCGAAAAGGGATCCGACCCCGGGACCTTCCTGCCCGCCTCAGCCGCCGAAGGCGGTGCGCATGTTCCCGGCGGTCGGGTTCAGGATGACCCCGCGCTCGGTCACGATGGCGTCGATCAGCTCGCCCGGGGTGACGTCGAACACCGGGTTCCAGGCAGCAATGCCCTCGGCGACGGTACGGGTACCCCCCACGCCGTACAGCTCGCCCGGGTCGCGCTGCTCGATCTCGATCTGGCTGCCGTCCACGGTCTCCATGTCCACGGTCGAGGACGGTGCGACCACCATGAACTTGACGCCGTGGTGGCGGGCGGCGATGGCCAGCTGGTAGGTGCCGATCTTGTTGGCGGTATCGCCATTGGCGCAGATGCGGTCCGCGCCCACGATCACCCATTGCACGGCGCCGGTCTTCATCAGGTGCGAGGCAGCCGAATCGGCGATCAGGGTGGCATCGATGCCGTCCTGCTGCAGTTCCCACACGGTCAGGCGTGCCCCCTGCAGCCACGGCCGGGTCTCGCCGGCGAACACGCGGGCGATGCGGTGCTGGGCCATGCCGGCGCGGATCACGCCCAGCGCGGTACCGAACCCCGCAGTGGCCAGCGAGCCGGTATTGCAGTGGGTCAGCACGCCGCTGCCAGCCTCGATCAGGCCCGCGCCCAGTGCACCCATGTGGCGGTTGGCGGCCAGGTCTTCCTCGGCGATGGCCTGCGCTTCCGATTCCAGCAACGCCTTCCAGTCGGCGCCGGCGGCGTTCAGGCAACGGCGCATGCGCGCCAGCGCCCAGGCCAGGTTGACCGCAGTCGGGCGCGATGCATTGAGGCGCTGCAGGGCCGGTTCCAGCTGCTGCAGGGCGTGCGCACCATCGGCGGCCTGCACCTCGCGTGCAGCCAGCACGACACCCCAGGCAGCGGCAATGCCGATCGCCGGCGCGCCACGCACGGTCAATGCGTGGATCGCGCTGGCAACCTCGTCGCTGTCATGGCAGACCACGTGCTCGACCACGAACGGCAGCTTGCGCTGGTCCAGCAGTTGCAGGGCATCGCCGGTCCACAGGATCGGGCGGATGTGGTCGTAACGGGCGTAGTCGATGTCAGAGGCAGTGTTCATGGGCCCATTGTAGGGCCACGCCCCGCAGGGTTGGAGCCTGCCCGGGCTCAATTCACCGAGAATTCGGCGCGGCAGCCGCCGTCCACCCAGATCCCGTTGCGGCTCCAGCCCCAGGTACTGCCTTCCTCGCAGGGCGTGCTGGACAGCTGCTCGGAGACCACGGCGCCAACCGAGATGCTGGCACCGCAGAAGCGCCGCTTCTTCGACTTCGATTCGCAGGTCAGGCGGCGCGGCATGTCGACGAAGCGGCCATCGTCATCGGCCACTTCGAAGTCACCCTGGCAGCCACGGCTGGTCCAGACTTCATTGCGCTTGTAGCCCCAGCCCTGCCCTTCGCGGCACGGCAACACCGACAACTGGCGCAGCAGGCGCACCGGCGCGCCATCGAGTCGTACCGGGCAACTCTGCGGACGGCCATTGGACTCGCAGCGCACCACACGGCGCACCAGGCGCTTGCCCGAGCTGTCAGCCGGCGGCGCCGCGCCCGCTGCGCGCCGGGCGCGGAACTCGGCACGGCAGCCCAGGGTGACCCACACACCACTGCGGTCAGTGCCCCACTCGCTGCCGCGGATGCAGCTGTTGCTGGACAGCTGGCGCACCAGGTCGACGCCGTTGGCAACCTCGATATCGCAGTGCACCCAACCCATGTCGCGTGATTCGCAGGTCACCACTTCATCGTCGTAGCCCACCTGCTGGGCCGACGCCGGCGACGGCAGCCAGGCACCCCAGAGCGCAATGGAGTACACCGGTGCAGCGACAACCGCGAACCACTTGACCAAAGCCTTCCCCAGCAGGAATGGATGAACTGGATGCCAGTGTCCGGCATTGGCCGTGATAAGAGCATCATCGTGCTTACCGACGCAAGCGCACCGAACCCGCGTTTCGTTCAGCCTGCGATGTTCAGCAACACGCGGGGATCACGCGTGGGCGAAGTCGTAGGCCAGCACATCGGCGATGCGTGGCGTGCGGTTCATCGCCATCAACAGGCGATCGACGCCCACCGCCACGCCAGCACAGGCAGGCATCGACGGCAACGCCGACAGCAGTGCCTCGTCCACGGCCGGCTGCACCTGTCCACGTTCGTGGCGGCGCTGCTGGTCCCGCTGGAACCGGGCGCGCTGCTCGTGGGCGTCGTTCAGTTCGTGATAGCCGTTGGCCAGCTCCACTGCACCCAGGTACAGCTCGAAACGCTCGGCCAGCGGCGGCGTGCCCGGACGGATGCGGGCCAGCGCGGCCTGGCTGGCCGGCCAGTCATGCACCACGGTCATCACCGCGTCATCGAACTGCGGCTGGATGTGGTGGGTCATCAACAGGTCCAGCCAGTCATCACGGGTCAACCCGACCGGGTCGATGTGCACGTCGCCAAGTGCAACACGCAGCGCGGCTTCATCGGCCTCGAACGGATCCAGGCCCACGTGCTGCTGGAACAGCTCGCGGTAACTCAACACACGCAGCGTTGCACGGCGTCCGACCAGGGCCAGCGCCTGGCCGACCAACTCGGCGGTTTCCTCCATCAACCGGTGGTGGTCCCAGCCGACCCGATACCACTCCAGCATGGTGAATTCCGGGTTGTGGCGGCCACCGGCCTCGCCGTTGCGGAACACCCGGCCCAGTTCGTAGCAGTCGCCCACACCGGCCGCCAGCAGGCGCTTGAGCGGATATTCCGGCGAAGTGCGCAGCCAGCGACGACGGCCACCGGCATCGACATGGCCGGTGAAATCGGTATGGAAGCTGTCGATGTTCGGCTCGGTGTTGCCTGCCACCGACAGGATCGGCGTTTCCACCTCCAGCACATCGCGCTCGGCGAAGAAGCGGCGCACCAGTGCATTGAGCGTGGCGCGCTGCTGCAGCGCGCGCAGCAGGGCCTCGCTCACAGGATGCCCTCCGGGCGCGGATGGTCGAGCGGCAGGGTCAGCAGATCGCGGGTGTCGTCGATGTAGCCGCTGGCCAGGTACAGGCGGCGGGCCAGTTCGTTGTGGTGGTTCACCTCCAGGCGCAGGCGGCTGACACCACGCCCGCGAGCGCGCTGTTCACAGATGGCCAGCGCCTGCTTGCCGCGACCACGACCGCGCGCGCGATGGCTCAGGTACAGCTCGTCCAGCAGCATGAAGTGGCCGCCCTGCTCCAGGCTGAAGCCCATCGCGATCACCGCGTAGCCGACCACCTCGCCGGCCTCGTCCAGCCACAGCAGCACTTCGCCATTGCGCGGATCGGCCAGCAGCGCGTCCACGCCGCGACGCACGCGCGCGTCATCGAAGTCGATCCTGTCTTCGGCGTAGAACTCGCGCATCAACGCGATCAACAGTTCTTCGTCGGCACGGGTGGCCAGGCGGAAATCCAGCGGGGCGGTCTGCATCGGTGTTCCTTCGTCTTTCATGCCGGGCGCCGGGCACCCGGCGGGTCATCATTCGTGTTCGGCGAGGTAGGCCAGCAGGCGGTCTTCGTCCCACACCGGCACGCCCAGCGATTGCGCCTTGTCCAGCTTGGAGCCGGCCTCGGTGCCGGCGACCACGAAGCTGGTCTTCTTCGACACGCTGCCGGAGACCTTGGCACCCAGCGCTTCCAGGCGTTCCTTGGCGGCATCGCGGGTGAGCTGGGCCAGGGTGCCGGTCAGCACCACGGTCTGCCCATCCAGCGGGCCGGCCACGATCTCGGCCAGCGCCGGCGCCTTGGCCAGGATCTGCTGCATCGCCTTCTCGGCTGCCAGCAGCATCGCGCCATGGCCATCGGCATCGAGCCAGTCGGCCAGACCGCGCGCAGTGTCGTCCGGCAGGCCGGCGTTGACGAACTGGCCATGCTCGGCATCCAGCACCGCCTGGGCACCCGGCAAGGCAGCCACCAGCTTCTCCGCACGCAGGCGGGTGATGCCGGGGATTTCCGATTCGACCAGCAGTTGCGCCAGATCCAGGCCTTCGCGCAGCTTGGCACTGGGCGCGTGCACATCACTGATGCGCACCTGCCCGACCTGCAGCAGGTCGTCGATGGCCTGCTGGTTGCCCTGCTGCTCGAAGAAATGGCCGAGAGAACGCGCCACTTCGCCACCGATGTCCGGCACGCGCTTGAACAACGGCCATGGCAGGTGGCGGATCAGTTCCAGGTCACCGAACCACTGCGCCAGCGCCTTGGCCGTGCTCTCGCCGACGTGCTCGATGCCAAGCGCGAACAGCAGGCGCTCCAGCGTGGCTGCGCGACTGGCGTCGATTGCCGCGATCAGGTTGTCGGCCCATCTGGTGGCGATCTTCTTCGTGTTCCATTCGAAGCTGGCCGGCTGTGCCAGCGCCTGCGCGCGCCACGCCGGATCGTTGCCATCCAGCTTGAGCACCGCATTGAGCACCGCGCCGCTGCCTTCTGCCGGCAGGTGCAGCTTCAGCGCGGCGGCCAGTGCGGAAGGGTCCTCGGCATCCAGCACCAGCTTCAGGTGCAACAGCTGGTCGCGGTTGAGCCGGTACAGATCGGCCACGCTCCTGACGATGCCGGCGTCGACCAGGGTTTCGATGTACTTGTCGCCGAGGCCGTCGATATCCATCGCACGGCGCGAAGCGAAATGGGCAATGGCCTCCTTGCGCTGCGCAGGGCAGGACAGTTCGCCCGAACAGCGCCACGCAGCTGCACCTTCCTCGCGCACGATTTCCGAGCCGCACACCGGGCAGCGCGTCGGCATCTGCCAGGGCGAGGTGCCCTGTGGACGGCGGTCGAGGATGACGCTGACCACTTCCGGAATCACGTCGCCAGCACGTCGCACGATCACGCTGTCACCGACACGCACATCGAGACGCGCGATCTGATCGGCATTGTGCAACGTGGCATTGGACACGATCACGCCGGCCACAGCCACCGGTGCCAGCCGCGCGACCGGCGTGGCGGCACCGGTGCGGCCGATCTGGATCTCGATCGCCTCCACCGTGGTGCTCTGTTCCTGCGCCGGGAACTTGTGCGCGATGGCCCAGCGCGGTGCACGCGAGACAAAACCCATGGCCTGCTGGCCGGCGCGGTCATCCAGCTTGTAGACCACACCATCGATGTCGAACGGCAGGCCATCGCGACGCTCGCCGATGTCACGGTAGTAGCCGAGCAGGCCGTCGGCGCCTTGCACCACCTTGCACAACCCGCTGACCGGGAAGCCCCAGGCGCCGAGCTGGGCCAGTGTGCCCGAATGGGTGTCCGGCAGCTCGCCGCCCTGCACTTCACCGGTGCCGTAGGCGAAGAAACTCAGCCGGCGCTGCGCACTGATCTTCGGATCGAGCTGGCGCAGTGAACCCGCTGCCGCGTTGCGCGGGTTGGCCAGCACCTTGCCGCCCTGCTGGCGCGCACGTTCGTTGTAGGCCTCGAAATCGGCGCGGGCCATGTACACCTCGCCACGCACCTCCAGCACATCCGGCCAGTCCTTGCCGTGCAGGCGCTTGGGAACATCGCCGATTTCACGCAGGTTGGCGGTCACGTCCTCGCCGGTACTGCCATCACCGCGGGTTGCGCCGAGTACGAAATGACCGTCCTCGTAGCGCAGGCTGATCGCCAGGCCATCCATCTTCGGTTCGGCCGAGAACTGCAGGCTGCGGCGGCCCAGGCGCTCATCGATGCGGCGCACGAAGTCGGCCACTTCCTCATCGCTGAAGGCATTGGACAGCGACAGCATCGGCACCGCATGGCGCACTTCGGGGAAGCGGCCGGACGGGCGTGCACCGACCTGTTGGGTCGGGCTGTCGGCACGGGCCAGTTCCGGGTGCTCGCGCTCCAACGCTTCCAGCTCGCGCACCATCCGGTCGTAGTCGACGTCGGGGATCTCCGGCGCGTCCAGCTCGTGGTAGGCGCGGTTGGCCTGGGCGATCTGCCGGCGGAGATCTTCGGCGCGTTCGGCGGGGCTGGGGCTCATCGGGATCCGGTGGTTCTGGGATGGCCGGGGATTCTACCGCGCCCGGCCGTCAGGCCCTGTAACGCCCCGCCCTTGCAGCGTCGAGCGTGCTCGACGGGCACTCCCCGCTCCGGTAGGTGCCAACCTTGGTTGGCACGTCTGTAGTCGAGCATGGCTCGACGCCACAAAAAGCACCTTGCCGCCCGCTCACGCCGGCGCTAGCGTGCGACGGCCCCATCGGAATCCTGCCCATGACCCTACCTGACTCCCGTAGACGCTTCCTGCAGCTGGCCGGTGCCAGCCTTGCCGTCGCCGGCAGCGGCCTGCCGCTGCGTGGCCAGGCCCAATCCGCGGCCACCGTCGGTGCGGCCCCTGCCGAAGGCGCGGTACTCCTGAACTTCAACGAATGCCCCTACGGCCCCTCCCCCGCTGCCCAGCAGGCGGCGCGCGACAGCATCGCCAGCTGCGGCCGCTACCGCTTCGCCCTGGCGGCACAGGTACGCGATGCCTTCATCGAGCAGGCCCGTATCCCGGCCGACCATGTGCGCCTCTATCCCGGCTCCAGCGAACCGTTGAACCGCGCCGCCACGTTGTGGACCGGCCCGCAGGCGGGACTGGTGGTGGCCGACCCCACCTTCGAGACCCTGGGCGAGGTCGCTGCCGCACATGGTGCACACGTGCAGAAGGTGCCGCTGCGCAATGACGGCGCACACGACCTGCGTGCGATGGTCGCAGCCGCGCATGCGCGCCCGACCGGGCTGCTGTACGTGTGCAATCCGAACAACCCGACCGGTTCGATCAGCCCACCGGATGAGCTCGCCTGGCTGCTGGCCCACAAGCCTGCTTCCACCCGCGTGCTGGTCGACGAGGCCTACCTGCAATACAGCGAGCAGCCCAGCCTGATCGCGCAGGTGGCGCAGCGCGACGATCTGATCGTACTGCGTACATTCTCCAAGCTGTACGGCATGGCCGGCCTGCGCCTGGGCCTGGCGGCTGCACATCCCGAGCGTCTGCGCGAGCTGGCCAGCCCCGGCGACAACCCGCTACCGGTGCCCGCGCTGGCGGCGGCGCTGGCCAGCCTGCAGGATCCGCAGCTGATTCCGCAGCGTCGCCTGCAGAACGCCAAGGTGCGCCAGGCCACCATCGCATGGCTGGGCAAGCGTGGTTTCAGCTGCCTGCCGTCGGAAGCGAACTGCTTCGTGGTCGACGTGCAACGCGACGGCAGCACGTTCGCCAAGACGATGGCCGACAACGGTGTGGTGATCGGGCGCAGCTGGCCGATCTGGCCGCAGCACGTGCGCGTGACCGTCGGCAGCGAGGACGAGATGGCCGCGTTCCGCCGCGCGTTTGCCAAGGTGGCCGGCGTACCGGCGTAGACCCCATCCACGCATTGCGTGGATCTACTGTTGTGGGTGCCGACCGTTGGTCGGGGTGGGTGCCGACCGTTGGTCGGGGTGGGTGCCGACCGTTGGTCGGCACGCCATGGCGCTCACCAGCGCGGGGTCTTGGTCAGCGGCGGCGCCTGGTGCTGGCGGTCGTAGGCGCGCAGCTCGTCACGGATGTGCGCGATGCGCTGGCGACCCAGGGCGTTGCGGCTGTCATCCAGCACCACGCCATCCAGCAGTTCGGCCATGCGCTGCACCGTCGGCAGCATCTTCTCCCAGGCATCCAGCGCGGTCAGCGGCGCCGGCAGGGTCAGGAAGAAGGCGATGGCCGGGGTTTCCATGGCACGGATGTTGGCCATGTCGAAGCTGCCTGGCTTCATGATGCTGGCCATCGAGAAGATCGGCCCGCGCTCGGGATGGCCTTCCACCAGACGGTGGAACACGTTCATGTGGCCGAACACCAGGCCGGTCTTCTCCGCCGCTACCACGATGTCTTCGCCGCGCAGCTGCTCGCCGGCACGGGCGGCCACGAACAGCGAAACGATCTTGTCGAAATCCTGGGTGGCGCGCTTGCCGAGATCGCTGGCGCCCGGGTCGGTATCGCCCAGGCCGAGTTCGGCCTGTTCGCCTTCCGTGCCCATGCCCGGTTCGACGCGGCCATCGGCCACGACAACGCCGTCCTCGCCCAATACCGGTTCGCGGCGCTCGCCGCTGGCCGGTTCCGCGCTTTCCACGCGGCGTCCCTGGGGCTTCTTCTTCGGACGGCCAAACAGGAAGATCGCGGCGATCAACAGCAGGCCGGCGGCCAGGATGCCGATGCGCAACAGTGCCGTGTCGGACATTCGATAGGTTCTCCGGCTAGTTCATTCAGGTAACTAGGATGGCACGTCAGGCCGCGCCCGCCAATCGCGCGGCTTCTTCCAGGTCCACGCTGACCAGGCGGCTGACGCCCGGTTCGCGCATGGTCACGCCCGAGAGCTGGTGCGCGGCCTCCATCGTCGCCTTGTTGTGGCTGACGAACAGGAACTGCACCTTCTCGCTCATTTCCTTGACCATGTTGGCCAACCGGCCGACGTTGGCTTCGTCCAGCGGCGCGTCCACCTCGTCCAGCAGGCAGAACGGCGCGGGGTTCAGCTGGAAGATGGCGAACACCAGCGCCACTGCCGTCATCGCCTTCTCGCCGCCGGACAGCAGCGAGATGCTGGACACGCGCTTGCCCGGCGGGCGCGCCATGATGGTCACACCGGTGTCGAGCAGGTCTTCACCGGTCAGCTCCAGGTAGGCGTGGCCGCCACCGAACAGGCGCGGGTACAGCGCCTGCACGCCAGCATTGACGCGGTCGAAGGTGTCCTTGAAACGGCCGCGGGTCTCGCGGTCGATCTTGCGGATGGCATCCTCGAGGGTTTCCAGCGCCGTAGTCAGGTCGGTGTGCTGCGAATCCAGGTAATCCGAGCGCTGCGAAGCCTCGCCGTACTCGTGGATGGCGGCCAGGTTGACCGGCTCCAGCCGGCGCATGCGTGCGTCGATCTGATGCACGGCCTGCTCCCAGTCGCCCAGGCGCGCATCCTCGGGCAGTGCGTTGAGCACGTCCTGCAGCACGAAGCCGGCCTTCTCCACCGCGCCCTGCAGGGTGTCCGCGCTCAGCACCAGCGCCTGCTGGTCCAGCTTGCGCTGCGAAATACGCTCGCGCTGGGCCAGCGCCTGTTCGTCGCGCTGGTGGCGGGTCTGCTCGTAGTTGCGCAGCTCGGCGTCGATGCCGTCCAGCAGCGTCCGCGCCTCGGTCAGCACGCGATCGGCGCGCACGCGCTCTTCCAGCGCGTTCTGGTGTTCGGCCTGCAGCGCTTCGACCGGCGAATCACCTTCGTCCAGCTGTGAATGCAGCTCGCCCAGCCGCGAATCCAGCTGCCCGCGCTGGGTGCCCATGCGCTCCAGCGCCTGGCTCAACGAGGCCAGCTGCGCACGCTGCGATTCCAGGGTCAGGGCCAGCGAATGCGAGCGCTCGCGCACTGCACGGGCAGCATCGCGGGCCAGGTCGCGCGCCTCGGTCAGCTGGCGGCGCTCGCCCTCCAGCCGCTGCCGGGTCGACTCCAGGTCACCCATGCTGCTGACCGCGTTCTCCAACCGCGAGCGCGCTTCGCGCGCCTGCGCGTTGTTGGCTTCAATCGTTTCCTGCAGTTGCTTCAGCTCGCCTTCGATGCGGTCGATGCGCGTGCGTGCAGCCTCTACCTTGCCCTGCTGGCCCTGCAGCTGGCCAGCCAGCTCGGACACCGCGCGATGGGCCTGGTACAGCGCACGCTGCGCGTCTTCGCGCTGCTGTTCAGCCGCCTGCAGCTGCTCGCGGAAACCGGCCAGCTGTTCTTCCAGCTCGGCCTCGCGGTCCTGCAGCTGCTCGATCTGCTCGCGCAGCTCGTTGATCTCGCGTTCGCGCAGCAGAGCGCCCTGCTGGGCTGCACCGGAGCGCGACACGCGCAGCCAGCCCTGGCCCAGGCGCTCGCCGCTCTGGGTGATGATCGAATCGCCTTCCGGAAGGCTGGCCTGCAGGGCCTTCGCCTCGGACAGGTCCTTGGCACCATGCAGGTGCGCCAGCAGGCGACGGATCGCCGCCGGGCCACGCACGCGTGCGGCCAGCGACGTCGGTGCAGCCTTGACCTCGGCATCCGCGCTGGCGACCAGCGCAATGTGGCCGTCGCCGAGTTCGCCGAGGGCGTTGACCAGGCTGCCCGGGTCATCGACCAGCACGCCTTCGATCAGCTGGCCGAGCGCACTTTCCACCGCGTTTTCCCAACCGGCATCGACGTCCAGGCGTTCGCCGACACGTGCCGCCGAATCCAGCCCGCGCGCCTTCAGCCACGCGACGGCCGCGCCCTGCTCCTGGCCCAGCGCGGCCTGCTGCAGGGTTTCCAGCGAGGCCAGGCGACCGCGCAGGCCGTTGGCCTGCTTGCGCAGTTCGGCCAGTTCGTTCTGGCCATTGCGCTGCTGTTCCTGCACGGCCGCCACGCCCTGCTTGCGCAGCTCGACGTCTTCGCTCAGTTCATCCAGCGCGGCCTTCTGCGTGTCGTGCTGCAGGTGCAGCTGCTCGAAGGCTTCTTCCAGCGCATCCACGTCCAGCCCGGCGCGCTCGGCGGCCAGGGCCTCGCGACGCCGGTCGGCGTCGAGGATCTGCTTGTCCAGGTAGTCCACGCGCGTGCGCTCGACATCACCGGCGCGCGACGCCTCCGAACTCTGCGAGGTGTGCTGCTCCCAGCGCTGCTGCCAACTGGCCAGCCGGTCTTCGGCCTCGCGCAGGCTTTCCTGCTTGATCTCGTTCTCTTCCTGCAGCGCTTCCAGCTGCGGGGTGGCGGCCTCCACTGCCTCGCGCAGCACCCTCAGTTTGGCCTCGTCGCCGCTGATGTGCTGGCCCAGTTCGGCCAGGGCCTGCTGGGTTTCATCGCGCGCCTTGTGCAGGCGCTGCGACAGCTCGCGCTGGTGCTGGATCTGCTGTTCCAGGCGCGCCAGCGTGCTTCCGACCTGGTAGACCGCGGCCTGCGCGGTGTTGAGCGCGTCGGCGGCCTCTTCGCGCCGCGCGCGCGAGGTCTCGATGCGGGCCTCGGCATCACGCTGGTCGGCGATCAGCTGCTGCAGCTTGGTCTCTTCCTGCGACAGGCCTTCGCGCAGCTTCGACAGGCGACCGTCGAGACCACGGAATTCCAGCGCCTTCCACTCGGCATCCTTGACCCGGCGCTCTTCCTGCAGGGCCTGGTACTGCTCGGCCTGCCTGGCCTGGCGCTTGAGGTGTTCGAGCTGCTTGCTGATCTCGTCGCGCAGGTCGCCCAGCCGGTCCAGGTTCTCGCGGGTGTGGCGGATGCGGGTCTCGGTCTCCTTGCGGCGCTCCTTGTACTTGGAGATGCCGGCTGCCTCTTCCAGGTACACGCGCAGGTCTTCCGGGCGCGCTTCGATGATCTGGCTGATCATGCCCTGCTCGATGATCGAGTAGCTGCGCGGGCCCAGGCCGGTGCCGAGGAACAGGTCGGTGATGTCGCGGCGGCGGCACTTGGTGCCGTTGAGGTAATAGTTGCTGGTGCCGTCGCGGCTGACCGTGCGCTTGACCGAGATTTCGTTGAACGAGGCGTATTCGCCGGAGATCGTGTGGTCGGAGTTGTCGAAGATCAGCTCGACGGTAGCCTGCGAGACCGGCTTGCGGGCATTGGACCCGGAGAAGATCACGTCGGTCAGCGAGTCGCCACGCAGGCGGCTGGCCGAACTCTCGCCCATGACCCAGCGCACGGCATCGATGATGTTCGACTTGCCGCAGCCATTGGGGCCCACCACGCCGGTCATGTTGGTCGGCAGGTGCAGGGTGGTCGGATCGACGAACGACTTGAAGCCGGACAGCTTGATCGTGGAAAGACGCATAGGGGTTCCGGACTGGGGCCGGCAAGCGGCCTGCGTTTACCCTCCAAGTCATTGATCCTGCTGGGATCGATGCCCGTGGAACGGGTGTGACGCCCTGAGTATACCGATGTGGCCGTGTTCTACGAATGGGCGTGGAACATTGTCCAGCCCCACCCCGTCGGCCGGACGTGGCCGCACGCCACGAAACGGAGCCATAAAACAAAACGGGCACCCTTGCGGGCGCCCGTTCTGCGGTGATGCCAGGCCTTGCGGCGTGGGATCAGGCTTCGGCGACGACGACGACCTTGACGGTGGTCTCGACGTCGGCGTGCAGGTGGATCAGCACGTCGTACTCGCCGATGTTGCGGAAGGCGCCTTCGCCCAGGATGACTTCGCTCTTGCTGACCGGCAGGCCGGCAGCGGTGAAGGCATCGGCGATTTCGCGGGCGCCGACCGAGCCGTACAGCTTGCCTTCGGTCGAAGCGTTGGCCGGGATGGTCACGCTCGCGCCGTCCAGCTTGGCCTTGCGGGCGTCAGCGTCGGCGTGGATGGCCTGGGCCTTGGCTTCGTATTCGGCGCGCTTGGCTTCGAACTCGGCCTTGTTGCTCTCGGTGGCCGGAACGGCCTTGCCCTGCGGCACGAGGAAGTTACGGCCGTAGCCCGGCTTCACGTCGACCAGGTCGCCCAGGTTGCCGAGGTTGGTGACTTTCTGCAGGAGGATCAGCTGCATGGTATTGCTCCAGATGAGTTATTCGTTAGCGAGGCGATGCCCCGCAACAAAGGCTGTCCGAATAGCTGGCACAGCGGCGGCGGCACCGGGCCGCCCCGCCGGGCATCAGACGTCGTGGTTGTCGGTGTACGGGATCAGGGCCAGGAAGCGAGCGCGCTTGACGGCGGTCGCCAGCTGGCGCTGGTACTTCGACTTGGTACCGGTGACGCGGCTCGGCACGATCTTGCCGTTCTCGGTCAGGTACTGGCGCAGGGTGTTGAGATCCTTGTAGTCGATCTCCTTCACACCTTCAGCCGTGAACTTGCAGAACTTGCGGCGACGGAAGAACTTGGACATGGGAAGGCTCCTTAGGCGGCGGAAGCGGCGTCGTCGCCGGCTTCGTTGTCAGCGGTGGTGGTGGACTCGCCTTCTTCGTCGTCACGACGACGGCGCTCACCGCGCTCCGGCTTGTCACCCTTCTCGTCCTTGCTCTTCATGATCAGCGACTGCTCGGTGTCAGCCTCGTCACGCTTGATGACCAGGTTGCGCAGCACGGCGTCGTTGAAGCGGAAGCTTTCGGTCAGTTCGTTCAGAACGGCCTGGTCGGCTTCGATGTTCATCAGCACGTAGTGGGCCTTCACCAGGTTCTGGATCGGGTACGCCAGCTGGCGGCGGCCCCAGTCTTCCAGACGGTGGATGGTGCCGTTGCCGTTCTCGACCAGCGACTTGTAGCGCTCGATCATGGCCGGGACCTGCTCGCTCTGGTCCGGGTGGACCATGAACACGATTTCGTAATGACGACTCATGTTTTTTTCTACCTTTCGGATGTGGCCTTGCGGCCGGACAGCCCCCCGCCGTTGAGACCGCGGTGGGGCAAGGATTCCCGCCGGGGAGGCAGGAAGCCGCGCATTATGCGGCAAGCGGCGCCACCGGGCAACCGGGCGCAGACCGGGCAACCTGAACGGGAGCGCCGGCCCATGTCCGGCACGTGCTCATTCCAGATCGACGTGAAGACGATGCTGGCCGCATTCCAGGCATTGGAACAGGCAGCCGACCATCATCCCGTCCCGGCTCAGATGCTCCAGCACCCAGTCGGCGTCGCGCGGATTGACCGCCGCCACGTCCGGCCGGACCTGGTCGAGGATCGGCAGCAGATCGTCGCTGCCGGCGTAGCCGAGGAAGGCGCAGGGCCGTTCGCAATGGCTCAACCAGACCGATTGCTGCCAGGAGGAGTAGCCCGGGGTGCGCTCGCAGACCTCCAGCAGCAGCTCACGGGCGATGGTCGGCGGCGGATCAGCCGGATCCGGGGATACCCCCTCGATATCGCTCCAGCCGGTGAACTCCCCCTCGTAACTGGCCGCAGCCCTGCCATCGGCGATACACCAGGGGCACAGGTAATCCGGGCGCAGGCGGGTGTAGAACGGTCCGCGATAGCGCAGTGCGCGCGCCTGGCCGCAGCAGTCGCAGATCCCCTCGACCTCTTCGAAGGAGAGCTCGTAGGCGTTGGGGTGATAGGTGAAAAGCGGTCGTTCCATCCGTGGGATCCCTGCCGAGCCCAGCGTGCCGACCAAGGTCGGCGCCCACCAGAGCGCGCCTGGTCAGCGCCGGGCCATGCCCGGTGGCGGGCCCTCAGGCCTTGTCGGCGTCGGTGGTGAAGCTCTCGCCGCAGCCACACTCGGCGGTGGCGTTCGGGTTGCTGAACGTGAAGGTCTCGCTCAGGCCGTGCTTGCCGAAGTCGATCACGGTGCCGTCCACCAGGGCCAGGCTCTTGGCGTCGACGTAGATCTTCACGCCCTCCTGCTCGAACACCGTGTCGCCCTCGCGCTCTTCGCGGGCCAGGTCGGTCACGTGGCCCCAGCCTGAGCAGCCGGTCTTGGTCACGCCGAAACGCAGGCCCAGCGCGCCGGGGGTCTGGGCGACGAAGCGCTGCACGCGCTCGAAGGCAATGGGGGTCAGGCTGACGGCCATGGGGCTACTCCAGAGGTACGGGGACATTATAAGGAGCCGTTGCCACGAAAAATGCCTCGCAAGCAGAACGCTGCAACCGGTAAACTCCCGTGTTCACAGATCGAGTCGATCAGCAGAGGATTCAAGTCATGACGGTGGTCAGCGTTGAACATGCGCTTGCCGGGAAGATCCCGGAAGGCGGCGAAGTCACGGTACGCGGATGGGTGCGCACGGTGCGCGGTTCCGCGAATCTGGCCTTCGTGAATGTGAGCGACGGCTCCTGCTTCGCCCCGATCCAGGTCGTGGCCGGCGACAGCCTGGCCAACTTCGATGAGATCAAGCGCCTGACCAGCGGCTGCTCGGTCATCGCCACCGGCACGCTGGTGAAGTCGCAGGGCAAGGGCCAGTCGTTCGAGATCCAGGCCAGCACGCTGGACGTGGTCGGCTGGGTCGAAGACCCGCTCACCTACCCGATCCAGCCCAAGCCGATGTCGCCGGAGTTCCTGCGCGAAGTGGCGCACCTGCGTCCGCGCACCAACCTGTTCGGCGCGGTCACCCGCATCCGCAACTGCCTGGCCCAGGCCGTGCACCGCTTCTTCCACGAGAACGGCTTCAACTGGATCAGCACCCCGATCATCACCACCTCCGACGCCGAAGGCGCCGGGCAGATGTTCCGTGTGTCCACCCTGGACATGGTGAACCTGCCGCGTGACGAGAAGGGCGCGATCGATTTCAGCCGCGACTTCTTCGGCAAGGAAACCTTCCTGACCGTGTCCGGCCAGCTGAACGTCGAGGCTTACTGCCTGGCGCTGAGCAAGGTCTACACCTTCGGCCCGACCTTCCGCGCCGAGAACAGCCACACCACCCGCCACCTGGCGGAGTTCTGGATGATCGAGCCGGAAATCGCCTTCGCCGACCTGGCCGAAGACGCGCGCCTGGCCGAAGAGTTCCTGAAGTACCTGTTCCGCGCAGTGCTGAACGAACGCAGCGACGACCTGGCCTTCATTGCCGAGCGCGTGGACAAGAACGCGATCACCAAGCTGGAAGACTTCATCAACGCACCGTTCGAGCGCATCGACTACACCGACGCGGTCAGCCTGCTGCAGAAGTCCGGCAGGAAGTTCGACTTCCCGGTCGAATGGGGCCTGGACCTGCAGACCGAGCACGAGCGCTGGCTGACCGAGGAACACGTCGGCCGCCCGGTGGTGGTGACCAACTATCCGGAGCACATCAAGGCCTTCTACATGCGCCTGAACGACGACGGCAAGACCGTTGCCGCGATGGACGTGCTGGCCCCGGGCATCGGCGAGATCATCGGCGGCAGCCAGCGCGAAGAGCGCCTGGACGTGCTGGACGCGCGCATGGCCCAGTTCGGCCTGGATCGCGAGCACTACAGCTGGTACCGCGATTTCCGCCGCTATGGTTCGGTGCCGCACGCCGGCTTCGGCCTGGGCTTCGAACGCCTGGTGGTGTACGTCTGCGGGCTGTCCAACATCCGCGATGCGATCCCGTACCCGCGCGCGCCGGGCAGCGCGGACTTCTAAGCCCCACACGACCACGGAGGTACCGCCCCCATGACCCTGTTCTTCGCCCTCTGTTTCGTCGGCGTTGCAGTGGCCGGGTTCAGTGCCTTCGTGATCTTCTGGCCGCTGACCCTGGTGCACGTGCGCGACCGCCATCCGGCGCTCGCCGCGCGCTTCGGCAGCGGCGCCTTCCTCAAGCCCGATGCCCTGGCCTGGCTGCTGCGACGCGACTATCGGCAGCAACCGGACCGCTCGCTGTCCGGGCTGGCGACACCGGCCTGGGTATCGCTGCTGACCCTGCTGGCCGGACTGGGCATGGCCGCCCTGCTCTGGCTGGCCTCGCTCTGGTAATACGCTCATGAATGACATCACCGCCTCGCGCGACAGCTGGTGGCTGGCCAGCCTCGGCAACACCCTCATCTGGGCGCGCCTGCGCGTTCGCCCGGCCGGCACTGCCGAAGTGCTCGACAGCGATGGCAACACGCTGAGCTACGACAGCGAAGACACCGCCCGTTCGCAGTTGTTCGACGCCGAGTTCGTCGAGTACGACGGCCTGGACGAGGAGGACGCACTGGTGCGCGGCTTCAGCCTGCACGAAGTGCAGCCGCCGCAGGCCGACAGCGACGAGGGCCTGCGTGGCCGCATGATCCAGTCACTCGGCGGGCGCGCCTGACCCCTGCATGTTCACCCCGCGCGCCTTCGCCGAGACCGACCTGCACTGGCTGGACCGCCTGCTGGCGCGCGACCCGTTCGTTACCGTGCTCACCCCCGGCAGCGATGGCCTGCCGGAGCTGACCCGGATGCCGGTGCTGTACCGGCGTGACGGCGACCAGATCGAACTGCGCGGCCACTGGGCCCGCGCCAACCCGCAGTCGCGCCACAGCGGCGCGGCCAAGGTGCTGGTCGATGGACCGCACGGTTACGTCTCCGCCAGCTGGTATCCGGACAAGGAGCCCGCCGCGCGGGTACCCACCTGGAACTACGCTGCTGCCGAGCTGCGTGGCCAGCTGCAGACCTTCGACGATGCCGGTGCGCTGGCGGAGCTGGTCGGCGCGATCAGCGACCGCTTCGAAGCCAGTGTCGGCCAGGCCTGGCAGTTCGATGCCACGCGTGCCGAACATGGCCCGGAGCTGCGCGCCATCATCGGCTTCCGTTTCCAGGTCGAACATGTGCAGATGAAGCTCAAGCTGAGCCAGAACCATCCCGACGCCAACCAGCGTGCGGTGATCGCCGAACTGGAACAGCTGGGCACCCCCTCTTCCACCGAGTTGGCGCAGTGGATGCGCTGGCACCGCGAACAGGCCGCCCGCAGCGACTGAACGCCGCAGATTCCCGCGACGACGCAGCCGGACGGCTGCGGCGCTCCCCCACCCCACGCCAGGGACCCGAACATGAAAGACATCCACAAGCTGCTGCAGAACAACCGCGACTGGGCCGACCGGATCGAGAAGGAAGACCCCGAGTTCTTCCACCAGCTGGCCAAGCAGCAGCACCCGGAATACCTGTGGATCGGCTGCTCCGATTCGCGCGTGCCGGCCAACCAGATCATCGGCATGGCCCCGGGCGAAGTGTTCGTGCACCGCAACGTCGCCAACGTGGTCGCGCACACCGACCTGAACTGCCTGAGCGTGGTGCAGTACGCGGTGGACCAGCTGAAGGTGAAGCACATCCTGATCGTTGGCCACTACGGCTGCGGCGGTGTGCATGCCTGCCTGCACAACACCCGCGTCGGCCTGGCCGACAACTGGCTGCGCCACGTCGGTGACGTGATGCAGAAGCACACTGGCATCCTCGATGCGATCGAGACCGATGAGCTCAAGCACGCGCGCCTGTGCGAACTGAACGTGATCGAGCAGGTGGCCAACCTGTGCCGCTCGACCATCGTGCAGGATGCGTGGGCCCGCGGCCAGAAGCTGATGGTGCATGGCTGGGTCTACAGCCTGAAGGACGGACGCGTGCGCGAGATGGGCATCGACGTCGGTTCGCAGGAAGAGCTGCAGCCTGCATATGAAAAGGCCCTGTCCTACATCCCGCGCAAGGGCAAGCGCGACTGATCCCTTACGGATGACCATCATGCTCGCTTCGCCGATCAACCTGCACGCCTGGATCGAAGAGAACCGCCACCTGCTGAAGCCGCCGGTGGGCAACAAGATGATCGACAACGGCGATTTCATCGTGATGGTGGTCGGCGGGCCGAATTCGCGCACCGACTATCACTACGACGAAGGCCCCGAGTGGTTCTACCAGCTCGAAGGCGAGATGGTGCTGAAGGTGCAGGAAGACGGCGCGGTGCGCGACATCCCGATCCGCGCCGGCGAGATCTTCCTGCTGCCGGCAAAGGTTCCGCACTCGCCGCGGCGCCCGCCCGGTGGCATCGGCCTGGTGGTCGAGCGCAAGCGCCTGCCGCACGAGATGGACGGCGTGATCTGGCACTGCGAGCGCTGCAACCACAAGCTGCACGAAGAGTTCTTCCCGCTGCAGAACATCGAGACCGACCTGCCCAAGGTGTTTGCGCGCTACCACGCCAGCCTGGAGCTGCGTACCTGCAGCCAGTGCGGGCACGTGGATCCGCTGCCGGTGCCGGCGGTGGGCTGAGTCCCGAACGGTAGTCGCCCACCTTGGTGGGCGCTTGCTTGCTCCCGCCCTGGTAGATGCCCACCTTGGTGGGCGCTTTCTTGTACGTGCGCCAACGAAGGTTGGCGACTACCGGATCACACGGCGCTGGTGCCGGGCCGGCTGCTACCGGGCCATGCCCCAGGCGCTACACTGGCGGTCCCGTTGCAGCCTGTTGCCCGACCATGTCCGACCTGCTCAGCCGCACCCACGCCATCGCCCTGGACGCCGCCGATCCGCTGCGCCCGCTGCGCAGTGAATTCCTGATTCCGCGCCATGAGGGCGGCGAGCAGACCTACTTCGTGGGCAACTCGCTGGGCCTGCAGCCGCGCGGCGCGCAGGCAGCGGTGCAGGAAGTGATGAAGCAGTGGGGCGAACTGGCGGTGGAAGGCCACTTCACCGGCCCGACGCAATGGCTGTCCTACCACCGCCTGGTGAGCGCGCAGCTGGCCCGCGTGGTTGGCGCGCTGCCCAGCGAAGTGGTGGCGATGAACACGCTGAGCGTAAACCTGCACCTGATGATGGTCAGCTTCTACCGGCCGACCACGCAGCGCCCGGTGATCCTGATGGAAGCCGGCGCGTTCCCGACCGATCGCCACGCGGTGGAAGCCCAGATCCGCTTCCATGGCTTCGACCCGGCCGAGTGCCTGGTGGAAGTGCAGCCGGACGAAGCCAACGGCACGATTTCACTGAACGCCATCGAGCGCGCCATGACCGAACACGGCCCGCGCCTGGCGCTGGTGCTGTGGCCTGGCGTGCAGTACCGCACCGGCCAGGCCTTCGACCTCGATGCGATCACCCGCGCCGCCCGCCTGCAGGGCGCACGCATCGGCTTCGACCTGGCGCACTCGGTCGGCAACCTGCCGCTGCGCCTGCATGACGTGGCCCCCGATTTCGCCGTGTGGTGCCATTACAAGTACCTCAACAGCGGCCCGGGCGCAGTGGCTGGCGCCTTCGTGCACGAGCGCCACCACCGCGATACCACCCTGCCGCGCTTTGCTGGCTGGTGGGGCCATGAGGAAGCCACCCGTTTCCAGATGGCGCCGCAGTTCACCCCGGCCATCGGCGCCGAGGGTTGGCAGCTGAGCAATCCACCGATCCTCGGCCTGGCACCGCTGCGTGCCTCGCTGGACCTGTTCGAGCGCGCCGGCATGGAGGCGCTGCGCAGCAAATCGCTGGCGCTCACCGGCATGCTCGAAGCGCTGGTGCGCGCACGCCTGCCGCAGGTGCTGGACATCATCACCCCGGCCGATCCGCAGCGCCGCGGCTGCCAGTTGTCGCTGCGCGTGATCGGTGGCCGCGAGCGTGGCCGCGCACTGTTCGAGCACCTGCGCGGCATCGGTGTGCTCGGCGACTGGCGCGAACCCGACGTGATCCGCATCTCGCCCACCCCGCTCTACAACCGCTACCTGGACGTGCACCACTTCGTCGAGGAAGTGGAAGCCTGGGCCGGCCTTTGAGCCGGTCCCTCCCCTGCTGCTGGACAGTTCGTTGATCGCACATGCTTCCCGCTCGTTGAGCATTATCGGTGCCGGCCTGGCCGGGTCCCTGCTGGCCATCCTGCTGTCGCGGCAAGGCTGGCGCATCACCCTGTACGAACGCCGCGGTGATCCGCGCGTGGCTGATTACGAGAGTGGCCGCTCGATCAACCTGGCATTGGCCGAGCGTGGGCGCAATGCGCTGCGCCAGGCGGGTGTGGAGGACGAAGTGATGGCACGCGCGGTGATGATGCGCGGCCGCATGGTGCACCCCCGCGACGGCGAACCGCAGCTGCAGCGCTATGGCCGTGATGACAGCGAAGTGATCTGGTCGATCCACCGCAGCGATCTGAACACCACGTTGCTGGAACTGGCCGAGCAGGCCGGCGCCACCGTGCACTTCCATCGGCGCCTGCACACCGTTGATTTCGACGCCGGTTACGCGCGTTTCATCGATGACCGCGACGACAGCCCGCACGACATCCGCTTCGACACCCTGATCGGTGCCGACGGCGCCGGTTCGGCCCTGCGCGCAGCGATGAACCGCCGTGCCCCGCTGGGCGAGGACATCGCCTTCCTCGACCACTCCTACAAGGAGCTGGAGATCCCTCCGGCCGCCGACGGCAGCTTCCGCATCGAGCGCAATGCGCTGCACATCTGGCCACGCGGCCATTACATGTGCATCGCCCTGCCCAACCACGAAGGCACCTTCACCGTCACCCTGTTCCTGCCCAACCAGGGCGATCCCAGCTTCGCCACGGTCAACACCGGCGCGCAGGCCGAGGCGCTGTTCGCACGGGAGTTCGCCGACACCCTGCCGCTGATCCCGAACCTGCGCGCGGACTGGGAACAGCACCCGCCGGGGCTGCTCGGCACGCTCACCCTGGAGCGCTGGCACCAGCACGGTCGCGCCGTACTGATCGGCGATGCCGCGCATGCGATGGTGCCGTTCCACGGCCAAGGCATGAACTGCGCGTTCGAGGACTGCGTTGCGCTGGCCCGCCACCTGATGGAAGCGGATGACCTGGAAGGCGCGTTCGCCGCGTTCGAAGCCGAGCGCAAGCCGAATGCACGTGCCATCCAGCAGATGGCGCTGGAGAACTACCTGGAGATGCGCGACCGTGTCGCCGATCCTGCGTTCCTGCTGCAGCGCGAACTGGAGCAGGAACTGCAGCGGCGCTGGCCGACCCGCTTCGTGCCGCACTACACGATGGTCACCTTCCTGCACACACCTTACGCCGAGGCGCTGCGCCGCACCGAACTGCAACGCGACATGCTGGTGGCCGCCACCACCGGTCACGATTCACTGGACAACATCGACTGGGCCGCGCTGGAAGCGCAGATCCACGCGCAGCTGCCGGTCCTGGAGGGCGCGCACTGATGGCCGACAGCTTCCTGTTCTACGACCTGGAAACCTTCGGCCAGGACCCGCGGCGCACGCGCATCTCGCAGTACGCCGCGATCCGTACCGATGCCGACCTCAACGAGATCGATACGCCGGTCAGCTTCTTCGTGCGCCCGGCCGATGACCTGCTGCCCTCACCGATGGCGACCCTGGTTACCGGCATCACCCCGCAGCAGGCCCTGGCCGAGGGGATCAGCGAGGCCGAGGCCTTCGACCGCATCAACGAACAGCTGTCGCGCCCCGGCACCTGCGCGCTGGGCTACAACACGCTGCGCTTCGACGATGAATTCGTCCGCTACGGGCTGTTCCGCAATTTCCACGACCCGTACGAGCGCGAGTGGCGCAACGGCAATTCGCGCTGGGACCTGCTGGACATGCTGCGCCTGATGCGCGCGATGCGCCCGGACGGCATCCAGTGGCCGCTGCGCGAGGACGGCGCCACCTCGTTCAAGCTCGAGCACCTGGCCGAGGCCAACAACGTGCGCGAGGGCGATGCGCACGAAGCGCTGTCCGACGTACGTGCCACCATCGGCATGGCACGCCTGTTCAAGCAGTCGCAGCCGCGCCTGTGGGAGTACGCGCTGAAGCTGCGTGACAAGCGCTTCGTCGGCGGCCTGCTGGACGTGGCCGCGATGAAGCCGGTACTGCACATTTCCATGCGCTACCCGGCCAGTCGCCTGTGCGCGGCGCCAGTACTCCCGCTGGCCGTGCACCCCACCATCAACAACCGGGTGATCGTGTTCGACCTGGAAGGCGAGATCGACGACCTGCTGAAACTGCCGGCCGAGGTGATCGCACAGCGCCTTTACCTGCGCGCCAGCGAGCTGCCCGAAGGCGTGGCGCGGGTGCCGCTGAAGGAAGTGCATCTGAACAAGGTGCCAGCGCTGATCGCCTGGAACCACCTGCGCGCCGATGACCACGCGCGCCTCGGCCTGGACGTGGCCGCGATCGAGGCCAAGGTGGAACGGCTGCGCGCGTTCGCCCCGCAGCTGGCCGAGAAGGCGCGCCAGGTCTACAACCAGCCCCGCGTCGCCACCGTGGCCGACGTCGATGCCTCGCTGTACGACGGTTTCCTCGGCAACGGCGACAAACCGCTGCTTGCGCTGGCACGCACCACCGCGCCCGAGCAGCTGGCCGCGCTGGAAGGCCGTTTCCGCGACCCGCGCCTGCCGGAGCTGCTGTTCCGCTACCGCGCGCGCAACCACCCCGACAGCCTCGCGCCGGCGGAACGCCAGCGCTGGCAGGATTACCGCCGCCAGCGCCTGCTCGGCGACGGCGGGCTGGGCGAACTCAACCTGCCCCAGTACCGGCAGCAGCTCGATGCACTGGCCGCCGAAGCGCCCGACGATGCGCGGCGCCAGGCCCTGCTGCAATCGCTGCGCGACTGGGGCCAGCACCTGCAGGAGACACTGTGAGCACCTACTTCTCGGACGCCAGTTTCAGGTTCCTGCGCAGCCTGGCGCGGCACAACGACAAGGCCTGGTTCAACGACCACCGCCAGCAGTATGAAGACCACGTACGGCAGCCGTTCCTGCGCCTGCTGGGCGACCTGCAACCGGCCCTGGCCGAGGTCAGCGAACACTTCCGTGCCGATACGCGCGGCGTCGGCGGCTCGCTGTTCCGCATCCACCGCGACGCGCGCTTCTCCAACGACAAGTCACCGTACAAGACCTGGCAGGGCGCACGCCTGTTCCATGAGCGCCGCCGTGAAGTAGCCGCGCCTTCGTTCTACGTGCACCTGCAGCCGGGCGAGAGCTTCGTCGGTGCCGGCCTGTGGCATCCGGAACCGGAAACCCAGCGCCGCGTGCGCCACTTCATCCTCGACAACCCGGGCAGCTGGAAGGCCGCCGCGCACGCACCGGGCCTGCGCAAGCGCTTCGATTTCGAGGAGAGCGAAAAGCTGGTGCGTCCGCCGCGTGGCTTCCCCGCCGACTTCGAGTTCATCGACGACCTCAAGCACCGCAACTGGGTGATGTGGCGCTCGCTGGACGACGCCACCATGACCGGTCCGCGCCTGCTGTCCACGCTGGGCAAGGATCTGGCCGCGCTCGGCCCGTTCGTCGACTACCTGTGCGCGGCGCTGGACCTGGAATTCTGATGCCATTGGCACAGCAACGCCGCACGCTGGGCCGCACCGGCCTGGCGGTTTCGCCGGTGGGCCTGGGCTGTTCCGGCTTCTGGGGGCATCGCCGATTCCCGGAACAATCGGCCGCGAACGTGGTCGAGCATGCACTGGCACAGGGCGTGAACCTGTTGGACACCGGCCACAACTACTCCGGTTTCCACGCCGAGCCGCGGCTGGGCCGCATCCTGCGCCCGTTGCTGAAACAATACCCGCGCGACGCGCTGGTGATTTCCAGCAAAGGCGGCACGCTGACCGGCCAGGCCGGCGTCAGCGGCGCCGAGCAACGCAATTTCTCCCCGGCAGCCATCATCGCCAGCTGCGAGGCTTCGCTGCGCAATCTCGGCCTGGATCACCTGGACATCTACCAGTTGCATGGCGCCAGCGAGCACGACATCAACGACGACCTGCTGGCCGCGCTGCAGCGCCTGCGCGAACGCGGGTTGATCCGGCACACCGGCATCAACACCCACTCGGCCTCGACCCTGCGCTGGATGATCGCCCATCCCGACGCCTTCGATGTGGTGCTGCTGGACTACAACGCCCTGCAGCAGGACCGCGAACCGCTGATCGACCAGTTGCAGGCGGTGGGCATCGGCGTGCTGGCCGGGACCGTGCTGGCGCAGGGCCACCTGCTGCCCGCGCGCCCGCGCCTGCCACGGCTGGCCGATGGCTGGTACCTGGCGCGCGCCTGGCTGAAGCCCAGCAGCCGGCAGCTGATGCGCAGTGCCCGCCAGATGCGCCGGGCAGTGGCCGCGATCCGCAGCCAACGCCCGGCCCAGACCGCCTTCGCCTATGCGCTGGGCCATCCCGGCGTGGCCAGCGGCATCCTTGGCACCACCCGTACCCGCAGCCTCGACGAGGTGCTGGCGACGCGGCTGGAAGCGCTGACCCCGGCCGAACGGCAACAGCTGGTCGATGCCTTCGGTGACGGCCGTGGCTCGCCCAGTCATTGAGTCTTCACCCGGCACTGCCGCCATTGCGGCAGTCTGGTCGGCATGAAGAAACTCACCGCACTCATTGTGCTGCTGGTCCTGGCCGTCGCGGCCTGGTGGTTCGGCGGCCCCTACATGACCGTCAATGGCCTGTCCAGGGCCATCGAGCAGCGCGACACCGCCCGCCTGGAGCGTTACGTCGACTTCCCCCGCGTGCGCAGCAGCCTGCGTGCGCAGCTCAACGACTACCTGGTGCGCCAGGCCGGCCCCGACGTGGCATCCAGCCCGTTCGGCGCCCTGCTCTATGGGCTGGGCGACCAGCTTGGCGGTGCCGCAGTGGAGACCATGGTGACCCCGACCGGGATCGGCGCGATGCTGCAGGGCCACGTGCTGTGGAAGCGTGGCCGCAATGAACTGCAGGGCGGCGATGCCTTCGGTGCGACCGAACCGGCGCGGCCGCTGAAGCATGCCGAGCATCATTTCGAGGCACTGGACCGATTCGTGATCGACGTCGATCGCGGCCCCGGCCAGCCACCGTTGAAGGTGGTGCTGGAGCCGCAGGGCCTGCGCTGGAAGGTGGTGGACCTGCAGCTGGGAATGTCGGGCAGCCCTTGATCGGACCCGTGGCCTGACGGCAGCGCCAACCAAGGTTGGCAACTACCGGGGCATGTGGCTCTGGTAGATGCCCACCTTGGTGGGCATGTGGCTCTGGTAGATGCCCACCTTGGTGGGCATGTGGCTCTGGTAGATGCCCACCTTGGTGGGCATGGGTCCTAGGCAGTGCCAACCAACGGTTGGCACCTACCGGTCGAGTCCGCCCTACCCCTCGTTGGCGACGCCGTGCGGCACGTGGCCGGCGGCCACATGCTCGCGGGCGCTGTCGATGTTGTGCTGCGAATCGTCGAAGAAGATGTCGGCACCGAAGGCCTGCAGGAACGGGCCCTTGTGACGGCCGCCCAGGAACAGTGCCTCGTCCAGGCGCACGCCCCACTCGCGCAGGGTGCGGATCACCCGCTCATGCGCCGGTGCCGAACGCGCGGTGACGAGCGCGGTACGGATCGGCGCGCTCTCGCCGGCCGGGAACACTTCCTGCAGCGTATGCAGGGCCGACAGGAAGCCACGGAAGGGACCGCCGCTGAGCGGCTCGCGGGCGCGCTCGCGCTCGTGGCGGCCAAACGCTTCCACGCCCTGCTCGCGCGAGATGCGCTCGCTCTCGTCACCGAAGATCACCGCGTCACCATCGAAGGCGATGCGCAGCTGGCCGGCCGGGCGACCAGTATCGATCTGGTCGGCGGCTGCCGCAGCGGTCTCGCCCGGCGGCTTGGGCAGGATGGTTGCCGCCGCGATGCCATGACGCAGCGCGCTGCGCACCGATTCGGGGTTGGCCGACAGGAACAGGTCGGTACCGAACGGCTTCACGTACGGCCAGGTCGGCTCGCCGGCGGTGAAGGTCGCGCGGATGATGCCCAGCCCATAGTGCTGGATCGAATTGAAGATGCGCAGGCCGGTATCGGCCGAGTTGCGCGACAGCAGGATCACCTCGACCCGCGGGTTCTCCGGGCTGGCGCCCTGGTTCAGCGCCAGCAGCTTGCGCACCACCGGGAAGGCCACGCCGGGGCCGAGGATATCGTCCTCGTGCTGGCGCTGGAATTCGGCGTAGGCCGCCACGCCATCACTTTCGAACAGCGCATGGCTTTCCTCGAGGTCGAACAGCGCGCGCGAGGTCACCGCGACGGTCAGCAAGCGGGGGGAGTTGTCGCCCATCGGTGGGGGTCCTTCAAGCGGTCGGCGGGGCCGGCCGCCCATTGTCCTCAAAAAACGAACTGTTCGCTCAGGATCCTGTCTTCCAGGTTGTGCTCCGGGTCGAACAGCAGGGTCACGCGGCGGTCCTTCGACTCGCGGATGGTCACCTCGACCACGTCGCGGGTCTCGTGCGAATCCGCCGTGACGCTGACCGGGCGCTTGTACGGATCGAGCACGCGGAAGCGCACCTCGGTATCGGCCTTGAGGATCGCCCCGCGCCAGCGACGCGGCCGGTACGGGGCCAACGGCGTCAGCGCGATGGTGTGCGAGCCCAGCGGCAATACCGGGCCATGCGCGGAATAGTTGTAGGCGGTGCTGCCCGCCGGGGTGGCCACCAGCACGCCGTCACCGATCAGCTCGGCCACGCGTTCCTGGCCGTTGAGGTCGATGCCGATATGCGCGGCCTGCCGGGTCTGGCGCAGCAGCGAGACATCGTTGTAGGCCAGCGAACCGGTACTGGTGCCCGACTCGGTCAGCGCCACCATTTCCAGCGGGCGCAGGTTGGCCGGTTCGGCACGCGCAATGCGGGCCTGCACGTCGTCGTCGCCGCGGTACTGGTTCATCAGGAAGCCGACGGTGCCCAGCTTCATGCCGAACACCGGCTTGCCCAGGTGCCCATGCCGATGCAGGGTCTGCAGCATGAAGCCGTCGCCCCCCAGCGGACACAGCACGTCGGCCTGCTCCGGCGCGTGATCGCCATAACGCGAGACCATCGCGGCGCGGGCCATCTGTGCAGGTTCGGTGGCGCTGGCCAGGAAAGCGATGCGGGGGGTGTCGCTCATCGGTGGATCCGGGTGGGTGTGCCAGCAAGAGCATACCCGGTAGTGCCGGCCGCTGGCCGGCAGCTGCACCCGATTGTGGTCCATGCGGTTGCCGGCCAGCGGCCGGCACTACCCGGCAATGCAGAACGGCCCCGCTTTCGCGGGGCCGTTCCTCCAACTGCTGCAGATCAGGAGCCCCCCTGAGTCAGGGGGGCGCGCCAACGGCGCGGGGGGCTGGGAGCATGGTTGGCATGGGGCCCACGGTTTGCAGGGCAAACCGTGGGGCGTCAGCGCGAATGCGCTTACGCACCATGCGCGGCCAGCTGACCCAGGCGCTGCACCGCGACCGAAACGGTCGGGTAGTCCAGGGTCTTCTGCTCGGCCAGTTCGGCCAGCATCGCCAGGGTGAAGCGCAGGCTGCTGTCGTCGCGACCCATCCAGGCCGCCACCTTTGCTTCGGCACTGCTGCCCTTGGTACCCAGCACCTGGCCCGCCAGATTGCGGTGGTTGGCGGCCAGCTCGTCACGCAGCACGCCACGTGCCACCGCGTGCCAACGGCCATTGACCTCCAGCGCATCGACCTGCTCGAACAGCCACGGCAGCTGCAGGGCATCGCCCAGGCGGAAGTGGACCTTGGACACGTCCACCGGCTTCAGCTTGCGGGTACGGGCCAGTTCGATGATGTCGAACGCCGGCTCCAGGAAGTGCAGTTCGGCCAGCTGCTGCGCCAGCGCGGACGGCAGGCCCTTTTCCTTCCACTCGGCCACCAGGGCTTCGTAGGTCGGACGCTGCGAATCCGGCAGCACACCCGAGGCAACGCGGATGTCGTTGAACGGGCCCTGGTAGCGGTTGACCGCTTCGGTGATGCCGGGCATCGCGCCGGGGCGCGACAGCAGCCAGCGCACGAACGAGCGCTGCAGCTTCCAGATCACTTCCAGGGCGTCGATCTGCACCGACTCCGGCACCTTGCCGTCGAGGGCATCGATCTGTGCCCACAGCGCGCGTGCATCCAGCGTTTCACGGCTGATGGTGTAGGCCTTGGCAACCTCGGCGATGGAACGGCCGGTGTCTTCCTGCATGCGCATCAGGAAGGTGGCGCCCATGCGGTTGATGGTCTGGTTGGTCACGGCCGTGGCGATGATTTCGCGCTTCAGGCGGTGACGCTCCATTGCGTCGGCATACTTCTTCTGCAGCGGGGTCGGGAAGTAGCGCTGCAGTTCCTTGGACAGGTACGGATCTTCCGGGATGTCCGAATCCAGCAGCTGGGCGAATGCCACCAGCTTGGAGTAGGACAGCAGCACCGACAGTTCCGGACGGGTCAGGCCCTGGCCGCGCGCCTTGCGCTGCGACAGCTCGGCATCGGACGGCAGGAACTCGATCTGGCGATCAAGCAGGCCCTGCTGTTCCAGGGTACGGATGAAGTGCTGCTTGGAACCCAGGCGCTTGACCGCCATCCGCTCCATCAGGCTCAGCGCCTGGTTCTGGCGGTAGTTGTCGTTGAGCACCAGCTCGGCGACTTCATCGGTCATCGAGGCCAGCAGCTTGTTGCGCTGCTCGACGGTCAGCTTCTTGGCCCGCACCACATCGTTGAGCAGGATCTTGATGTTGACTTCATGGTCGGAGGTGTCGACACCGGCCGAGTTGTCGATGAAGTCGGTGTTGAGCAGCACGCCGGCCTGCGCGGCTTCGATGCGGCCCAGCTGGGTCATGCCCAGGTTGCCGCCCTCGCCCACCACCTTGCAGCGCAGCTCGCCACCGTTCACGCGCAGCGCGTTGTTGGCACGGTCGCCGACATCGCTGTGCTGCTCGCTGGCGGCCTTGACGTAGGTACCGATGCCGCCGTTCCACAGCAGGTCGACCGGTGCCTTCAGGATCGCGCTCATCAGCTCGTTCGGCGACAGCGCCTTGACGTTCTCGTCCAGGCCCAGCGCTTCACGCACCTGCGGGGTGATCTCGATCGACTTCAGGCTGCGCGGGTACACGCCGCCGCCCTTGCTGATCAGCTTGGCATCGTAGTCCGCCCAGCTCGAACGCGGCACGGTGAACAGGCGCTCACGTTCGACGAACGTGGTGGCCGCGTCCGGGTTCGGGTCCAGGAAGATGTGGCGGTGATCGAACGCAGCCACCAGGCGGATGTGGCGCGACAGCAGCATGCCGTTGCCGAACACGTCGCCGGACATGTCGCCGACGCCGACCGCGGTGAAGTCCTGGCTCTGGCTGTCACGGCCCAGCGCACGGAAGTGGCGCTTGACCGACTCCCACGCACCGCGTGCGGTGATGCCCATGCCCTTGTGGTCGTAACCGACCGAACCACCGGAGGCGAACGCATCGCCCATCCAGAAGCCGTGCGCGATGGCCAGGCCGTTGGCGATGTCGGAGAACGTCGCAGTGCCCTTGTCGGCGGCCACCACCAGGTACGGATCGTCCATGTCGTGGCGCACGACATCCACCGGCGGCACGATCTTGTTGTTGACGATGTTGTCGGTGATGTCCAGCAGGCCCTGGATGAACAGCTTGTAGCAGGCCACGCCGTTGGCGAAGATCGCATCACGGTCGCCGTTCACCGGCGGGGTCTTGGCGAAGAAGCCGCCCTTCGCGCCGACCGGCACGATGACGGTGTTCTTGACCATCTGTGCCTTGACCAGGCCCAGCACTTCGGTACGGAAGTCTTCGCGACGGTCCGACCAGCGCAGGCCACCACGGGCGACCGCGCCGAAGCGCAGGTGGGTACCTTCCACGCGCGGGCCGTAGACGAAGATCTCGCGGTACGGGCGCGGCTTCGGCAGGTCCGGCACCAGCGCCGAATCGAACTTGAAGCTGATGACATGGCCGTGCTGGCCGTTGGCATCGGTCTGGTAGTAGCTGGTACGCAGGGTCGCGTCGATCACGCCCATGAACGAGCGCAGGATGCGGTCCTCGTCCAGGCTGGACACGCGGTCCATCAGCTTCAGCAGCGCATCGCGCGCGGCCTGCATCTGCGCGTCGCGGTCACCCTTGCGGGCGTCGACCACGGTCTTGAGCACCTTCAGGGTGGCATCGTCACCGGCAGCCAGCACGTCGAAGTGGGCCTTCAGCTGGGCCTGGCCGGCGGCGATGTCGTCCTTGCTTTCGTGGCCGGTGGCCGGATCGAAGCGGGCCTCGAACAGCTCGACCAGCAGGCGGGCCAGCAGCGGGTAGCGCGCGAAGGTGCCTTCCACGTAGGCCTGGGAGAACGGCACGCCGGTCTGCAGCAGGTACTTGCAGTAGCCGCGCAGCATGGCGACCTGGCGCCAGTGCAGGCCGGCAGCCAGCACCAAGCGGTTGAAGCCGTCGTTCTCGGCATCGCCGTGCCAGACGCGGGCGAAGGTCTCGCCGAAGGCTTCATCGACACTGGCGGCATCGATCGCGCCGGCGGTCGACTCGACCTCGAAGTCCTGCACGTACACCGGGGCGTTGTCGACCGACAGGCGGTACGGACGCTCGGCGATCACGCGCAGGCCCATGTTTTCCATCATCGGCAGCGCGTCCGACAGCGGAATGTCGTCCAGCTGGCGATACAGCTTCAGGCGCAGGCCATCACCGCTTTCGCGCGGCACGGCCTGCAGGCTCAGGCGCAGGTCGTCCGGGCCGGTCAGGGCGTCGAGCTGGCTGACATCGTTGGCGGCAACCGCGGTGCTGTTGTCTTCGATGTAGCCGGCCGGCAGCGCCTTGCCGATACGAGCGGCGATGCGCAGGCCTTCGGTCTCGCCGTGGCGGGCCACCAGCGCTTCGCGCAGGTCGTCCTGCCAGTTGCGCAGCACCTGGGCCAGCTTCTGCTCCAGTTCGGCGGTATCGACGTCGAGCATCTCACCCGGCTTCGGGCGCACGATCAGGTGCACCTGGGCCAGCGGCGATTCGCCCAGCACCACCGAGCTGTCGACGTACTCGCCGTGCAGCGCGTCCTTCAGCATCGCTTCGATGCGCAGGCGCACGTCGGTGTTGAAGCGCTCACGCGGCAGGTAGACCAGCGCGGAGATGAAACGGCTGTACTTGTCGCGGCGCAGGAACAGGCGGCTGCGCACGCGCTCCTGCAGGCCCAGCACGCCCATCGCGGTGCGGAACAGTTCGTCCTCGCTGGACTGGAACAGTTCTTCGCGCGGCAGGGTTTCCAGGATGTGGCGCAGGGCCTTGCCACTGTGACTGGCCGGGGCCAGGCCCGACTGCTTCATCACGTGCTCGTGGCGCTGGCGCACCAGCGGGATTTCCCACGGGCGGCGGTTGTAGGCGCTGGAGGTGAACAGGCCGAGGAAGCGCTGCTCGCCGATGATCTTGCCCTTGGCGTCGAATTCCAGCACGCCGATGTAATCCATGTAGCCAGCGCGATGCACGCGCGAACGGGCATTGGTCTTGGTCAGGATCAGCGCATCCTTCAGACCGGACGTGGTGTTCAGGCCCTGCGCGGCCAGGGTCTTGACCGGACGGGCGGCGGACTTGTCCTTGCCGCGCATCAGGCCCAGGCCGGTGTCGTTCAGCGGCGCCAGCACCTCTTCCTTGCCCTGCTTCTCGACGCGGTATTCGCGGTAGCCGAAGAAGGTGAAGTGGTTGTCGGCGGCCCAGCGCAGGAACTCCTGTGCTTCCTTGCGCGATGCGTCGTCGACCGGCAGCTGGCGGCTGCCGAGGTCGTCGGCCAGCGCCAGTGCCTTGTCCTTCATCGGCTGCCAGTCGCGCACGATCGCACGCACTTCGTCCAGCGCCTTGTTGATGGCCTGTTCGATGGCAGCCATGGCGTCGGCCGGCTGGCGGTCGATCTCCAGCAGCATCACCGACTCGGCATCGCCCTCGCCGACCTTGACCAGCTTGCCGGCCTTGTCGCGGGTGAAGCGCAGCACCGGGTGGCCCAGCACGTGGACACCCACGCCCTGCTCAGCCAGCGACATGGTGACGGTATCCACCAGGAACGGCATGTCGTCGTTGACGATCTGCAGCACGGTGTGCGGCGATTCCCAACCGTTGGCCTTCGCAGTCGGATTGAACACGCGGACGTTGGCCTTGCCGGCCTTGCGGGCACGGGCGAATTCCAGCGTCTCAGCCGCGAGCGCGGCCCACTCTTCAGCGCTGTGGTGCGGGAACTCGTCCGATTCCATGCGCTTGTAGAAGTCAGTGGCGAAGGCCACCGCTTCGGCCTGTGCGGCCGCGGGGTAGCGCTTGCGCAAGGCCGTGTACACCGGCTCCAGGGAGAAACCAGCGGTCACTGCGACCTCCGACTCTGCTGGTTTCGTCTTGTTTTTCACGGTCTTGGCTGCGGTTTTTTGCGGTTTCATGGCAGAGCGATGCGCTTGCTCAGTTGGGAAAATGAAATTGTAGCCCTACCGCACGAAAAGGCCTTGCTGCAGGACGGAATAAGCAGATTCGGGTTTGCTGCGGTTTAGACGCCTATTCAGTTCGCTCCGGTATGGAGCTGGCGCCTGCTTCAGCACTGCCGACAGGATCGGCAAAGCGTGTTACCGGAAGACACACGCGGCGACGCCGATTCGATTCCACAATCCTGAACTGGACGGTATAGTCCACCGCGTGAACCCGGCCTACCTCCCCGTTGCCCTCGACGCGCGCGATGAGCGCGTGTTCGATGCCGTGCGCAGGCTGCTGGCCGAGCAGGGCATGCAGATGAGCATGGACGCGGTGGCCCAGCATGCCGGCTGCTCCAAGCAGACCCTGTACTCGCGCTACGGCAGCAAGCAGGAACTGCTGCGCCGGGTGATGCAGCGCCACGTCGGCCACGCCACCGGGGCCATGCTGCGTGCACTCCGCGGTGACGACCTGCGTGCCAGCCTTCTCCAGTTCGCCACCGACTTCCTGGAGCATTTCAACCAACCGCACGTAGGACAGGCCTGCCGGCTGATTGCAGCCGAGGCAGCCCAGTTTCCCGAAGAGGCGCGTACGCTGTACCGGCACGGTGCCGGCGCGCTGACGCTTCATCTTGCTGAATGGATTGAAACCGTTTGCATGCAAGGCCAGCTCCGGCATGACGACCCGCACTTCATGGCCGAACTGCTGCTGAGCATGATCGCCGGTCAGGATTTCGACAAACAGCGCTTCCATACCCCCCATCGTGATGACGCGCTCCTGCGTCGGCGCTGGGCAGAGTTCTCCGTCGACAGCTTCCTGCGCGCGTTCGCGCCACAGCCGTCGCCGGCCCCGTCTACAAACCAACCCCGGAGTTCCTCCTGATGACCGCCCCACTCCGCACCCTTGCCTTGACGTGCGCCGTTGCTGTCGCGCTGGCTGCCTGCAAGAAGCCGGAACAGCAGACGCCCCCGCCGCCGGAGGTGGGCGTGATCGACGCCAAGCCGCAGACCCTGCCGCTGCAGCGCGAGCTGGTCGGCCGCCTGTCGCCGTTCCGCAGCGCCGACGTCCGCGCACGCGTACCCGGCGTGCTGCTCAAGCGCGTTTACCAGGAAGGTTCGCAGGTCAAGCAGGGCCAGACCCTGTTCCTGATCGACCCGGCGCCGTTGCGTGCCTCGCTCAACGCCTCCGAGGCCCAGCTGGCTTCGGCCCGCGCCACCTACGCCAATGCCAAGGTCGCCGCCGATCGCGCGCGCTCGCTGGCGCCGCAGCAGTTCGTCTCCAAGTCCGACCTGGACAACGCCGAATCGGCCGAGCGCACCGCCCTGGCCGCCGTCAAGCAGGCCGAAGCGGCAGTGACCTCTTCGCGGATCAACCTGGGCTACGCCGAAGTGACCGCGCCGATCAGTGGCGTGGCCAACAAGCAGCAGGTCACCGAGGGCGCGCTGGTCGGCCAGGGCGATGTGACCCTGCTGACCACCGTTGACCAGCTCGACCCGCTGTATGTGAACTTCTCGCTGAGCGTGGATGAGCTGACCCAGCTTCGCGCGCAGCAGGCCAAGGGCTCGCTGGCGCTGTCCGGCGACGGCAAGGCCACGGTCGACGTCAAGCTGGCCGACGGCAGCACCTATGGTGAGCCGGGCACGCTGGACTTCTCCTCGACCACGGTCGACCCGGCCACCGGTGCGGTGTCGCTGCGTGCGCTGCTGCCGAACCCCCAGCAGATCCTGCTGCCGGGCGCCTTCGTCAGCTTCCAGGCCAACCTGGGCGAGCGCAACAATGCCTACCTGGTGCCGCAGCAGGCGCTGCTGCGTGACACCACCGGCGGCTACGTGATGGTGGTCGGTGCCGACGGCAAGGTGGTGCGCAAGAACGTGAAGACCGATGGCGCGCAGAACGGCAACTGGCTGGTCAGCGACGGTCTGGCCGCCGGTGACAAGGTGATCGTGGCCGGCGTGCAGAAGGTCAAGGAAGGTGCACCGGCGGTGGCCAAGCCGTGGACCCCGGGGCAGGACGCCAACGGCAAGCCTGCCGCAGGCGGCGCCGCTCCGGCGGGCGCAGCACCGGCGGCAGGCAAGGCACCGGCCGACGCGGCCAAGCCGGAACAGGCCGATGCGGCCAAGCCGGCCGCCACCGATTCGAACAAGCAGTAACGGGAACCTTCCGTCATGCCTAAATTTTTCATCGAACATCCAGTCTTCGCCTGGGTGGTTGCGATCCTGATCTCGCTCAGCGGCGTGATCGCGATCCTCAACCTGGGCGTGGAGTCCTATCCCAACATCGCCCCGCCGCAGGTCACCGTCTCGGCGACCTACCCGGGCGCCAGCGCGGACACCACCGAGAAATCGGTCACCCAGGTGATCGAGCAGCAGCTGACCGGTATCGATCACCTGCTGTACTTCAGCTCCTCGTCGGCCTCCAACGGCCGCGCGCAGATCACCCTGACCTTCGAGACCGGCACCGATCCGGACATCGCCCAGGTGCAGGTGCAGAACAAGGTTTCGCTGGCCACGCCACGACTGCCTTCGGAAGTGACCCAGCAGGGCGTGGTGGTGGCCAAGGCCAATGCCGGCTTCCTGATGGTGGTGGCGCTGCAGTCCGATACCCCGACCATCAACCGTGACGCCCTGAACGACATCGTCGGCTCGCGCGTGCTCGACCAGGTCTCGCGTATCCCCGGCGTCGGCAGCACCCAGCAGTTCGGTTCCGAGTACGCCATGAACATCTGGCTGAACCCGGAGAAGATGCAGGGCTATGGCCTGTCGGCCAGCCAGGTACTGGCCGCGGTACGTGCGCAGAACGTGCAGTTCGCCGCCGGTGCGCTGGGTTCGGACCCGTCGCCGGAAGGCCAGCACTTCACCGCCACGGTCTCGGCCGAAGGCCGCTTCAGCTCGCCGCAGGAATTCGAGAACATCATCCTGCGCGCCAACGCCGATGGCTCGCGCGTGCTCCTCAAGGACATCGCCCGCGTCGCCTTCGGTGCCAACAACTACGGCTTCGACACCCAGTACAACGGCAAGCCGACCGGCGCCTTCGCCATCCAGCTGCTGCCGGGCGCCAACGCCCTGAACGTGGCCGAAGCGGTGCGCGCCAAGATGGACGAGCTGCAGCCCAGTTTCCCGTCCGGGGTGACCTGGTTCTCGCCGTACGACAGCACCACCTTCGTCAAGATCTCGATCCAGGAAGTGGTCAAGACCCTGTTTGAAGCGGTCCTGCTGGTGTTCCTGGTGATGCTGATCTTCCTGCAGAACTTCCGCGCCACACTGATCCCGACCCTGGTCATCCCCGTCGCCCTGCTCGGTACCTTCCTGGGCATGTGGATGATCGGCTTCACGATCAACCAGCTGACCCTGTTCGCGATGGTGCTGGCGATCGGCATCGTGGTCGACGATGCGATCGTGGTGATCGAGAACGTCGAACGCATCATGAGCGAGGAAGGCCTGGCGCCGAAGCCGGCCACGCAGAAGGCGATGACCCAGATCACCGGCGCGGTGGTGGCGATCACCGTCGTGCTGGCGGCGGTGTTCATCCCGTCCGCCCTGCAGGGCGGCGCCGCCGGTGAGATCTACAAGCAGTTCGCTCTGACCATCGCCATCTCGATGGCGTTCTCGGCGTTCCTGGCACTGGGCTTCACCCCGGCGCTGTGCGCGACCTTCCTCAAGCCGACGCACAACGACAACCCGAACATCGTCTACCGCACCTTCAACAAGTACTACGACAAGATCAGCCACACCTACGTGGGCCACATCACCTCAGCGGTGCGCCATGCGCCGCGCTGGATGATCCTGTTCGTGGTGCTGACCGCGCTGTGCGGCTTCCTGTTCACCCGCATGCCGGGCAGCTTCCTGCCGGAAGAAGACCAGGGCTATGCGCTGGCGATCGTGCAGCTGCCGCCGGGCTCGACCAAGGGCCAGACCAACGAAGTGTTCGCGCAGATGCGTGGCATCCTGGAAAAGCAGGATGGCTATGAAGGCATGCTGCAGGTGGCCGGCTTCAGCTTCGTCGGTTCCGGCGAGAACGTGGGCATGGGCTTCATCCGCCTGAAGCCGTGGGAGGAACGCAAGTTCACCGCGCCCGAGTTCATCCAGAACATGAACGGCGCGTTCTACGGCATCAAGGAAGCGCAGATCTTCGTGGTCAACCTGCCCACCGTGCAGGGCCTCGGCCAGTTCGGCGGCTTCGACATGTGGCTGCAGGACCGCAGTGGTGCCGGCTACGAACAGCTGACCCAGGCGCGCAACATCCTGCTGGGCAAGGCCGCGCAGAAGCCCGAAGCCCTGGTCGGCGTGCGTCCGAACGGGCTGGAGAACGCCCCGCAGCTGCAGCTGCACGTGGACCGCGTGCAGGCGCAGTCGATGGGCATGTCGGTGTCGGACGTGTACAGCACCATCCAGCTGATGCTGGCCCCGGTCTATGTCAACGACTTCTTCTACGAAGGCCGCATCAAGCGCGTGACCATGCAGGCCGATGGCCCGTACCGCACCGGCCAGGAGTCGCTGAAGAGCTTCTACAGCCCCTCCACCCTGACCCAGAACGCCGATGGCACCAACGCGATGATCCCGCTCAACACGGTGGTCAAGTCCGAATGGGTGTCGGCACCGCCGTCGCTGAGCCGCTACAACGGCTACTCGGCGATCAACATCGTCGGCTCGCAGGCCCCGGGCACAAGCTCGGGCGAAGCGATGCAGACCATGGAGAGCATCGTCAACGACGACCTGCCGGCCGGCTTCGGCTACGACTGGTCCGGCATGTCCTACCAGGAAATCCTGGCCGGCAATGCCGCCACGCTGCTGCTGGTGCTGTCCATCGTGGTGGTGTTCCTGTGCCTGGCCGCCCTGTATGAAAGCTGGTCGATCCCGGTGGCGGTGCTGCTGGTGGTGCCGCTGGGCGTGCTGGGCGCACTGGGCCTGTCGATGCTGCGCGGCCTGCCCAACGATCTGTTCTTCAAGATCGGCCTGATCACCGTGATCGGCCTGGCCGCGAAGAACGCGATCCTGATCGTGGAGTTCGCGGTGGAGCAGCGCGCAGCCGGCAAGAACCTGCGCGATGCCACCATCGAAGCGGCCCGCCTGCGCTTCCGCCCGATCCTGATGACCTCGTTCGCGTTCATCATGGGCGTGATCCCGATGGCGATCTCCACCGGCGCCGGCGCCAATTCCCGCCACGCCATCGGTACCGGCGTGATCGGCGGCATGCTGTTCGCCACCCTGCTCGGCCTGCTGATGATCCCGGTGTTCTTCGTGGTCGTGCGCCGCATGCTGGGCGACAAGCTGGATGAACCGTCCAAGGAGTTCATGGAACGCCAGCGCGACGCGGATGCTGCACACCGCCCGGATCGTTGATCCGGCAGTGCGCTGAAACGAAAAGGCCCCGGAGCGATCCGGGGCCTTTTTCTTGCCGCCTTTGAATTCATGCCCACCAAGGTTGGCATCTACCAGGGCAACGGCATGCCCGGTAGCCGCCAACCTTGGTGGGCTCCGTTCGAGTCACGTCTCAGCGCAACAGCGCGACCACCACGCACACTGCCACGATTACCAGTGCAGCCCACTGCATCGGCACGAAAAAGAAATGATGGGGCGCCACTTCGCCCTTCTGCCGGGGTGCCCGGTTGAGCCACAGGCCCAGCAGCACGTTCACCGCCGCGCCAATGCTGGCACCCAGCAACACCTGCGAGAGTGGGGTGTTGCCCTTGGGGCCTGCGTGCGGGAAGAAATACGCCAGCAGCAGGATCGCTGCGATCGGCGTGATCAGTGTCAGGATTCCCCAACCACGATAGATCATCTGTGCAGACCGTATGGAAACGGCCTGCATTGGAACAGATCCGGCATCGTTCGGCCAAGAGCACAGCGCATCCACGCGTGGCGCGGATCGACCGGCCGCGCCGCCCTTGCAGCGGCGCGGCCGTTGCGTCTCAGCGCAGCCCGGTTTCGTTGCGGGCGATCACCAGGCGCTGGATTTCCGAGGTGCCTTCATAGATCTCGGTGATCTTGGCATCACGGAAGTAACGCTCCAGCGGCATCTCCTTCGAGTACCCCATGCCGCCGTGGATCTGCACCGCCTGGTGGGTGATCCACATCGCCGCTTCCGAGGCGGTGAGCTTGGCGATGGCGGCTTCGTTGCTGAAGCGCTTGCCCTGGCCCTTCACCCAAGCCGCGCGCAACGTCAGCAGCAGCGCTGCATCCAGCTTGCACTTCATGTCGGCAATCTTGGCCTGGGTCATCTGGAAGGTGCCGATGGCGGCACCGAAGGCCTTGCGCTCCTTCACGTACTCCAGGGTCGCTTCATAGGCGGCACGGGCGATGCCGATGGCCTGCGAGGCGATACCGATGCGGCCGGCATCGAGCACGCTCATGGCGATCTTGAAGCCCTCGCCTTCCTGGCCCAGAACGTCCTCGGCCTGGGCCACGTAATCGTTGAACTCGATCTCGCAGGTGGCCGAGGCGCGGATGCCCAGCTTGGGCTCGGTCTTGCCACGACCGAAACCGGCCTTGTCGGTATCGATGATGAAGGCGGTGATGCCGCGCGCGCCCTTGTCCGGCTCGCTCATCGCGAACAGCACGATGTACTTGGCCACCGGGCCGGAGGTGATCCAGCTCTTCTTGCCATTGATGACGAAAGTGCCGTCGGCCTGTTTCACCGCGCGGCAGCGCATGGCAGTGGCATCGGAACCGGACTGCGGCTCGGTCAGCGCGAACGCGCCGATGGCGGTGCCTTCGGCGATGGCACGCACGTAGGTCTGCTTCTGCTGCTCGGTACCGTGGGTGAGGATGCCGTTGCAGAACAGCGAGTTGTTGACCGACATGATGGTCGAGTGAGCGGCGTCGGCGGCGGCGACCTCCACCATCGCCAGCACGTACGCAACCGGGTCCATGCCCGCACCGCCGTACTCGGTCGGCACTTCGATGCCCATCAGGCCGTTCTCGCCCAGCAGGCGGATGTTGTCCAGCGGGAACTCGCCGGTGCGGTCATGGTGCTCCGCGCTGGGGGCGATCTTTTCCTGCGCGATGCGCCGCGCCACGTCCTGCAGCATCAACTGCTCTTCGGTAAAGCTGAAATCCACAACACCCTCCCGGGTACATGAAGTTATGGGCCGCATACGGCGCGCCCAGGTGCTCCGATTGTACCGGGGGCCGGCTGTTTCCGTACGCTGGCGACTTGACCGCGGCAGGCCTTCTCGGCGAATATATCTCTATATCGCGATAGGTAGATATTTATGGATCTGGAAGACTGGTCGACCCGCCTGAAGGTGTTCGCCGATGCCACCCGCGTGCGCCTGCTGGCGCTGCTGGAGCAGGAGGAGCTGACCGTGGCCGAACTGTCGGCAATCACCCGGCTGGCGCAGCCGCGCGTGTCCACCCACCTGGCGCGCCTGAAGGAAGCCGGCCTGGTCCGCGACCGCCGTGCCGGCGTGTCGGCCTACTACCGTTTCGACGAAGCCCAGCTGGACCCGGCGCAGCGTGCATTGTGGCATGCCTTGAGCAACGGAAGCGACGACCCGTTGCTGCGCCAGGATGCCGAGCGCGTGGCTGCAGTGCTGGCCCATCGCGCCTCTGACCAGAACTGGGCCGACAGCGTGGCCGGCGACATGGAGCGCCACTACTCTCCGGGCCGTACCTGGGAGGCGCTGGCGCGCACCGCCTTGCCGTTGCTGGAGACCGGCGACGTGCTGGACATCGCCTCCGGTGACGGCGTGCTGGCCGAACTGGTCGCCCCCCACGCCAAGCGCTACATCTGCATCGATACCAGCGCGCGCGTGGTCGCCGCTGCCAGCGAGCGCCTGCGCCGGCTGCCCAATGTGGAAGTCCGCGAGGGTGACATGCATGCCCTGCCGTTCAAGGACGGCAGCTTCGACCTGGTGGTGCTGATGCACGCGCTGACCTACGCCAGCAAGCCGGCGCAGGCCGTAACCGAAGCCGCACGCGTGCTGCGCCCGGGCGGCCGCCTGCTGTTGTGCAGCCTGGCCCGTCACGAGCACAAGGCAGCGGTGGAGGCCTATGGTCACGTCAACCTCGGCTTCAGCGACAAGGAGCTGCGCAAGTTCGTCGACAAGGCCGGCCTGCAGGTGTCCAGCCTGGAAACGGTCACCCGCGAGAAGCGTCCGCCCCACTTCGAAGTGATTTCGCTGATCGCCAACAAGCCCTGAGCCCGAGACCACCATGCCCGCCCTGCCCTGGTTGCATCCTGATCGTGCCAACGCCCTGCTCGACGCCCTGCGCGAGCGGATCCTGATCATCGACGGCGCGATGGGCACGATGATCCAGCGCCATGGCCTGCAGGAAGACGACTACCGCGGCGAGCGATTCGCCGGTGGCTATGACCATGCGCACGGTCCCGGCTGCGACCACGGCACGCCTGAAGGCCATGACCTGAAGGGCAACAACGACCTGCTGCTGCTGACCCGGCCGCAGGTCATCGCCGACATCCATACCGCATACCTGGATGCCGGGGCGGATCTGGTCGAGACCAACACCTTCAACGCCACTTCGGTCAGCCAGGCCGACTACCACCTCGAACACCTGGTGTACGAGCTGAACAAGGCCGGCGCCGCCGTTGCACGCGCCTGCTGCGATGCGGTGGCTGCGGCCACGCCGGGCAAGCCGCGCTTCGTGATCGGGGTGATCGGTCCCACCAGCCGCACCGCTTCGATCAGTCCCGACGTCAACGATCCGGGCTTCCGCAACACCAGCTTCGACGAGTTGCGCGACACCTATCGCGAAGCCATCGAGGGCCTGATCGATGGCGGCGCCGACACCCTCATGGTCGAGACCATCTTCGACACGCTCAATGCCAAGGCCGCGCTGTATGCGCTGGAGGAGGCCTTCGACGCGCGTGGTGCACGCCTGCCGGTGATGATCTCCGGCACCATCACCGACGCCTCCGGGCGCACCCTGTCCGGGCAGACCGCCGAGGCCTTCCATGCGTCACTGGCGCATGCGCGCCCGCTGTCGATCGGCTTGAACTGCGCGCTGGGCGCCGAGGCGATGCGCCCGCACGTGGAAACCCTCTCGCAGGTCGCCGACTGTTACGTCAGCGCACATCCCAACGCGGGCCTGCCCAACGCCTTCGGCGAGTACGACGAAACGCCTGAAGAGATGGCCACCACCCTGCGCGGCTTCGCCGAGGATGGCCTGTTGAACCTGGTCGGCGGCTGCTGCGGCTCCACCCCCGACCACATCCGTGCGATCGCCCGCGCCGTGGCCGGGCTGCCGCCGCGCGGCCTGCCCGGTGTCCAGGAGCAGGCCGCATGAATGTCGCCGCCACCGTTCCGCACTTCCCGCCCTCCTGCTGTTGAGCCGACGCCTGCCATGACGCCTGTCCGCCCTACCCGCCTGTCCGGCCTGGAACCCCTGGTCATCACTCCGGACCTGCTGTTCATCAACGTCGGCGAACGCACCAACGTCACCGGCAGTGCGCAGTTCCGCAAGCTCATCAAGGAAGGCCGCTACGAAGAAGCGGTGGACGTGGCCCGCCAGCAGGTCGCCAGCGGCGCGCAGATCCTCGACGTCAACATGGACGAGGGCCTGATCGATTCGGAAGCGGCGATGACCCGCTACCTCAACCTGATCATGTCCGAGCCGGACATCGCCCGCATCCCGGTCATGGTCGACTCCTCCAAGTGGAGCGTGATCGAGGCCGGGCTGAAGTGCCTGCAGGGCAAGAGCGTGGTCAATTCGATCTCGCTGAAGGAAGGCGAGGCGCTGTTCCGCGAACACGCGCGCAAGGTCCTGCGCTATGGCGCCGCCGCGGTGGTCATGGCCTTCGATGAAAGCGGGCAGGCCGATACCTGCGCGCGCAAGGTCGAGATCTGCACCCGCGCCTACCGCATCCTGGTCGACGAGATCGGCTTTCCGCCGCAGGACATCATCTTCGACCCGAACATCTTCGCCGTCGCCACCGGCATCGAAGAGCACGACAACTATGCGGTGGACTTCATCGAAGCCACCCGCATCATCAAGCAGACCCTGCCGCACTGCCACGTCTCCGGCGGCGTCTCCAACGTCTCGTTCTCGTTCCGCGGCAACGAAACGGTGCGCCAGGCCATCCACTCGGTGTTCCTCTACCACGCCATCGCCGCCGGCATGGACATGGGCATCGTCAACGCCGGCGCCATGCCGATCTACGACGAGCTGGAGCCTGAGCTGCGCGAGCGCGTCGAGGACGTGATCCTCAACCGCCGCAGCGATGCCACCGAGCGCCTGCTGGAGATCGCCGAGCGCTACAAGGGCAGCAAGGGCGCGGCGAAGACCGAGGACCTGGCCTGGCGCGGGAAGCCGGTGGCGCAGCGCCTGGCACATGCGCTGGTGCACGGCCTGGATGCCTTTGTCGAGGAAGACACCGAGCTGGCCCGGCAGGCCTCCAGCCGCCCGCTGGACGTGATCGAGGGCCCGCTGATGGACGGCATGAACATCGTGGGCGACCTGTTCGGTGCCGGCAAGATGTTCCTGCCGCAGGTGGTGAAATCCGCACGCGTGATGAAGAAGGCGGTGGCCTACCTGCTGCCGTACATCGAGGCGGAGAAGGCACGCAGCGGTGATACCGCCAAGAGCAATGGCAAGATCATCATGGCCACGGTGAAGGGCGATGTGCATGACATCGGCAAGAACATCGTCGGCGTGGTCCTGGCCTGCAACAACTTCGAGGTGGTCGACCTGGGCGTGATGGTGCCGGCGCAGAAGATCCTCGATGCCGCCCGCGAGCACAACGCCGACCTGGTCGGCCTGTCCGGACTGATCACCCCGTCGCTGGAGGAGATGAGCCACGTCGCCCGCGAGATGGAGCGCCAGGGCTTCGACCTGCCGCTGCTGATCGGCGGCGCCACCACCTCGCGCGCGCACACCGCGCTGAAGATCGACCCGCACTACAAAGCGCCTACGGTGTGGGTGAAGGACGCCTCGCGCGCGGTGGGCGTGGCCCAGTCGCTGATCTCACGCGACCTGCGCGAAGCCTTCGTCGCGGCCAACGAGGCCGACTATGCCGAGATCCGCGCCCGCCACCGCAACCGTGGCGACGCCAAGCGCCTGGTGACGCTGGAACATGCGCGCGCGCAGAAATTCCAGGGCGGCTGGGACAGCTACACGCCACCGGCACCGGAACAACCCGGCCTGCACGTGTTCGATGACTACCCGCTGGACGAACTGGTCGACTACATCGACTGGACACCGTTCTTCCAGGCCTGGGAGCTGGCCGGCAAGTTCCCGGCCATCCTCACCGACGAGATCGTCGGCACCCAGGCCAGCGAGCTGTACCGCGATGCGCGCGCGATGCTCGAGCGCATCGTCGGCGAGAAGTGGCTGACGGCCAAGGCCGTGTTCGGCCTGTGGCCGGCCAACAGCATCGGCGACGACGTCCGCGTGCAGCACCCGCAGGGCGAAACCACCCTGCACTTCCTGCGCCAGCAGGTAGACAAGCCGGCCGAGCGCCCGGACTTCTGCCTGGCCGATTTCATCGCGCCCCTCGACAGTGGCAAGCAGGACTGGATCGGCGCGTTCGCAGTCACTGCCGGTATCGGCATCGACGCGCACGTCGCGCGCTTCGAGGCCGAGCATGACGACTACAACGCGATCCTGCTGAAGGCACTGGCCGACCGCCTCGCCGAGGCGCTGGCCGAGCGCCTGCACCAGCGCGTGCGTACCGAATTCTGGGGCCATGAGCGCGCCGAGGCGCTGGACAACGACGCCCTGATCGACGAGCAGTATCGCGGCATCCGGCCGGCGCCTGGCTATCCGGCCTGCCCGGAACACAGCGAGAAACGGCGCCTGTTCGACCTGCTGCAGGCCGAAGCAAACGCCGGCATGGAATTGACCGAGAGCTTCGCGATGCTGCCCACGGCCGCTGTCTCGGGCTACTACTTCAGCCATCCGCAGAGCCAGTACTTCGTGGTCGGCCGGCTCAGCCGCGAACAGGTCAGCGACTACGCCCGCCGCAAGGGCGTGGACCGTGCCCAGGCCGAACGCTGGCTGGCCTCCAACCTCGACTACGACCCCGAATGACACAAAAAGGGGACGGAGGGGATTAAGTCGTTTATGCATTCGCGACTTAATTCCCTCCGTCCCCTTTTTTGCCTCATCATTCCGCGATGACCGTTCCCGTTGCACGCCTCTCCAGCTTCTACCTGTTCTACTACGCGGCGCTGGGCGCGTTCACGCCGTACTGGAGCCTGTTCCTGACCGCGCGCGGCATGAGCGTGACGGCCATCAGCGTGATGATGGGCCTGTGGTACGCCACCCGCGTGATCGCGCCCAGCACCTGGACCTCGCTGGCGGCCGCATCGCCACGACCGATCCGCCTGCTGCGCGCGGGCTGCGTGCTGACCCTGCTCAGCTTCGCGGTATTCCTGCTGCCGCTGCCACAGACGTGGATGTACCCGGCGATGGTGGTGTTCTGCTTCTTCTACAACGCGGTGATGCCGCAGTTCGAGTCGATCACCCTCACCCATCTGGGCAACGACAGCCATCGCTACGGGTTGATCCGGGTCTGGGGCTCGCTCGGCTTCATCGCCGTCGTGACCCTGTTCGGCTGGCTGATCGAAGATGACGGCACGGCCAGCCACGCCGGGCTGCTGCCGTGGATGATGCTGCCACTGTTCGCGCTGCTGGTCGCCTCGGCCTTCAGCAACCACTACGCGCGCGGCATCGGCAAGACCGGCGGCGACGCCAGCGGCTTCTGGCAGATCGTGCGCCGACCGCCGGTGCTGGCGTTCTTCCTGGCCGCCTTCATGGAGCAACTGTCTTTCGGCCCGTACTACACGTTCTTTTCGGTCTACATGGACCATCACGGCTACCGCACCTCCACCCTGGGCCTGTTGTGGACCATCGGTGTGGTCTTCGAAGTGGGCGTGTTCTTCACCATCGGCCGCTTCTTCCGCCGCTATGACGCCAGCTGGATGCTGTTGATCGCGCTGGTCAGTTCCTGCCTGCGCTGGGCCGTGACCGCACTGTTCCCGGAAAACCTGCCGGTGATGCTGCTGGCGCAGAGCGCGCACGCGCTGGGCTTTGCGGCGTTCTTCGCAGCAGCGATGCAGATGCTGGCGACCTACTTCCCCGGTCGCCTCAATGGGCATGGCCAGGGGCTGCTGTACGGATTCTCGTCCGGTGTCGGCGGTGTGCTCGGCGCACTCATTGCCGGCCAACTGTGGAAGATCGACGATGGTCGCACCGCGTTCCTGGCCGGCAGCGGCTTCGCCCTGATTGGCGCCCTGCTCTGTTTCTTCGCACTGAGCCTGCCGCTCATACGTGCGCGACGGAACAGCCGCGTGCGCTGACCCCTGCCCGGCTCAGCGCTGCAACAGCACCTGTTGCAGCGAGGGCAGCAGCACCCGGTTGCCATGCGCACTGAGATGATCGCCATCGAAGAACAGCGGCCGCCCATCGCGCTGGGCTGGACATAACGCGTCGTCGCACAGCGCCGGCATCGGGTCCCACAGCACGCCACCTGGCAGTCCATCGACCACCTGCTGCAGGCTGCCCAGCATGGGTGCCCGCAACGTTTCCATCGCGACGCGCGTGCTGTCCAGGCCGTTGCGGCAGACCTCGTTGCGGGCATTGAAGCGGTCCGAGCAGCGATAAGGAGGCGCTGGCAGCACTGGCTTGGGCGCCTCCAGCACGATGCGCACGCCACGCTCGGCCAGGGGTCTCCACTGCGCGACCGCCTCGGCCACTTCGGCGTCGCGTCCTGCCGCGGCCTCTGCCGTCAGTTCGCCCGCCAGCTGCGCCTGCGCATCGAACAGCACGAACTGATCGGAAAGGCGTGGCACGCGCAACGACACCAGCACCACGGCATCCCCCGGCTGCGCACGCCGCACGATATCGGCGAACACCGCGGCGTCGAAATCAGCGCAACCGGCACCGGCACCGCGCCACTTCTGCAGGCTCACCTGCGGGCATCCGCCGCGGCCATAGAGGGAGACCGCCGAGCCGGTTTCCAGGGCCAGTCGCTGCAGCAGCTCGATGTAGGCCATCGCATGCGAATCACCAGCAACGAACACCCGCTTCGGCGCGCCAACCGGTAGCGGGCGGTCGCAGTCTCCACGGGCAAAGGTGCGCGCACTACCGCCTTCGAAACGATGCTTGGCGACCACCAGTGCGCACTCGGGATAGTCACCGGCCACGCTCTTGCCATTGGGGTACCAATCGGCCGGATGCCGGCTGACCGTACTCAACGACAGCCGCGGCGCCTGCAGGTAGAGCACTGTCTGGATGCCGGCGGCGCACAGCAGTACGACCGCGCCGGCCAGCACCCAACGCCCGGGACGCAGGCGCTGCGCCAACGTGCCGCGGAACGGCTGTTCCACCCAGCGCCACGACAGCCATGACAGCAGCAGCACCAACGCCATCGCGGTGGTCATCTGCAAGGGTGTCTGCAGGCCCACGGTCCAGCGCATCAGCACGAACACCGGCCAGTGCCACAGGTACAGCGAGTACGACAGCAGGCCGATACGGCGCATCGGGGCGCTGGCCAACAGGCGCGCCACCCATGCCTGCGGATGATGATGCAGCGCCCACAGCAGGCCCGCGGTGGCGAAGGCCGGCAGCACGCCGTCAGGCCACGGTGACCGCCCGGCACGCGCGGACCACAACGCCCACCCCAGCAGGCCCAGCGCCACCATGGCCAGCAGGGAGAACACCGGCGCGGCGCGCTTCAGTGCCTGGCCGGTTGCCGGGTCCAGCGATTCGCGCACATGCAGCAGCTGGAACAGCAGCACGCCCACCCCCAGTTGCCAGAGGCGGGTGCTGGTGGCATAGAACGCCCACGATGGCGGCGCCTCGCGCAGACCCAGCACCGCCGCATGCAGCAGCGACGCCATGCTGACCAGGGCGAACAGGCCCAGGCTGATCCAGCGCCCGCGTGCACCGCGCGCCCAAGCCAGGAACAGCAGCGGGAACAGCAGGTAGAACTGCTCTTCCACGCCCAGCGACCAGGTGTGGGTGTAGGGATTGAATTCGGCCCTGGGTGCGAAATAGTCGTTGCCGATCGCTGCCAGCACCCAGTTGCTGAAGCCGAAGAACGCCATCAGTCCGGTCCTGTCACTGGCTTCGCTGAGCCAGGACTCGGGAATGAACAGCACGCTTGCCACGGCAGTCAGCAACAGGCAGGCCAACAGCGCCGGCGCGATGCGACGGATGCGGCGCGCATAGAAGCGCAGCATCGACTGCCCCAGCGACAGCGGCGGCAGCCGGTGTACCGACGCGCTGACCACGAAACCGGAGATGACGAAGAACACATCCACGCCGGTGAACCCGCCTGGCAACCAGGCCGGGTCCAGGTGGAACACGATGACGGCCAGCACGGCGATCGCGCGCAGGCCGTCAATGTGCGGCACGTAGCCACGGCTTGGATCAGCGGTCATCCCTACCCCCACGGCCGCGACGGCAGCGCGCCCGCGGCGGTCACGCGTTTACCAGACCAGGTCGTCCGGCACCTGGTACTGCGGGTCCGCGTACGGATCTTCCTCGGCCGGCGCATTCGGATCGACCTTCAGCGCCACCGATGCGGCGAACACCGCCTCGCACTGCGCCAGCACCTCGGCGGTCACCAGCAGGTAGCGGCCATTGAGCTGGACCACACCCAGCTCACCGGCGTTGAGCGCGGTCAGCTGTTCGGCGGTCACATAGATGCGCTTGATCTTGCCGCCGTAGGGGAAGTGGCGGGCAATGTCCGCCGCTTCGGCATTCAGGCCCTTGTCCTTCAGCAGTTCTTCCAGCTTGGTCTTGGCCTCGCGGCGCACACGCGCCTCTTCCTGCTTCAGGCGCTCGGTTTCGATGCGCTCTTCCTTTTCCTTCTGCGCGCGGATGGCGTAGGCCTTGGCCAGGTCCATCTCTTCTGCGCTGCGCGGCTTGCGCGGGCCCTGCTGGCCCGGGCCACGCGACTGGCCGGGCTCGCCCGGGCCGCCATGGCCAGGACCGCGACGCTGGCCGGGCTTGTGCTCGCCCTTGCCAGCGCCCTGCGGCTTTCCATTGCCGTTGCCACCCTTGCCCTGCGGGCGGCCATCACGGCGGGGGCCATCATTCTTGCGCTCTGGCTTGGGCGCAGGCTTGAAGCCCAGGCCCATCAGCTGGTCACGGAGGGTATCGCTCATAGGATTCGGATCAGTAGTGCGGCGGCGGCGGTTCGCTCGCCGGATCGGAAGAATTCAGCGCGTTGCGGACCTTGCCCAGATCTTCCAGCAGCACGCGCAGCACGTCGGCGTTGCGCATGCCCTGCATGCGGGCATCGGCCAGCGCATCGCTCAGTTCGGCCAGCGCCTGTTCCTGGAAGGACACGCGCATTTCCAGTTCGACCAGGCGCGCTTCCAGCGCCTGCTCGCGTTCGGTTGGCAGCAGATCAGACATGCAGCGAGCGCCCCCGGCCAATGCCGTAATACGCCAGGCCCGCTGCTTCCACGTCCGCCGGCTCGTACAGGTTGCGGCCGTCGAACACCACCGCGTCCTTCAACTGCTCGCGCAGCGTCTGGAAATCGGGGCTGCGGAACTGCTTCCACTCGGTCACCACGACCAGTGCATCGGCGCCCTGCAGCGCCTCGCTGGCATTGCTGCAGAACACCAGGTCATCGCGTTCACCGAAGATGCGCTGCGCCTCATGCATCGCTTCCGGATCGTAGGCACGCACCGTCGCACCGCCTTCCCACAGTTGCGCCAGCAGGCGTCGGCTGGAGGCTTCGCGCATGTCGTCGGTGTTTGGCTTGAATGCCAGGCCCCACACGGCAAAGGTCTTGCCACGCACGCCTTCGTCCTCGCCCTTGTCGTAATGGCGCTGGACCAGGGCGAACAGATGGCCCTTCTGCGCATCGTTGACCGCTTCCACGGCGTTCAGCAGTTTAGGCTCCAGGCCGGCCTGCTGCGCGGTGCGGGCCAGCGCCTGCACATCCTTGGGGAAGCACGAGCCACCATAGCCGGCGCCCGGGTAGATGAAATGCCAGCCGATGCGCGGATCCGAGCCGATGCCCTGGCGGACCTGCTCCACATCGGCGCCGACACGTTCGGCGATGTTGGCGATTTCGTTCATGAACGAGATCTTGGTCGCCAGCATCGCGTTGGCGGCGTACTTGGTCAGCTCGGCCGAACGCACGTCCATTTCCACCACGCGGTCGTGGTTGCGGTTGAACGGTGCATACAGGCGCCGCATCACCGCCACCGACTCGGCGCTGGTCGCACCGATGATGATGCGATCCGGACGCATGCAGTCGGCAACGGCGTCGCCTTCCTTCAGGAATTCCGGGTTGGACACCACGTCGAAGGCGATGTCGGCGCCACGTGCCGCCAGCTCTGCGGCAATGGCGGCACGGACCTTGTCGGCGGTGCCCACCGGCACCGTCGACTTGTTGACCACCACGGTCGGCACGCTCATGTGCTGGCCGATGGTGCGGGCCACGGCCAGCACGTACTGCAGATCAGCGCTGCCATCCTCGTCCGGCGGCGTGCCGACGGCGATGAACACGACCTGGCCGTGGCCGATCGCGGCTGCGGCATCGGTGGTGAACGTCAGCCGCGACGCGGCGTGATTGGCCTTCACCATCGGTTCCAGGCCCGGCTCATAGATCGGGATGATGCCCTGGTTGAGGCCATCGACCTTGGCCTGGTCGATATCGACGCAGACCACCTGGTGGCCGACATCGGCCAGGCAGGTACCGGTCACCAGCCCTACGTAACCGGTACCGAAAATCGCAACGCGCATGTCCGTGCTGGCTCCGTGGTCGCTTACGGCAGGACGCCCAGCAGCTCGACGTCGAACGTCAGAGTCGCGTTCGGGCCGATCGGGCCACCCGGGGTGCCGTTCTCACCGTAGGCGAGCTCGCCCGGGATCCAGAAGCGGTACTTCGAACCGACCGGCATCAGCGCGACGCCTTCGGTCCAGCCCTTGATCACCTGGTCCAGGCCGAACTCGGCCGGCTGACGACCATAGGAGCTGTCGAACACGGTGCCGTTGAGCAGCTTGCCTTCGTAGTTCACGCGCACCTTGCTGCTCGGCAGCGGACGCTCGCCGCTGCCCGGGCGGATGACCTGGTACTGCAGGCCCGACGGGGTGGTCACCACGCCCGGCTGGGTCTTGTTCTTGGCCAGGAACGCATTGCCTTCCTCGCGGTTGGTCTGCGCGGCAGCGGCGGCCTTGGCCTGCATTTCGGCCTGCTTGCTGCCCATGAACGCCTGGATGGTGGCGGTCGCGTCAGCTTCCGTCATCTTCGGCTGACCCTTGCTCAGGCCGGTGCTGATCGCGTCAAACAGCGAGGCGACGTCGATGTCGTCCTTCAGCTGTGCCAGCGACGGGCCGACTGAGTAGGAACCGATCATCTGCGACACCTTGACGCGGTCGACCTTCGGCGGCTGCGAACCCGGCGCCATGCCCGGCACCTGCTGCCCGCTGCGGGCCATCACGACCTGACGCAGTGCGGCATCGGTGGCCTTGGCCTGTTCCTGGGTGATCTGCGGCTGCAGGCCTTCGAACGAACGTTCCACGGCGGTGCGCAGCGCGGCCACATCGATCTCATCGGCGATCGGGGTGAACGACTTGGCGACGTCCAGGCCGATGGCGTAGCCGAGCTTCTGCTTGGGGGAATTCAAGGTTGCGGTCTCCTTGGCGGCTGCGGGGGCAGCCGGTTGTTGCGACAGAGCGACACCCGAAGTGCCCATCGCCAGAATCAGAACCGACGCCGCGGCGCCGCGCATTCCCATCTTCATTCGCTGCATTCCTGGAAGTGTCTGGGCGCCGACGTCGGCGCGAAAAGAAGCATTGTCGCACGCATGCCGTCGATGTCGAGGCATCCGTGCCGGATATCAATGCGTAGGAGCGACGGCCAGCGCCTTGTCGATGGCGGCGGTCAGCTGTGGATCGTCCGGCGTCACCTTGCTGGCGAACTGGGCGATGACCTTGCCATCGCGGCCGACCAGATATTTGTGGAAGTTCCAGCCCGGCGCCACGCCGGTGGCTGCGGTCAACCGCTGGTACAGCGGCGTGGCCTCCGCACCGACGACGTGCACCTTCTCGAACATCGGGAACTTGACGCCATAGGTAAGCGTGCAGAAATCCTGGATCTGCTTCTCGTCACCCGGTTCCTGGCCCTTGAAATCGTTGGACGGGAAACCCAGCACGGCAAAGCCGCGGCCGGCATAACGCTTCTGCAGCGCCTCCAGGCCTTCGTACTGGGGGGTATAGCCGCACTTGCTTGCGGTATTGACCACCAGCAGCACCTGCCCGTGGTAGCGCTGCTGCAGGTTGACCTGCTGCTTGCTGGCCAGCGGGCGATAGTCCAGGTCCAGCAGATCGGCCGCCAGCACGTGGGCGGAACCGGCCAGGCCGGCCACCAGCAGGGTCAACAGGGACAGGCCGCGCAGTCGGCGCGGGACAACGGTCGGCAGGGGCATCGAGAGCAGTCCGCGGTAGCCATTCACAGGGCCGGCCGATAGCGGCCGGGAATCGGCCGAACTATAGCACCGGGCTCCGTTGCCCCTTGTTGCGGCGGGCGCCGGCGGCTTTGCGCGGCGTGGCCTTTCCCGGGAGGACCCACCCTCAACGGCGCAGGGATGACATAGCATGGACAACGCTGAATGGAAGGCAGGGCGTGATCGGCCCGCACGACAATTCCGTTTCCCTTTTCAATCAAGGGGATAAGGGGATATTTCAGCGGTTTGACCACCCCTGCCATCAGTTGGGCACGGCAAGGGGTTGCACGTGGGCGTGCCGGTGTTATAGTTGCATACAACACCAGTCACCTGAGACAGGGGGAGCCATGAACGCCCGGATCCGTCGCAACCTCGCCGCACCCGCGGCCGCTGCCGTTTCGACCCTGATCGTGCTGGCCTGGCTGGCCATGCCAACCGCTCCCGCCTCCGCCGACAGTGCGCAGGATGCATCCGTTTCGCCGGCCGGGAACGCCGATCCCTCCCCCTCTCCCCCGCGTCGGCTGCACAGCTCCCTGTCCATGCCGTATTTCTCGTTCGCACAGCCGCTGACCCCACGGAGCTGAATATGAGCGACATCCAGTGGAGCGACGGCGCTCCCATCTACCGTCAGTTGAAGGAGCGCGTGATCGCCATGATGCTCGACGGAATCCTCAAGCCGGGCGATGCCCTGCCTTCGGTGCGCCAGGTGGCCGCCGACTACCAGCTCAACCCCATCACCGTTTCGCGCGCTTACCAGGAACTGGCCGATGAAGGCCTGGTCGAGAAGCGCCGCGGCCTGGGCATGTTCATGACCGAGCAGGCGGCCACGCAGCTGCGCAGCAGCGAGCGCGAGCGCTTTCTCAACGAAGAATGGCCGGCGGTGCTGGAGCGCATCCAGCGCCTGGGCCTGAGCCTCGACGAATTGCTGCCCCAGGGGAAAGTCTGATGAATAGCACCGCAAGTGAACCGGTCATCACCGCCCGAGGCCTGCGCAAGGCCTACAAGACCACCGTGGCCCTCGACAATGCCAGCTTCAGCATTCCGAGCGGGCGCATCGTCGGCCTGATCGGGCCCAACGGCGCCGGCAAGACCACCGCGCTGAAGGCCATCCTCGGCCTGACCTCGGTGGAAGGTGAGTTGAGCGTGCTCGGCCGCGACCCGCGGCAGCACCGCGACGCGCTGATGAACGACATCTGCTTCATTGCCGACGTCGCCGTGCTGCCGCGCTGGCTGAAGGTCCGTGAAGCGATCGATTTCGTCGCCGGTGTCCATCCGCGCTTCGACCGTGCCCGCTGCGAGCGTTTCCTGGCCAACACCAAGCTGCAGCCGAAGCAGCGCGTGCGCGAACTGTCCAAGGGCATGATCGTGCAGCTGCACCTGGCGCTGGTGATGGCCATCGATGCGCGCATCCTGGTGCTGGACGAGCCCACCCTGGGCCTGGACATCCTGTACCGCAAGGAGTTCTACCAGCGCCTGCTGGAAGATTATTTCGACGAACAGAAGACCATCATCGTCACCACCCACCAGGTGGAGGAGATCGAGCACATCCTCAGCGACGTCATGTTCATCCGTGATGGTCGCATCGTGCTCGATGCAGAAATGGACGATGTCGGCCAGCGCTACACCGAGCTTCTGGTCAACGCCGACCAGCTGGAGACCGCGCGTGCGCTGAAGCCGATCGACGAGCGCAGCCTGACGTTCGGCAAGACCGTAATGCTGTTCGACGGTGTGCCGCGCACCCAGCTCTCCACCCTTGGCGAGACCCGCAGCCCGGGCCTGGCCGATCTGTTCGTCGCCATCATGAAGGGGACCTACGCATGACTGCCGTCAACCACCCCGTCAGCCCGATGGGCACCCTGCGCTGGCTGCTCAAGCGCGAGTACTGGGAGAACCGTGGCGGTTTCCTGTATGCGCCGCTGATCGCCGGCCTGATCTCGCTGGTGATGAGCACCGTCGGCATCGCCTTCGGCCTGTTTGCACTGAACCGTGCAGCACGCAACGGCGCACTGCATGTCGACGGCGAGAGCGTGAACATCAACGGCCTGGACCTGGCCCTGCTGACCCGCGACATCAGCGCCAAGGACCTGGCCGACCTCGGCAACGGCCTCGACCTGACCCTGGTGCTCAGCTCGGCCTGGCCGTTCCTGGTGCTGGCCTTCGTGGTGTTCTTCTACTGCCTGGGCGCCCTGTACGACGACCGTCGCGACCGCAGCATCCTGTTCTGGAAGTCGCTGCCGCTGTCGGACACCCAGACCGTGCTGTCCAAGGTGATCAGCGCACTGGTCGTGGCCCCGATGATCGCGGTGATCGCCGGCATCATCACCATGTTCGGCTTCATGCTGGTGATCAGCATCGTCGCGCTGATGCACGGTGGCAGCCCGATGACCCTGATCTGGGGTCCGGCCAGCCCGTTGACCCTGGCCGCCGGTCACCTGGCCTGGATTCCGGTCTACGCCCTGTGGGCCCTGCCCACCGCCGGCTGGCTGCTGCTGTGCTCGGCCTGGGCCCGTACCAAACCGTTCCTGTGGGCGGTGATGCTGCCGCTGTTCGCCGGCGTCATTGTCAGCACCACCAAGGTGATGCCGTTGATCGGCCTGACCACCGGCTGGTTCTGGCAGAACATCGTTGGCCGACTGCTGCTGGGCGGCGTGCCGGGCACCGACCTGGTGTATCGCCTCAGCGCCGAGGAAGGCACGCGTCGCGATCTCGAATCGGTGGTCAGCCTGATGTCGCCGGCCTCGCAGCTGAAGTCGCTGGCGATGCCGGAACTATGGATCGGTGCCGCCGTCGGTGTCGTGTTCATCGTCCTCGCCATCCGCCTGCGCAAGCGCGCCGGCGAGATCTGATTCCATCCGTCCCGGAGGCACCACCCATGCGTTCCCTGCTCGCCTGTTCTGCGTTGTTGCTGTTGCCTCTGTCGGCGCTGGCCGCCGATGCTCCGAACTGCAAGTTCACCGCCGCCCGCACGCTGAAGCTGGATGTGGCCGGCGCCAAGGCGGTGGTGCTGGAGGTGAACCAGCATGACCTGAAGGTCGTCGCCAGCAAGGGCGGTGGCCAGCTCGATGGCCGCGCCTGCGCCTCCAGCCAGGAATGGCTGGACCAGCTGGTACTGGAGCAGCGCAGGGAAGGCGACAAGCTGGTCGTCAGCCTGCGCCGCGACGGCCGCCACAGCGGCATCAGCCTGGGCAACAGCTATGCGTGGCTCGACATCCGCGGCAGCGTGCCCGACAACCTGCCCCTGCAGCTCAAGGTCGGCTCCGGCGATGCCAGCGTGGACAACGCCCAATCGCTCAGCGTGGACGTCGGCTCGGGCGACGCGATCGTTCGCGGCACCCGCGGCAGCATCCACGCAGCGGTGGGTTCGGGTGACCTGGACATCGACGGTGGCGGCTCGCTGAACCTGCTGTCGCTCGGCTCCGGCGACGTCAAGGCGCGCAACATTGGCGGCGATGCGGTCACCGGCACCGTCGGCTCCGGTGACCTGAAGATCAGCGATGTCCGCGGCAACGCCCGGCTGGACACGGTCGGTTCCGGCGACATCGGGTTCAAGCGCGTGCAAGGCAACGTCGAGGTCGGCGTGGTCGGCTCGGGCGATGTCGATCTGTCCGACATCGGCGGCAACGTGCACGTGCGCAGCCATGGTTCGGGTGACATCCAGGTCGACGGCGTGCGCGGCAGCCTGACCGTCGACCACAGCGGCAGCGGCGATGTCGGCCACCGCAACGTCGGCGGCACGGTCACCCTGCCCCGCAACAAGTAGCCGCCACCGGACCAATTCGAGGGAGTTGCCATGAACCTGCTGCGCCTGCTGCCTGCCACCCTGCTGTGCCTGCCGCTGATCGCCTGCGGCGGCACTTCTTCCACGCCCGACAAGACCGTCGGCAAAAGCGTCGCCGAAGCCACCAGCGGCGTCGGCCAGACCGTCAAGGAGGCCATGGTTGATGCCCGGAAGGACATTACCCAGGGCAACATCAACATCTCCGCCGACAAGCAGCCGCGTGCGGAGATCACGCCGGATGGCCACCTGCTGATCGACGGCAAGGACGTGCCGGCCAACGAGGCCCAGCGACAGCGGTTGCTGGAGTACCGCGGCCACGTCGTCGCCATTGCGATGGACGGCATGGATGTCGGCCTGGCCGGCGCCAAGCTCGGCGCCAGCGCTGCCGGAGAGGCACTGAAGGGCATCTTCAGCGGCGACAGCGAAGGCATCGAGAAGCGGATCAATGCCGAGGCCGAGAAGATCGAAGCCCAGGCCAAGCGCATCTGCAACCGCTTGCCGGCGATGCTGGCCAGCCAGCAGGCACTGGCGCGCGAGCTGCCGGCGTTCAAGCCCTACGCAACGATGGACCAGAGTGACGTCGACGACTGCGGCAAGGACACCGTGGTCCAACGCTAGGCCTGTGACAGATCAGCGCACCCGGCCGGCAGCGGCGCCCCGCTGCCGGCCGTCGTGCGCCGGCCGGCTTACAATGGCGGCCCCGGAGGCCCCCGAACCGAATGCCATGAAGAAGTTGTTCCTGCTGCTGGCCGCCCTGCTCTGCCTGGGCCTGGTCGGCTGTGACAAGGATTACCGCAACCACCGCGCCGAGCGCGGCAAGCCAAAGATCTCCGTCAGCGAAGGCATGGTCACTGTGCGTCGCCCGCCGGCGCCGAACATCATCATCCTCGGCGATGGTTCGATGAAGGTGGACGAGATCCAGATTCCGCTGGACGAGGCACAGAAGCAGATGCTGCAGACCATGTTCGGCAAGCTGCAGGTGCTGCGCCAGAACACCCTGGTCGCCGCCCCGGCCGATCCCAACATGCAGCCGGTGAAGATCCAGCCGCCGGAAGGCATGGAAGTGATCCCGGCCGACCTGGTCCAGCGCATCCCCGAGTTCAAGGACTACACCGACACCTTCGGCAACATCGTCGCCGACCGTCGCTGAAAAAACGCCGCCCCTGGGCGGCGTTTCCTCTTGTAGAACCGAGCCCATGCTCGGCCCAGGTCCAGGAAGCAACCGAGCATGGGCTCGGCCCTACGACCGGCAGATCAACCGCCGCCGCCACCGCCCCCCGCGTGGATGCCACCGGCAGTCAGTGCGGCCGGGTCCAGCAGGCGGCGCAGCTCGGCTTCATCCAGGCCGCTGTCCTCCAGCGCGACATCCAGCACCGGACGCTGCTCCTTGTAGGCACGCTTGGCAATCGCCGCCGCCTTCTCGTAGCCGATGATCGGGTTCAGCGCGGTGACCAGGATCGGGTTGCGCGCCAATGCTTCGGCAACGCGATCCTCACGCACCTTCAGCCCGGCAATCGCGCTGTCGGCCAGCAGGCGCGACACATTGGCCAGCAGGCCAATGCCATCCAGCAGGTTCACCGCGATCAGCGGCAGGGTGACATTGAGCTGGAAGTTGCCGGTCTGCCCGGCCACGGTGATCGCGGTGTGGTGGCCGATCACCTGCGCGCAGGCCATCACCGTCGCTTCCGGAATCACCGGGTTGACCTTGCCCGGCATGATCGAGCTGCCCGGCTGCAGCGCCGGCAGTTCGATCTCGCCCAGCCCGGCCAGCGGACCGGCGTTCATCCAGCGAAGATCGTTGGCGATCTTGATCAGCGCCACCGCCAGTGCATTGAGCTGGCCCGACAGTTCCACCGCGTCATCCTGCGCGGCCAGGCCCTCGAACTTGTTCTCGGCGCTGTCGAACTTGAACCCGGTCTGCTGCTTCAACGCCTTGGCCACCTGCGCGCCGAAGCGCGGGTCGGCATTGATGCCGGTACCGATGGCGGTGCCGCCCAGCGGCAGCCGGCGCACACGCTTGAGGCTGTCTTCGATGCGTTCCTGTGCCGAGGCCAGCTGTGCCGACCATGCGCCGAACTCCTGCTCGAAGGTCAGCGGCATCGCATCCATCAGGTGCGTGCGGCCGGTCTTGACCACCTTGCGCAGGCTGCGGCCCTTCTTGTCGAGGGTCTTGCGCAGGTGCACCAGCGCCGGCAGCAGCTGCTCATGTGCCGCCAGTACCGCCGATACGCGCAACGCGGTCGGGATCACGTCATTGGAGCTCTGCCCCTGGTTGACGTGGTCATTGGGGTGCACCGCGGTCTTGCCCGCCTTGCCGGCACGGTTGGCCAGGGTGGCGATGACCTCGTTGGCATTCATGTTCGAGGACGTGCCAGAACCGGTCTGGTAGACGTCGATCGGGAACTGCGCGTCCCAGGTGCCGGCGGCCACTTCGGCGGCAGCGGTCTGGATGGCCTTGGCCACGTTCTTGGGCAGATGGCCCAGCTCGGCGTTGACGCCAGCGGCAGCGCCCTTGACCAGGCCCAGGGCACGGATGAAACCGCGCGGCATGCGCTGGCCCGACACCGGGAAATTCTGCACGGCACGCTGGGTCTGCGCGCCCCACAGGGCGTCGGCAGGCACCTGCAGCTCGCCCATGCTGTCGTGTTCGATTCTGAAACCCTTGCTTGCAGCTCTGCTCATTGCATCAACTCCGCACTACTTCAGTTGGGGAAAGGGAAGCGGCGGCTGGCAGGGTGTCGCTTCCCGGGCTGGCGGCTGCGCCAACGATACTCCCTTGCCCGCAGCGTGGGATGACGAGGACGGGCCAGATCGTTCCGTCCGCAGGGCCGTGTTGTAGAGCCGAGCCCATGCTCGGCTGCCCGCGGGGCGCCGGATTCTCCGAAGCAGCCGAGCGTGGGCTCGGCTCTACAGGGCACGCCCCGCCGGCACGTCGTAGAATATCGGCCCCGCCGCTCGTCCCAGCCCTGCCGACATGTCCGATTCCGCCCTGCTCGCCCTGTCCCCGCTCGATGGCCGCTATGCCGGCAAGGTCGACGCCCTGCGCCCGATCTTCTCCGAGTACGGCCTGATCAAGGCCCGCATCACGGTCGAGGTGGAATGGCTGCTGGCCCTGGCCGCCGAGCCGGGCATCGTCGAACTGGCTCCGTTCTCCGACGCTGCCATCGCCCGCCTGCGCGCGCTGGCCGCCAGCTTCAGCCCGGCCCAGGCCGCGCGCGTGAAGGAGATCGAGCGCACCACCAACCATGACGTCAAGGCGGTGGAGTACTTCATCAAGGAACAGCTGAAGGACGACGCCGAGCTGGCCCCGGCGCTGGAATTCGTGCATTTCGCCTGCACCAGCGAAGACATCAACAACCTCAGCTACGGCCTGATGCTGGAACAGGCGCGCCGCGAGGTGCTGTTGCCGACCCTGGACGGCATCGCCAGCACCCTGCGCACCCTGGCCCACGCCGAGGCTGGCCAGCCGATGCTGTCGCGCACCCACGGCCAGACCGCCTCGCCGACCACCCTGGGCAAGGAGCTGGCCAACGTGGTCGCGCGCCTGGAGCGCCAGCGCCGGCAGATTGCCGCGGTCGAACTGACCGGCAAGATCAACGGCGCGGTGGGCAACTACAACGCCCACATCGCCAGCTACCCGGACGTGGACTGGCCAGCCTTCGCCGAGCGCTTCGTGACCGGCCTGGGCCTGGTGTTCAACCCGTACACCACGCAGATCGAGCCGCACGACAACATCGCCGAGATCGGTGATGCCGCACGCCGCGCCAACATCATCCTGATCGACCTGGCCCGTGACATCTGGGGCTACGTTTCGCTGGGCTACTTCAAGCAGCGCCTGAAGGAAGGCGAAGTTGGTTCGTCGACGATGCCGCACAAGGTCAACCCGATCGATTTCGAGAATGCGGAAGGCAACTTCGGCATCGCCAACGCGCTGTTCGAGCACTTCAGCGCGAAGCTGCCGATCAGCCGCTGGCAGCGTGACCTGACCGATTCCACCGTGCTGCGTGCGCTGGGCACCGCGTTCGGCCACAGCCAGGTGGCACTGGATTCGCTGGCCAAGGGCCTGGGCAAGCTGGAAGTGAACCCGCAGCGCCTGGATGCCGATCTGGACGCGGCCTGGGAAGTGCTGGCCGAGGCCGTGCAGACGGTGATGCGCCGCCACGGCCTGCCGAACCCGTACGAGCAGCTGAAGGCGCTGACCCGCGGCCAGGGCATCACCGCCGAGTCGATGCGTGCGTTCGTGCAGGGGCTGGAGCTGCCGACGGATGCGAAGCAGCGCCTGCTGGAGATGACCCCGGGCAGCTACACCGGCCTGGCTGAGTCGCTGGCGAAGAAGATTTAAGGGGATTCCTTTGCGGCGGCGGCCGCGGGCGCTGCCTGCGGCAGGCAACGGCAACGGCAACGGCAATAGCAACGTCAAGAGCGGCTCTGGATTGCTGCTAGCTGGGTGGGGCGGGAGGGGCCAGCGGGACACGCCGTGAACCCATCCATGGGGGCTCGATGGCGCCATCCATGGCGCCAACGGTCCCGCTGGCCCCTCCCGCCCCACCTCTGGCAGATTCCCGGTGACGGATCGAAGAGCATTGGGTTGTCGGGACGGAATTTGAAAGAGGGACGCGGCTTCGCCGCGTCCGTCTTTGTTTGAGGGTCTTTTGTAGAGCCGAGCCCGTGCTCGGCTGCTTTTGGGCGTGGGCAACAGCAAGCCGAGCGTGGGCTCGGCTCTACAAGGGCATGAGCAAGCGCAGCGCGCGACCCGCTGTTGCCTTTGATCTTCTTCTTCCATTCCGTGGCGGGCCGCGCAGGAAACTGTCAGGGGCCGGGCGGGTGGGCTGCGCGGGGGTGTCCGCCGCATGGATGCGGCGGCCAAGCTTACAGGGACGTACTTGCAGCGTCCCCCGCGCAGCCCACCCGCCCGGCCAAACCCGGCTTTTGCTTTCAGCGACCAACCCAGACCCCGCCACGAGGGGCTCCGCCGTTGGCCGGACACCCCGCGACAAACCACCGCACGTGCGCAATCCCGACGAACGGCGGACAATGGAACCCTTGGCGGCTCGCCACGCCGCCCCTCCCGCTTTCCGCTGCAAGGATTCCCCCATGGCCGCCCGCAAGTCCTCCGCCCCCCTGATCGAAGTCACCGCCCGCCCTGGCCAGCCGCTCGGCATGGCGCCGGCCACCTTCCTGCGCGACTTCTGGCAGAAGCGCCCGCTGCTGATCCGCAATGCCTTCCCGGATTTCCAGACCCCGGTACAGCCGGAAGACCTGGCCGGGCTGGCCTGCGAGGAAGGTGTGCTGGCGCGCCTGATCGAGCACGACAAGGCCCAGGACGGCTGGCGCGTGCGCACCGGCCCGTTCCAGGAAGACGTGTTCCCCGCCCTGCCCGACCACGACTGGACCCTGCTGGTGCAGGACGTGGACAAGTGGGACCCGGACGTGCGCGCCCTGATCGAGCACTTCAGCTTCCTGCCGCGCTGGCGCATGGATGACGTGATGATCAGCTTCGCCGCCACCGGCGGCTCGGTCGGCGCCCATGTCGACCAGTACGACGTGTTCCTGCTGCAGGCCCACGGCCACCGTCGCTGGCAGATCGATGCGAGCGAATCGATCAAGGGCAGGCAGCCGCCGCTGGGCTTCCGCCCGGACGTGGAGCTGAAACTGCTGAAGGTGTTCAAGCCCACCCACGACTGGGTGCTGGCGCCGGGCGACATGCTGTACCTGCCGCCGAACGTGCCGCACCACGGCGTCGCCGAAGACCCCTGCCTGACCTTCTCGTTCGGCATGCGTGCGCCGTCTTCTGCCGAGCTGATCAGCGACTATCTGGACACCCTGATCGCCGATGCCGATGAGAACATCCGCTACCAGGATGTCGACCTGAAGGTGCCGGCCGACCCGAACGAAATCGACACGGTGGCGATGGCGCGGGTGATCGCCGCCCTCAACGCCATCCGCATGAACGACCCGGACAAGCTGGGTGACTGGTTCGGCCGCTTCATCACCACCTACCGCGCCGCCGGCGAAGTGATGGCCCACCAGGCTGCGCCGGCCGCGGAGCAAGTGGTCGAAGCGCTGGCCTCGGGCATGCTGCTGCAGCGCCACCCGTGGGCCCGCCTGGCCTGGCGCCGGGCCAAGCGTGGCGCCAGCCTGTATGTCAGCGGCCAGGACTTCGCGCTGCCGGTGAAGGACGCGCAGCGACTGGCCGGCGCCGAGCAGCTCGACGCCGCCGCCTATCGCGGCCTGTCCGACAAGGGCCGTGCCGTGGTCCAGCAGCTGCTGGTCGGGGGTGTGTTCCAGCTGATCGACCCGAATGAGGTGTACGAGGCCGAAGACGAGGAAGACAGCGAGGATGCCGTGGTGCTCGGCGAGGTCGTCGAAGGCCGCGACCGCGTCGAGGCGATCGACGCCGACGCGGTGTCCGACGATGTCCACTCCGTGACCGTGCACGACGACGGTATCGAGGTCATCGTCAACTTCGAGGACGACGACGAAGACGACAGCACCGGCCGGGCCTGAGCCATCGTCATGATCCGGGTCCAGCAGGTCAGCCACGCCGACGCCCACGTTGCCATCCACGACGTGCGCCAACGCGTGTTCGTGCAGGAACAGGGCATCGCCGCCGAGCTGGAACGCGATGCGCTGGACCCGGTCAGTGCCCATGTGCTGGCACTGGACAGTGACGACCAGCCGGTCGGCACCGGCCGGCTGGCTCCGGACGGCCGCATCGGCCGCATGGCCGTGCTGGCCACCCATCGCAGCAACGGGGTCGGCGAGGCCCTGCTGGCTGCACTGGTCGAGGCCGGGCGCCGGCTCGGCTTGGCCGAACTGCACCTGCACGCCCAGCTGCCCGCGCGCGATTTCTATGCACGCCAGGGCTTCCTGCCCGAGGGCGAGGTGTTCGAGGAAGCCGGCATCGGACACCAGCAGATGCGCCGCCGGCTGGGCGTGGCCAGCGCCATCGACAGCCGCGCCGAGGCGGTGGCGATCACCACGGCCATCATCCACCGCGCCCGTCGCCAGCTGTGGCTGCACAGCCGCCAACTGGACCCGGGGCTGCTCGACGCGCCCCCGGTACAGTCCGCCCTGCGCCGCTTCGTCACCGCCCGCCACGACAAGCAGCTGCGGGTGATCGTGCACGACGCCGCCGCGATCGCGTCTGCCGGGTCGCCGCTGCTGGCGCTGGCCCAGCGCCTGCCCAGCGTGATCCAGTTCCGCGAGGTCAGCGATCCGGTCGACCGCGCGCTGGCCTCGGCCTGCCTGCTCAACGATGCGGGCGACTTCTACTTTCGTCTGATCGGCCATCGCCTCGACGGCGAGGCCGGCATCGCGCTGCCAGCACGTTCGCAGCCGTTCGAGCAGCAATTGCAGCGTGTCTGGGACCGTTCGCGCGTCTGCAGCGAACTGCGTGCGCTCGGCATCTGAGTCGGCACAGCCGACCGAACCTGTCTGGAACCGGCACCGGCGGACGCGGGATACCTGTGGTGGTGCCCCTTCGTGTCCGGTTGGGGGTACAATTTGGCTGTTTGAACGCGCCCGCGCAGGGCTATTCATCTTCCTGCCGGGTCCTTCTGAAGCCATACCCCACAAAGCGAATCAACACCCTCCATCGTGGACAATCAACTGAAGCAGTTTGCGCAATCTTCGCAACTCGCCGGCGGCAACGCCTCCTATGTCGAGGACCTGTACGAGCAGTACCTGGTCTCCCCGGATAGTGTCGATCCCAAATGGAAAACCTACTTCGACGGCTTCAAGGGCCGCGAAGCAGGTGACATTCCGCACTCGGCCGTCATCTCCCACATTGCGGACGCGGCCAAGGATGCGCTGAAGGCCGGTACCGGTAACGGTGCAGGCGACGAGCGCGAGCGCAATGTCGGTCGTCTGATCACCGCCTACCGTTCGCGCGGCCACCTGGACGCCCGCCTCGATCCGCTGGGCCTGGCCGCACCGGTCAACACCCCGGATCTGGGCCTGCCGTTCCACAGCCTGTCCGATGCCGACCTCAACAGCGAGTTCAGCACTGGCGGCGTCGGCGGCCAGCCGCGCATGAAGCTGCGCGACCTGCTGGCACGCCTGAAGGCGACCTACACCGGCTCGATCGGTGCGGAGTTCATGCACATCTCCGAGGTCGAGCAGCGCCAGTGGATCTACAAGAAGCTGGAAGCGGCCGGTGGCAACTACCAGCTGGACGCTGACACCCAGCGCCGCACCCTGGAGCGCCTGACTGCGGCCGAAGGCCTGGAGCGCTACCTGCACACCAAGTACGTCGGCCAGAAGCGGTTCTCGCTGGAAGGCGGCGATTCGCTGATCCCGATGATGGACACCATCATCCGCAACGCCGGCAAGGATGGCGTCAAGGATGTGGTGATCGGCATGGCCCACCGTGGCCGCCTGAACGTGCTGGTCAACACCCTGGGCAAGAACCCGCGCAAGCTGTTCGACGAGTTCGAAGGCAAGTTCGAGCACGACGAGCACGCCTCGGCCGGCGACGTGAAGTACCACATGGGCTTCTCCGCCGACGTCGCCACCGATGGCGGCCCGGTGCACCTGGCGCTGGCGTTCAACCCGTCGCACCTGGAAATCGCCGACCCGGTTGTGGCCGGTTCCGTGCGCTCGCGCCAGGAGCGCCGCAAGGACACGGCGCGCAAGCAGGTCATGCCGATCCTGATCCACGGCGACGCGGCCTTCTCCGGCCAGGGCGTGGTCATGGAACTGTTCCAGATGTCGCAGGCCCGCGGCTTCGCCGTCGGCGGCACCGTGCACATCGTGGTCAACAACCAGGTCGGCTTCACCACCTCCAACCCGCTGGATACGCGTTCCACGCGCTATGCCACCGACGTGGCGAAGATGATCGCCGCGCCGGTGCTGCACGTGAACGGCGATGACCCGGAAGCAGTGGTGTTCGCCGCACAGCTGGCCTTCGAGTTCCGCCAGACGTTCGCCAAGGACGTGGTCATCGACCTGATGTGCTACCGCCGCTGGGGCCACAACGAGGCCGACGAACCGGCGATCACCCAGCCGCTGATGTACCAGGTGATCCGCAAGCACCCGACCACCCGCGAGATGTACGCCGAGCAGCTGGAAAAGGCGGGCGTGATCGCCGCCGGCGCCGGCAAGGCGATGGTCGATGCCTACCGCGAGAAGCTGGACGCCGGTGAAGTGACCACCGAGCTGGCCAAGGTCGAGAAGACCCCGCCGAGCAGCCCGCTGTTCGTCGATTGGCCGAAGCTGCTGGAAGGCAAGCTGTCCGACCCGGTCTCGACCAAGGTCGAGAAGAACAAGCTGGTCGAGCTGGCCAAGCTGATCAACACCATTCCCGATGAAGTGCAGCTGCACTCGCGCGTGGCCAAGGTCTATGACGACCGCCGCAAGATGGCCGCCGGCGAGATCCCGGGCGACTGGGGCTTTGCCGAGAACCTGGCCTACGCCACCCTGCTCGACGAAGGCCATGCACTGCGCCTGGTCGGCCAGGACGTGGGCCGCGGTACGTTCACGCATCGCCACGCGATCCTGCACGACCAGAAGACCGACAACTACTACATGCCGCTGCGGCAGCTGGTGGATTCGCCGGAGAAGGCCACCGTCATCGATTCGCTGCTGAGCGAAGAAGCGGTGATGGCCTACGAGTACGGCTTCTCCACCACCGATCCGAACACGCTGTGCATCTGGGAAGGCCAGTTCGGCGACTTCGCCAACGGTGCCCAGGTGGTGATCGACCAGTTCATCGCCGCCGGTGAAGCCAAGTGGGGCCGCATTTCCGGCCTGACCCTGCTGCTGCCGCATGGCTATGAAGGGCAAGGCCCGGAACACAGCTCGGCGCGCCTGGAGCGCTTCCTGCAGCTGTGCGCGCTGGAGAACATGCTGGTGGTCGTGCCGTCGACCCCGGCCCAGGCCTTCCACATGCTGCGTCGCCAGCTGCACATGACCACCCGCAAGCCGCTGGTGGTGATGTCGCCGAAGTCGCTGCTGCGCCACAAGCTGGCCGTGTCGACCCTGGACGAGCTGGCCAACGGCGAGTTCCAGCACCTGATCGGCGACGCCAACGCAGACGCCAAGAAGGTCAAGCGCGTGGTGCTGTGCTCGGGCAAGGTCTATTACGACCTGCTGGAGGACCAGATCAAGCGTGGCCAGGACGACGTGGCGATCATCCGCGTGGAGCAGCTGTATCCGTTCCCGCGTGCGCTGCTGGCGGCCGAGCTGAAGAAGTACGGCAAGGCCACCGACGTGGTGTGGACGCAGGAAGAACCGCAGAACCAGGGCGCGTGGTACCAGATCCGCCACCATCTGCAGTTCTGCCTGGCCGATGGCCAGAACCTGCACTACGCCGGTCGCGCACGTTCGGCCTCGCCGGCTGCCGGTCACATGGCTGACCACGTCCGCGAGCAGCAGCAGCTGATCGCCGACGCACTGGTCAACCCGTTCAACGACACGTTCGCTGAATAATCCTCCCCCTATTTAGAAGACAAACCAGGAAGCTCCCGCAATGGCCACCGAAGTCAAAGCCCCGGTACTGCCCGAATCCGTCGCCGACGGCACCATCGCCACCTGGCACAAGAAGGTGGGCGACGCCGTCAAGCGCGACGAAAACCTGCTTGACCTGGAAACCGACAAGGTCGTCCTGGAAGTGCCGTCGCCGGTCGACGGCGTGCTGAAGGAAATCAAGTTCGCCGAAGGCTCGACCGTGACCTCCAGCCAGGTCGTGGCGATCATCGAGGAAGGCGCCGTTGCAGCTGCTCCGGCACCGACCGCCGAGGCCGCTCCGGCCGCCGCCGCTCCGGCTCCGGCCGCTGCCGCTGCGCCGGCCCCGGCCGCCAAGTCGGCCGCCGATGCGCTGCCGCCGGGCGCCCGCTTCACCGCCATCACTGAAGGCGTGAACCCGGCCGATGTCGACGGCACCGGCCGTCGCGGCGCGGTCACCAAGGAAGACATCGTCAACTTCGCCCGCAACGGCGGCGCCGGCAAGGCCGGTGGCGCACGCCCGGAAGAGCGCGTGCCGATGACCCGCATCCGCAAGCGCATCGCCGAGCGCCTGATGGAGTCGAAGAACTCCACCGCGATGCTGACCACCTTCAACGAAGTCGACCTGTCCAAGGTGTCGGCGGCGCGCAAGGAACTGCAGGACGAGTTCGTCAAGGCACACGGCATCAAGCTGGGCTTCATGAGCTTCTTCGTGAAGGCCGCCGCCAACGCGCTGCAGCGCTTCCCGCTGGTCAACGCCTCGATCGACGGCGACGACATCATCTATCACGGCTACTCGGACATCTCGATCGCCGTCTCGACCGAGAAGGGCCTGGTCACGCCGGTGCTGCGCAACGTCGAGCGCATGTCGTTCGCCGACATCGAGAAGACCATCGCCGACTACGCCAAGAAGGCCCGTGACGGCAAGCTGGGCCTGGAAGAACTGCAGGGCGGCACCTTCACCGTGACCAACGGCGGCACCTTCGGTTCGCTGCTGTCGACCCCGATCATCAACCCGCCGCAGAGCGCCATCCTGGGCATGCACGCCATCAAGGAGCGTCCGATCGCCCAGAACGGCCAGGTCGTGATCGCGCCGATGATGTACCTGGCGCTGTCCTACGACCACCGCATCATCGACGGCAAGGACTCGGTGCAGTTCCTGGTGGACATCAAGAACCAGCTGGAAAACCCGGGCCGCATGCTGTTCGGCCTGTAAGACACCTCCCGCCCCTCCGCGCCTGCGCGGAGGGGTTCTGGTAATGCATCAAGGAATAATTCAATGGCTGAACAATTCGACGTCGTCGTCATCGGTGCCGGCCCGGCCGGTTACCACGCTGCCATCCGCGCGGCCCAGCTGGGCCTGAAGACCGCCTGCATCGATGCAGCGCTGGGCAAGGACGGCAAGCCGGCCCTCGGCGGCACCTGCCTGCGCGTGGGCTGCATCCCGTCCAAGGCGCTGCTGGATTCCTCGCGCCAGTTCTGGAACATGGGCCACATCTTTGGCGACCACGGCATCAGCTTCAAGGATGCCAAGATCGACGTCGAGGCGATGGTTGGCCGCAAGGACAAGATCGTCAAGCAGTTCACCGGCGGCATCGGCATGCTGTTCAAGGCCAACAAGGTCGCCGCCTACTACGGCTTCGGTGAACTGCAGCCGGGCAACGTGGTCAAGGTCACCCAGCATGACGGTTCCATCGTCGAGCTGAAGGGCACCAACGTCATCATCGCGGCCGGTTCGGATTCGATCGAACTGCCGTTCGCCAAGTTCGACGGCGAGACCATCGTCGACAACGTTGGCGGCCTGGACTTCACCGAAGTGCCGAACCGCCTGGCCGTGATCGGCGCCGGCGTGATCGGCCTGGAACTGGGCAGCGTGTGGAAGCGCCTGGGCGCTGAAGTCACCATCCTGGAAGCCATGCCGGAGTTCCTGGCGGCTGCCGATGCCGAAGTGGCCAAGGCGGCTGCCAAGGAATTCAAGAAGCAGGGCCTGGACATCAAGCTCAATGCCAAGGTCTCCAAGACCGAGATCACCGGCAAGGGCAAGAAGAAGGAAGTCATCGTCACCTACACCGACGCGGAAGGCGAAAAGACCCTGACCGTGGACAAGCTGCTGGTGGCCGTTGGCCGTCGCGCCGCCACCAAGGGCCTGCTGGCCGAAGGCACCGGCGTCAAGATCAACGAGCGCGGCCAGATCGAAGTCGATGCGCACTGCCACACCGGCGTCAACGGTGTGTGGGCAGTCGGCGACTGCGTGCGCGGCCCGATGCTGGCGCACAAGGGCTTCGAGGAAGGCATCGCGGTGGCTGAGCTGATCGCCGGCCTGCCGGGCCACGTCAACTTCGACACCATCCCGTGGGTCATCTACACCGAACCGGAACTGGCCTGGGTCGGCAAGACCGAAGCGCAGCTGAAGGCCGAAGGCATTCCGTACAAGGCCGGCAGCTTCCCGTTCGCCGCCAACGGCCGTGCCGTGGCGATGATCGAGCCGGCAGGCTTCGTGAAGATCCTGGCCCATGCCGAAACCGATCGCATCCTCGGCATGCACCTGGTCGGCGCCAACGTCTCCGAGCTGGTGCACGAAGGCGTGCTGACCATGGAGTTCAGCGGTTCGGCCGATGACCTGGCCCGCATCTGCCACGCCCACCCGTCGCTGTCGGAAGTGGTCCACGACGCGGCGATGGCGGTCAGCAAGCGCGCCATCCACAAGGCGAACTGATCGGCATCATGGTAGGTGCCGACCGTTGGTCGGCACTCACCTGCAGACGAAAAACCCCGCCCCGGCGGGGTTTTTTGTTGCCCGTTTCCCTGTAGCGCCGAGCCCACGCTCGGCTGCCCTGCAAAGGCCGCCGAGCATGGGCTCGGCGCTACACCTTTCCAGCCGGCTTCTTCGGTGGATCCTCACAGACCCTGTGCTGTACCACCGTATCGCCGGCCTTCCATTGCTTGACCACCCGGCAGCGCGCCTCGGCTTTCGGCGCAGGGACCGCCGCTGCATTGGCTTCGTCAGCCGCAGCGCTCTGCTCGCGCTCCAGCCACGCCGACGGGGGTACCGGGGGTGCGGCCAGCACCGGGCCTGGCAACAGGACCAGACCGGCCAGCAGCACCCTCCTCATGCGGGAACCGCCCGGCCGCCAAGCAACCGCGCCGGCAGCATGAACAGCGCGCGCAGGAAGGCGAACAACGCCGAGAAGGTGATGCCGACCAGGCGGAACGGCAGGCTCAGCAGCCACACGAGCGGCCAGGCGATCAGGGCGAGGATCGCCAGCGGCCAGCACAGCACGAACAGCAGGCACCACACACCGAGCGCGAACAGGGTCTTCATCACGGTCTCCTTGGGGCGGCACCCTGCCGCCTGCGGACACCTTGGCGCCCTGCCCTCGCCGCCGGCAAACGGTTTGCGACGAAACCCGGGCTGGGGGCGATGAAATCCGGTGCAGGGCCGTCGTTGTAGAGCCGAGCCCGCGCTCGGCTGCTCTTCGTTGCGATCACAGAAAACCCGCGCTGCGCGCGACAGCCGAGCGTGGGCTCGGCTCTACAGGAGCTGCACCGCGCCCGGGCGGCCATGGGTCACTTGGAATCGCGCCGCGGTACGCACTGCGGCATCCGGGCGCAGCACGCTGTCGGCGAAGCGGAGCTCGGCGTCCACGGTCTGCCGGTTCAGCTGCAGCTCCCACCAGCCGCGGCGGTCGCCGTCGAAATAGCGGATATGCGGATTCTGCGGAATCGATGGCCCGTAGTACGGCCCGTACGGCGTGTCGTCGCCGCCACTGCTGATCGCCGGGGCGATGAATTCGGTGGCCACGACCGGCGCGCTGGCCGCGTCGAAATCCAGCTTCAGGTCATTGACGAAGGTGGAATGCCAGTCGCCGCCCAGCACGATGGCATTGCCCTGCCCGCCCGCCTGCATCGCCTGCAGCAGACGCCTGCGTGCGGCGGGATAGCCATCCCAGGCGTCGTTCCAGAAGCGCTCGCGTGGCGTGCCGCCGTCCAGCCGCAGCTGCGACATCAGCAGCTGCTGCACCACCACGTTCCAGCGCGTGCCCTGCGCGGCGGCCATCGACTGCGTGAACCACGCTTCCTGCCCCGTGCCGAGCATGCTCATGCGCGGATCCAGCGCCGCTTCGCAGCGCGGTGACTCGCCCACACCGCAGGGATTGGCCGGGCGGAACTGGCGGCAGTCGAGCAGGGTCAGCTGTGCCAGATCGCCGTAACGCAGGCGCCGGTGCACGCGCAGGCCGCCATTGCCCGCAGGCGTGCTGCGCATCGGCAGGTGTTCGTAGAACGCGCGGTAGGCCGCCGCGCGGCGAACGATGAAGTCCTCGATCGACACGCTGGGCTTCTCCGGATGGATGCCCGAGTAGTCGTTCTGCACCTCGTGATCGTCCCAGATCACCGCGAAGGCGTGTGCGGCATGGGCCGCCTGCAGATCTGGGTCGAGCTTGTACAGCGCGTACTGGTCACGGTAGCGCTCCAGGCTCACCGTCTCGCCACTGAAACGCGCCGCGTCCAGCATGGTGCCACGCACGTTCTGCAGCGGGCTGTATTCATACAGGTAGTCGCCGGCATGCAGCACGAGGTCGACATCGCTCCGTGCGATATCGCGCAGCACCGGATAGTAGCCACTGTTCCAGGCCTGGCAGGTGCACAGGGCCAGCCGCAGCTGCTGCAGCTGCGTGTCCGGTAGCGACGCGGTGCGGAAGTGGCCGACCGCGCTTTCCTCATCGCCATCGCAGGCGAAGCGGTAGTAGTAGTCGCGGCCCGGGCGCAGGCCATTGACCTCCACGTGCACCGAATGGGCCAGCTCCGGCACCGCGGCTGCAGTACCCCGCTGTACCAGCCGGCGCATGCCGGCGTCTTCGGCCACGAACCAGCGCACCGGCACCGCCCGCGACGGCATGCCGCCGCCGTTGAGCGGGTCCGGCGCCAGCCGCGTCCACAACACGGCCCCCTGTGGATCCGGATCACCGGCGGCGACACCAAGGGTGAACGGATCACGCCCCAGCCGCGGCCGTGGGCCGGCCGTGGCCAGCCCCGGCATCGCCGCCAGCGCGATCGCCGCCCCCGTGCCCTGCCACGCCATGCGCAGCAGGCGACGACGGCGTTCCGGATCCACAGGCCCGCGCATCAGAAGCGCACGGTGGCGGTGGCCATCATCTGGCGCGGCGCGCCGACCTGCATGGTCGCCAGGCTGCGGGTCGGGTCGGCGGCGTAGGTGCCGTTGGTGTTGATCGAGGACAGGTAGCGCTTGTCCGTCAGGTTGGTCAGGTTCAGCGACATGGTCAGGTTCTGCGCCGGGCCCAGCGCGCCGAAGTCATAGGCCACGGAGGCATTGACCAGCCAGTAGCTCGGCACCGACGCGTCGTTGGTATAGGTCACGTAGCGCTTGCCGACGTGGTTGGCCGACAGGCGCATGTCCCAGGGGCCCGGGGTCCAGGCCAGGGTGCTGGCGAACATCCATTCGGGGGTGTCGACGGTCTTCTTGCCGCGGGTCGGCACCACGCCATTGTTCACGTAGTCGTTGTCGTAGGTGCTGTCATTCCAGGACAGCGCGTTGGACCAGGCCAGGTCCTGCATCGGCTTCAGCTGCAGTGTCGCCTCGGCGCCGCGGCTGGTCACCGAACCTACGTTGGAGAACAGCGCCGGGCAGCCGAGGATGCCCACGCACTGGGCGATCGCCAGCAGGCGGTTGTCGAACTTGACGTCGTACACCGCAACCGAGGCTTCATAGCCCTTCCCGTAGCCGCGCCAGCCCAGTTCCAGGGTGCGTGACTGTTCCGGCTTCAGGTCCTGCGCGCTGGCATCGAACGCCGCCTGCGGCACGTTGAACGGGCTGCCCACGCCCAACGCGTAGGCGGCGATGTTCCTGGCGAACGAACCGAAGATCTCGTTGCCTTCGTTGAGCTTGAAGTTGAAACCCGCCTGAGGCAGCAGGCCCTTCTTCGAAGTCAGGCTGCTGTTGTTGGCATAGCTGCCCAGTGGCGTGCGCACGCGGGTGCGGGTGTGCGGCGACTTCGCACCGATGTCGATGGTCAGCCGGTCATCGAACAGGCGGAAGCGGTCCTGCACGTAGAACTGGCGGGTAATGGTGGTGTAGCGCTGGTGCCACACGCGCTGGTCCGGGTTGCGCAGGAAGAAGTCATCGGTGACCGGGCCGTCGATGTAGTAGAAGTTGCGCTGCACGCTGTGGCCGTTGTCCTCGTACCAGAGGCCGGCTTCCAGGTCGTGGCCACCGACGTTCCAGGTGAACGCCGAGGTCACGCCGGTACGGTCGATCGCGTACTCGGTGGTGCGGATCGAGATCGGAATCTCGCGACCGGTGCCCGGGTTGGACGGATTGGACGGGCTGAACCAGTGGCCCTGGCCACGGTTGCTGTGGTTGTAGACGTTGACCTTCAGCCGCATCGACTCGTTCAGGCCGAAATCGCCGGCGATGCTGGACAGGTCATCGTTGCGCAGGCCGTGGCCGGAGTAGTACGCATCCCAGGGGCTGTTGACGCCGCCCGTGAACCTGCCGCGCGCGGCGGCGACGGCACGATCCCAGTCCGGCGCGTAGTTGTCCCAGTCCCAGCCAAGGCGATCGATCATCTCCAGCGACAGGTCCTGGTAGTCCGCCTCGACGCGGCGCGAGGCGTTGAACAGCGCGGTGATCCTGCTGTCCGTTCCGAAATTGTAGGTGGCCTTGCCGTTGAACTGTTTCAGCTCCTGCGAGCCCTTGCCCTTCCACTTGTCGCCTTCGGAGTACACGCCGGACAGATAGGCCGCAAAGCCCTGGTGCTCACCCGTCTCCAGGCGCGCATAGCTGCGCCGCGCGCTGTCGCTGCCGAAGCCCTGCGCCAGCACCACGCCGTACTCGGTGGACGGATCGATCGAATAGAACTGGAACACGCCACCGAGGTTGCTGGTGGACGGCGTACCCAGCGCGCCGATGCCGGTGGACACTTCGGCTCCGCCCAGGTTCTCGCTGATCACGGCACGGCTGATGTGCAGGCCGTTGCTGTTGCCATAGGCCATGTTGCCCAGCGGGATGCCATCGAGCGTGTAGCCCAGGCGGCTCTGGTTGAAGCCACGCAGGCTGATGGTGGTGGACCATTCGTAGGCGCCGGTGGCATCGGCCGACTCGAAGTGAACGCCCGGCTTGCTGGCCAGCAGCTTCAGTGGGTTCGCACCGGGCGGCAGGATCTTCATGTCCTCGGCGGTCACGCGCTGCACCTGGCGGGCTTCGCCACGGCCGATCACCGAGATCGAATCGAGGGTGGTCGCCGACGGTGCGTCGGGGGCGGTTTCAGCGGCAGCGAGCGACGGCAGCGAAGCACAGACCAGCAGGGCCAGCAGATTGCGGCGAAGCGGAGCGTGGGACGACATGGAGGCGGATTCCTTGGGCACGCTGGACGCCGAAGGGCGGCGTCGAAGAGCAGCAGCGGCGGAATCGTAGAAGCGGCGCGTTACATGTCATTTACACGCCACATGCGGAATCCTTGCGTTCCGAATGGTTTACCGTCCGGAAGGCGATTGCCGGCCAGCGGCCGGCATGGCCGTTATTCGAACGAGCCGACCGAATCGTGGGCCAGGTTGTCGAAGCGGGTGTACTCGCCGAAGAACTTCAGCTTGCACGAGCCGGTCGGGCCACCACGGTGCTTGCCGATGATGATCTCGGCCAGGCCCTTGTCCGGCGAGTTTTCCTTGTTGTAGTAGTCGTCGCGGTAGATGAACACGATCATGTCCGCGTCCTGCTCGATTGCGCCCGACTCGCGAAGGTCGGCCATCACCGGGCGCTTGTCGGTACGCGTTTCCAGCGAGCGGTTGAGCTGTGACAGCGCGATCACCGGCACATTCAATTCCTTGGCCAGGCCCTTCAACGAACGCGAGATCTCCGAGATTTCGGTCGCGCGGTTTTCGCTGTTGCCGGGCACGCTCATCAGCTGCAGGTAGTCGATCACGATCAGGCCGAGGTCATGCTCGCGCTTGAGGCGGCGGCACTTGGAGCGCAGCACTTCCGGCGACACGCCCGGCGTATCGTCGATGAAGATCTTGGTTTCCTTCAGCATCTTGATCGCGCTGGTGACGCGGCTCCAGTCCTCGTCTTCCAGCTGGCCGGTACGCAGGCGCTGCGCGTTGATGCGGCCATTGGAGGAAATCAGGCGCATCGCCAGCTGCGATGCCGACATTTCCATCGAGAACACCGCCACGCCCTTCTTCGACTTGATCGCCGCGTACTCGGCGATGTTCAGCGCGAAGGTGGTCTTGCCCATGGCCGGGCGCGCCGCGAGGATGATCAGATCGGTCGGCTGCAGGCCGGCGGTCATCGCATCGAAATCGGTGTACCCGGTCGGCAGGCCGGTGATGTTGCCGCCGTTCTCGAAGCGGTTGCGCAGCTCCTCGAATGCATCCTTCAGCGCACCGGGCATGGCCACGAAATCGGTGCGACCACGTGCGCCCTGTTCGGCAATGGCGAACACGCTCTTTTCCGCCGAGGCCAGCAGCTCGCTGCTGTCGCGGCCTTCGGGCTGGAAACCGTCGTTGACGATGTCGGTGCCCACCTGGATCAGCTGGCGCAACACTGCCTTGTCACGCACGATCTCGGCGTAGGCCACGATGTTGGCAGCCGACGGCGTGGTACTGGCCAGTTCGATCAGGTAGGCGCCGTCGCCCACCAGTTCCATCTTGCCCTGCGACTCGAACCACTCGCCCAGGGTCACCGCATCGAACGGACGCTCGCGCTCGGAGAGCTCGCGGATCGCCCGATAGATCATCTGGTGGTCGCGACGGTAGAAGTCGCCTTCGGTCAGCTGGTCATTGACCCGGTCATACGCTTCGGGCGCCAGCATCAGCCCCCCCAGCACCGCCTGCTCGGCTTCCACCGAATGCGGCGGTACCCGCAACTGGTCGATGCGCGACTCGTCGCGATCGCGATCGAAGCCATCACCGCGCTCTCTGCGGTTGGAACGGAAGCCGGGACGAGCGGACATGCTGCGGTGTTTCCTGCAAAAGTGGGCCAGACGAGTGTAGGCATGCGCCGACCCCGGCGACCATGGACAAGCCTGTGGATAAGCCGTGGAGAAACGGGGGATATCCGCCGGCGCCTGGCCAGACTGGCGTGGGGGCGTCGCACTGCCTGCGACAGGCGCCATTGCGGCACCCGAGCGGAGCATTATCGCAGATCAGGCGCCACGGGTCGGAGCCCGTCGCTGCGCGTCAGGATCCGACCCCGGGGCGTGGTTGGGGTCGGATCCCTCTGCGACGCAGGGAACTCCGACCCCGCAGGCGTCAATCGCCCTTGACGTGCACCGCGATCAGCGCCAGGAACCGGTCCACGTAGCCCTGCAGGAACTTCTGCGTGCCCTCGTTGTGGATCGTGCCGTCGGCATCGATCAGGCCCTCCTTGAAGTGGATGAACGCCTCGGGCTGCCCAAGCACATGCATGTCCAGGAAGGCCAGGGTGTTGCGCAGGTGCTGCTGGGCCACGGCGGTACCGATCTGCCCGATGGAGGCGCCGATCACCGCCGCCGGCTTGCCGGCAAACGCACTGTCACCGTAGGGACGCGAGCCGATATCGATGGCGTTCTTGAGCACGCCCGGCACCGACCGGTTGTATTCGGGGGTGACGAACAGCACCGCGTCGGCGGCGCGCACCTGGTCCTTCAGCCGGGTACCCTGCGCCGGGTACTGCGCGTCGAAGTCCTGGTCATACAACGGCAGGTCGCCGATCTGCACGTACTGGAAGCGTGCGCGATCACCGGCGATCTTCTCCAGCGCATGGGCCAGCTTGCGGTTGCACGAGTCCTTGCGCAGGCTGCCGACGAACACGGCGATGGTGGGGACGGACATCGGGACATACTCCTCATGGTGCGGGAGGCCCAGCCTAGTCGCCGGGCCCGTGCAGGCCGGTGAAGATCAGCCGCCCACAATGCCTGCGCGCACCTGCCGCCAATGCGCCTGCCAGGCCTGGAACATCAGCACGTTCCACAGATGGGTATGCCACTTGCGCTGCCCTCCCAGGAACTGCTGCCACAGCGGCTGCACCGCCGCCGCCGACAGCACGCCCTCACGCTCCAGCCGCGCCGGCTGCAGCAGGTCCTCGGCCCAGGGCCGCAGGTCGCCTTTCAGCCAGTCACTGACCGGCGCGCCGAAACCGCGCTTGGGACGGTGCACCATCGAATGCGGCACGTAACGGCCCAGCACGCGCTTGAGCAGCACCTTGCTGGTGGTCTCGCTGCGCTTGAAGCCCAACGGCAGCGACCAGGCGAACTCGGCCACCCGCCAGTCCAGCAGCGGTGCGCGCGCCTCCAGGCTGACCGCCATCGAGGTGCGGTCGACCTTGCACAACAGATCGTCCGGCAGGTAGGTCACGAAATCGGCCAGCATCATCGCGTCGGCCGGCGTACCCGCGCCGTGCAGCGGATCGGCCAGGTCGTAGAAGCTGCCGGCGGCCCGCGCGCCGGTCACCGCCGCGGCCGGGTCGCGCCAGCGCGAGATGCGGTTGCGGTAGACGTCGCCGATGCCACGCGCACCGGTCTCGGCCAGCAGCGCGGCCAGGCCGCCGGTGCGCGAGGCTTCGCCCTGCTGCTGCGCACGCGCGCCCATCCAGCGCCGCAGCGGCCCCGGCACGCGGCCGAGCATCTGCCAGTTGCGCAGCGCGCGTACATACCGGGTATAGCCGAAGAACAGCTCATCGCCACCGTCACCAGACAGCGCCACGGTCACGCCCTGCCGCGCCAGCCGGGCGACCAGCGCGGTCGGCACCTGCGACGCGTCGGCAAAAGGCTCATCGAACATCGCCGGCAACTGCGGCACCACCGCCAGCGCGTCGGCGCCGCTGACGTACAACTCGGTATGGTCACAGCCCAGGTGGGCCGCCAGCTCCCGGGCCAGCGGCGCCTCGTCATGTCCCGAATCGGTGAAGCCGATGCTGAAGCTGTGCACCGGCTGCCCGCTCTGGGCCTGCATCAGCGACGCCACCAGTGAGGAATCGGTGCCACCAGACAGGAATACGCCGACCGGCACGTCGGCCACCATGCGTAGCGCCACCGCGTCGCGCAGCAGCGTGTCCAGCTGTTCCTCGGCGTCCTCGATGCGGCCCTGGAAGGGTGCGGCCAGCGCCGCCTGCATGCGCGCGCGCGCATCCCAGTACGGCCGCTGTGCCTGTTCCGGACGATGCGCGGATGCGCCGGCAGCGACGGCCGCCGCGTCCAGGCGCAACACCCGGCCCGGCATCAGCTTGTAGCAGCGCTGGTGGATGCTGTGCGGCGCCGGGATGTAATCCAGCCGCAGCAGCAAGGTGAGCGCATCGCGGTCGATGTCGTTGTCGAACGCCGGGTGCTGCCAGAGCGCCTTCAGTTCCGAACCGAACACCAGCGTGTCGCCGGCCCAGCCGTAGTACAGCGGCTTCTTGCCGACGCGATCGCGGGCCAGCCACAGGCAACGCTCCTGGCGGTCCCACAGCGCGATGGCGAACATGCCGTTGCAGCGCTGCAGGGTGTCTTCCACGCCCCATTGCAGGATCGCCGCCAGCAGTACTTCGGTGTCGGAATGGCCGCGGAAGGCATGCCCCAGCGGCTCCAGTTCCTCGCGCAGGGCGGCGAAGTTGTAGACCTCGCCGTTGTAGGCCATCACGTAGCGGCCGTCGGCCGAGGCCATCGGCTGGTGGCCCAGCGGGGACAGGTCGAGGATGCTCAGGCGGCGATGCGCCAGCGCGATGCCCGCCTCGGCATCGACCCAGCTGCCGCCATCATCGGGCCCGCGGTGGTGCAGCGCCAGGCCCATGGCCAGGGCCTGCGCCTGCAGCGCCTCGGCCGACGCCACCGGCGCCGGCAACAACATTCCCGCCAATCCACACATGCATCAGGGTTCCTGCGCCAGGTCGAGGGCGGCGCCAATCACCGCATTGTCGCTTGGAAGCCCGAACATTGCTGCCCCCGCCAGTGGCGTGTAGGTGTCGGCACCGCAGACCCGGCGCAACGGCAGATGGCCGAACCCGGCCTCGACCAGCGCGGTGACCACGCCCTCGCCCACCCCGCCGCTGTGGCGGCCTTCATCCAGCACCAGCACCCGCCGTGCGCTGGCGGCCTGGGCAGCGATGAAACCGGCGTCCAGCGGTACCAGCCAGCGCAGGTCGACCACCCGCACCTGCCAGCCCAGCTGCTGCTCGATCGCCCGCGATGCGCGCAATGCCATCGGCACGCCGTTGCCATAGGTATAGATCACCAGATCGCCGGCCTCCGGCGCATAGACCCGGCCCTCCCCCGGCACCAGCGACTGGCCCTGTGCGGGGAAGTCGAACAGCCACTGGCCATCGCCGGCTTCGTGCAGGTCCTTGCTCATGTACAACGCGATCGGCTCCAGGAACACCGCCACGCGCCCATCCACCCGCGCCAGTGCGGCCAGCGTGCGCAGCATCATCACCGCATCGTCGCCACGCGACGGGCAGCCCACCACCAGCCCCGGGATGTCGCGCAACGCGGTGATCGAGTTGTCGTTGTGGAAGTGGCCACCGAAGCCCTTCTGGTACCCCAGCCCGGCCACCCGCACCAGCATCGGGTTGCGGTACTGGTCGTTGGAGAAGAACTGCAGCGAACACGCTTCGCCGCGCACCTGGTCGATGGCGTTGTGCAGATAGGCCAGGTACTGGATCTCCGGAATCGGCAGCATGCCCAGGTTGGCCAGGCCCTGAGCCATGCCCAGGATCATGGTCTCGTCCAGCAGGGTGTTGAACACCCGGCGTGGGCCGAAGCGGCGCAGCAGATCCTTGGTGACGGTGTAGACACCGCCCTTCTGTGCGACGTCCTCACCGAACAGCAGGCTCTGCGGATACTTCGCCAGCAGTTCCTGCAGGGCATGGTTGATCTGGATCGCGAGGTGGCGTGGCGCCTGCCGTTCGGGCAACGCCTCCGCACCGCCATACAGCGCTTCACGCGTTCCGGCGGGCACCTCGCGCCGTGCTTCGGCCTGCACCGCAGCCGGCGTATAGGGCGCAAGCGGCTCCATCACTTCCCGCAGCGACTGCAGCTTCGGCCGTCCTTCGGCATCGGCGGCGGCGGCCATGCAGCGCGCGCGCATCGTCTCGTAGGCCACCTCGATGGCGGCCGCATCCATCCAGCCCGATTCCATCGCGATCTGTGCCGAGCGCAGCAGCGGATCCTGCGCCTCGGCCGCGCACAGCTCCGGCAACGCGCGCCATTCCACCTCGAAGTCGGTGCCGGCGTGCCCCATCAGGCGCGTGGTGCGCAGATGCAGGAAGGTCGGCCGCCGCGTACGCCGGCAGTGCTCCACCGCCGCCTGCACCTGCGCATGGCCGGTGGCCAGGTCGAGGCCATCGGCGTAGAAATAGTCCAGCCCGGGCTGACCGCTGAAGCGTTCGGCGATCCAGCCTTCAGGCGTTTTCACCGAGATGCCCAGGCCATTGTCCTCGCAGACGAACAGGACCGGTGCCGGCAGCTTCTGGTAGGCCGACCACATCGCGGTGTTGAACGCGGTCTGCGCGGTGGCATGGTTGGCCGAGGCGTCGCCGAACGAGCACAGTACGATGCTGTCGGCCGGAATGGGCAGTTCGTGGCCCAGCCGCTTGCCGCTTTCGAGGGCCAGCGCGGTGCCCAGCGCTTTCGGAAGATGCGAGGCGATGGTCGAGGTCTGCGGCAGCACCCACAACGGTTTGCTGCCCCACACCTTGTGCCGCCCACCGCTGGCCGGGTCATCGGCGCTGGCAGCAAAGGACAGCGCGGCATCGCGCAGCGGGTCGATCCCCGGCACCTGGCGTGAGCGCTCGGCCATGAAGGCACCGGAGCGATAGTGCAGGAATGCTGGATCCGTATGCCGGCAGGCCCGCGCCAGCAGCGCATTGCCTTCGTGGCCGGATGAACCGATGGTGTAGAAAACCTTGTTCTGCACGCGCAGCACGCGCGCCATCAGGTCCAGCTGGCGGCTGGCCAGTTGCGAATCGAACAGCTCGCCAAACGCGGCGGCGGTAAGCGTGCTGCCCGGCAGGATCGGCGCATCCGGCGCCGGGCGCGGGCGCGGGGTACCGCGCCAGCCACGCACCGCGTCGAGGAAATTGGCGTCGCACACGTCGGCGCGGTTGAGCACGCGCATGCGTGCGGGAATCGGATCTGGAACCACAGCGAACATCGAACACCCTCCGTGTCGTTGTTGCATTCCGCCCGGGGTTGGCCAGGCGCTACCCTGTGGGGATCACCTTGGTGAGAGTCATGCGGCCTCGAAGCGGGCGCGCACCTCGGCGGTCACCGCCGGCATCGGCAGGAAGCGCGGCTGCCCGCGCACGCGCTGCAACCAGGCGCGAACTTCCGGGAACGGCTGCAGGCTGATTCCACCCTCGCCTGCGACGTCGGTGTAGGCGAACAGCGCGATGTCGGCGATGCCGTACCCACTGCCGGTGAACCATTGCGCATCACGCAGGTGCTGCTCCATCACCGCCAGTGCAGCGGCGGCGCGCTCGTGCAGGCGTGGCAGTTCGGCGCGGCGCGGCGACCCAGGCGGGGTCCAGCCGCGGATGAAGCGCGCGACCGCTACGCACGGCTCGTGCGTGTACTGCTCGAAGAACATCCAGCTCAGTGCCTGCGCGCGCTCCCAGCCATCGGTGGGCAGGTAGGGCGTGCCTTCGGCCAGCCAGAAAAGGATCGCATTGGACTCGGTCAGCACGCGGCCATCGTCGCGGACGATCAACGGCACCTTGGCATTGGGATTGAGCGCGAGGAACTCAGGGGTGTGGGTCTGGCCGTGGGCACTGTCCACTTCCACCCAGCGGTAGCGGCTGCCGAGCTGCTCCAGCAGCAGGCGGACCTTGTGGCAATTGCCTGACACCGACATGCCGTGCACCGTCAACGGGACGCGCTCTTCCACCATTGCCTGCTCCCTCGGATCCGGCCGGCGGCCGGCTGCGTGCAGTCTGGCAAGCACGCCAGTGAATGCCAAGCGCGGGTGCAGCATGACTACACGGTAGTGCCGGCCGCTGGCCGGCATCCTCGATGCAGCTGGATCCAAGCGATTGCCGGCCAGCGGCCGGCACTACCAAGCCACGCTCAGCGCGCGCGTTGCCGCCACTGTTCGCGCGACTGGCCCCAGATCTGCATGGGCTTGTCGTTGTATGGCGCTGGCAACTCCCCCATGCGCAGCAGGGTGCTTCCCAGCTTGCGTGCCACGGCCCGCGAGTTGTCGTTGTCCTCGGCGATCGTGTGGATCACCTCAGCCCATCCCAGCGTATCGAACGCCCAGTCGATCGCCGCGACCGCCGCCTCCGGCGCATAGCCCCGGCCCCAGCTGGCATGACGGATGCCCCAACCAACCTCGGTACCCGGCCAGTCCTGCGGCTGCCACGGTCCCATCCGCCCGATCCAGTCGCCGCTGGATTTCTCGATCACGCTGAACATCGAGAAGCCGAACAGCTGCCAGGCGCCAGCCAGGCTGCAGAAACCGCGCCAGGCCACCGAGGGTGGCTGCACGCCGCCCAGGGTACGCATCGTGGCCTCGTCGGCGCAGAACGCCAGGTACGGCTCGTAGTCCTCGCGAAGCAGCGGGCGCAGGATCAGCCGCTCGGTTTCGATGCGCAGGTCGAAGATGCTCATGCCGGCTCCATGTCGAAGGGGGCACCCATGATGGAGGATGGCTTCCCTGCGCGGATGAATATCGCCGGTCGCAATGAAACGGGCCGGCATGAGCCGGCCCGTCAGGTACTGCATGCTGCGCCGGGATTACTGGCGCGTGGCTGCGGCAGTGGCACCGGCGGCAGCGGTCTGCGTGACCAGCTGGCCATCGACCACCGGCAGGCGATCGCTGGCCGGCTTGTTGTCCATGCGCACGGTCTTCTCCGCGCCGTCATAGCGGTAGGTCACGTTGTAACCCTTCACCACGTCGTTGGTACCCATGGCAATGCGGTTGCCCGGCTTGCTGGCCATGCGCATGGTGCCGGTGGTGCCATCCTCATTGCGATAGGTCACGTTGTAGCCGGTGACGCGGCTCGACTCGGAGGTGGCGGTCTCGGTGTGGCACTGGCGCTCGGTGCGGTTGACCACGCGGCCACCCACATGGCGCTTGTCGATCTGGTTGCCGATGAAGCCGCCGGCCACGGCACCGGCGGCGGTCGCGGCCTTCTTGCCGTTGCCGCCACCGACCTGGTTGCCGAGCAGGCCACCGACCACAGCGCCGACCACGGTGCCGCCGACGTTGCCATCACGTTCCGGCAGGCGTTCCTGCACCGTCACGTCCTGGCAGACCTCGTGCGGGGTCTGGGTGGTGGAGGTCTCGCGCACTGGATCGGTGCCGATCACAGTGGCGTAGGCCTTCTGCTTCTCGGTGATCGGGTCAACCTTCAGCACATCGGCATATTCAAGCCCGCGCGGCGCGGACGGGTCCAGCTTGTCACCACGTGCGCCGTCGTCAGAAGCGTTACCTTCAACGAGGCGCGATTCACCATTGGGGGTTCCGGCGCTGATGGAATCGGGCGACTTGTCACCACTCTTCATGAAGGCGGCGGTGGCGATGCCACCGACCAGCAGCGCGCCCGCTGCGACCAGGACAGTTGTAGTTGTGCTTTTCATGACCTGCTCCTTGCGGACCATCCGCAACGTTCTCGGGGCAGATTGCAGCATGCGCTGCCTGAACGGAATCTCCACATTTCCTGCTCATTCCGATAACCCATTCAGCATCGGGAAATGCTGGGCCCGTGGTAGCGTTTGCATATTCCCCACGAGGCTTCCCGCCATGGCCAACCCGATGCTGCTGCCGGTACTGCAATGGGCCCGCCGGCTGCGCTACCCCACCCTGTTCAAGCTCACCGCCGGCCTGTTCGTGCTGACCTTGTTCATCCCGGACCCGATCCCGTTCGTCGATGAGCTGGTGCTGGGCTTCGGCACGCTGCTGCTGGCCAACTGGAAGAGCCGCAACGCCGCAACACCTCCGCCGCTGGAACAGCGTTGAGCATCCTGGTTGACAGCCACTGCCATCTGGATGCCAGCGGGTTCGACCGTGACCGCGCTGCGGTGATCGAGCGTGCGCAGGCCGCGGGGGTGCGCCAGCAGGTGGTACCGGCGGTGACCGCGGCCAGCTGGCCGAAGCTGCGTGAGGTCTGCCAGCAGGCGCCGGGGCTGTACCCGGCCTACGGCCTGCATCCGATGTTCCTGGCCGATCACCAGCCCGGGCACCTGCCACTGCTGCGCGAGTGGATCGAGCGCGAACGCCCCTGTGCGATCGGCGAATGCGGCCTGGACTTCTTTGTCGAAGGGCTGGACGCCGACGCCCAGCAGGCGTATTTCATCGGCCAGCTGGAACTGGCCCGCGAATTCGAGTTGCCGGTGATCGTGCACGCGCGACGCGCGGTGGATGCGGTGATCGCCGCCATCCGCCGCGTCGGCGGCCTGCGCGGCGTGGTGCACAGCTTTTCCGGCAGCCCGGAACAGGCCGCGCAACTGCACAGGCAGGGCTTCCTGCTCGGCCTCGGTGGCCCACTGACCTACGATCGCGCGCAACGGCTGCAGCGGCTGGTGCGCGAGATGCCGCTGGAACAGCTGCTGCTGGAAACCGACGCGCCCGACCAGCCCGACGCCGGCATCCGCGGCCAGCGCAACGAGCCAGCGCGGCTGGCGACCATTGCCCGGCACGTGGCCGCACTGCGCGGGATGGAGCTGGAAGCCGTGGCCCAGGCCACGACGGAGAATGCGCGGCGATTGTTCGCGCTGCCGGCAATGTAACGGGTAGGTGCCGGCCGCTGGCCGGCACGATCCATCACACCGCGCTGGCCTCTACCGCATCCACCTTCACCTTCTTCGGCTCCAGCAGCATCTCCAGCGCCTTGCCAACCGCCGCGAAGGCGAACGCGCCGGTGATGTGGGTTGCCGCGCCCAGGCCGGCACCACAGTCCAGCTTCAACGCCGCATCGGCGCCCAGGTTCGGACGGATGCCGCAGACGCTGCCATCGGCCTGCGGGTACTTCACATTCTCCAGCGAATACACCGCCGGTACGCCGAAATAGCGCTTGGCGTTCTTCGGGAAGTTGAATTCGCTGCGCAGCTTCTTGCGGATCAGCGCCAGCATGGCGTCGTGCTCGGTGCGAGAGACATCGCGGATGCGCACCAGGGTCGGATCGGTACGGCCACCGGCGGCACCGACGGTCAGCAACGGCAGCTTGCGGCGGCGGCACCATGCGATCGTCTCGACCTTGACCCGGAAGCTGTCGCAGGCATCGATCACCAGATCGAACCCCCGGTCCAGCAGCGCGGCCATGTTGGACACGGTCAGGAATGCCTGCACCGCGTCGACCCCGATGTCCGGATTGATCGCACGGCAACGCTCGGCCATCGCCTCGGCCTTGTTGCGGCCGTAGTTGCCTTCCATCGCCGGCAGCTGCCGGTTGGTGTTGGACACGCAGATATCGTCGGCATCGATCAGGGTCAGGTGGCCGACGGCCGAACGGGCCAGCGCCTCCACCACCCACGAGCCGACGCCGCCCATGCCGACCACCGCCACGCGGCTGCCCTGCAGGCACTCGAGTGCACCCACGCCGTACAGCCGTTCGATGCCGGCGAAGCGTTGTTTGACCTGTTCGTTCATCGGGCTATTTTAACGTGCAGGTGCTGGCGCCCGCAGTACGCCGGTGTCGAACCCACCGTTGCACGCCCGGAGTGCCCGCATGAATGCCAGCCCGCCCCGCCGCCTGTCCAGCGCCCATCGCTACCTGTTCGTGCTCTGCCTGGGCCTGCTGATCGGCCTGATCGCCACGGTAATGGTCGGCCGCGCCCTGCAGGCGCGTCGCGATCCGTTCCCGGGCAGCCTGATGCAGGTGATGCAGCGGCAGTCACAGCTGCTGCAGCAGGCCCAGCTGCAGAACCGCTGCAGCCTGGCTGACAGCGTGCCGCGGCTGCAGGTGCTGCGCCTGCTGTCCAATGACCTGGACCAGGCGTTTCCCGGGCTGAAGGACAGTGCGCAGTTCCAGCAGCACGCCAGCCAGCTGCGCGGCAACCTCAACACGGCGCTGGCCTCACCCCCCGGCGACTGCAGGGCCCTCGCCCAGCTGGTGGAAACACTGCAGGCGGACTGCCGCGCCTGCCACCAGGATTTCCGCTGAGCCGCATTCATCCTGCAGCCGGGCAGCACGCACACGGTTGGCGCGTTGTTCACGTTCGAAAGGAGAGGATTCGTCCACCCTGCTGCACGACGCAGTACCACCCAACCCACCCGCCTTCACGGCCAGGAGACGCCCCATGAAGATCCAGCTCATCGCCGCCAGCGCCATCGCTACCCTCGCGCTGGCTGGCTGTGCCACCTCGCCCGGTTACAGCGGCGGTGGTTACAACAACGGCTACAACAACGGCGGCTACGGCAACAATGGCGGCTACAACCAGGGCCGTTGCGCTGACTGTGGCATCGTCACCCGCATCAACACCGTGCCCTCGGGCCGCACCGCGCCCAGCGCGACCGGCGCGATCCTCGGCGGCATCGTCGGCGCCGTGGCCGGCCATGAAATCTCCGACCACACCGGTGGCAGCCGTGGCAACAAGAACATCGCCGCCGCCGCAGGCGCGGTCGGTGGTGCCCTGGCCGGCAACCAGATCCAGAAGAACGTCACCAGCGATACCTATGACATCAGCGTGCGCATGGATGATGGCCGCACCATCGTGGTCAACCAGCGCGATCTCGGCGGCATCCGCGAGAACACCTACGTGCGCGTCGTCAATGGCAAGGTCATCCTGCGCTGACCTGCACCGGGCCAACGGCAAAGAAAAAGGCCCGCTTGCGCGGGCCTTTTTCATGCCGACGGGCGGCGGGTATTACACCGGCTGCACCTTGTCAGCCTGCAGGCCCTTCTGGCCCTGCACGACTTCGAAGCTCACAGTCTGGCCTTCCTTGAGGCTCTTGAAGCCCTGGGTCTCGATGGCGCGGAAGTGCACGAACACGTCCTCGCCATTCTGCCGGCTGATGAAGCCGAAGCCCTTCGCATCATTGAACCACTTTACGGTACCGGTCTCGCGCTCAGCCATCTCACTAACTCCCTTTGACTCTCTCTTGTTGTTGGAAACGCCCGGTGGGCGGCTGACAAGCAAGGGGGAAGCGAGGTGCATCGATGCAGCGGATCGGAAAGATCTTGCTTCATCAGGCCACGATCCACGGTGACCTTGCCAAGCTCAGCGACTGCAACTTAACCCGCCCAAAACGAAAAAGCAACTGGCAAAATCTTTCACTGTCAACCCCAAAACGGCCACCATACGGGACAGCATGGGACTCTCATTCATCTTATATCTGCTAGCGGTCATTTTTGTCCTGATCGGCATCGCCGGCATCATCCTGCCGGCCCTCCCGGGCATCCCGCTGGTGTTCATCGGGCTGCTGCTGGCGGCCTGGGCCGACGGCTTCGCCCACGTCGGCTGGCCCACCCTGGTCGCGCTGGGCGTGCTGACCCTGCTTTCACTGTTGGTGGACGTGCTCGCCACCGTAGTTGGCGCGCAGCGCGTCGGCGCCAGCCGCAAGGCCCTGTGGGGCACCTTCGTCGGCAGCATCGTCGGCCTGTTCTTCATGCCCATCGGCCTGTTTGCCGGACCGCTGGTCGGCGCCCTGCTCGGCGAGTACTGGCACACCCGCGAACTCGGCCGCTCGACCAAGGTGGGCCTGGCGACCTGGCTCGGCATCCTGCTCGGCCTGGCACTGAAACTGGCGGTGGTGATCGCGATGCTGGGCCTGTTCGCGTTCGCTTGGTTCTTCTAAGCCACCTAGCCTTCACGCCACGCGCACGCCGTGGCCGTGCATAAACGGTGGGGCTGGCCGCGATCCGGTGCAGCCGCCACACTGTGCGATTCCCGTATCCATCGAAGGGCCTGCTGCAATGACCCTCCCCACGCTGCTTCCCCGTCTGGCGCCGCTGGCGCTTGCCCTGGCCAGTGCACCGTTGGCTGCGCAGGAGTTCGCGCCCAGCGCCGACACCTCGCCGGCCGCCTGCGCGGCGATCACCACCGACGCGGCCCGCCTGGCCTGCTATGACCGCCTCTTCGGGCATACCCCGGAGGCCACCGCCGCCGCCGATGCCGCCGCCGAATCGGCTGCGCAGGCGCGCCGCGAGGAACGACAGACCGCGCGCGTGAGCCAGGGCGAGGAAAAGCTGCGCGAGCGGGTCAGCGACCTGTTCCGTCCGGCGGCACCGGACAGCGCGCTGGCCAATGCTGGCCGCGGTTCGCTGCTGGACAGCCGCTGGGAGCTGGCCGAGGACTCCAAGCTGGGGCCCTTCCAGCTGCGTGCCTACAAGCCGGTGTACCTGCTGCCGGCGTTCTGGACCAGCGACCGCAACACCACGCCGCATTCGCCGAACCCGGCCAACAGCGTGACGACCCCGCAGGTACTCGACAGTACCGAGCTGAAGTTCCAGATCAGCTTCAAGACCAAGATCGCAGAGAACCTGTTCGGCGACAACGGCGACATCTGGGCTGGCTACACCCAGAGTTCGCGCTGGCAGGCCTACAACAGCGAGGATTCGCGCCCGTTCCGCGAAACCAACTACGAACCCGAAGTGATGATGGTGTTCCGCAACGGCTACTCGATCGGTGGCTGGCGCGGGCGCATGACCGGCATCAGCCTCAACCACCAGTCCAACGGACGGGCCGATCCGCTCTCGCGCAGCTGGAACCGGGTCATGCTCAACATCGGCCTGGATCGCGAGAACTGGGCGCTGGTGCTGCGCCCGTGGTACCGCATCCCGGAAAGCCGCAGCGAAGACAATAATCCGGACATCGAGGATTACATGGGCCGGGGTGACGCGACCCTGATCTGGAACCGCAACGGGCATGAGGTCGCGCTGATGGCGCGTCATTCGCTGCGCACCGGCAGCCGCTCCCACGGTGCACTGCAGCTGGATTACGGCTTTCCGATCAGCAATCTGCTGCGTGGCCATGTGCAGGTCTTCGACGGCTATGGCGAGAGCATGATCGACTACAACCACAAGGCCACCTATGTGGGCGTGGGCGTGTCGCTGCTGGAGTGGTTCTGATGGACGTGACGATCTGGCACAACCCGGCCTGCAGCAACTCGCGCGGCGCACTGAAGCTGATCCGCGATGCGGGCTTCGACCCGGTGGTGATCGAGTACCTGGGCACCCCACCCGACGCGGCCACGCTGCGCCAGGTGCTGGCCGAGTCGGCCCTGAGCGCGCGCGACCTGGTGCGCAGCAAGGAGACCCAGTTCGCCGAACTCGGGCTGGAAGATGCCGACGATGCCACCCTGCTGGCTGCGATGGCCGAACACCCGCGCCTGATCAACCGCCCCGTGGTGCGCACGCCCAAGGGCACACGGCTGTGCCGCCCGCCGGAAACGGTGCTGGAGATCCTGTAACGGAAAAGGGGACGGAGGGGATTAAGTCGTTTGTGCACAAACGACTTAATCCCCTCCGTCCCCTTTTCTGGTTACCGCCAGTCGGTGATGCCTTCGCGGCGGTAGGCCTCGGCGAACGCCGGGCGCGCCTTCATCGAGGTGGCATGTGCCTTGAGCGACGGCCAGGTGTCACTGGGCTTGGGCATGTTGCGCGACCAGCGCATCAGCATCACCAGCATGTAGTCGACCACGCAGGGCGTGGCGCCCAGCAGGTAGGGCCCATGCGCCAGCAGGTGCGTGGCCACATGCTGCCAGGCCGCTTCCAGGCGCTGTCGCGCCATCTCGCGACTGGCCTCCACGTTTGCCTCGCCCGCCACCTCGTGCGGATAGAACCAGGCGCGATAGGCCGGCTGCAACGTATTGGCACACCAGAACATCCAGCGGTAGGCATCGGCGCGCTGCGGCGTGCCCAGTGCCGGCAACAAACCGGCGTCCGGATGGCGGTCGGCCAGGTACAGGGCGATCGCCGCCGCTTCAGTCAGTACCAGGCCATCGATCAGCAGCGTCGGCACCACGCCGGCCGGATTCAGTGCCAGGTACTCCGCCGACTTGTGCTCGCGCGCGTCGAAATCCAGCAGCACCAACTCGTGCTCGATGTCGAGCTCGATCAGCAGCCAGTGCACCACCAGCGCGGCGGTGCTTGTCGAACCATACAGCGTGGTGCTCATGCGGCGGATCCTGTGCAGGTGGGCCGGCCGATTATGCGCCCGTGCGGGAGCCGTCGCTCAGCCGCAGCTGCTCATGCAGGTATCGCGGCGCTCGCCACAGGACATCATCGGCGCGCGCAGCGTGCAGTCATGCGTCTTCAGTTCGCAGGCACGGCGCAGGTCCGGGTTGTCCACGTCCTTGCAGCGCTTGTCCGGCGCCGGCACCATCCGCTGCTCGCAATTGCTCTGGCGGCTGCCGAGAGAGTCATTCTGCGCCATGCAGCTGCGGTAGCTGGCCTGGCACTGCATGCGGCATTGCGCCGATGCAGGGAAATCCGCGCCTTCGTACGACGCCGGGGTGCTGCAGCCGGCCAGGGCCAGCAGCACGCCGGCCACGATGAAGCGATGCAGGGCCATGGACACGTCCTGTGCGAGGGTGTGCCAACCGTAGCAGAGCCAGGGCTACAGGCGCGTTAATCCTGCCTCCAGATACAGCAACGGCGCCACACGGGCGCCGTTGTCTGGACCGAAGCGTGCGGGAATTACTCCACCACCACCGGAATCTTGCCGATGCGGGCCTGCCACTCGCGCGGGCCGGTCTTGTGCACCGATTCGCCGGCGGAGTCGACGGCCACGGTCACTGGCATGTCCTGCACGGTGAACTCGTAGATCGCCTCCATGCCCAGGTCAGCGAAACCGACCACCTTGGCCGCCTTGATCGCCTTGGACACCAGGTAGGCCGAGCCACCGACGGCCATCAGGTAGGCCGACTTGTGCTTCTTGATCGCCTCGATCGCGGCCGGGCCGCGCTCGGCCTTGCCGACCATGCCCAGCAGGCCGGTCTGTGCCAGCACCTGCTCGGTGAACTTGTCCATGCGGGTCGCCGTGGTCGGGCCGGCCGGGCCCACCACTTCGTCACGCACCGGATCGACCGGGCCGACGTAGTAGATGAAGCGGCCCTTCAGATCGACCGGCAGCTGCTCGCCCTTGTTGAGCATGTCGACCATGCGCTTGTGCGCGGCGTCGCGGCCGGTGAGCAGCTTGCCGTTGAGCAGCAGGGTCTGGCCCGGCTTCCAGCTGGCCACGTCTTCCGGGGTAATCGTATCCAGGTCCACCCGGGTGCCCTTGGATGCGTCGTAGGTCAGCTTCGGCCAGTCTTCCAGCGACGGCGGGTCCAGCATCACCGGGCCGCTGCCATCCAGGGTGAAGTGCGCATGGCGGGTGGCCGCGCAGTTCGGGATCATCGCCACCGGCAGGTTGGCCGCGTGGGTCGGGTAGTCGTTGATCTTGATGTCGAGCACGGTGGTCAGGCCACCCAGGCCCTGCGCACCGATGCCCAGCGCGTTGACCTTCTCGTACAGCTCCAGGCGCAGCTCCTCGATGCGGTTGGACGCACCACGGGCCTGCAGCTCGGTGATGTCGATCGGCTCCATCAGCGCTTCCTTGGCCAGCAGCATCGCCTTCTCGGCGGTGCCACCGATGCCGATGCCCAGCATGCCCGGCGGGCACCAGCCGGCGCCCATGGTCGGCACGGTCTTCAGCACCCAGTCGACAATCGAGTCGGACGGATTGAGCATGGCGAACTTGGTCTTCGCTTCCGAACCACCGCCCTTGGCGGCGACGATCACGTCGACTTTGTTGCCCGGCACCACCTTGACGTTGACCACGCCCGGGGTGTTGTCCCTGGTGTTGATGCGCTTGCCTGCCGGATCGGCCAGCACCGAGGCGCGCAGCTTGTTGTCCGGGTGCATGTAGGCGCGGCGCACGCCTTCATTGGCCATGTCTTCCACGCCCATGGTGGCGTCATCCCAACGCACGTCCATGCCGATTTCCAGGAAAACGGTGACGATGCCGGTGTCCTGGCAGATCGGGCGGTGGCCCTCGGCGCACATGCGCGAATTGATCAGGATCTGCGCCATCGCTTCCTTCGCGGCCGGCGACTCCTCGCGCTCGTAGGCGGCGGCAAGGTTCTTGATGTAGTCGACCGGGTGGTAGTACGAGATGTACTGCAGCGCGTCGGCGATGGACTGGATGAGGTCTTCCTGCTTGATCGATGTCACGTCTTGCTCGCTTGCTCGAGGCTGGCGGGGGTAATCCACCCATTTTACCCCCTCCCCCGGCCCCGGGGTGGTAGTGCCGGCCGCTGGCCGGCAAGATTCCCCCGACGCTCTGTCACGCCACGCGCCACTGCGGCGTCCTTGCCCACATGAACGCCGAAACCGCTTTCCAGACCCACCGCCCGCGCCTGATGGCGCTGGCCTACCGCCTGCTCGGCAGCCGCACCGACGCCGAAGACGTGGTCCAGGACGCCTGGCTGCGCTGGTCCGGCGCCGATCCTGCGGCCGTCCGCGATGCCGAGGCCTGGCTGGTCACCACCACCACCCGGCTCGGCCTGGACCGGCTGCGTGCGGCCAAGCGCGAGCGCGTCCACTACGTCGGCCCATGGCTGGCCGAACCGCTGGCGGTCACCCTGGAGCCGGACCCGGCGCCCGGTCCGGCCCAGCTGCATGCGCTGGCCGACGACGTCTCGGTCGCTTTCCTGACCCTGCTCGAACAGCTCGGCCCGGAGGAACGCGCCGCCTTCCTGCTGAAGGAGGCGTTCGACCACGACTACCGTGAGATCGCCGAGCTGATCGGCCACAGCGAGGCCAACTGCCGGCAGCTGGTGCACCGTGCCCGGCAACGCCTGCAGGCCGGACGACCGCGCTTCAATGCCGATGCCAGCCAGCACCGGCAGCTGCTGGCGCGCTTCATGGAGGCCTCGCAGCGCGGCGACAGCGACGCGATCCAGGCCCTGCTGCACGCCAACGCGGTGCTGGTTTCCGACGGCGGTGGCGTGGTCACTGCGGCGGTGCGGCCGCTGCTGGGCGCCGAACGCATCGGCCGCCTGTTCTGGGCCATCGCCCGCCGCGGCGCGGTGCATCCCGCCCAGCTGGGCTACGTCAACGGCGAGCCGGCGATCCTGCGCTTCCAGGGTGAGCGCCTGCATTCGGTCACCACCATCGAAGTGGTCGATGGCCGCATCGCCAACGTGTACAGCGTGTTGAATCCGGAAAAGCTGCCGGGTATTCAAGGCGCACTCTCCGATTAGACATACGGACTTGGGCTTGGGCAATCTGTCAGCGCAATGGAAAGGAAACTGACGACAATGAATTCCAAGAAGCCAAGAAAGAGGATCAAAGTGAACGTCGGCGATGTATTTGCCGTACCGCTCAATGAAGTCGAGCTCGTTTTTGGCTATTTGCGCACTTACCAAGATCCGGACGTAGCGATCCTTCCATTCATTTCAAAGGGCAGAATGCTCCGTGACTGCGAACTTCCCACGTTGGAGAGCTTCATGGATGTACTGACTATTCGCACCGGAATTGAAAGAGGTGATTGGCCCAGAATCGCCTCTTTTCCTTTTCCGAATGAAGAATCAACTTGGGCACCACCAAGAAGGCAACTATCAACGATCCGTCCGGATGTCAGGCTCGTGGTAGTCAAGGGCAACTTTATTCCTGCTGAAAAATATGGCGAATGGGACACTCTACCCGTGCTCATCAAAGCCGATACTGGCCAATTGAAAGCGTTGATTCTCACGTCAGCAGCCGAGTTCCAAATGCTCACCTGAACGAGATCCCCCGCGGCTCGATGACGCTACAGGAGTCTTTGAGTTCGGTACTCGCACCTGGAGTCGCTCTTGGCCCGTCGTCATGTCGCTTTTGACCATTCGATGTCACGAACAGGGACGCCACGGCGTCCTGGTAGTGGAAAGGCGGCCACCGTGGCCGCCGTGGAGCCGAAAATGTCCGACCACGCCTCTCCCCGCGTCCCCTACACCCGCCTGGCCGCCGAGGCCTTCAAGGGCCTGCTGGCCACCAGCCAGGCCGTGCATGACAGCTCGATCGATCCGACCCTGATGGAACTGGTGTTCCTGCGCGTGTCGCAGCTCAACGGCTGCGGCTACTGCATGGACATGCACGGCACCGCGCTGCGCAAGGGCGGCATCGAGCCGCGCAAGCTGGACACGCTGCCGGCATGGCACGAGAGCCGCTTCTTCGACGAACGCGAGCGCGCGGCACTGGGCTGGGCCGAGGCGCTGACCCGGCTGACCGACGGCGCGCCGTCGCAGGCCGCGTTCGATGCCCTGGCACCGCACTTCGATGAGAAGGGCATCAGTGACCTGAGCATGGGCATCGCGGTGATCAATGCCTGGAACCGCCTCGGTGCGGGGTTGCTGCCGCCGCTGCCGGCCTGACCCACCCCGCCTTCGACAGTTCATCGGTGCTGCTGGTAGGTGTCGACCTTGGTCGGCACGCTGGATCCACGCAATGCGTGGATGCAGGAGGGTCAGATCCCTTCGCTTCGCGAAGGGATCTGACCCCGGTGCCGGCAACACGGCTGCACTGACTCCCCCTGCACGTATCACGCGCGCACAATACGCGCATGCCTGCCATCCCCACCGCTGGCGCTGCCGCCGCGAAGAAACCCAGCCTGCGCCAGCGCTTCAAGGCGATGCGCAACCTGCCGCCGTTCCTGCGCATGGTCTGGCAGACCAGCCCCGCGCTCACCCTGGCCAGCCTGGGGCTGCGCCTGATCCGTGCGCTGCTGCCGGTGGCGATGCTCTACGTCGGCAAGCTGATCATCGACAGCGCCCTGCGGCTGAGCCAGCACGATGCCGGCTTCCCGCCGCTGGGCGAGGCGCTGTCCAGCGGCCTGCTCAATCCACTGCTGGGCCTGCTGGCACTGGAATTCGGCCTGGCCATCGCCTCGGACCTGCTCGGCCGGCTGGTCAGCTATGCCGACGCTCTGCTTTCCGAACTGTTCGCCAACGCCACCAGCATCCGCCTGATGGAACACGCGGCGACGCTGGATCTGGAGGACTTCGAGGACCCGGACCTGCAGGACAAGCTGGACCGTGCACGGCGCCAGACCATGGGCCGGATGAACCTGATGAGCCAGCTGTTCGGCCAGGTGCAGGACGCGATCACCGTGGCCAGCCTCGCCGTTGGCCTGCTGGTCTACGCGCCGTGGCTGATCCTGCTGCTGGCGCTGGCACTGGTGCCGGCCTTCATCGGCGAATCGCACTTCAACGCGGCCGGCTACAGCCTCAACTTCCAGTGGACGCCCGAGCGCCGCCAGCTCGACTACCTGCGCCAGCTGGGCGCCAGCGTGGAAACGGCCAAGGAAGTGAAGATCTACAACCTGCACCGCTTCCTGGTGGAGCGCTACCGGCGCCTGTCGGTGGCATTGTTCCAGGCCAACCGCGCCCTGGCACGGCGCCGCGCGTTCTGGGGCACGCTGCTGGCTGCGCTGGGCACGCTGGGGTATTACACCGCCTACGCCTACATCGCATGGCGCACGGTGCGCGGGGACTTCTCGATCGGCGACCTGACCTTCCTCGCCGGCAGCTTCCTGCGCCTGCGCCAGCTGCTGGAAGGCCTGCTGATCGGCTTCTCGCAGGTGGCCAGCCAGGCGCTGTACCTGGATGACCTGTTCTCGTTCTTCCAGATCCAGCCGGAAATCCACTCGCGCGATGGGGCCGTGCGCGTGCCGCAGCCGATCCGCCAGGGCTTCGTGTTCGAGAACGTCGGCTTCCGCTACCCCGATGCCGAACAGTGGGCGGTGCGCCATCTGGATTTCCAGCTGCACGCCGGCGAAGTGCTGGCCCTGGTCGGCGAGAACGGCGCCGGCAAGACCACCCTGGTGAAGCTGCTGGCGCGGCTGTACGAACCGGACGAAGGCCGCATCCTGCTCGATGGCCGCGACCTGCGCGATTACGACCTGGATGACCTGCGCGCCAATCTCGGGGTGATCTTCCAGGATTTCGTGCGCTACAACCTCAGCGCCGGCGAGAACATCGGCGTCGGCCAGGTCGAGGCGATGGACGACCAGGCACGCATCGCTGACGCGGCGCGACGCGGCATGGCCGAGGAAGTGATCGACGACCTGCCCGGCGGCTACGACCAGCAGATCGGCCGCCGCTTCAAGCAGGGCGTGGACCTGTCCGGTGGCCAATGGCAGAAGATCGCCATTGCCCGCGCATGGATGCGCAATGCGCAGGTGATGATCCTGGATGAGCCAACGGCAGCGCTGGATGCCCGCAGTGAGTTCGAGGTGTTCCAGCGGTTCAGGGAACTGGCGGATAATCGCACCGCCGTACTGATTTCCCACCGCTTTTCCTCGGTACGCATGGCCGACCGCATCCTGGTGCTGGCCGATGGCCGGATCGAGGCCAGCGGTACCCATGCGCAGCTGATGGCGCAGGGCGGCCGCTATGCCGAGCTGTTCGAGCTGCAGGCGGCGGGTTACCGCTGAGAACGCCTCTCGTTCCACCCAATGAGAACTTGTCTCATTTGAGATAGAATCACCCCCGACGACTTTCGATAGATACGCCCATGTCCTCCGCTTTCGGCGCCGAAACGGTGCTTGAGGTCCGTCACTGGACCGATGCCTACTTCAGCTTCACCACCACCCGCGACAGCGGTTTCCGCTTCGAGAACGGCCAGTTCGTGATGATCGGCCTGGAAACCGAGGCGCGACCGCTGCTGCGCGCCTATTCCATTGCCAGTGCCAACTGGGAAGAACAGCTGGAGTTCTTCAGCATCAAGGTGCAGGACGGCCCGCTGACCTCGCGCCTGCAGCACATCAAGCCGGGCGACAAGGTACTGGTCGGCAAGAAGCCCACCGGCACCCTGCTGATCAGCGACCTGCATCCCGGCAGGAACCTGTACCTGCTGGGCACCGGCACCGGCCTGGCGCCGTGGCTGTCGGTCATCAAGGACCCGGAAACCTACGAGCGCTTCGAGAAGGTGATCCTGTGCCACGGCGTGCGCTACGAAAAGGACCTGGCCTACCGCGATTACTTCGAGAGGGAACTGCGCGAGCACGAGTTCCTCGGCGAGATGATCGGCGACAAGCTGCTGTACTACCCGGCCGTCACCCGCGAGCCGTTCGCCAACCAGGGCCGCCTGACCCAGCTGATGGAGAGCGGCGAGATGCAGCGCACCCTCGGCCTGCCGGAACTGAGCCCGGAAAACGACCGCGCGATGATCTGCGGCAGCCCGCAGATGCTGGCCGACCTTCGCACCGTGCTCGATGCCCGGGGTTTCCAGGTTTCGCCGCGCATCGGCCAACCGGGCCACTACGTGTTCGAGCGCGCGTTCGTCGAGAAGTGATGCTGCAATGGTAGTGCCGGCCGCTGGCCGGCGCTTCCTGGCCCACGGGGTTGCCGGCCAGCGGCCGGCACTACCTCACAGCAGCGCTTCGATCGCGCTGCGCAACTGCTCCGGCCGGGTGGTGGGCGCATGCCGCGACGCCACCTGCCCCTGGCGATCGACCAGGAACTTGCTGAAATTCCACTTGATGCGGGCACTGCCGAGCAGGCCACGCTTTTCGTGCGTCATCCAGGCCCACAACGGATCAGCGCCCTCGCCGTTGACCTCGATCTTCTCCGACAGCGGGAAGCTGACCGGATAGTCCAGCGAACAGAACTGGCGGATCTGCGCGGCATCACCGGGCTCCTGCGCGCCGAACTGGTTGCACGGGAAGCCGATCACCACCAGGCCGCGTTCGCGGTAGTCCTGCCACAACTGTTCCAGCCCGGTGTACTGCGGGGTGAAGCCACAGCGGCTGGCGACGTTGACCAGCAGCAACGCGCGCCCTTGGTACTGCGCCAGCGCCTGCGGATGGCCTTCGAGGTCACGGAAGCTGAAATCGTAGGCGGTGGTCATGGTGGCGGGCCGTGGGCGGTAAATGCATGGTACCCGCGCCCGGACCCGCCAGCATGCCTTTTGACACAAGTGCGGGCGCCGCCGGCCGGGTTACCCTCGGGCCCTTGTTTGCCTTACCGGAGTTCCTGCCTTGACCACCCGCCTTGCCCTTGCCGTGGCCATGTCCCTCGGCCTTGCCCTGCCCGCCTTCTCGGCCGGCGCCGCCACCCCGGCTGCCAGCACCAATGCCCAGCAGGCCAATCCGTTCTTCGCCGAAAGCCCGTTGCCCCTGCATTATCCGCAGTTCGACCGGATCAAGGACAGCGACTTCGCCCCGGCCTTCGACGCCGGCATGGCGCAGCAGCTGAAGGAAGTGGAAGCGATCGCCAACAACAAGGCCAAGCCGACCTTCGACAACACCATCATCGCCCTGGAAAAGAGCGGTGACATCCTCGACCGCGCGACCACCGTGTTCTTCAGCCTGGTCGGCGCCGATACCAATGACACCCGCAAGAAGCTGCAGGCCGACTACTCGGCGAAGTTTGCCGCGCACAGCGATGCGATCGCGCTGAACGGCAAGCTGTTCGCCCGCATCCAGGCGCTGTATGACACCCGCAGCCAGCTGGGCCTGGACGCCGAAGGTGTGCGCCTGGTCGAGAAGTACTACGACAACTACGTGCGCGCCGGTGCCAAGCTGTCCGAGGCCGACAAGGCCAAGTTGAAGGAGATGAACGCCGAGCTGGCCAACCTGGGCACCAGGTTCAGCCAGAACGTGCAGTCGGAAGTGAACGCTTCGGCAATCACCGTCGACGACATCAAGGCGCTGGACGGCCTGTCCAAGGAGCAGATCGCCGCCGCCGCCGAAGCCGCCAAGGCCCGCGGCCAGGACGGCAAGTACGTGATCACCCTGCTCAACACCACCGGCCAGCCGCCGCTGACCAACCTGGCCAACCGCGCCCTGCGCCAGAAGATCTACGAAGCATCGGTCAGCCGTGGCAGCCGTGGCGGTGAGTTCGACAACACCGCGCTGGTCTCGCGCATCATGCAGCTGCGTGCCGACAAGGCCAAGCTGATGGGCTTCCCGAACTTCGCGGCCTACAACCTGACCAACCAGACCGCCAAAACCCCCGAAGCGGTCAACGCGATGCTGGGCAAGCTGGCGCCGGCCGCGGTGGCCAACGCCAAGCGCGAAGCCGCTGACCTGCAGGCGATGATCGACCAGGAACAGAAGGCCGCAGGCAAGCCGACCTTCAAGCTGGAACCGTGGGACTGGGCCTTCTACAGCGAGAAGGTGCGCCAGGCCAAGTACAACTTCGACGAGTCGCAGCTGAAGCCGTACTTCGAAATGAAGAACGTGCTGGAGAACGGCGTGTTCCATGCCGCCAACCTGGAATTCGGCCTGACCTTCAAGCAGCGCACCGACCTGCCGGTCTATCACGATGACGTCACCGTCTACGACGTGTTCGATGCCGACGGCAGCCAGCTGGCGATCTTCATCTTCGACCCGTATGCACGCGCCTCCAAGCGCGGTGGCGCGTGGATGAACTCCTACGTCTCGCAGTCCAAGCTGACCGGCTTCAAGCCGGTGGTCGCCAATCACCTGAACATCCCGAAGCCGCCGGCCGGCCAGCCGACCCTGCTGACCTGGGATGAGGTGAACACCACCTTCCACGAGTTCGGCCACGCCCTGCACGGCATGTTCTCCAACGTGAAGTACCCCTACTTCTCGGGCACCTCGGTGCCGCGCGACTTCGTCGAGTTCCCCTCGCAGGTCAACGAGATGTGGGCCGACAACCCGGTCATCCTGAAGAACTACGCCAAGCACTACCAGAATGGTTCGGCGATGCCGCAGGCCCTGCTGGACAAGGTGATTGCCGCATCGAAGTTCAACCAGGGCTTTGCCACCACCGAATACCTGGGGGCGGCGATGCTGGACCAGAACTGGCACCAGATCGGCCCGGACCAGGTGCCGGCGGCCAAGGACGTGATGGCCTTCGAGCGCGCCGCGCTGGAGAAGGACGGCATCTACTACGCGCCGGTTCCGCCGCGCTACAAGACCCCGTACTTCAGCCACATCATGGGCGGCTACTCGGCCGGCTACTACGCCTACATCTGGTCGGAAGTGCTCGATGCCAACACCCAGAAGTGGTTCAAGGACAACGGCGGCCTGAGCCGCAAGAACGGCGACCACTTCCGCGCCACCCTGCTGTCCAAGGGCGGCAGCGTCGACGCGATGCAGCTGTTCCGCGATTTCGCCGGCCACGAGCCGCAGATCGAACCGCTGCTGGAAAAGCGTGGCCTGACCGGCGCCGGCAACTGATCGCCAGCGCAGTCGCCTGAAACGAAAACCGCCCGGGAGACCGGGCGGTTTTTTGTTGTGGTCGGGGTCAGAGCCCTCTTCTGCGAAAAGGGATCTGACCCCGGGGTCGGATCCCTTTCCGACGGAAAGGGCTCCGACCCCAGCCACGCCATCAACGCGGCGCCACGTACCCACCCGGCACGCCTTCCGGCGACAGCACCAGCTGCCACAGCTGCGCGTGCCGGCAGCGGAAGGTGGCCATCGACCCGGCCAGGTAGAAGCGCCACATGCGCCGGAAGTGCTCGTCGTAGTGCGCATCCAGCCGCGGCCACGCTGCTTCCACGTTGCGCCGCCATGCCTGCAGGGTCAGGTCGTAGTCGGTGCCGAAGTTGTGCCAGTCCTCCAGCACGAAACGGCCTTCGAACGCCTTGGTGATCTGCACCGCCGACGGCAGCATCGAGTTGGGGAAGATGTAGCGTGCAATCCATGGATCGGTGCGATGCCGTGAGACGTTGGTGCCGATGGTATGCAACAGCAGCAGGCCACGTGGCGACAGGCAGCGCTTGGCCACTTCGAAGAAACCGGCGTAGTTCTTGTCACCGACGTGCTCGAACATGCCGATCGAGAAGATCGCATCGAACGGTTCGTCCAGTTCACGGTAATCCTGCAGGCGGATCTCGATCGGCAGGCCAGCGCACAACTGCCGCGCGAACTCGGCCTGCTCCTGCGATATGGTCACGCCGACGCCGCTGACACCGTAGCGCTCGGCGGCGAACTTCAGGGCTTCGCCCCAACCGCAGCCAATGTCCAGCACGCGCTGGCCCGGGCGCAGGCCCAGCTTGCGGCAGACCAGGTCGAGCTTGGCCTCCTGTGCGGCGTCGAGGTCGTCGGCGTTGCGCCAATAGCCACAGCTGTAGACCAGGCGCTGGCCGAGCATGGCCTGGTAGAGATCATTGCCGAGGTCGTAATGGCGGCGACCGACTTCGTAACTGCCCTGCCCCGCCTGCAGGTTGAACAGGCGCGCCTTCAGCGCGTCTGCCACTTCGCGCCAGCCGTGCACCCGTTCATCCAGGTGCGCCTGCATCAGGTGGACGAGGAATTCATCCAGGACATTGGCATCCCACCACCCCTCCATGTAGCTCTCGCCCAGGCCGAGCGAGCCGTGGCCCATGACCCGCGCGAAAAAGCGCGGGTCATGCACCTGGATGTCCTGTGGCTGGGTGCCGCCGATGCGGACCCCGGCTTCGTGGAGCAGGCCGGCGACCCGCTCCTGCAACCCTGTATCCACGCCACCTCCTCGACTGCGGTCAACCGCGTGCGAACAGCTCCACGTAGTCCTTGGCCACGTGCGGCAACAGCACCGCTGCCGGTACATCGGCGGTCTGGGTGCCGTCCGAGTATGGACCCACCTGGTACGGCGGGAAAACAAAGCGCAGCGCGGTGATCTGCCCCTTGTCGTCGGTCAGTGGCTGGAACTGGCTGAAATTGTCGGCCTGCGGGCCGGTTCCGTCGGCGATCATGCGCGATGCGTTGCGCAGCGATTCCTGCAGCTGGGCCGGGTCCATGTCCTCGCCACTGAGGCGGGTGGCCACGCGTTCGCGCAACTGGTCGGCGACGAAATCGCTGATCGCCTTCCAGCCCTTGGCATCGGCCACAAGCTTTTCGGCGCTGAGCATCTGCTGCTGCTGCGGCAGCCACACGAAGCGCGCCACCAGCGGTTCGCCGTGGGCGCCACCCGTGTAGCGGCTGCCGTCGGCACTGACCACCACCAGCTGCGGGGTTTCAAGCAGCTTCTCGAAGCTCAGCGACAGCTCGTAGGGCATGGTCGGCTTGTCGTTGCCCAGCCCGTCCAGCGCCTGCTGCAGGTCGCTGCGCGCACTCGTGGCATAGCTCTGCAGCGCGCGGGCCAGGCCCGGATAACGGTCGATACCGGCCGGGTAGCTGATGCCCACCACTTCGCGCTCGTTGTTCTCGATCACGTCGCGCAGGTCCAGCGGCGCTTCCGTGGCCGGCGTTTCGCCCGCGGCCGTCGCCTCGGCGGCGGGCGCCGCGTCGGTCGCCGGTGCCGGCTCGCTTTCACGCTGGCAACCGGCCAGCAACAGCACGCCCACCACGCCGGCCAACACGCTGCCGTGCAATGGCCGGTTGTTTCCAATCTTCATCGGGATCCCCTGTTCATGTTTGTACATCATCGCCTGCCATGGCTGAAGCGTGACCCGCTGGCGTTCAGCCAACGAGCAGGTCGTGGTACTCCTCGTGGCGCTGCAGGAAGGCTTCGGCGTAGGAACATGCCGGCACCACCTTGTATTTCTGCTCGCGGGCGAAACGCAGTGCCACGCGGGTCAGCTCACCGGCGATGCCACGGCCGGCGATCGGCTCGGGCACCTCGGTATGGGTGATGACCATGCGCCTGCGCTTGATCTGGTAATCGAGCACCGCCAGCTGTCCGCGCACACGTGCGGTGAAGCGGTGGTTGGCCAGGTCGTGCTCGACCTCATAGGCCAGACCGGGGGGCGTGACCGAAGCCATGGAACTGTCTCCTGCGGCGACTGCGTGGATGGTGCGCAGCCGGGCGCCATGATCGCGTGAAGCCTGAACAGGGGCAAGTCCAGTCCATTCACGTCAGTTTTCGCCCTCAAGCTGGAGGCGGGCCGGCCGCTATCGCCTATGGAGGGGTACGGCCAGGCTGGCACGACCCTTGCGACCGTTGACCATGCGCACCACCGTGGAGGCTCCCATGCACACCAGCAATTCCCATTCCGATACCGACCGCGCCCTGCTGGAGGGCCTGCTGCAACTGGCGGTGGAAGGGCAGACCGAGGATCAGGATTTCCAGCGCATCGGCGAGGAAGTGTTCGCCCGCCTGCTGGATACCTACGGCCAGCAGACCGCAGCCTGACCCGGCCGGGGCGGATCGGACCCGATCCGCCCCGCTACCCGCATCAACCGCCGCCGAGGCGGAAGGTCGGGTTGGAGAGTTCGCGCAGGAAGTGGGTGAAGATGCTCGGCTGCATGGCCAGCATGAAGATCACGCCAAACGCCGCACCTGCCAGGTGCGCGCTGTGGTTGATGCGGTCGCCACCGCGCCTGTCCATCCAGATGCTGTAGCCGACGTAGAACGCGGCATAGATGATCGCCGGTGCCGGGATGAAGAACACCAGGATGATCGACCACGGCTTGATCAGGATGAAGGCGAACAGCACCGCCGATACCGCCCCGGACGCCCCGAGGCTGAGGTAGTTCGGGTTCTTCTGGTTCTTCAGGTAGCTGGGCAGGATCGAGACCAGCAGCGCGCCGATGTAGAACGCCGGGTAGGTCAGGTAGCTGCCGGTCAGCTGCACCATCACGCTCTCGATGAATCCCCCGAAGAAGAACAGGGTGATCATGTTGAAGATCAGGTGCGACCAGTCGGCGTGGATGAAGCCATAGGTCACCAGCCGGTCGTACTGGCGGTGACGGTCGATGGCCGGCGGCCACAGGATCAGGCGGTCGGCCAGCTTGCGGTTGTTGAACGCCATCCACGACAGGATGGCGGTGATGGCGATCAACAGCAGATTGACGGGGGTCATGTCAGGCTCAGGCGCTACGGTAGTTGTCGACCATACGATAGCGTTTCGCGTACCAACCGAAGGCCAACGCCGCGACGAAGGCGAAGCCGGCGAAGAAGAACATCAGGAACGCCGCCTCGCTCAGGCCCGTGCCCGCGATCTGGTGGGTGACCGTGTCGTTGCGCACCGCTGCGTTGGACAGCAGCACCCACAGGTTGCCGATGGTGGTGGTCAGGTTCCAGAAGCTCATCACCACGCCCTTCATCGCCTGCGGTGCCTGGCTGTAGGCGAACTCCAGGCCGGTGGCCGAGACCAGCACCTCACCGAAGGTCAGCAGCGCGTACGGCAGCATCTGCCAGAAGATCGACATGGCGTTGCCGCCGTCCATCACCACCTGGATGCCACCCACCACGATCCAGGCCAGGCCACTGAAGGCGATGCCGGCGGTCATGCGGCGCAGCGCGGTCGGTTCGAAGCCGAAGCGGCGCAGGGCCGGATACAGCACCAGGTTGTTGAACGGAATCAGGATCATCACCAGCAGCGGGTTCAGCGCCTGCATCTGCGAGGCGGTGAACCAGCTTGGCATCTGCATCTGCTGGCCCTGCAGGACCCAGGTCGAGGCCTTCTGGTCGAACAGCGAGAAGAACGGCGTGGTCAGCGCGAAGATCACCAGCACGCGCAGTACCGAGCGCACGCCTTCCACGGCTTCGGCCGGATGCTGGCCACGGGCGCGGTCCAGCTGCAGCCAGGTGCCGCCACCGATGCCGGCAAGGATGGCCACCAGCGCCAGGCACAGGCAGATCACGATGCCCAGCGAACCGACCAGGCCGAACGAGGCCACCGCCAGCGCCAGGCCAAGCACGGCGATCACCAGGCCCGGACGGCCCTGGCCAGCCACGCGCGTGGTCAGCGCGGTACGCACCACGTTGGCGAACGAATGCGGGTCCTTCGGCGGCAGCGGCACCAGCACGTAGCGCCTGCGGCCCAGCCAGAACACGAAGGTAGCGATGAACATCAGGATGCCCGGGATGCCGAACGCCCACTGCGGGCCCCAGTTCTTCAGCACCAGCGGGATCAGCAGCGAGGCGAACAGCGAGCCGAAGTTGATGATCCAGTAGAAGGCGTCGAAGACGATCTTGGCCAGGTGCTTGTTGCTCTGGTCGAACTGGTCGCCCATGAACGAGGCCACCAGCGGCTTGATGCCGCCGGCACCGAGCGCGATCAGGCCCAGGCCGAGGAAGAAGCCCTCGCGGCTGTTCTCGAACAGCGCCAGGCACAGGTGGCCGGCGCAGTAGACCAGGCTGAACCAGAGGATGGTGTGGTACTTGCCGAAGAACCGGTCGGCCAGCCAGCCACCGAGCAGCGGGAAGAAATACACGCCGATCATGAAGCTGTGCATGATGTCCTTGGCTTCACCGGCACGGCCTTCGGCAGTGATTTCCTGCAGCAGCAGCGAGGTGATCAGGAACTGCACCAGGATGTTGCGCATCCCGTAGAAACTGAACCGCTCGCAGGCCTCATTGCCGATGATGTACGGAATCTGGCGCGGCATCTTTCCCTGGCCGGCGATGGGGGCGACTGCGTCGTGGCTCATCCTGTAAGGCATTCCTGCAAAGCGAAAGGCGCAAGGTTACCGGAACCGGGGCTTGCGAAGCACGCTGCAGGGCTGCATGACAACGGTGCCAATCCATGGCAGGCAGTGCAGGCCCTGCCGGAAGTCACGGCACCTGCACGACAAAAGCGTAAACTTATCGTTATGCGCCCCCTCGCCCACGCCCGCCTCCTGCTCAGCTGCCTTGCGCTGTTGCTGGCGTTGCAGGCGCAGGCACGACCACAGGCGCCGGCCGCCGTTGCCAGCGAGAGCGACCCCAGGCAGCTGACGGTCGCCGCGCTGGAGCTGCCCAGCCGCGATGACGCGCAATGGAAGCAGCGCCGCGAGCAGGTCGCACAGCTGCTGACCGAGCTGCAGCCGGACGTGATCTCGGTGCAGCAGGTGCTGCAGCAGCAGGGCCGCAACCCGGCCTGCTGGCTGGCCAGCCGGCTGCGCTACAGCTGCGACTTCGTTACCGCCGATCCGCCCAGCCAGCCGCTGCGGCATGGCAACGCCATGCTGACCCGGCTGCCGGTCAGCGAGGACGGCGTGACCCTGCTGCATCCTCCCGGCACCTTCAGCGCGGCCGGCATGATGCGGCTGAGGCTGGGCGAGGCGCTGGTCAACATCTATGTGGCGCGGCTGCGCCCGGACCCGGACGAGGCCAGCGCCCGCCAGCACCAGACCAGCGACCTGATGACCTGGATCGGCGCCACCGCCGAAGGCATGCCGAGCCTGATTGCCGGCGATTTCTCGGCCAGCACGGTGGAACTGGTGCGCAGCACGCCGGGGTTCCAGCCGGCCCGGCGCAATCCCGGCGGCCGTGCCGAGGCGCCGGCGGCCAGTGGGGGCGGCAGCAGCGGCCACGGCCTGGATGTGCTGTTCCAGGTCAAGCATTTCGGCGGCATCCGCCAGCAGCCGATCCTGCTGCCGGCCGACGGCGACCTGCCCGGCCTGCGTCTGGGTGTGATGGCGACCCTGCGCCTGCAGGGCGATACGGCCACTGCGGAATAGGTAGTGCCGGCCGCTGGCCGGCTCCCCCGGTACTGCACGGTTGCCGGCCTGCGGCCGGCACTATCGAACGACTGCTGCAACAGAAAAGGCCGGGGTCTCCCCCGGCCTTCTCATGTCATCCCGTCACGCGATCAGGCGATCGCTTCCTGGTAACGGCGCTCGACTTCGTTCCAGTCGATGACGTTGAAGAACGCGCCGATGTATTCCGGGCGGCGGTTCTGGTACTTCAGGTAGTACGCGTGTTCCCACACGTCCAGGCCGAGGATGGGGGTGTTGCCTTCCATCAGCGGGCTGTCCTGGTTGCCGGTGCTCTCGACCACGACCTTCTTGTCCGGGGTCACGCTCAGCCACGCCCAGCCACTGCCGAAACGGGTCAGCGCGGCCTTGGTGAAGGCATCCTTGAACTTGTCGAAACCGCCCAGGTCCTTGTCGATGGCCTTGGCCACGTCGCCCACCGGGTTGCCGCCGGCATTGGGGGCCATCACGGTCCAGAACAGCGAGTGGTTGGCATGGCCACCACCGTTGTTGCGCACCGGGCCCTGCAGGTTCTCCGGCAGCGACTTGAGCTTCTTCACCAGCTCTTCGACCGGCAGGTCAGCGTACTCGGTGCCTTCCAGCGCCGCGTTGACGTTGTTGATGTAGGTCTGGTGATGCTTGGTGTGATGGATTTCCATCGTCGCCGCATCGATATGCGGTTCCAGCGCGTCGTAGGCGTAGGACAGCTTGGGCAGGGTGTAGGCCATGATGCATCTCCTGATTGCGAGGGCACCCGACGATGTCGGGCGGTGCGCGGTGAATGATGGGGACAGACCGCCAGATTACCAAGGGGGATGTAAAGGAAATTGCGTCCTGCCAGTGAGCACGACGGCAATTGTTACGCAGCAGTGACGCAGCGCGCTCCTCATGCACCGTGCAGCGCACAGGCGCTACAGTGCGTGTACTACCCTCGCCCGCCCCTGCCCATGCGCAACCCCCGGCTGCTGATCACCGCCATCGCCCTGCTGCTGCTCGGCCTGGTCGCCAACCATTTCCTGCAAAGGCCGCCAGCGCCGCAGTTCGCGCCCGACCTGCAGGGCACGCCTGTCGCGCGCGCGCCTGCCACCGCCTCGCCCGGCAAGGACAGCGGACTTCCCGCGTTCCTGCCCGCCGAAGCGCGCGCGACCATCGCCCTGATCCAGCGTGGCGGTCCATTCCCGCACCGCCAGGACGGCAGTACCTTCGGCAACCGCGAGCAGCAGCTGCCGCAGCGCGCGCGCGGCTACTACCGCGAATACACCGTCGACACCCCTGGCGCGCGTACGCGTGGCACGCGTCGCATCGTCACCGGCGGCGATCCGCCGGAAGCGTGGTACTACACCGACGACCATTACGCGTCATTCCGCAGCTTCACCGTACCGGCCCAGGGAGCGCAGTGATGAGCCACGATGATTTCGGCCTTGGCCTGCATGACATCAACAACGCCGGCGTCTACGCCATCGACAGCGACGACATCGGCGCACTGGCCGCGGCGATGCGCGATGCCGGTCTGAAAGTGATCCGCATCGATCTGGAGGGCGTCGCGGACAAGCGCACCCTGCTCGCCCGTTTGGCCGCACAGCTGGATTTCCCGGCCGGTTTCGGCGGCAACTGGGATGCGCTGTCGGACAACCTGCGCGACCTGCAATGGCTGCCGGCCAATGGCTACGCGCTGTTCCTGGCCGACGTGGACGCGCTGCGCGCCGGTCCGCAGAAGGACTTCGACACCCTGCTGGACGTGATGGACGAGACCAGCCGTGACTGGGTCGGCCGCGACGTACCGTTCTGGGTGTTCCTGTCGCAGAGCGCGTAAGGTCACTGCCTTGGCCGGCATGCACTGACGCCTTGGCAGAGGCCAAAGCGCGGGCCGGCCAGCACGTCGGCGCGGCCCCCTGCCTAGCGGCTCCCGTTGTCTTCCTGCAGTTCCTTCTTGAACGGGATGTCCGGCGGCGGTCGTGCCACGGCCGGCTGGTCCTGCATGTTGGGGTTGGTCAGGCCACAGCCGCCACCGGCCTGCAGGATCGAAATGACGCAGGAGATCCTTGTGTTGGTGCCCGGCAATGGAATCTCCATCGCCTTGACGCCCTTGCGCACCCATTCGGCCAGCAGCGATTCCTGCGGCACCCAGTATTTGTCGAACGAGGTCGGCGTGTAGTCGTACGGCGGGCGCTTCAGCCAGGTGCCGGACTGCGCAATGCGCTCCTTGCTCCAGCCGTCGTTGGCCCCACCGGGCGCACCGCGCGCGGCATGGCCATCGCCCTCCTGGCCAGGCACGCGCACGCTGCCATCGGCATTGAACAGGCCGCTGCCCTTGCCGGCGGTACTGGCCTGGCGGGTACCGTTGCTGCTGCCGTCGCGGTTGCGGCTGGAAGACCCCCAGTCATCGCCCTTGGCAGGTGTCGCCCAGTTGCCTGGATCAGGCGCCGGGCGCGCTCCCGCGTTTGCGGGTGTGCTGCTGGATGCTGACGGACGCGCGCTGCTGCTCGCCTGCGTCGCGCTGCCCTGGGCCGCAGTCGCAGGCGTCGCCGTGGCACTGCCACTGGAGGATGCCGGCGCTGCCACCGGTGCCGAGGCCACTTCACGTTCCCGCACCTGCACGTCGCGGCCAGTGGGCGCGCGTACGGCGGGCTCACGCCCGGCCACCGCCGCCATCCGCACCTGCGGATCGGCCACGGCCTGCACTTCACGTTCGCGCACCTGCACGTCCTGCTGCGGCACGCGCACCTGCACTTCCGCGTTGCGCAGCGGTTGGGGAGCCACCGGCGCGTCGACCGTACTGACTTCGCGTTCGCGCACCTGGATGTCACGCACCTGCGGCGTGCGCACGGCCAGTTCCGGGGTACGCACCGGGCTTGGTGTCGGCGGCGCCTGCACCGGCTGCACGCTGCGCTCGCGCACGGCGAGTGTGCTGTCACGCGGTACGACGCTGACTTCGGTGCGCGGCACACTGACCGGCGGCACCACGAAATCCGTGCTGGCCTGCGCCACTTCGGTGGCCTGGACGGGCGAAGGCGGCGGCGCGGCCACCGGCGCCGGCTCGGCGTCGGCCGGCGGTGGTGGAACGCTGGCGGTCGGCGCGGATGCCGGGGATGAGGCGGTGGTTTCGGCAGCCACCGGACGCGGCGCAGGGGCCGAGGCAGCGCCCGCCTCCTGGCCCGGCGCAACCCGACCTGCCGCCGCAGCCGCAGCCGCTTCGGCGCCCGGCTGATCGCCACCGCCTTCCTGCGACGCGCGGCCGACGAACTCCACCTGCACGCGCTCGCCCTCGGCGCCCTCTTCGTCCGGCGCGCTGGTACGGATCACCGCCACCCACAGCAACAGCACGAAGAACAGCAGATGCAGCAGTGCACTGACCAGTGCCGAGGTCCAGCGCATCCAGCGCTGGTCGCGCGGCGCGGCGTCCCAGTCCTGCCAGAACAATCGGCGCAGCGCCTGCCACGGCGACAGCCGCGGCGACTGGCCTGGCGGGCCCGGCAGCGGGCGCGGCAGGAAAACTGCGATCACCTCGCGGGCATGGAACGGCCGCGGCAGTGGCCCCAGCGAGCGCAGCCACAGCGCCCAGCCATAGGGCAGGCGCGTGGACTTCTCGAGGACGGCGCGGGGCTGCTGGCGCGCCAGCAGCAGATCAATGAGTTGCTCGGCCCGGGTCAGAGGCACGCGTCAGCGATCAGGCGACGTTGCCGCGCGGAATGTAAGGCGCGTGGCCGCTGTCATGATCGGTCGCGTCACGCACGGCGGTCACGCCCGGCACGCGGCCCATCAGGGTTTTTTCGATGCCCTGCTTGAGCGTCACATCGGCCATGCCGCAGCCCTGGCAGCCACCACCGAAGCGCAGCAGCACCACGCCGTCGGACGAGACTTCCTGCACGGCCACCTTGCCGCCATGCGAGGCCAGCTGCGGATTGACTTCGTTCTCCACCACCCAGTGCACGCGTTCGACCAGCGAGGCCGCATCACCCGGCGCTTCGCCCTTGATGCGCGGCGCCTTGATGGTCAGCTGCTGGGCACCGGCGGTGCCGGCGACGATGTCGATCTCGGCGCCATCGAGCCAGCCAACGCTGCCGGCGTCGACATAGAGGGTGAAACCATCGCAGTCCACCGCCCACTCGTCACCGAGCAGGTCGGTCGGTTCGGCGAATTCCAGCCGGGCATCGGCGCGCGGCGTACCGGGGTCAACCGCGCTCAGGCGCACGCCCATGCCGGGCACGCCCTCGCGTTCGATCAACTTGCGGAAATGGGTCTGGGCAGTGTCGGAGATCTGGATCATCAGGCTATTCTAGCCAAGTAAGCGTCAGCCGCTCATTCGGTTTATACACCGTCCGGCGCATTGTTCAGTCAACACGAGGTGGAGATTCCCATGGCCGACCTGATTCCACTGGCCCAGGCCCGTTGCGTGCCGCGCAAAGGCAGCGACCACAAGCTCGGCGAGGCCCGCCTGGCCGAACTGCTGCCGCAGGTTCCCGGCTGGGAGCTGAGCGAGGGTGACCAGGCCCTGTCGCGTACCTTCCGCTTCAAGGATTACTACGCCACCATGGCCTTCGTGAACGCGCTGGCCTGGATCGCCCACCGCGAGGACCACCACCCGGACCTGGGCGTGCACTACGACCGCGCGGTCGTGCGCTTCTCCACCCACGATGTGGGCGGGCTGAGCGAGAACGACTTCATCTGCGCGGCCAAGACTTCGGCCCTGACGGAGCAACTGCCATGAACGTACGTTTGCTGAGCCTGTCCCTGATCGCTGCGACCGGCCTGGCCGGCTGTGGCGCGTCCGAACCGCCGTCACCGCCACCACCGCCGCCGACCGAAGTGGCCGCGGTGAAGACGCCGCCGCCGCAGTACCCGCTGGAACTGGCCTGCATGGGCGTGGGCGGCACCAGCACCTTCAAGGTGACCATCGGCACCGACGGCAAGCCGAGCGAGGTTGCGCTGTTGACCGGGGCCGGCAACCCGCAGCTGGACGAACTGGCCAAGACCGCCGTGCAGGGCTGGCAGTTCAAGGCCGCCACCCGTAACGGCCAACCGGTGCCGGCCACCATCCAGGTTCCTGTCAGCTTCAACCCGCCACAGCCGAAGCCGGACCAGTGCTTCGCCATCGAAGAACGCCTGCGCCGCGGCGGCTGATCGCGCGCACCCCGACGGGGCCTGCCGACGCCCGCCTCGCCCTCGCCGCCCCGGCCCTGCCCGGGGCGGCTGTCTGTTGACCAGGATCGCGTGGGTTGATGCTGCAGATTCCCCCTGAAAACATCTGGATCGCACTGGCGGTCACGCTTGCCGCAGGCCTGGCCACCGCGATCGGCAGCCTGCTGGTGCTGTTCTCGCGCCGCCCCAGCCCGCGCCTGCTGGCGTTCGGCCTGGCCTTTGCCGGTGGCGCGATGGTCTATGTGTCGCTGTCGGAGATCCTCAACAAGTCCATTGCGTCGTTTGCACTGGCGTATGGCGAGCGCACCGGCTTCACCTACGGCACCCTGGCCTTCCTGCTGGGCGTGATCGTGATCGTACTGATCGACCACTTCATTCCCAATCCGCATGACAGCCTGGACAAACAGGACCCTGCGTTCCGCGAGAACAGCCGCGAGTACCTGAAGCGGGTCGCGCTGCTGACCTCGGTTGCGATCACCGCACACAATTTCCCGGAAGGGCTGGCGACCTTCTTCGCCACGCTGGAAAGCCCATCGGTGGGCATGCCACTGGCCTTCGCCATCGCCATCCACAACATTCCCGAGGGCATCGCGATCGCGGTGCCGGTGTACTTCGCCACCCAGAACAAGTTCTACGCGTTCAGTGCCAGCCTGCTGTCGGGCTTGGCCGAGCCCGTGGGCGCGGCGCTTGGCTACTGGCTGCTGTCAGGATCGCTGTCGCACGCCACGTTCGGCTGGGTGTTCGGCCTGATCGCCGGCGTGATGGTGTTCCTGGCGCTGGATGAGCTGCTGCCGGCGGCCAAGCGCTATGCCAAGGGCCACGAGACGGTTTACGGACTGGTGGCCGGCATGGGCACGCTGGCGATCAGCCTGGTGCTGTTCAAGTGGTGAGGGGTTCCCGGCTCGCCCTGTAGAGTCCAGCCATGCTCGACTGGCTTTCCGCGCGGCCCGACCGAGGCGCAGTCGAGCGTGACTCGACGCTACAGGAGATCCTTACTTCAGCCGGTCCAGCGCCTCGACCAGCTCATCCGCCAGCGGCGCGTTCAATACGTATGGGCTCTTGCCGTCATCCAGCGCGAACTCCAGCGAGGCCGCATGCAGGAACAAGCGCTTCAGCCCGATCTGCTCACGAAGCCGCTTGTTGACCGCTGGATCGCCGTATTTGTCGTCACCGGCCACCGGATGCCCCAGATGCTGGGCGTGCACGCGGATCTGGTGGGTGCGGCCGGTCTCGATGCGGACTTCGCAGTACGAATGGCCACCGCGGCGTTCCAGCACCCGGAAGTGGCTGATCGATTCCTTGCCGATCGCATTGACCTGCACATGGCGCTCGCCGCCCTGGCGCAGGCCCACGTGCAGCGGGGCGTCGACCGTCATCACGCCGTCGGGCATGCGCCCGGCCAGCAGGGTCAGGTAGCGCTTGCGGATGCCGGCGCCGTGGTCTTCACGCAGCAAGGCCTGCAGTTCGCTCAGCGCCGAGCGCTTCTTGGCCACGACCAGCAGGCCCGAGGTGTCGCGATCCAACCGGTGGACCAGCTCCAGGGTCTGCCCCGGGCGCAGCGCGCGCAGCGTCTCGATGGCGCCGAAGCTGATGCCGCTGCCGCCGTGGCTGGCCACGCCGGTCGGCTTGTTCAGGGCCAGCAGGCGGGCGTCCTCGAAGACGATGGCCTGCTCCAGGCGGCGCATGAACGCCTCCGGCGGACCGGCATTGTCTCCTTCCTCAGTGAGACGGACCGGCGGCACGCGCACCTCGTCACCGGCCTCGAGCTTGCGTTCGGCCTTGGCGCGGCCACCGTTCACCCGAACCTGGCCACTGCGCACCAGCTTGTAGACCAGGCTGCGCGGGGCGCCCTTCAGCTGGCCGAGCAGGAAGTTGTCCAGGCGCTGGCCGGCGCGGTCGGCGGGAACGGTGATCATGCGCACGGAAGGCTTGTCGCCAGCGGGTTTGGTGGGGTCTTGGACGGTCATCAGGCTGTTTATTCTGTTACACTCGGGGGGCGAGATAAGGGATTGATTTCGTTGGAAGTTACTCAGGGCCAGAAGCCCAGCTTCCGACGAATCCGGCACAGTGCGCGACCACCGCCCGCGGGGCGGCCATGTTAGCGGCTCACCGGCCTTCCCGGCCATCGCCGGATGCCTGACACGCAACCGTGCTGAACATGTCCCGCGTGGCGCTCCAGCCTGGCTGACAGCTGCCTGCGGCCTGTAACACCCCAAAACCCATAAGAGTGAAGCGCTCCCGCGGCCTGCCGTGGTGTCGTAGCGCTGGAAACCCAAGCCGCCCTCCCCGCGCTTGCGCGAATGGGCGGCGAACCGTGTCCAGAGGCGAAACCCCATGGCGTTCCGCGCGGTAGCCGCTTGCGAGGAACGCAACAATGAAGCGAATGCTGATCAACGCCACGCAGGCTGAAGAGCTGCGTGTTGCCATCGTGGATGGCCAGTCGTTGTATGACATCGACATCGAACAGCCGTCGAAGGAACAGAAGAAGTCCAACATCTATAAGGGCCGGATCTTCCGCATCGAGCCCTCGCTGGAAGCCGCCTTCGTCGAGTACGGCGGTGGCCGCCATGGCTTCCTGCCGCTGAAGGAAATCTCCCGCGACTACTTCCAGGCCGGTGTCGACCACAACAAGGCCGGCATCCGCGAGCTGCTGAAGGAAGGCCAGGAGATCGTCGTCCAGGTCGACAAGGAAGAGCGTGGCAACAAGGGCGCCGCCCTGACCACGTTCATCTCGCTGGCCGGCCGCTACATGGTGCTGATGCCGAACTCGCCCAGCGCAGGCGGCGTTTCCCGTCGCATCGAGGGCGAAGACCGGGCCGCGCTGAAGGACGCCCTGGACAAGCTGAACATTCCCGACGACATGGGCGTGATCATCCGTACCGCCGGCGTCGGCCGCGATGCGGAAGAGCTGCAGTGGGACCTGGACTACCTGCTCAATGTCTGGCGCGCCATCGCCGAAGCCGCACTGAGCAAGCCGGCTCCGTTCCTGATCTACCAGGAATCGCGCCTGATCGTGCGCGCCCTGCGTGACTACCTGCGCGCCGACATCGGCGAGATCCTGGTGGACACCGAGGAGATGTACGAGCACGCCCGCGAGTTCATGCAGCAGGTGATGCCGCAGACCCTGCGCAAGCTCAAGCATTACAAGGACGACATCCCGCTGTTCAACCGCTTCCAGATCGAGTCGCAGATCGAGGGCGCCTACGAGCGCAACGTGCGCCTGCCGTCGGGCGGCTCGATCGTGGTCGACCAGACCGAAGCGCTGACCGCGGTCGACGTCAATTCCTCGCGCGCCACCAAGGGCAGCGACATCGAGGACACCGCGTTCCAGACCAACCTGGAAGCGGCCGAGGAAGTGGCCCGCCAGCTGCGCCTGCGCGACCTGGGCGGCCTGGTGGTGATCGACTTCATCGACATGGCCTCCAACAAGCACCAGCGCGAGGTCGAGAACCGCCTGGCCAACGCGCTGAAGTACGACCGTGCGCGCGTCCAGGTCGGCCGCATCTCGCGCTTCGGCCTGCTGGAAATGAGCCGCCAGCGCCTGCGCCCGAGCCTGGGTGAATCCAGCCAGATCGTCTGCCCGCGTTGCGACGGCCACGGCCGCATGCGCAGCGTCGAGTCGCTGTCGCTGTCGATCATCCGCGTTGCCGAAGAGCATGCGATGAAGGAAAACACCGGGCAGGTGCTGGTCCAGGCGCCGGTGGAGATCGCCAATTACCTGCTGAACGAAAAGCGCAGTGCCCTGCGCGAGATCGAGCAGCGCCACGAGGCGCCGATCGTGATCGTCGCCGACGAGCAGCTGCACACCCCGCACTACACCGTCACCCGCCTGCGCGAGAACGAGCTGGGTGAAGAGAGCAACAAGCCCAGTTACCAGCGCGGCACCCCGCGCAAGCTGCCGGTGCATGCCCTGACCAAGGGCCAGCTGAACATCCCGCCGCCGGCGGTGACCCAGGTCAAGCACACCTCCCCCGCCCCGGTGCGCGAGGAAGTGGAGCCGGCCGCAGCGGCACCGGCCCCGGTCGTGGCAGCGCCGGTTGCAGCGGCCCCGAGCGGCGGCGTGATCGGTTGGCTCAAGCGCGTGTTCGGTGGCGAACCGGCGCCGGCACCGGCACCGGCGGCTCCTGTTGCCCGCCAGCAGCAGGACGGCGGCCGCAAGGACCGCAACAAGGATCGCAACAAGGACCGCAAGGATCGCCGCGACGACAACCGTGGCAACGGCAACGCTCAGCAGCAGAAGGATGGCGGCAACCGCAAGGAGCGCGGTGAGCAGCGCAAGGACGGCCGCAACGGCAACAACGGCAATGCCCAGCAGCAGCCGCAGCAGGGCAGGCAGAAGGAGCCTCAGCAGAAGGACGGCCAGCAGCCGCATCAGCAGAACAAGCCGCGCAACGAGCAGCAGGGCCAGAACCAGAACCAGCAGCAGCCGAAGCTGAAGCAGCCCAAGCAGCCGCGCCAGCCGCAGGACGGTGACAAGCCGGCCGAGAAGCCGCAGCGCAGCACCGCCGAGGCACCGGCCGAGGCCGTGACCGCGGCTGCCGCCGTGGCCGCCACGGCGGTCGCCGCCAATGGGGTGACCGCTCAGGAAGCCACTGCGCCGGTGGCGCCGGTTGCGCCGGCCGCCTCCGCTCCGGCGGAAGCCACTGCACCGGCCGACACCACTGCCAACGCCGGCAACGGGGCCGAGGCGATTGCCGTGACCGGTGAAGAGGCTGCTGTCGACGCCAACGGCGAGCAGGCCGGTGAAGGCGCGACCCGCCGCCGCCGTGGCCGTCGTGGTGGCCGTCGCCGCCGTCGTGGTGGCGCCGAGAACGCTGCCGGCGGCGATGGCCTGGGCGATGATCAGGACGACGCGGACGACAGTGATGACACCGATGCCGCTGATGTCGCCGAGCAGAGCAACGACAGCGTCGCCGGGACCACTCCGGTCGCCGCTGCGCAGCCGGCCCGTTCGCAACCGGAATTCGATTTCGATGACGAAGTCGAACCGACCGCTGCCGAATCCGGAAAGCCGGTCCGTGCCGCCGCCGCTGTTGTCGCCGCGCCGGTCGCGGTGGTGAGCAGCGCCGTGGTCGATGCCGCTGCACCGGTGGTGGCCGAGGTACAGGCCCCGATCAATACCGTGGCCAAGGCCGAACCGGCATCTTCGCCGGTGCAGACCAGCATGCTCGATGCCATCGACGCGGCGACCCCGGCCCAGCCGGTGGTGGCTGCAGCACCGGCGGTCGAAGCCAAGCCGGTCGTGGTTGAGGCTGCCCCGGCCGTTGAAGCCACTCCGGTGGTCGAAGTGAAGCCGGTCCTGGTCGAGGCTGCTCCGGTCGTGGAATCGAAGCCGGAGGTTGTTGCAGCGGCCCCGGTGGCTGAAGCCGAACCGCTGGCCGTTGAGGCCGCCCCGGTGGTGGAGGCCGCTCCCGCGGTTGAAGCCAAGCCGGTTGTCGAGACCGCACCGGTCGCCGAACAGCCAGTCGCTCCGGTGGCAGTTGAAGCCGCACCGGTGGAAGCTGCGGCCCCGGTCGCCGATGCGGTGGTGACGCCGTCGATCGATCCGGTCGCCGATGGTCACGCCGATGCCGCCGCCCAGGCGGCCGAAGCCAAGGCCGACGAAGAAGACGAAGACGCCGCCAAGCGCACGCCGCCGGCGAACTGATCGCGATCTGGTCGCGTGAAAAGGAACGGCGGGGATCGATGATCCCCGCCGTTTCTGTTTGTGCGCCGGGCGCGCGCAGCGCTCTGGTAGAGGCCAACCTTGGTTGACGCCGTTGTTCGAGCGAACGCGGACACGTCCGTGCCAACCAAGGTTGGCACCTACCAGGACATCAGCGCGTCGGCGCGAACTGCAACCGGGTCCACACGCCGTAGTGGTCCGAGGCCCAGCGACCGCTGTCATCGGGCTGGTCGAACAGGAGCTTCGCTTCGCGCGCGACCATCCGGTCCTGCTGGAAGAAGATGTGGTCGATACGCGAAGGTGCCTGGTAATAGTGCCGGTTCAAGGTGCTGACCCCGGCCAGGTCGGTGTTGACGTGCACGCTGCCATAGCTGTCGCCGTAATGGCTGCGCAGCTCGCTCAGGTCACCTGCGTCCACCAGCGCATTGAAGTCGCCCGCGATCACCACCGGCGCGCCGGCCGAGGTAGCGGTGATGAAGCGCAGCAGGTCCTCGACCTGGGTACGGCGGATGCGCTGACCACTCTCGTCGTTGCGCTCGTTGAGATGCGTGGCGTAGACGTTCACCGGCGTGCCGTCGACGTCGATGCGCAGGTGGGCCACCGTGCGGTAGTCGTCCAATGGCAGCAGCAGATGGTCCCCCTGGGCGAGGATCGGCCGCCGGGTCAGCAACGCATTGCCGTAACGCTTCGGCGCACCCACCGGATCGGTGGACACGAATACGTACTTGTAGCCGAGTTGGCTGGCCAGCCACTGCGCCTGGTTGCGCACGTTGCGGCGCTGGATCACCTCCTGCAGCGCGATGGCATCGGGCTGCAGGCGCTTGAGTTCGGCCAGGATGGTACGGCGGCGGCTTGGCCAGTCTTCGCGGTCATGATGGAGGTTGAAGGTGACCATGCTCATGCCTGGCGCGCTGGCGATGTCCACCGCTGGCGATGCGACCTGCGGCACCGCCGCCAGCGTCAGCCCTGGCAATACCAATGCAATGGCCAGCCCCAGGGCGCGCACCGTCGCACGCGCTCCCTCCCCTTGTTGCTTCATCGTTACTGCCCCTTGCGCTCGGCGCGGCGCACCGCGCCCGGTACATCGATCTCGACCCGTGCCGGCAGCTGGTGCACGTGCAGTTCCTTGTTGATCCATTCGGCCGCTTCGCCGTTGATGGTCGCCTCGCCCGGATCACCGGCGTACGGCCACGGCAACACCACGCCACCGACCGGTGGCACCAGGCCCGGCTGCACCTCCAGCACCAGCTGCTTGTCGCTGCGCTGCAGGCGGTAATTGAGCTGGCCCTGCGGCGTGCGAAGGCCCTGCACGGCAATGCCCTCGCCCTGCAGCCAGGCCGTCGGGATGCCGGCGGCCAACACCAGCGCATCGTCCATGTCACGACTGTAGGCGAACATGTCCAGGGCCGAGCGCACGAAGTCCGAGGCGACCCAGGCATGCGGCAGGTCACCGACGAAGAACGGCTTGCGCGGCGTGCGCGAGACCACTTCGGCCCACTGGTTCCAGGCCTGCGGCGCACGGTCCTTGAAGAAGAACTCGGTCGCCTGCCAGGCGCGATCGCGCCAGCCCAGGCGAACGAAGGCGGCCACGTTGCGCCATTCGTACGGCGTGTAGTCCTTCCACTCGCGCTTGCCATCGCGGCGGGCCACGAATTCCTTCCAGTAGCGCTCGAAGGTCGCCTCCAACGCCTGCTGCGACAGCCGGCCCTGCTCGCCGCCCGGCGCCAGCGCGATGGTGGTCGAGGTCGCGTCGAAATCGCCCAGCTCGGCCGAGCCCGGCAGGTAGTCGATGTTGTGCTGCTGCATCGCCGACAGCAGTGACGCCTGCAGGTCATCACGGAACTGGTCACGCGACTCGGCGATCTGCATCGCTTCGACCTTGCCCAGCTGGGCCGCCAGCGATGCTGCGTCCTTGTAGCCGCGCAACGCCCAGAAATTATCCCAGTACGAATGCATCGGCTTGGCCGAATAGCCTTCGTGGCTGATCGAGGCCGGCATCATCCCGTAGAACGCCGGATTGCGCGCACGGTTCTCTTCGGTACGCTCGCTGGCACGCAGCTGCTCCATGTAGCTGTAGGCGCCCTGCACGTGCGGCCACATCAGCTCGGCGAAGGTGCTGTCGCCGGTATAGCGCCCATATTCGGCGATGCTGTAGATCAGCTCACCGTGGCTGTCATTCTCCGGCACCGGGTCGCTGCCGCGCGCATCGACACAGCACGGCACCTTGCCGTTCTCGAACTGGTAAGGCGCATACCAGTTGATGTAGTCACGCACGGCATCGCTGCGCCCCATGCGCAGCAGGCCTTCGGAAATCATCGCGCCGTCGCGGATCCAGCTGCGCGCGTACGAGCGCGTGCCCGGCTGCAGGCGCGGGCCGACCCGCGAGATCAGCATGTGCGCCACGGCGGTGCGCAGGGTGTCGACCAGGGCCTGGCCTGCCGCCGGCACCTGCAGCGAGACCACGCCCAGCGCGTGCCGCCACTGTTCGGCCACCTGCGCCTGCGCCTTGGCCACGTCCAGCGCCTGCGGCGCCCAGCTCCCGGTCTGCGGCAGCACCACTGCCACTTCGCGGCTCTGCCCGGGTTCCAGCTTGATCGTATACAGCAGCGCACCGGACGCCATGCCGGTACTGTCCTTCACTGCCGTAGTGGCCGGATACTTTCCGGACGCAAGATGCATCGCATCGAGCTTGCCATCGAACGTGCTGGCGAAACGGGCATCGGGCACCTGCAGTGGATAGATGCGCGGCTCGCCGTTGATGCGTACCAGCTGTTCGCCCACGTCCAGCGCATCGATGCGGCTGAAGCCGCCGACGGTGTTGAGGAACTGGGTCGGCGGGTTGACCTGCCAGGGGCGGATCGCCAGCGCCAGGGTGTACTCGTGCGCCACCTTGTCCGGATTGCTCAGCCGGTAGCGGCCGATCAACTGCGCGCGCTCCGGCGTGCCCTGCACGAAGCTGGTCACCGCCAGGCCGGCCTTCTCGTGCACCCAGTCGACGTTGGCGATCGGAAGATAGTGGTCCTGCAGCGACTGGGTAGTGGCCACCTTCGACCAGTCCAGCAGCTTGCCGTCGAGGCGGATGAACGGCTCGATGCTGAAGCTGCCCTTGGCCGGCTCCAGCGCACCGTCCTCGCTGATCAGCGCCTGTTCCTGGCCGCCATCGAGGCCGAGCAGGGTCCAGTACGGCTGTTCGCCCACATACGCACGCGGCAGCGAACCGCGCGGCAGGTCGGCCGCCACCGAGGACAGGAAGGCGTTCGGCGTGGCGGCGAACGCCAGCGGCTTGAGCGTGATGTCACGGATGCCATAGCGCCAGTTCGGGCCATCGAGCAGATCGAAACGCACGTAGCGTGCGTCGGTGTCCGGCAGCGCCAGCCAGTCGCGGCCACCCGCACCGCCGGTCACCTCGCGCACAGTGCGCCAGTCCCGGCCATCTTCGGACGTCCGCACGGTGTAACGATTGGCTTCCAGGTTCGGCAGCCAGTCGATCACCGCACCGCCGATCTCGCGGCTCTTGTGCAGGTCGAGGCTGATGGTCTGCTGCTTGACCCCGCCGCTGATCCAGAACGTATCGCCCTTGCCATCGATCATGCGGTCCTGCAGCGCGGTGGCGGTATCGGCGATGACCGATGGCACCAGTGCCGAATCATCCTGCGGTGGCAGGCCCTGCAGGGTCAGCTTGTCGAAGCACACCGTGCCGCGGCCACCGACCTTGCTGTAGATCGTGAACTCGACCGCGGCGCTGCGCGCCATCTCCTTCTCGGGCGACGGCCCCCACGCCTTGTCGATCTGGCGACGCCGGTATTCGACCGGTGTCCACGCCTTGGGGAAGCTGTAGCCCGGGCGGTTGACCCACCAGACGTTGTCGCCGCTGGCATCGATCAGCTTGAACTGCAGGTCGTTGGCCGGCGAATCACCACGCAGCTGGAAGCCGAAACGGTAGTTGACCGGGTAGTCGATGTTCAGCGCGCGGCGGATGCCGACGTAGCCGGAGACCTTGTGGAAATCATAGTCCAGGCACAGGGCACGGCCGCCGCCGGCGCCGCTGACCGGCCGCAGCGAACCACTGACCTGGTCGGACAGCACCAGTTTCCAGGCGCCGATATCGTCGAAGTCGTCCAGCACCTTCGGCGCCGGCAGTGCCGGTGGTGCGGCGATCGCCAGGGAGGTCCACAACAGTCCCAGTCCAACGGCGATCGCTCGCTTCATCCCTTGACGCTCCCCAGCAACAGACCTTGGATGTAGTACCGCTGCAGCACCAGGAACAGCGCCAGCACCGGAACCACGGTGACCACCGCGCCAGCCATCATCATTTCCACGTCCATGATGTGTTCGCGCGAGAGGGTGGCCAGCGCCACCGGCAAAGTGTAGTGCTCCTGGTCGGTCAACACGATCAGCGGCCACATGAAATCGTTCCATGCGCCCATGAAGGTGAAGATCGCCAGGGTCACCAGCACCGGCTTGAGCATCGGCAGCACGATCTGGAAGAAGATGCGCAGCTCCCCTGCCCCGTCGATGCGCGCCGCTTCCAGCAGTTCGTCCGGGATCGAACGTGCGTACTGGCGTACCAGGAAGATGCCGAACACGCTGGCCAGCGCCGGCACGATCACGCCGCCGAAGCTGTTGACCAGCCCCAGCTGCTTCATCAGCAGGAACAGTGGCAGCATCGCCACCTGCGCTGGAATCACCAGCGCCGCCATCAGTACCTGGAACAGGCGCTCGCGGCCGACGAAGTTGAGCTTGGCGAAAGCGTAACCGGCCATGGTGTTGAGCAGCAGCGAGCCGATCGTGATGCCCAGCGACACCAGCAGGCTGTTGGCAAAGTTGCCGCCCATGCCGGTGCGCGCGAACAGTTCATGGTAGTTGTGCGTGGTGATGCTCGAAGGCAGCAGCGGCGGCGGGAAATGGCTGGCCTCGCCCTGCGGCATGAACGAGACCGAGACCATCCACAGCAGCGGTGCCAGGCTGACCAGGGCCAGCACCAGCAACGCACCATTGATCATCCACGGGTACCAGCGCGACTGGCCGATTTCACGACTCATACCAACTGCCTCTTGCGGCCGAAACGCAGCATCACGGTGGTCACCGCCAGGATGATCAGGAACAGCAGGAACGCCACGGCGGAGGCACGTCCCAGGTTCCACCACTTGAAGCCTTCCTCGAACATGAAATACAGCACGCTGACGGTGCTCTGCAGTGGGTCGCCGCGGGTCATCACGTAGGGTTCGGCGAACAGCTGGAAGTAGCCGGACACGGTAATCACCCCGACCACCAGCAGCACCGGGCCGAGCATCGGCAGGGTGATGTGCAGGAACTGCTTCCAGCGCGAGGCACCATCGATGCGCGCCGCTTCGTACAGGTCATGCGGGATCGCCTGCAGGCCGGCCAGGAAGATCACCATGTTGTAGCCGAAGTTCTTCCACACCGCGAACAGCATGATGGTCGGCATCGCCCAGTTGGGATCACCCAGCCAGTCGATCGGGCTGATGCCCAGATGGCCCAGGCCGTAGTTCACCAGGCCATAGCTGGTATGGAACAGGTAGCGCCAGATCACCGCCACCGCCACCAGCGTGGTCACCACCGGCGCGAACAGGGCCGTGCGGAACAGGGCCTTGAAGCGCGCGGCCGGTGCATTGAGCAGCATCGCCGCGCCCAGCGACACGCCGATCGACAACGGCACGCCGATCAGCACGAAGTAGGTGGTGTTCCACAGCGACTTCCAGAACATCGGCGTCTGCAGCAGGTCGATGTAGTTGCCCAGGCCGACGAAGCGCAGGTTGCTGCTATCGGCCAGTGCATAGAGGTCGAAGTCGGTCACGCTCAGTGCAAGCGCCGAGGCGACCGGCAGGCCGAAGAACACGCCCAGCACGATCAGCGAGGGGCCGGCGAAGATCCAGCCGGCCAGCGAAGTACGTTTCATTGCGCCCTCCCGGCGGCCACGGCGCTGCTCGATTGCGGCGACGGCGCGCGCTCCTGCAGGCGTTGTTGTTCATGCATCCAGCGGCGCTTGACCAGCACCTTGTCCACGCGCTGGTCCAGCTCTTCCACGGCCTTGTCCTGCGGCAGGCCACCGCGCACCACCTTTTCGGTGACGATGCGCATTTCCTGCACGATGCGCTCCCATTCGAGCACCTTCGGCGTCGGCCTGACCCGCTCCAGCTGATCGCGGAACGCGGCCGCCAGCGGGTCATTGGCCAGCGACGGCGTGTTCCACGCACTGCGGCGCGGCGGCAGGTCGCCAATGATCGAATGGAAGCGTGCCTGGATTTCCGGCCGCGACAGGAATTCGATCAGCTTCCAGGACGCCTCCTTCTGCTGCGACTTGCGGAAGATCACCAGGCTGGTACCACCGGCGATGCCCGCGCCCGGACCGTCCGGCCCCGGCAGCGCGGCGGTGCCCCACTGCCCTTCCAGTTCCTTCGGCTGCAGCTTCTTGAACTCGCGGATGTTCCAGGGGCCGGAGATGTAGAACACGTTGAAGCCGCGGAAGAATTCGTCCCAGACATTGGAGATCTGCGTCTCGGACATCTTCGGCGCCCAGCCCTGCTCGAACATGTTGGCGTAGAAGCCCAGCGTGCGGCGGAACCCCGGGCTGGAGAAATTGCCCCGGGTGTCGTCGTCACGCAGCAGCGGGTCGGGCTGCTGCAAGGCCAGCGACAGCTGCTGCTCGAACTCGTTGATCGGCATCAGCACCGCGTAGCGGCTCGGGCCCTGCATGCGCTTGATCGCCGCCATCTGCTCTTCCCATTCCTGCCACGTACGCGGCGGGTGGTCGTAGCCGGCCTTGGCCAGCAGGTCCTTGCGGTAGTAGATCAGGCGCGTATCGACGTACCACGGCACGCCGACCAGCCCGCCGTGGATCACGTTGGTATCCCAGATGCCCTGGAAGTAGTCCTTCGGGTCGACCACGGTGGAGCGCTGCACGAACGGCTGCAGCGGGGTCAGCGCGTCGAGTTCGGCGAACTCCGGCACCCAGGTGTTGCCAAGCTGGCACACGTCCGGCAGGCCGTCGGCGGCGAACGCGGTCAGCAGCTTCTCATGCGCAGCGGTCCACGGGATGTTCTGCACATCCACCTTGATGCCGGGGTTTTCGGCCTCGAATTCGTGGATCAGCTCGCTGACCACCTCGGCTTCGCGGCCCATCGCCCAGAAGCGCACGGTGGTGGTGCCCGGTTCGGTACGGGCGCAGCCGGCCACGGCCAACGCGGCCAGGGCAGGCAGCGCCCAGCGGCGCAGGCGGTCGATCCAGTTCGGCATTGGGCTACTTGCCCTGGCCTGTGGTGCGGTTGGCATTGTTCTTCTGTTCCTGCGCGGCAGCCGCGCGTGATTCGGCGATACCCACCGCGCGTGCTGCCGCGGCCTTTTCGTCTTTCTGCAGTTCCAGCGGCTGGAACGAGCCTTCCGGCGCCAGCCAGCCACCGCTGAACCCGGCCCGCTCCAGGCCCTTGCGGATGTACGGGTTCTTCTTCATCACTTCCCAGACGAAGTCATCGCGGTAGTTGGCGATCATGGTCAGGATCGGGCCCTGGTCGATGGCGATGTAGTCGCTGGCGACCCAGCCGCGATCGGGAACCAGGCGACCGGTCTTGATCGGGATGTCGTAGTTGAAGCTGGGGTTGAACGAATCCAGGAAGCCGTAGCTGGAATAGATGTAGTCGCCAAAGCGCTTGTGCATCTCCAGCGTGGCCGGGATCACCTGCTCGGGGGCGAACACCACCGAGGCGATCGCAGCGGTCGGGGCGATGGTGCCGTCATCGAAGTTCTCGCGCAGGCCGGCGCCGCGCGAGGAGTAGTGGCGGAACTGGCGCTGCTCGCCGCGGTACTCCTGCGTGGTGTTCTGCGGACCATCGCTGGCGGTCAGGCCCCACACGTTCTCGCCATACTCCTTCCACTGCATCGGGTTGGCGATGGCATATTCGCGCTGGGCCAGCGCGGCCGACCGGCTGTTGAGGAAATAGGTGCTGCCGCGCTCGCGCATGTAAGCGTCCTGGATGTCGCGGAAGTCGATCCAGACGTGGCTGTACTGGTGGCCGAACAGCGGGCCGAAGGACAGGTATTCCTGGCCCTGGTAGACGCCCCAGTCGTTGTCGTAGGTACGCGTCCACACCGTCCACGCGTCCGGGCTGACCGGGTGCGTCGGCGAGCCCAGGGCGAGGATGTACACCATCATCGCCTCGTTGTAGCCCATCCAGTCGTGGTCGATGAAACCGCTCTCCGGGAACCAGCCCATCGAGATCAGCGGTGCACGCTGCTGCAGCCACGGCCAGTCGACCTTCTTGTACAACGTATCGGCGATCTGGCGGATTTCCTTCTCGCGCGGATCATCACCGTCGTAGTACGACTGCGCGAACAGCACGCCCATCATCAGCAGCGCGGTATCCACCGATGACAGCTCGACCCAGCTGTCGTAGCGACGGCCTTCCTGCATGTCCAGGAAGTGGTAGTAGAAGCCCTTGTAACCGGCCTTGCCGGTGCGCTGCGGGCCCATCGGCACGTCGCGGAAGAACTTCAGCGTGGTCAGCGTGCGGTCGATCGCCTGGTTGCGGCTGACCCAGCCGTTCTCGATGCCGATCGGATAGGCGGTCAGCGCGAAGCCGACCGAGGCGATGCTGGCGAACGGCCGCGACGGGTAGCGGTCCGGGGTCAGCCCGTTGACCTCGTTGGTGGTATCCCAGAAGAACTGGAAGGTGCGGCGCTCGATGTCATCGAACAGCGGCGGCAGCTCAGGCTTCATGGGCCGAGGCGGTGCATCGGCCTCGATCAGGATCACCGGCGGGCGCGGTTTGGCAGGTTCCTGCTGGGCCGGCTGGCAGGCGGCCACGGCCAGGCTCAGCGCTGCGGCGGACAACAGATGGCGTGCCTGCATGGCGCGGTTCCTCCGGTGGTCTGATCGATGGGAAAGCATACCGTCCAATGATCTGAAATCGTTTACAAGGTGTGTGCTTAAAAAACCACGAAAAACGTGGCCTGACACCGCGATCATTGCCCACGCCGCTGCCCCCTGGCCGGCAGCGGCGTGGGCAATGGACCGGCACGGGGCCGGCCATTGCCGTTTTCACCGATGCCGCCAGCGAGCCGGCGGCATCGGGTCATGCATCACCGCCCGGGCTTAGAAGCGGAAGCCCACTTCGGCCTTGACCTGGCGCGGAGTACCGATGATGTCGCCGGTCTCGTTGTAGCTGGCCTGCAGCTTGCCGTTGGTCTTGACGTAGTTGTAGGTGGAGAAGTTGTCGAAGTTGAACACGTTGATGATGTCCAGGCGGGCGTACAGCTCAGTGTTGCCCGGCATCTTGAACGTCTTCGTCGCCTGCAGGTCGACCGAACGGTAGCCGAAGATCTTGCCGCCCACCAGGAACTTGCCGGTTGCGTTGGGCACGGCCGCCTGCGGAGTCGGCAGCGTGTAGCCGCTGGCCTGCATCACCGGGTACCAGTCGTTGACGGCGGTCGGGGTGGCCAGGGTGATCTTGCCGCCGAAGGTGATGCCCCAGAAGCCCGCGTACGAACCGGTCACCACCAGGCGGTGGCGCGGCGCGCCGTTGGAACGGATGGTCGGGTAATCACCGATCAGACCGCGATCAAAGGCGTACTTCTCGTTGATGTCACGGTTGTGGCGCGCGGTGGTCCAGGTATAGGCGATCGAGGTGCCCCAACCGCTTTCCTTGGTGAACGGCTTCTGTGCCGACAGCAGGACCTGGGTGGCACGGGTCTTGATGCCCTGCTGGCCGATGATCAGGCTGCCGAAGCCCGGCACGTTGCAGCTCCAAGCCTGGCTCAGGCCCGGGGAGGTGCCACCACACAGGCGCGGATCATCGAAGAACTGGCCGGTCGGGTAGCGGTTGCCCAGGGTGAAGGCGAAGCCGTCGTAGCTCAGGGTTCGAGCGATGGTGGCGTCGGTCAGCCAGTCGCCGATCTGGTTGCTCATGCCCAGGCTGAACTGATCCGAGTACGGCGCCTTCAGCTTGTTGTTCAGCAGGTCCACTTCCAGGCCGGCATTGCTGGTCGCGCCGACCAGTGCCTGCAGGTTGCCGATGCCGTTGAGCAGGTTCGGGTTCCAGTCATAGCAGGCGGCCTGGCCGTTGATGCAGGCGCCGGTGGCCGGGTTGCGGAAGTAGATGGTCGGCTGCGGCAGGGCCAGCTTGGTGGTTTCCAGCTGCAGGTTGTCGAACAGGTCACGGTCGTAGGAACGGCCGGCACCACCATGGATCACGTGCTGCTCGTCGGCATTGATGTCATACGAGAAGCCCAGGCGCGGCTGCCAGGCATCCTTGAATGCCTTGCGGTTGTGACCGTTGCTGATGTAGTCGCTGATGTCCAGGCCGCCCAGTGCCAGCGAATCGGCATAGGTCTGGCCGGCCGGAGCGCGCGGATCCTGCGAATAGATGGCGTCGACCACCTGCTGCGGGGTCACGAAGTCCAGGTAGGACGGGGTCTTTTCGTAGTCCCAGCGCAGGCCGATGTTCAGCTGCAGGTGGTCATTGACCTGCCAGTCGTCCTGGATGAACACGCCGTACTGCTTGGACTTCGAACGCACTTCGCCGGACACGCCGGTCACGCCGGTCACCGGCTTGACGAACTGCGCCTTGTACGGAATGGAATCGGGGAAGTCCGGATCACCCAGCGAGTAGGTGAAGGTCGGGTTGATCTGCGCCGCATCGGACGCGTACAGGTCGATCTGCTTGTACTTCACGCCCATCTTGATGGTGTGGTCGCCCGCCCACTGGATGCCATCCAGGGTCAGGTTGTCTTCGATCGACCAGCCCTTCTGGCCCTTCACCTGCGAATCCAGTGCCGAGGCGCCACCGATCTTCACGATGGTGCGGTCTTCCGGGCCGTCCGGTGCGGTGTAGGTGATGCCGTTGGCCAGCGTCAGCGGGGTCGGATTGTTGAACGAATCTTCGTGGGTGACCATCAACTCGTTGTAGTAGCGCTCACCGCTGTGGTTCCAGCGCAGGGCATAACGACGGTCGGTGTTGACCACTTCACGGCCGGCTTCCGGCGAGGTCTGGCCGCTGAACTGCGACTGGGTTTCGTCGCGGTCCTGGAAGGTCAGCTCGATGCGGTCGTTGTCGGTCGGCTCGAAGTCGATCTTGCCGAAGATCAGATCCTGCTGGAACGGCTGGCTGGCCGGGCCGAGGCCGGCGGCACCGGCGGGCGGCAGCAGGCCGGCAGCGCCGGTGACCGCGCCATCCGGCGCGATGGTGACCGGCAGGTCGAAGCGCTTGGCTTCGTAGGTCACGAAGAAGTGCGCCTTGTCCTGGATGATCGGGCCGCCCAGGGCGAAGCCGTATTCCTTCTCGGCCGAGACCATCTTTTCCTTGCCACCCTGGCGCTCTGCCGGGGTCTTGGCACGCATGTCTTCATCGGTGTAGCGGTAGAACGCCTCGCCCTTGAACTCATTGGTGCCGGACTTGGTCGCAGCCGTCACGGCGGCGCTCGACACCTGGCCGTACTCGGCCTTGTAGTTGCCGCTGATGACCTTGTATTCGCCGATGGCCAGCTGCGGGAACGGGTTGCCGGCGCTGCCGGACTGGCCGGCCACGCCGCCGCCCTTGACGTAGCTCTTCTGGCCTACGCCGTCGATGTACACGTTGGTGCCGTCGGCATTGGTGGCGCCGCCGCGCAGCGAGGTGTTGCCCTTGGCATCGCGGGTGAAGATCAGGCCTGGCACCGCGTCGGCGAACTCCAGGAAGTTGCGCGACACCTGCGGGGTGGTCTGGATCTGCTGCAGGCTGACGGTCTTGCCGACTTCGGAGGTGCGCACTTCCTGCAGCAGGGTCGGCGCGACGACGTTGACGGTGTCCAGGTTGGTGGCCGCGGTCGAACCGGGGGTGCTGCTGGCGGCACCGGCAAAGTTCAGCGTCGCGGTCGAGGCCACGGTGACGGTGACCTTCTGGGTCTGGCCGTTGGCAACCACGTCATAGGTACCCGGGTCCAGGCCCATCAGCGAGTAGCTGCCGTCGGCGCGGATGGTGCCACGGCGGACGGTACCGGTGGCCACGTTGGTGGCGGTCACTTCGGTACCTGCCTGGGCGCCGGCAACTTGGCCGCGCAGGCTGGCGTTGGCCGACTGCGCCATGACGTTGGGGGCGGCAGCCAGCATCAGGCAGCTGACCAGTGCGGTGCTCAGCAGCCGGCGCGCCGGCATGCGGAAGGTGGTATGCATCATCAACTCAATCTCCGGGTGGCGGTAACCGCTTGCGCGGTCCCTGCGATCAGTCAAAAAAAAGAAGGAACGCCTCTGGCTTCAATGGCCGGATGGCGGAGTGGTGGAATCGCGAACTATCAAGCGGGGAACCAGGGTCTGCTTGTCCCCTGTCCCATCCGTGGAGGTGCCGTCCATCAACTGCATCAGACGCGTCATGGCCCGGTCGCCGAGCTCGGCGATGCTGACCTGCATGGTGGTCAGCGACGGGTGGACGAAACGCGCCAGTGGAATGTCATCGAAACCTGCCAGGGCAACATCGGCCGGCACACGGACACCAGCCTGCGTGAACGCATACAGGCAGCCCAGGGCCATCATGTCGTTGGCGGCGAACACGGCATCGGGCAGCGCTCCGGCTGCCAGCAACTCCTGACCGGCGCGATGGCCGGAAGCTTCGTCGAAATCACCGGGCAGCTCGATGCCCTCGGCGTCACTGCCAAACGCTACCAGCGCGTCACGGAAGCCGCGCAGGCGCTCGCGCGCGTCGAAGTTGAGGTCCGGGCCAGAAATGAAGGCAATGCGGCGGTGGCCGGCGTCCAGCAGGTGGCGGGTCATCGCCATCGCACCGGCGTGGTCGTCGATGCTGAGCACCGGATGGTCCTGCCCGGGCAGATAGGTGTTGATCAACACCGTCGGCAGCGACTGCGGCAGGTTGTCGGTCAGGAAGCCCGGGCTCTCGGCATAGGGCGAGAGCACCAGCAGGCCGTCGACGCGGCCGCGCATGGCACGCAGGGCGGCGCCCTGCTGTTCCTGGTCGCCGTGGTAGCTGGACACCAGCAGGTGCTGGCGGCGGTTGCGGGCCACGCCGTCGATGCCGCGCATCAGTTCGGAGAAGAATTCGCCGTACAGGTCAGGCAGCACCACGCCCACCGTATTGGTGCGGCGGCTGCTCAGGCTGCGGGCGGCGGCATGCGGGGTGTAACGCAGCCGTGCGGCCACCTCCAGCACAAGCTGGCGGACCGGTTCGGCGACATTTTCATGCCCGTTGAGCGCGCGGGAAACCGTGGCCACGGAGACCCGGGCTTCGCGTGCGACGTCTTTGATTGTGATAGCTGCCTTGTTCACGAAGCCGCCCTCCACGGCTTGGACCTACCAGCATTGGCGCGGAATGTAAGCGTTTCCATCTGGGCTTGTAAACAGTCCGTTAGGCGGATGTCCCGAAATGGACATGAAAACCTGTCCGTGGCCAGGCCCTTGCGGACCCGCCAGGACAGTGCGGGACAAGGGCTCAGCCCTGTTCTGACGGGGTATGTGCGCGGATGGACAGCGCGTGGATATCGGTGTCCATCATCGACCCCAGCGCGGCATAGACCGCGCGATGCCGGGCCAACGGAGCCAGTCCGGCGAAGCGTTCACTCACCACATGAACGTTGAAATGGCCGCGCCCGTCGCGCGCGCCGGCATGGCCGGCATGGCGATGGCTGTCATCCTCGATCTCGAGCACGCTGGGTGCCAGCGCCTGCTGCAGCGCATCACGGATCCGCTCGATCCGTTCCGCGTTCACGGCAGGACCTTGCGGAACGGGCGTACCTGCACGCGGGTGTAGACGCCGGCAGCCACGTACGGGTCGGCATCGGCCCAGGCCTGGGCCTGCGGCAACGACTCGAACTGCGCGATCACCACCGAGCCGCTGAAACCGGCCGGGCCCGGGTCTTCACTGTCCACCGCCGGGCACGGGCCGGCCAGCAGCAGGCGTCCCTCGTCGCGCAGCGCGTGCAGCCGCGCCAGGTGTTCCGGCCGCGCCTGCAGCCGCTGCGCCAGCACATCCTGGCCGTCATACCCTTCGATCACATACCACACCGGCATTTCCTCGCTTGCGTTGTCGGGTCCGCAGATTCTAGCCAATGCAGCCCCCGCCCCGGTCCGGCTGGACACTGGCGCGGCAAAGGCTTACCCTAGACTCCATTGCACGTGGCTGGATGCAGCGGCCCGTCGGTTTTTGCGGCCAACGCAGCCCCCGACGACCGTCCCGCTGCTTCAAACCGGACCACCCGGCCGGGCCACGTAGACGACCTCCCCGTAGTTCTGTCGCTGCCGTTTACCGCGGCGCGTCCCGCTGTTTGATATGTGTGGAATCGCGCCGATCCCGGCGTGTCTGGCGCCTTGGGGCTCCGTGGCGTTGGCCCGGCGAACCCGGTGCCGCGACTGGTCCGTTGCAATCCTGATCTCCATTAGATGACTTCCGAACTCGCGCTCGACGCGAACCCGCCAACCCGGCCGCCCGCCCCCCAGCAGCAGGAAATGCCGCTGGCCGTGGTGCATGGGCAACCGGTCCTGCAGATTCCGCAGGACCTGTACATCCCGCCGGACGCGCTGGAAGTCATCCTGGATGCCTTTGAAGGCCCGCTGGACCTGCTGCTGTACCTGATCCGCCGCCAGAACCTGGATGTACTGGACATTCCCGTTGCCGAGATCACCCGGCAGTACGTGGAGTACATCACCGTGATGCGCGAGCTGCGCTTCGAGCTGGCGGCCGAATACCTGGTGATGGCCGCGATCCTGGCCGAGGTGAAGTCGCGGATGCTGCTGCCGCGCCCGGTCAGCGAGGAAGGCGATGAAGCCGACCCGCGCGCCGAACTGGTGCGCCGGCTGCAGGAGTACGAACGCTTCAAGCAGGCCGCCGAGAACATCGACGCCCTGCCCCGCCAGGACCGCGATACCACCGTGGCACATGCCTTCATGCCCGAACGTGCCACGGTGAAGCTGCCGCCGCCGGTGGACCTGAAGGAAATGCTGCTGGCCCTGCACGACGTGCTCAAGCGTGCCGAGCTGTTCAGCGGCCACGCCATCAAGCGTGAGGCACTGAGCGTGCGGCAACGCATGGGCGAAGTGCTGGGACGCCTGGAAGATGGCAAGTTCTATCGTTTTGAAGGGCTGTTCACCGCCGAAGAAGGCAAGCTGGGCGTGCTGGTCACGTTCCTGGCGGTGCTGGAGCTGGCCAAGGAACAGCTGCTGGACATCGTCCAGGAAGAACCGCTGGCGCCGATCTACGTGAAGTCGCTGGCGGCCGGCAACACCAATGCCCCGCTGCAGTTCAGCAGCGAGTTCGACGACAACGACGACGACGCCAATGCAGACGAGTGAGCGCTGACTGCCGATGGATCAATCGCTGATCAACCGCATTGTCGAGGGTGCCCTGCTGGCTTCCAGCCAGCCGCTCACCCTGGCCCAGCTGAAGGACCTGTTCCCGGAAGAGGAACCGGCACCGCCGGGCAGCATCGAACGTGCGCTGGAACGCCTGCGCGAGGCCTGCGAAGGCCGCGGCGTGGAACTGGTCGAGGTCGCCTCCGGCTTCCGCTACCAGGTCACCGGCGAAGTGCATGGCTGGATCAGCCGGCTGTGGACCGAACGCAAGACCCGCTACACCCGTGCCACCCTGGAAACCCTGGCGCTGATCGCCTACCGGCAACCGATCACCCGCGGCGAAATCGAACAGGTGCGCGGCGTGGCGGTCAGCAGCAACATCATCCAGGCGCTGGAAGAACGCGAGTGGATCCGCGTGGTCGGCCACCGCGACGTGCCCGGCAAACCGGCGCTGTTCGGCACCACCAAGGGCTTCCTGGACTACTTCGGGCTGAAGCGGCTGGACGAACTGCCGCCGCTGTCGGAGCTGAAGGACCTGGGCGAGCTGGAACCGCAGCTTGCCCTGGACCGCGATGCGCCGGCCGTCGCCGGTGCCGAGGGTCCGGACATCTCGGCCGGCGCCGATGGCGCTGCCGCGAACGATGATGCCAGCCTGGCCGGCAGTGACACCCCCGATTCCGCCGATGCAGCCCCTGCGTCGGCCACCGATGAGCAAGCACCTTCGCCCCTCGATGATGGGCACCCCGATTCCGCGCCGGGCGAGCGCGCGGTGCCCCTGAACGAACGCGAAGACAACGCCGTCGCGATGACGACCGTGGCTGTTGACCAAGCCGATTCCGAACCAGAGGCCGACCTCGAAACCGTCGGCCGGAGCAAAACTGATGAGTGACACCCCCCGTAACAAGCTCTCGCTGAAGCGCGAAGCCACCTCCGAACAGTTCAAGCTGGAAGAACGCCTGCACAAGGTGCTCGCCCAGGCCGGCCTCGGCTCGCGCCGCGCGCTGGAACAGCGCATCGCCGAAGGCCTGGTCAAGGTCAACGGTGAAGTCGCGCAGACCGGCATGTCGGTCAAGAGCGGCGACAAGATCGAACTGGATGGCCGCGGCTTCGTCGCCACCGCCCTGGCCGAGCCGTCGCGCGTGCTGGTCTACAACAAGCCGGAAGGCGAAGTGACCACCCGCGATGATCCGGAAGGCCGCCCGACCGTGTTCGAGTCGCTGCCGCCGCTGAAGGGCGCGCGCTGGATCGCCATCGGCCGCCTGGACATCAACACCACCGGCCTGCTGCTGGCCACCACCGACGGTGAGCTGGCCAACGCCATGATGCACCCGTCGTTCGAGGTCGAGCGCGAGTACGTGGTGCGCGTGCGTGCGCCGGAAGGCGAGGAAAAGGTCTCTGACGCCATCGTCGACCGCCTCACCCGTGGCGTCGCGCTGGAAGACGGCCCGGCCAAGTTCGATGAGATCGAACGCATCGGCGGCACCGATTCGCACGACTGGTTCCGCGTCGTGGTGAAGGAAGGCCGCAACCGCGAAGTGCGCCGGCTGTGGGAGTCGCAGGGCTGCCAGGTCAGCCGCCTGAAGCGCACCCGCTATGGCAAGGTGAGCCTGCCGCGCGAACTGGCCCGTGGCCATTCGGTGGAACTGGGCACCACGCAGGTTGAAGCCCTGCGCGCCCAGCTGAAGCTGGAAGAAGGCGCACCGTCGGCACTGACGCTGCAGCCGGTGATCGGCCAGCGCCGCGCGGCCAAGACCACCGTGCGCGTGCGCGAAGGTGGCCGTGGCAACGCCTACGTCAACGGCCACAACACCGCCGACGAAGGCCGCGAGCTGCGTCGTTTCGACAACGTCCGCGAAGACCGCGGCCGTGGTCGCGGCGGCAAGGGTGGCGGCTTCAAGGGCGGCCTGACGGTCAGCGGTGAAGCGGCAGCCAAGCAGTCGCAGAAGCCGTTCAAGCAGCGCGCCCAGAAGAATGATCGTTCGCTGCCGGAAGGCAATCCGGCCGCGTTCCGCACCTGGTACGTGCCGGATGGCGTGAGCACCGGCCCGAGCGGCCATCGCAACGCCGGCCCGGGCGCACGCGGCCCCGGTGCCCGTGGTCCGGGTGCAGGCGGCCAGGGCCGTCCGTACGGCAAGCCGAAGGGCCCGGGCGCAGGCGCCGGTGGCGGCCAGGGCCGTGGCGGCTTTGGTGGTGAAGGCCGTGGCGGCGCAGGCGGCCAGGGTCGTCCGGCCGGTGCGGGCAACCGCTCGCAGGGCCAGGGCAACAAGCACCCGTACGGTCATCCGGGCAACGCGCCGAGCTTCCCGTCCGACCACGCCACGCCGGGCTTCAACCCGTATGGCAGCCCGAAGCCTGCACAGGGCGCCCGTCCGGGCGGTCGCGGTCCGGGCGGTGGCAACCACCGTGGCCCGGGTGGTAACCGTGGCCCCGGTGGTCCGGGTGGCAACCGAGGCCCGGGCGGCCCCGGTGGCAACCGCGGTCCCGGCGGCCCGCGCCGCAGCGGCCCGCGCGGCGGCTGATCGGCAGCCACGTTGAAATGCAGAACCCCGGCTCCGGCCGGGGTTTTTCTTTGAAAAGGGGACGGAGGGGATTAAGTCGTTTTCGCCACGCTGTGCGTCGAAGGGCGAAAGCGACTTAATCCCCTCCGTCCCCTTTTGCGTGGCGCTGGAAAGCGGCGGGCGTGGTCCCGGTCATGCTGCGGAAAAAGGCGATGAACGGACTCTCGGCGGAAAAACCAGTGTCCTGCGCAACGTGCCCGATGCGATGGCCAAGCAGCAGCAGCTCCATGGCGCGCATCAGGCGCCATTGCTGGCGCCAGGCCTGGTAGCCCATGCCGGTGTCGCGTTGCATCAACCGGCCGACCGTGCGCACGCTCAGGCCCGCACGCGCAGCGAGCTCACCCAGTTCAGGCGGCAACTGCTCGGCCAGCGGCAGGCAGCGCGCGATGCGTGGATCGCGTGGCAGCGGCAGGTCCATCGGCGCCACCGGTGCGGCGGCGATCTCCAGCACGCACAACGCCAATTGATGGTGCGCGCGCGGCGCCCGCCAGTCACGGTCGAACGGCGCCTGCGCGATCGGTTCCAGCAATGCCTGCAGCAGGGGACCGACGCCGATGATCGCCGGCTGCTGCGGCAGCCGTGCCGACAACGTGGCATCGAAATACAGCGAGCGGTAGTCCACGGCCTGGCGCATCTGTGCGCGATGGCGCAGGCCGCCGGGAATCCATGCCGCGCGCGAGGGCGGCAGCAGGCTGATGCGGTCGCCGAAGGTCAGCCGCGTGCAGCCCTGCCGGGTGTACAGCAACTGCGCGCGCGCGTGCTGGTGCCAACCCGAATCATGATCGGCCAGCGACGACGCGATGCCCAGCACCGGTGCGCTCCAGGCATCCGCATCGAAGTGCGCATCCGGTTGCAGCCACGCCATGTCCGATTTCATCTATTTGCTGGCCGGACCGACAGAGTGCGCCACTACGCCGGCCACCACAATACGCGGCCCTGTTTGCGGAGCACCCGCATGTCGCGTCGCCTGTTGTTGCTCACCATCGCGCTGCTGATGTTCCCCCAGTTGGCGCAGACCCTGTACAGCCCGGCCCTGGCCGACCTCGCCGGGCGCTTCGCACTGCCCCCCGGCGCCGCCAGCCAGGCCATGAGCCTGTACCTGTTCGGTTTTGCTGCCGGTGTCCTGCTATGGGGACGGCTGGCCGACCATGTCGGTCGTCGCCCTGCCCTGCTCTGCGGCCTGGCCGTGTTCGTACTGGCCGCCTGCGGCGGCCTGCTGGCCAGCACGTTCGGCCAGGTCCTGCTGGCGCAGGCACTGGCCGCACTGGGTGCGGCGGCGGCCTCGGTGGTAACCCAGACCGTACTGCGCGACCACCTGAAGGGTCCGGCGTTGGCGCAGGCGTTCTCGTGGATCGGCGTGGCGCTGGCCTTGAGCCCGGCGATCGGGCTGGCACTGGGTGTGCTGCTGGTGGACAGCCATGGCTATGCCGGCGTGCAGGCCGGCCTGCTGCTGATGGTCAGCCTGCTGATGCTCGGATGCGCAACGGGCCTGCGCGAGAGCCGCCCTGCGAAAGTCGCGCACACCCCCATGCTTCCACTGTTGTGGCAACTGCTGCGTGATCGCTGGATCTGGTCACAGGCGCTGCTGGTGATGGCGTTCAACGTGGCGATGTACAGCTGGTACGCGCTGGGCCCGTTCGTATTCGAACGCCTGCACTGGCCGCTGGCCTGGTTCGGTGCCAGCGGCGCGCTGCTGGCGCTCGGCTCGGCGCTGGGTGCATGGGGCAATGCTCGCCTGCTGCGCGCAGGCGTTACCTCCGCCACGCGCATCCGGCTCGCCGCAGGGCTGGTGCTGGCCGGTGGGCTGTTGGCTGCCTTGCTGCACAATCAGCCGGCACTGGTCGCGGCGATGGTACCGGTGGTGGCCGGGTTCGGCCTGGCCATTCCCAATGTGCTGGGCCAGGCCCTGCGCGGATACCCGCACTGCCTGGGCAGCGCGGGCGCCCTGTTCGGCCTGCTCTACTACCTGTTGATCGGCGTGGCGATGGCCGTGGTCGGTGCACTGCAACTGCTGGCACCGACACTCATCGTGTGCGGCCTGCTTGCCCTGTGGCTGCAGCGGCCGGCACGGCTCAGCGCCGGCTGATGGTGAAGGCGGCGCCGTCCACGCCCAGATCCCAGCCCTTGCCGGTGCCGGACAGGGCCAGCGAGATGTCGCCCTTGGTCATCACCTGCGCGTTGCTGGACTTCACGGCACCCGCATGCGCGCCAACCGAGGCGTAGGTGCCCAGCAGCTCGTCGACGCTGACGGCGCCGGTGAAGCTGCCACGGCCATTGGTGATCTTCGACTTGCCCACGGTCAGGCCGCCGCCCTTCACTTCGATACGCACCGGCAGGCTGGTGCCGTTGCTGCAGCTGACCGTGCCGTTGCCGGAAGCGGTCTTGTAGATCAGTGACCAGCCGGACAGGTTGTAGCGCAGCTGGCAATCGAGGTTGCCGGCGGCGTGCGCGGCCGGGGCCAGCGTGGCAGCGGACAGGGCCAGCAGCAGGGCGAAGGGCTTGTTCATGGCAGGACTTCCAGTTCGGTCGGACTGCCGGCGAATCTAGCAGCGCGCGCGTGCACGTTGGATGCAGGCGCGCGCGCTGCGTGGCAGGCATTCAGCCGCCGTCGTGCTGTTTCAGGCCTGCTCGTCCAGATGGAAGGCATCAGCATCGAGCATCGCCGGGAAACGCGCGCGATGTGCAGCCAGTGCTTCGGCCGAAATGGTGGTGGTCACCACCTGTTCGCGTTCGCGGATCTCCACCTGCGGCTGGCCGAGGAAGTCGATCACCGCGCTGTCGCCGGCGTAGTGCAGCTGGTTGCCGTCCACGCCGACGCGGTTCACCGCCGCCACGAAGCACAGGTTCTCGATCGCCCGCGCACGCAGCAGGGTCTTCCATGCATAGGCGCGCGCCGACGGCCAGTTGGCGACGAAGATCTGCAGGTCGAAATCCAGCTGCTGCGGGCGTTCGACGTTGTAGCGGTTGCGGCAGAACACCGGGAAGCGCAGGTCGTAGCAGACCTGCGGATTGATCCGCCAGCCCTTCCATTCCACGCTCAGGCGCTCACGGCCGGCGGCATAGCGCTCGTGCTCACCGCCGTAACGGAACAGGTGGCGCTTGTCGTAGTACTGCAGGCCGCCCTCTGGCGTTGCGAACAGCAGGCGGTTGTAGACGCCGTTGCCCTCGCGCAGCTGCACGCTGCCGATCACCGCCGCGTTCAGGGCCTGGGCCTGTTCGCGCACCCAGGCCACGGTCGGGCCGTCCATGCCTTCGGCCTGGGCAATGGCCTCGTTGGAGAAGCCACTGGTGAAGGTCTCCGGCAGGATCACCAGGTCGGTGGTGCCGGCCAGCGGTGCCAGCAGCGCGCCGTAGTAGGCGCGGTTGCCGGCCGGGTCATGCCAGCGGGTGTCGCCCTGGACGAGGGAAATGCGCAGGTCCTGCATGTCCGTGTCTCCGCTCACAGCAGGCGCAGGCGTTCGATCGCCGCGTCCATGGTCGCTTCGTTCTTGGCAAAGCACAGGCGCACCAGGCGCTGGCCGGCCGGCGGAGTCTCATAGAACGGCGACAGCGGAATGGCGGTGACGCCCTTCTCGATGGTCAGCCACTTCACGAACTCATGGTCCGGCAGGTCGCTGATCGCCGAATAGTCGACCAGCTGGAAGTAGCCACCCGGGACCGGCAGCGCTTTCAGGCGGGTGCCGGCCAGCTGCTCACGGAAGCGGTCGCGCTTGGCCTGGTAGAACGCGCCCAGTTCCAGGTGGTGTTCGGGTTCGTCGCGGATCATCGCGGCGAAGCCATGCTGCGCCGGGCCGAAGCTGGTGAAGGTGTTGTACTGGTGCACCTTGCGGAACTCGGCGGTCAGCGCCGGCGGGGCGATCGCATAGCCGATCTTCCAGCCGGTGCAGTGGTAGGTCTTGCCGAAGCTGGAGATGACGAACGCGCGCTCGCGCAGTTCCGGGTAGCGCAGCGCCGATTCATGGCGGCGGCCGTCGTAGATGATGTGTTCGTACACCTCATCGGAGATCAGGTAGATCTGCGTGCCGCGCAGCAGTTCGGCCAGCGCCTGCATGTCCTGCGCCGACAGCATCGCACCGGACGGATTGTGCGGGGTGTTGACGATCAGCATGCGGGTGCGCGGGGTGATCGCTGCGCGCACGCGGTCCCAATCGACCGCGAACGTCTGCGGATCGAGCGACACATGTACGGCCCTGGCTCCGGCCAGGTCGATCGCCGGTTCGTAGCAGTCATACGCCGGGTCCAGCACGATCACTTCCTCGCCGGCACGCACCACGGCGTGGATGGCGTTGAAGATGGCCTCGGTGCCACCGCTGGTGACGGTGATCTCGCTGTCCGCATCGACCTGCGCGCCGTAGCAGTCCAGCACCTTCTGTGCGATGGCCTGGCGCAGCGGCGCCACGCCGGTCATCGGCGGGTACTGGTTCAGCCCGGCGGCCATCGCCCTGGCGGTCTCGTCGATCAGGCGCTGCGGCGCCGAAAAGTCCGGGAAACCCTGGCCCAGGTTGACCGCGCCGTGTTCGGCGGCGAGCTGGGACATCACGGTGAAGATCGTGGTACCGACCTTGGGCAGCTTGGTGGTGGGTTGCATCGGCCTGGGCTGTGGGGGAACAGACCTGCGAGTTTACGCAATCCGCGCGTCGGTAGTGCCGGCCGCCGGCCGGCAACCTCGGCTGGCAGATGGCGAAATTGCCGGCCAGCGGCCGGCACTGCCATCGGCATTCACCGCTACAATTGCCGCCGCACTCCGGCATGAAGACCTTTGCCCCTTGAACACCCCTGCATTGCTGGCTGCCAGCGGCCTGAGCTTCTCCCGCAATGACGAGCCGGTGTTCGGCCCGCTGGACTTCCATGTGGACGCCGGCGAAGCCCTGCTGGTGCAGGGCGGCAATGGCGCCGGCAAGACCACCCTGCTGCGCGTGCTGGCCGGCCTGGCCCGGCCCGGTGCCGGCCAGGTGCGGATCGACGGCAAGCCGGCCAGCAATGCCGAGCGCGCGCGCTATGTCGCCTACCTCAGCCACCTGCCAGCGCTGAAACCGGACCTCGGCACGCTGGAAAACCTGCATTTCCTGTGCGGCCTGCACGGACGGCGTGCGCGGCAGATGCCTGGCAACGCGCTGGCCATCGTCGGCCTGGCCGGTTATGAGGACACCCTGGTACGGCATCTGTCGGCCGGACAGAAGCGGCGGCTGGCACTGGCGCGCATCTGGCTGTCGCCGGCACCGTTGTGGCTGCTGGACGAACCCTATGCCAACCTCGACCTGGAGGGCATCACCCTGGTCAACCGGATGATCTCGGCGCACCTGCGCGCCGGCGGCGCTGCGCTGGTCACCACCCACGGTGCCTATGCCGCACCGCCGGTGCGCACCCGCCAGCTCGACCTCGGCGGTGCCGCGTGATCGCGCCGGGCACCGAACCGGGCCTGTGGCAGACCGCAGGCGCCCTGCTCAAGCGCGACCTGCGCCTGCTCTGGCGCCGCCGCGGCGATGCGCTGCAACCGCTGCTGTTCGCGGTGCTGGTAGTGGTGCTGTTCGCCCTGGCCCAGGGCCGCGAACCACAGCTGTTGGCCGCCACCGCCGGTGCAGTGCTGTGGCTGGCCGTGCTGCTGGCCGGACAGCTGTCGCTGGATTCGCTGTTCCGTTCCGACGCCGAGGATGGCTCGCTGGAACAATGGCTGCTGGCGCCGGTGCCGCTGGCCTGGCTGGTGCTGGTGCGCGTGCTGCTGCATTGGGCCACCACTGCGCTGCCGCTGATCGTGGTCAGCCCGCTGCTGGCCGAAATGCTGCATCTGCCGCATGACCAGCTGCCGATGTTGCTGGCATCGTTGCTGCTGGGCACGCCGTTGCTGAGCCTGATCGGTGGCGTGGTCGCCGCGCTGACCGTAGGCATCCGACGCTCTGGTATTCTCGTGGCGCTGCTGTCGTTGCCGCTGTACGTGCCGGTGCTGGTGTTCGGCGCAGGCAGCCTGGCGGCAGCCGGACGCGGACAGGATCCGGTCGGTGCGCTGCTGATGCTGGGCGCCGGCCTGCTGGTCGCGCTGGTGCTGGCGCCGCTGGCCACTGCCGCTGCAATACGTATTTCTCTGAGTTGACCGAGCTGAGAGCCAATCCACCCCTGCTGGATAGCCGCCACGCATGAATCCGATTGTCCGCTGGTTCCACCAACTCGGTTCGCCCCCCACGTTCGACCGTTTCGCTGCCCGCTGGTCGCGGGTGTTCTACCTCGCGGCGGTGCCGGTGCTGCTGGTCGGCATGTGGCAGGCGCTGCTGGTGGTGCCACCGGAAGCCAAGCAGCTGGACAGCTTCCGCATCCTCTACATCCACGTGCCCAGTGCCTGGATGAGCCTGTTCGTCTTCGCGCTGATGGCGCTGTATGCGGCCATCGCACTGGTCTGGCGGATCAAGGTCTGCGAGATCCTGGCCATGGCCTGCGCGCCGATGGGCGCCGGCTTCACCCTGATCACCCTGTTGACCGGCAGCATCTGGGGCAAGGGCACCTGGGGCACCTGGTGGGACTGGGACCCGCGCATGACCAGCGAACTGGTACTGCTGTTCCTGTACCTGGGCGTGATCGGCCTGTACCACGCCATCGAGGACCGCCGCAGCGCCGCGCGCGCCGCTGGCCTGCTGGCCATTGTCGGTGTCAGCCTGCTGCCGGTGATCCGCTACTCGGTGGACTGGTGGGGCGGCCTGCACCAGCGCCAGTCGATCAACGTATTCGGTGAATCGGCGATCAGCAGCGCGATGATCGCGCCGCTGTGGTGGATGGTGATCGGCACCAAGTTCTGGTTCGCCGGTTCGGTGCTGGCCAAGGCCCGCGCCGACAATCTCGACCGCGAGGCCGGCAAGGCCTGGGTCGGCGGCCGCGTCGATGCCGGACGCCCGGCCCGGGAGGCCCAGCCATGACCCACCTGCCCTATGTGATCGGTGCCTACGCGGTGTTCGTGCTGGTGCTCGGCGCCGATGCCATCGGTTCGTGGCTGCGCCTGCGCGTGGCGCGCCGGCTGGCACTGGCCCGCCAGCAGCGCCAGCAGACCCGCGCCGGCAGGCAGGACGCAGCGACGCCGTTGTCGACGGAGCTGGAACGATGACCCCGGTACAGCGCCGCCGCCTGGTGTGGGTGCTGCTGGCCCTGCTCGCCTCCGGCCTGGCCACCGCACTGGTGGCGATGGCACTGGAGCGCAACATCGCCTACCTGTACACGCCGTCGGAAGTGCTGCGCGGCGATGTCGATGCACAGTCGCGCTTCCGCCTCGGTGGCATGGTGGTGAAAGGTTCCTTCAACCGACCGGTCGGCTCGCTGGAGGCGCGCTTCGAGGTGACCGACGGCGACGCGCAGCTGGCGGTGACCACGTCGCGGATCCTGCCGGACATGTTCGCCGAAGGCACGGCGGTGGTCGCCAGCGGCCGCCTGCAGGACGGCACCTTCGTCGCCGACGAGGTGCTGGCCAAGCACGATGAGAAGTACGTGCCGAAGGAAGTGGCCGACAAGATGGGCGACGCCCATCGCAAGCACGACGTGCCGATGACGGCACCCGAGGTGCGCTGAGTGCTGCCCGAACTGGGTCAGATCCTGCTGCTGTGCGCGTTGCTGGCCTCGCTGCTGCAGGCCGGCCTGCCGCTGGTCGGTGCGCATCGCAACAACACCGCGTGGATGGCGGTGGCACGGCCGGCCGCGTTCGCACAGCTGCTGTTGCTCGCCGGCGCTTTCGCGGTACTGACCGCCGCGTTCGTGCAGCAGGATTTTTCGGTGCGCTACGTGGCCGAGAACTCCAATTCGCTGCTGCCGATGGTCTACCGCTACTCGGCGGTCTGGGGCGCGCACGAGGGCTCGCTGCTGATGTGGGCGCTGGTGCTGGCGCTGTGGACCGGCGCGGTGGCGCTGTTCTCGCGGCACTTGCCCGCACCGGTGCAGGCGCGCGTGCTGGCGGTGATGGGCGTGGTCAGCGTCGGCTTCCTCGCCTTCCTGATCTTCACCTCCAACCCGTTCCTGCGCCTGAACCCGGCACCGCTGGAAGGCCGCGACCTCAATCCGCTGCTGCAGGACCCGGGGCTGATCATCCATCCGCCCATGCTGTACCTGGGCTATGTCGGCTTCGCGGTGCCGTTCGCCTTCGCGGTTGCCGCACTGCTGGAAGGCCGCGTCGACGCACGCTGGCTGCGCTGGACGCGGCCATGGACCAACGTCGCCTGGGGCTTCCTGACCCTTGGCATCGCGCTGGGCAGCTGGTGGGCCTATTACGAGCTGGGCTGGGGCGGCTGGTGGTTCTGGGACCCGGTGGAGAACGCCAGCTTCATGCCGTGGCTGGTCGGTGCGGCATTGATCCATTCGCAGGCCGTCACTGAAAAGCGCGGCACCTTCGGCAGCTGGACCCTGCTGCTGGCGATCGCCGCCTTCGCGCTGTCGCTGCTGGGCACGTTCCTGGTGCGCTCCGGCGTGCTGACCAGCGTGCATTCGTTCGCCGCCGATCCCTCGCGCGGCTTGTTCATCCTGGCGTTCCTGTCGGTGCTGGTCGGTGGCAGCCTGCTGCTGTACGCGCTGCGTGCCAGCCAGCTGAGCGTGGATGCCGAGGACCCACGCCGTGGCTTCACCGCCACCTCGCGCGAGACCCTGCTGCTGGCCAACAACCTGCTGCTGGCCACCGCCTGCGCGATGGTGCTGCTCGGCACGCTGTACCCGCTGCTGGCCGATGCGCTGTCGCTGGGCAAGATCTCGGTCGGCCCGCCCTACTTCGGCAGCCTGTTCCTGCTGCTGATGGCACCGATGATCCTGCTGCTGCCGTTTGGCCCGCTGGTGAAATGGCAGCGTGACCAGCCCTCGCGCGCCTTCGCGCTGCTGGCACCGTGGCTGGGCCTGGCGCTGCTGCTGGGCGCGCTGGCCTGGTGGCAGGCGCCGCAGAACGGCTGGAAGGCCGGCATCGGCGTGGCCGCTGCGGCCTGGGTCGCGCTCGGCACCGCACGCTTCGTCTGGCAGCGCCTGCGCGGCAATGGCCGCTTCACCGCCGAAATGCTCGGCATGATCGTCGCCCACGCCGGCATTGCCGTGTTCCTGGCCGGCGCGCTGCTGGTGGAGGCGCTGAACGTGCAGCGCGAAGTGGCGCTGGCACCGGGCCAGCAGCTGGTGGTCGGTCGCCACGAAGTGCGCTTCGAAGGCGTGGACCATCGCGAAGGCCCCAACTTCATCGCCGACCGCGGCCGCCTGCGCGTGTTCCGCAACGGCCGCGAGCTGGCCCTGCTGCACCCGGAGAAGCGCCAGTACGCCAGCGGCGGCCAGGTGATGACCGAGGCCGGCATCGATGCACGCTTCAATGGTGATGTCTACGTGGCATTGGGCGAGCCGCTGGGCAACAATGCATGGGCGGTCCGGGTGCACATCAAGCCGTACGTGCGCTGGATCTGGCTGGGCGCGCTGTTGATGGCCCTGGGCGGATTCATCACCGCCGCCGATCGCCGTTTCCGTCGTCCGTAGGAGTTCCCATGTCCGAGTCCCCCACCCCGCGTCCCTCCCGCCCGCTGCCGCCGGTAGCCATCGTGATCGGCGTGCTGTTCTTCTTCGGCCTGCTCGGGCTGATGATCTACGGGGTGATGAAATCAGGCGATCCGCAGCGCGACGTACTGCCGTCGGCACTGATCGACAAACCGGCGCCGGCATTCGCGCTGCCGGTGCTGCACGACCCGGAAATGATCGTGCACAGCGACGACCTGCGCGGCGCGCCCTACCTGCTGAACGTGTGGGGCAGCTGGTGCGCGGCCTGCCGCGAAGAACACCCGGTGCTGACCCGCTTCGCGGAAAGCAAGCGTGTGCGCGTGATCGGCTACAACTGGAAGGACGACCCGACCGACGCGCTGCACTGGCTGGAACAGCTGGGCAACCCGTTCATGGTCGTGCTCAGCGATGTCGAGGGCCGTACCGCGATCGACTGGGGCGTGACCGCCGCACCGGAAACCTTCCTGGTCGATGGCAGCGGCATCGTGCGCTGGAAGTACAGCGGTGCGATGACCCAGCGCGTGGTCGACGAGAAGCTGATCCCGGCGCTGCAGAAGATCGAGAAGGCCCAGGGCAGTGCCGGCAACACCCTGCATACGGCGCCCTGAACCCATGCGCTGGCTGCTGGCGTTGCTGCTCCTGATGCTGCCGCTGGCCGCGCTGGCCCAGCAGCCGCTGCACGATCCGCAGCCGCTGCAGTTCCGCGATGACGCCGAGGAACGCCGCTTCCATGACCTGGCCGCGCAGCTGCGCTGCGTGCAGTGCCAGAACCAGTCGCTGGCCGATTCGAACGCGCAGATCGCCCAGGACCTGCGCCGCGAGGTGCTGCAGCTGATGCAGCAGGGCCACGACGACGCACAGATCAAGCAGTTCCTGGTCGCGCGCTACGGTGAGTTCGTGCTCTATCAACCACCGTTGCAGCCGGGCACCTGGCTGCTGTGGGGTGGCCCCCTGCTGGTGCTCGGCGCCGGTGCACTGGTAGTGCTGGGCATCGTCCGCCGACGTGGACGCACCGTCGGCGCGGCGCCGGCCGGCAAGGCCGATGAAGGAGACGAATGGTGAACCATTGGCTGCCGATGCTGGCCGGGCTGGTCGCCGCGCTGATGGCAGCGCTGGTGCTGTGGCCACTGCGCCAGCGCGGTCGGCGCGGTTTCGTGGTCGGCGTGCTCGCGCTGGGCGTGGCCGGTGCCTGCCTGTATCTGCTGGTCGGTGACCCAAGGGCGGCACAGGTACAACCGACCCCGTCGGCAGCCACCCTGCGCGATGGCGTGCAGGCCCTGCAGGATGCACTGAAGCGCGACCCTCAGCGTGCCGATGGCTGGGCATTGCTCGGGCGTTCGCAGGCCGAACTGGGCAATGCCTCAGCTGCGGCAGACGCCTTCGCGAAGGCCGCCGCATTGGCACCGGATGACCCGGGCGTGCTGGTGGAAGCCGCGCAGGCGCGCGCGCAGGCTGATGCCGGCAAGCAGTTCGATGACACCGCAATGGCCTGGTTGCAGCAGGCGCGCGCACAGGCTCCCGATGCCGAGCGCGCCAGCTGGCTGCTGGGCATCGCCCTGCGCCAGCGCGGAAGGAACGCCGAGGCCGCGGATGTGTGGAGCGGCCTGCTGCCACGACTGGAGCCGGGTGCCGCGCAGGCGCTGCAGGCACAGATCGCCATCGCGCGCGAGGCCGCTGGCCAGGCGCCCGATGCTGGCGCTGCGGCGCCACCGGCGCTGCTGCAGGTGCGCGTGCAGCTGCCGGCACTGAAGAACGCCGAGTGGCCAGCCAGCACCCAGGTGTTCGTGCTGGCCCGTGCCGTCGGCGGCCCGCCGATGCCGGTGGCCGCTCGCAAGCTGCCGCTGAGCGGATTCCCGGACACGGTCGGGCTGGGCGACGGTGACAGCCCGATGCCGACCGCACCGCTGTCGGCCCATCGCGAAGTGGAAGTGGTGGCACGCATCTCACGCAGCGGCAGCGCCAACCGCAGCGAGGACGACCTGCAGAGCGTTCCGGTGAAGGTAAGCCTGCCCCACGACGGTGTTGTGGAGCTGCGCTTCCCTTGACCTGTAGAGCCGAGCCGATGCTCGGCTGCCCGGCGCCGGCAACTCAACCGCAGCCGAGCATGGGCTCGGCTCTACAGTAGATCCACGCCATGCGTGGATGCGACGGTCCGATCCGCGTCCATCCATCCATGGAAACCAGCGTGTCGCCAGCTCCACATGCAGCCCCGCTAGAATGACTGCATGACCGAATTCATCCCGCCCGGCACCCGCTTCCACGCCCTGCCCTCGCCGTTCCCGTTCAAGCGCGGTGGCGCCCTTCATGGCGCACGGGTGGCTTACGAGACCTGGGGAACGCTGGCCGCTGACGCCGGCAATGCGATCCTGATCGTGACCGGCCTGTCGCCGGATGCGCATGCGGCGGCCAACGAGGCCAATCCTGCGCCGGGCTGGTGGGAAGCGATGGTTGGCCCCGGCAAACCCATCGATACCCGCCGCTGGTTCGTGGTCTGCGTGAATTCGCTGGGCAGCTGCAAGGGATCGACCGGCCCCGCCTCGATCAACCCGGCCAGCGCTGAGCCCTACCGCCTGGACTTCCCCGAGCTGTCGATCGAAGACGGCGCTCGCGCCGCGATCGAAGTCGTGCGTGCGCTGGGCATCGCGCAGCTGGCCTGCGTGGTCGGCAATTCCATGGGCGGGATGACCGCGCTGGCCGTGCTGATGCTGCACCCGGGCATCGCGCGCAGCCACGTCAACATTTCCGGCAGTGCGCAGGCGCTGCCGTTCTCGATCGCGATCCGCTCGCTGCAGCGCGAGGCCATCCGTCTCGACCCGCGCTGGAATGGCGGCCACTACGACGATGCCGAGTACCCCGAGTCCGGCATGCGCATGGCGCGCAAGCTGGGCGTGATCACCTACCGCTCGGCACTGGAATGGGATGGCCGCTTCGGCCGCGTGCGGCTGGATTCGGACCAGGCCGACGACGATCCGTTCGGGCTGGAATTCCAGGTGGAAAGCTATCTGGAAGGCCACGCACGGCGCTTCGTGCGTTTCTTCGATCCCAACTGCTATCTGTACCTGAGCCGTTCGATGGACTGGTTCGACCTGGCCGAGTACGCCGACGGCGACGTGCTGGCCGGGCTGGCGAAGATCCGGGTGGAGAAGGCACTGGCGATCGGCGCCAACACCGACATCCTGTTCCCGGTGCAGCAGCAGCAACAGGTCGCCGACGGCCTGCGTGCCGGCGGTGCCGATGCGCGCTTCATCGGCCTGGAATCGCCACAGGGCCATGATGCCTTCCTCGTCGATTTCGAGCGTTTCGGCCCGGCCGTGCGCGGCTTCCTCGACGCGCTGTAAGTGGCGTGGCGGCGTAACCTCGCGCTGGCCGCCTTCGGCGCGCTGACCGCCTTGATGATCAGCGGTGTGCTGCCGTTGTGGCTGGGTGGCTGGTGCCTGCTGGCCAGTGCGGTGTCGTTCGGCCTCTATGGCCATGACAAGCGCGCGGCGCAGCGAAAGCGATGGCGCATTCCCGAGCGCACCCTGCAGCTGCTGGCCTTCGCCGGAGGCTGGCCCGGCGCGCTGCTGGGCCAGGCGCTGTTCCGCCACAAGCATCGCAAAGCCGCATTCCAGTGGGTGTTCTGGCTGTGCGTGCTGGCCAACGTGGCCTCGATCGCGGTGATGCTGCGCGAGTTCTCCCATTGACCGGCCTGTAGAGCCGAGCCCATGCTCGGCTGGCTTGCTTCCGGAGCCGAGCATGGGCTCGGCTCTACAGTAGATCCACGCCATGCGTGGATGTGCCGACCAAGGTCGGCATCTACCGAAGCACTTCGCGCTCCAACACCCCATCGCGCAACCGGTACTGCGCATCGACCACGCCTTCGGGCAGGTCGTCGTGGGTGATCATCAGCAGGCTGCGCCCGTCCAGCAACCCGGAAAGGTCCTGCAACAGCGCACGTGCGGTATCCACGTCCAGGCCTTCGGTGGGTTCGTCCAGCAGCAGGATCGGCGCATTGCGCAGCAGCGCGCGCGCCAGTGCCAACCGCCGCGCCTGGCCGGCCGACATCGTCGCGCCGTTCTCGCCCACCCAGGCCTGCAGGCCACCGTTGCGCTCGGCCCAGTCGCCCAGGCGCACGCGACGCAGGACCGCCCACAACGCGGCATCACGGGCGTCGGGATCCCCCAGCCGCAGGTTCTCGGCCACGGTACCGGCAAACACCGGTGCGTTCTGCGGAAGCCAGGCCAGCTGGCGGTGCCACTCGGCCTGGGCGACGTCGCGCAGGTCGCGTCCGCCATAGGTGATTCGCCCCTGTTGCGGATCCCACAACCGCAGCAGCAGGCTGGACAGCGTGGTCTTGCCACTGCCGCTGTCGCCACGGATCGCGATGCGTTCCCCCGGCGCCAGGGTCAGCTGCAGGCCGGACAACACCGGCCGCGCGGCACCTGGCCACTGGAAGTGCACGTCATCCCAATGCACGCGCGCCGCCTGGGGTACCGGCTGCGGCGTCTGCGGATCCTCCACCGTCGGCGGTTGTTCGACGATGGTCTGCAGGCGGTCGGCAGCAATGCGCCCGGACTGCAGCGACTGCCAGGCCAGGCCCATGCCGGCCCAAAGTTCGATCAGCGCCACGGTCAGGAAGACGAGGCCCGCGGCCATTTCCGGCGCGATGTGCTGCTGTTCGGCGGCGTGCAGGGCCAACGCCAGCATCGCCACCAGGCCCAGCCCCGCCACCAGGCCGTGCAGGGTCGAGGCCGCGATCAGGCGCCAACGCCGACGACGATCACGCGAGGCCAGCTGCTTGGCGGCCACGCGTACCTTCAGCTGCCAAGCCGCATCGGCATGCAGCGCAGCCAGGTCACCGGCCCCCTCCAGCCCTTCGAATGCAGCGGTGCGCAACGCCGCGCGGTGCGCGGCACGATCGGCCTCTTCGTCGTCATGGCCACGCACGCCCAGCCACGGCACGCCGAAGGCGATCAGCAGCGCCAGCACCGCCAGCAGTACCGCCGCCGAGGGCAGGATCAGCGCTGCCGAGGCAACCGCCACCAGCGACAGCGCGCCCAGCGCCACCAGCGGCCCGATCGCACGCACCAGCAGCCCATCCACTTCGCCGATGTCCCCCAGCAGCCGCGCCAGCAGCTCGCCGGTGCGCGTGGCGCCCAATCGTGCCGGCGCCAGTGGCAGCGCGCGGCGGAAGAACCACACGCGCAGGTCGCGGGCGATGCGCAGCGTGGCATCGTGGCCGACCAGCTTTTCGAAGTAGCGCGACACGATGCGCGCCATGGTCAGGCCACGGATGCCGGCCGAGGGTGAGAAGAAGTTGAAGCCCTGGCCGAGGCCGGCCGCACCGGCCAGCGCGGCCGCCGTGAGGAAACCACCGGACAGGCCCAGCAGCGCCGTGCCGGCCAGCATCGTGGTCCACAGCAGCAGCAGGGTCAGCAACAGGCGCGGCCGGTGCCGCAGGAATATCGCGCGCAGCGAATCAGGCGAACGGCTCATGCGCGCACCGCCTGTGCCGGCTCGACCAGGCGGCCTTCCGGCAACAGCAGGCAACGATCGGCCCAGGCGATCACCGCCGGGCTGTGGGTGGCGACCACTACGCTGCGCCCGCGTGCATACGCGGCCAGACTGCGCAGCAGCGCCGCCTCGGTATCGGCATCGAGGAACGCGGTGGGTTCGTCCAGCAGCAGCACCTGCGGGTCGCGCAGCAGCAGGCGGGCCAAGCCGATGCGGCGCGCTTCGCCACCGGACAGGCCGAAACCACGCTCGCCGATCACCGTATCCAGCCCCTGCGGCAGGCGCTGTGCGAACTGCAGTACCTGCGAGGCCTCGGCCACCGCGCGCAGGCGCGCATCGCTGGCGCCGGGATCGGCCAGGCGCAGGTTGTCGGCGATGCTGCCGTGGAACAGGTACGGTCGCTGGCTGGCATAGGCCACCTGCACGCCGGGGCGCAGCTGCAGCTTGCCGGCACGCGGCGGCAACCAACCGGCCAGCGCCTCCAGCAGCGTGCTTTTGCCGGACCCGCTGGGACCGACCAGGGCTAGGCGCTGGCCCGGCTCCAGCAGCAGGTCCAGATCCCGCAGCACATCCTGCGGCGCCCCCAACGGGCGCAGTACCAGCCCTTGCGCCTGCAGTGGCGGCAAGGCGGCCTCGGCCGGCTCCACCGCCAGTGGCGCAACCTCGTTCTCGATCAGGCCCTGCTCGTCCGGCAGCGACTGCAGCAGGCGTTCCACTTCGGCGGCGGCGGCCAGTGCATTGGCGCGATCATGGTAGTGCGCAGCCAGCCGTCGCAGCGGCGCATAGAACTCCGGCGCCAGCAGCAGGCAGAACAGGCCCGCACCCAGCGTCGGCACCGCTGCATGCAGCGACATCATGCCCAGATAGCTCAGGCCCAGGTACAGCGCCACCATCGCCACGCTCACCGAGGCGAAGAATTCCAGCACGGTGGACGACAGGAAGGCGATGCGCAGCACCTTCAGGGTGCGCACGCGCACGCCTTCGGCGGCGGCCTCGATGCCGGCCAGTTCGGCTTCGCCGCGGCCATACAGGCGCAGCAGGCCCAGGCCCTTGATGCGGTCGGCGAAGTGGCCGCTCATGCGCGCCAGCTCGCCCAGCTGCGCGCGCCCGGCGGCTTCAGCACCCCAGCCCACCAGCATCATGAAGAACGGCACCAGCGGCGCGGTGAACAGCAGGATCAGCGCCACCACCCAGTCCACCCAGGCGACAGCGGCCAGGATCAGCAGCGGCACCACCACCACTTCGGTGCGCACCGGCAGGAAGCCGCTGTAATAGCTCTCGATCGCATCACCGTGATGCAGCATCAGTTCGCCCAGTTCACCGGTGCGGCGCTGCCGCAGCCAGAGCGGGCCCTGGCCCAGCAGGCGCGCGAACACGCGTTCGCGCAATGCCAGCCGGGCGGCGTCGGCCACGTCACCGGCGGCGGCCTGGGTGGCGCTGCCCAGCAGGGTGCGCAGCACCAGGATCACCGCCAATCCCGCCAGCACCGGCAGGCCAGAGGCCAGCGGCACGCGCTCCACCAGCACCTGCTGCACCAGCCAGGCGATGGCGGCAGCCTGCCCGATCAACAGCGCGCCGGACAGGCTGATGCACAGCGCGGCCAGGCGCTGGCGGCCCCGGGCGGAGCGTGCCAGGTCGGCCAGCCAGGCCGTGCGCACACGCCGCTGGCGGGCGGTTTCAGCATCCGGGGACAGGCCGTCAGGGGTCGTTTCGGCAGCGCTCAAGAGGTCTTCACGGGCAGCGGGGGAGACACGGCATTGTAGGCGCAGGCAATAGCCCGCCCCTGCGGCCGGCGGTCGCAGTCTTCATCAGGTTGGCATACGATCAACCGGGGCACCTGTTCATACATTGATCTGGATCAAGGCTGTTTGAAGTAGTCGGTCACATCATTCACGTCGTAGACCACCCTTCCCGCCACCTGCAACGGCACTATCCAACGAGGTAGCCAGGCCATGATTGATCAGACAGTCGTAGAACTGTCGCGGCTGCAATTCGCGCTGACCGCGATGTACCACTTCCTATTCGTACCGCTCACCCTCGGCCTGTCCTTCATGGTGGCCATCATGGAGAGCGTGTACGTGATGACCGGCAAGGAGATCTGGCGCAGGATGACCCTGTTCTGGGGCGTCCTGTTCGGCATCAACTTCGCCATGGGCGTTGCCACCGGCATCGTCATGGAATTCCAGTTCGGCATGAACTGGTCCTACTACAGCCACTACGTGGGTGACATCTTCGGTGCGCCACTGGCGATCGAAGGCCTGATGGCGTTCTTCCTGGAAGCGACCTTCGTCGGCCTGTTCTTCTTCGGCTGGAACCGCCTGAGCAAGGTCAAGCACCTGATGGTGACCTGGCTGATGGCGCTGGGGACCAACCTGTCGGCGATCTGGATCCTGGTGGCCAATGGCTGGATGCAGAACCCGACCGGCGCGGTGTTCAACCCGGAAACCATGCGCATGGAAGTGGTCGACTTCATGGCGGTGGTGTTCAACCCGGTGGCGCAGGCCAAGTTCGTGCACACCGTCAGCGCCGGCTACGTGACCGGTGCGGTGTTCGTGATGGCGATCAGCGCCCTGTTCCTGCTGCGCAACAAGCACAAGGACCTGGCCCGTCGTTCGTTTGCGGTGGCCGCGGCGTTCGGCCTGCTGTCATCGCTGTCGGTGGTCGTGCTGGGTGACGAGAGCGGTTACGCCGCCAGCGAACACCAGAAGATGAAGCTGGCCGCGATCGAGGCGATGTGGGAGACCGAGCGTGCGCCGGCCGACTTCACCGCCTTCGGCATCCCCAACCAGGAGACTCACCAGAACGACTACGCGGTGAAGATCCCCTACCTGATGGGCCTGATCGCCACCCGCTCGTTGAACCAGCCGATTCCCGGCATCCTGGAACTGGTCGAGCGCGCCGAACACCGCGTGCGTGGCGGCCAGCTGGCCTACGGTGCATTGGAACGCCTGCGCGCCAACAAGAACGACGTTGAAGCGCGCGAGATGTTCGACCGCCACTGGCAGGACCTGGGCCACGGCCTGCTGCTCAAGCGCTATCGCGATGACATCCTCAACGCCACCCCGCAGGAGATCTCGCAGGCGGCGATGGACACGGTGCCGCGCGTGATGCCGTTGTTCTGGACCTTCCGCGTGATGGCCGGCCTGGGCTTCTACCTGATCGCCTTCTTCGCACTGGCCTTCTACTACTCGTGCCGCAACAACTTCCAGGACAAGCGCTGGTTCCTCAAGCTGGCCCTGTGGACGCTGCCGGCACCGTGGATCGCGATCGAGTGCGGCTGGTTCGTGGCCGAGTATGGTCGCCAGCCGTGGGCGGTCGATGGCGTGCTGCCGACCTTCTATGCGGCGTCGGGCCTGGCCCTGCATGAAATCGTGCTGACCCTGGCCGGCTTCACTGCCATCTACACCGCGCTGATCGTGGTCGAGATCAAGCTGATGCTCAAGGCGATCCGCAAGGGTCCGGACGAGGTGCTGCCGTCGCTGCAGTCGCCCCAGCCGCATGCTTCCCACAATGCCTCGGCGCCGGCCGCCGGCCAGGCCTGAGGCAGGAGAACCAAGATGGATTTCATTCTTCTGGACTACACCACGCTGCGCGTGATCTGGTGGCTGCTGCTCGGCATCCTGCTGATCGGTTTCGCCGTGATGGATGGTTTCGACCTGGGCGTGGGCACCCTGCTGCCCTTCGTCGCCCGCAACGACGCTGAGCGCCGGCTGGTGATCAATACCATTGGTCCGGTCTGGGAAGGCAACCAGGTGTGGCTGATCCTGGGCGGCGGCGCGATCTTCGCCGCCTGGCCGCCGCTCTACGCGGTCAGCTTCTCCGGGTTCTACCTGGCGATGTTCGTGATCCTGTTCGCCCTGATCCTGCGTCCGGTCGGCTTCAAGTTCCGCAGCAAGATGCCCAGCGAGCGCTGGCGCAACACCTGGGACTGGGCGCTCTTCATCGGTGGCTTCATACCGGCGCTGATCATGGGCGTGGCGGTGGGCAACGTGGTGCTGGGCGTGCCGTTCCACTTCGATGACAGCATGCGCATCTTCTACACCGGCTCGTTCTTCGGCCTGCTGATGCCCTTCGCACTGCTGGCCGGCCTGCTCAGCGTGTCGATGCTGGTCGCCCACGGTGCCGCCATGCTGGTGCTGAAGACCGACGGCCCGGTGGCCGAGCGTGCGGCCCGCTTCGGCAGCATCGCCGCGATCATCGCTTTCGTGCTCTTTGCGGTCGGCGGCGCCTGGGTGGCCTTCGGCCTGCCGGGTTACCAGATCACTTCGCAGGTGGTCACCGACGGCGCCACCAATCCGCTGCTGAAGACCGCCGAACTCGGCGCCGCCGGTGGCTGGATGCGCAACTACAGCACGATGCCGGCCACGATCCTGGCCCCGCTGCTCGGCCTGGCCGGCCTGCTCGCCAGTGCGGTGCTGCTGCGTGCCCGCCGCGGCGGCCTGGCCTTCATTGCCTCCGGTGCGGCCATCGCCGGCATCATCCTGACCGTCGGCTTCGCCATCTTCCCGTTCCTGCTGCCGTCCTCGAGCCAGCCCACCTCCAGCCTGACCGTGTGGGATGCCTCGTCCAGCCACCTGACCCTGTGGATCATGCTGCTGGCCACGGCGGTGTTCCTGCCGATCATCCTCGCCTACACCACCTGGGTGTACCGCGTGCTGAAGGGCAAGACCACCACCGAAGAGATGGGCAACAACCCGAACGCGTATTGATTGCTTGCACGTGTGCCGACCAACGGTCGGCACCTACCCGGAATGAAGGAGACTGATCATGTGGTATTTCGCCTGGATTCTCGGTGCCGGCCTCGCCTCGACGGTGGCCATCCTCAACGGCATGTGGTTCGAAGCCCGCGAGCAGAACCGCATCGAGAAAGAAAATCGTCGCTGAGCTGTAAAAAAACCTTGCCGCCTTGGCCTTCACACGGTATCTTAGGCGGCTCCTTCGGGGTGTAGCTCAGTCTGGTAGAGCGCTACGTTCGGGACGTAGAGGTCGCAGGTTCGAATCCTGTCTCCCCGACCACTTCGGTGGTCGCATTGAAGCCTGGTGAAGTCGTCCAGGCTTTTTTGTTCCCTGAAGTGGCACTGCTTCGGCAGTGTGAAGAAAACAGCATTCACCCCTTGCCGCCATCGGGGTGAATCGCTAGAATAGGCGGCTCCCTTCGGGGTGTAGCTCAGTCTGGTAGAGCGCTACGTTCGGGACGTAGAGGTCGCAGGTTCGAATCCTGTCTCCCCGACCACTTCGGTGGTCACCAAGAAGCCTGGAAGACATCACTGTCCTCCGGGTTTTTTTGTATCAGGCACCTGCCCGCCCGCATGACGGGACCTTGCCGGAGCCCGCACGTACAATGGCCGCGCTGCCGGCCCGCCAGCAGCCCCTCCCCCACCTGCCGCTTCGGCGTAGACCGATGCCGGCGCTGCATGCCATTGCCCCGGCGTGCGACACCTGCAAGGACCACCGATGAGTTCCTCCCCTTCCGATTCGCCGTCGCTGCTGCACGGCCGCGTCCTCGCATTCGCCGCGATCCTGCTGGCAGCGATCAACCTGCGCACCGCGGTCACCTCGATCACTCCGCTGCTGGACGTGCTCGGCCAGCAGTTCGGTTTCGGTACCACCATGACCGGCGTGCTGGGCATGCTGCCGACCGCGTCGTTCGCACTGTTCGGCGTGGCCACGCCGGCACTGGCGCGGCGCCTCGGGCTGGAGCGCACCACGCTGCTGGCGATGGTGATGGCGATGGCCGGCCTGCTGCTGCGTTCCAGCGCCGGCAACGTCGGCACGCTGCTGTTGGGTTCGGTGGTGGCACTGGCCGGCATGGGCATCGGCAACGTGGTGGTGCCGCCGCTGGTGAAGCGCTATTTCGCCAACAAGGTCGGCACCATGAGCACGCTCTACATCAGCGTGCTGCAGCTGGGCACGATGCTGCCGGCACTGCTGGCGGTGCCGGTGGCCAACGCCGCAGGCTGGCGCGTGTCGCTGGGCATGTGGGCGCTGCTGGCGCTGGCTGCCGCACTGCCGTGGCTGGTGCTGGCCACGCGCGCGCCGAAGCCGCAGTCCGACGTGTCCGATCCGACCGCGCAGCCGCACGGCAAGGTCTGGCGCACGTCACTGGGCTGGAGCATGACGCTGATGTTCGGCATGACCTCGCTGATGACCTACTCGATGTTCACCTGGCTGCCGCGCATCGTGGTCGAGGCCGGTGGCACGCCCGCGTTCGGTGGCGTGATGGTCGCCGTGTTCTCGGCGCTGGGCCTGCTGCCATCGCTGGTCATTCCGTCGATGGCGGTGCGCATGCAGAACCCGTTCCCGCTGGTGCTGATCGGCTTTTTCTCGTTCGTGATCGCCTTCACCGGCCTGCTGCTGGCACCGATGAAGGCCCCCCTGCTGTGGGCCTGCCTGCTCGGCGTCGGCCCATCCACCTTCCCGCTGGCACTGACCCTGATCAACCTGCGCACCCGCACCCCGACCGGCTCGGCGGCGCTGTCCGGCTTCATGCAGGGCGTGGGCTACAGCTTCAGCTGCCTGGGCCCGTTCCTGGTCGGCTGGCTGCACACGGTCAGCGACGGCTGGACCCTCCCGTTCAGCTTCCTGTTCGGCTGCGCCGCCCTGATGCTGTGCGCCTCGTGGGTGGCCTGCAAGCCGCGCAAGCTGGAAGATCTCTGGTAAGCCACGTGGGGCCCGCAACCGGGCCCACCTACCATTCGTCAGCCCGTCTGCGCATTTTGACGCCGGGCTGACAATTCCGGGCGGATAGTGCCCACGAATGCCCATCCTTGCCGCGTGCCGGCATCGGGCATGGGGGCGGCAGCGCCGCCCGGGCCACCACTCGGTGTGCGGGGGACTTCGTTTCAGACAAGACATCGCAGGTCGCTGTCCGGGTTGTATCCGTCTTCGCTGGGCGGGAATGCACGAAGGGAGTGACGCGGGCCACGGCCACGCCAAAAGCTGGCATGTGATGTGCGTCACATTTTTCAGGTTGTCTGGTTCGGAAGCCAAGGGGGTCCCCAATGGTTGTCCACCGCCGGCTGGCGCTCTGCGTCGGCCTCGCCTGCACCGCCCTGGCCTGGGCCAGCAGCGCTGCCCCGCCCGACCGCGAAGCAGCGTTGGCCGAGATCGGCCGCTATCGAGACCAGGCGCGTTGGCTGGACGCCCTGGGCGCGATCGAGCGCGCCAGCCAACAGCAACCCAACGACGACCTGCTGTTCAAGCTGCGCGTATTGACGCTGGGCGACATCGGCAACGCCTGGCGTGCGTGGGAGCTGTACCAGCAGCGCCCGCAACTGTTCGACGCTGCGCAGAAACAGCGCCTGGAGGGCGACTACCTGGCCAAGCTGGTGGTCTGGAGCCTGGCCTACAGCAGCAGCGAGGACAGCCGCCTGGAAGAAGCCGAATCGACCCTGGCCCGCATGCAGCGCTACCTCGGCGGCGAAGGCACCCCGCCCTCGCAGGCACCACTGCGGATCCGCATGGACCGTCTGATCCTGCTCAACCGGCTGGGCCGCCATGCACAGGTCCGCGAGGAAGCGCGGGCACTGCAGGCCGAAGGCCACACCCTGCCCGACTACGTGCTGCCCGCAGTGGGCGATTCGTTGATGGGCACCCTGCACCCGGAAGAAGCCATCCCGGTGCTGCAGGCGGCCGTCGCTGGCGACCCGACGCGCGACGCCTCGCATTCGGAACTGGCTTACGCCTACCTGGAAAGCGAGCAGCAGGAAAAAGCCATCGACCTGCTGCAGGCATGGCGCGACAAGGAGCCGGCGTGGCGCTGGAGCAACGGCAAGTCGCCGTACGCGAACTGGTCGCGCTACGAGGCCGATCTCAACCTGGCGATGGTGCGCGCCTACAGCGGCGACCTGCACACCGCGCAGCACGACCTGGAGTCGATGGTCGAGATCGCACCCGGCAACGGCGGGCTGCAGAGTGCGCTGGGCAGCGTCTACATGATGCGCGGCTGGCCACGCCGGGCGCTGCAGCGCCAGCAGATGGCACACGCGCTCGATCCGCGGGACATCGAACCGCGGCTGGGCATGGAAGAGGCCTATGTCGCCCTGCAGCGCGACGACCTGGCGCGGCCGCTGCACGATGACCTGGTCGCACGCTACCCCACCCAGCCGGCAGTCGAACGCATGGACCAGGCCTGGCGCGCGCATCGCGGCTGGCAGCTGAAGGCATGGACCGACATCGGCCGCAGCTCCGGGGGCGGTGGTACTTCGCCCCTGGGCAACAACGACCGCCACTACGGCGTGGACGTGGAGACGCCGGTCCTTGATGACCGCTGGCGGTTGTTCGCCCTCGCCGACCGTCGCGTGACCGACTTCCAGGACCAGCGCATCGATCCCCTGTGGCTGGGTGCGGGCGTGCGTTACCGCTTCGGGCAGCTGGATGCGGAAGCGGCGGTCCTGCGCGCCAACGATCACATCGGCGACACCGGCCTGCGCGTCGGCGTCGGCTGGCAGTTCAACGATTCCTGGCACGCCGGCGTGGTGGTCGCACGCAATGACCCGGAGGCCTCGATGCAGGCGCGCGCGGCCGGCATCACCGCCGACAGCGTGAGCGCACAGGTGGACTACCGGCGCAGCGAGCTCACCCACTGGACGTTCGGCGCGAGCCGCTTCCGCTATGACGACGGCAACCACCGCGAGCTGTTCGGCACCAGCGTCCAACAGCGCCTGCTGACCCGCCCACGCTGGCTGGTCGATGGCCTGGCCAGTGCCTACACCAGTCGCGGCAGCCGCGATGATGCGCCCTACTTCAACCCGAAGCGCGACCGCATGGTCGAGATCGGCCTGCGCATCGACCAGCAGCTGTGGCGGCACTACGAGCGCCACTTCCGGCACCGGCTGACCGTCTCGCTGGGCGACTACTGGCAGGACGGCTTCGGCAGCGCGTTGGTGCCGTCGGTGTCCTACATGCACGAGTGGCAGCTGGGCCCTGGCCGCGTGTTCGAGTATGGCGTGCGGTGGTCACGACCGGTCTACGACGGCCATCGCGAGCGCCATATCGGCTTCGAAGCCGCATTGCGCTGGGGAGACTGACATGGCCCGCTTCCTGCGACTGATCGTGCTCCTGCTGCTGGCCTGCGTGCCACCGGCGTTCGCGCAGCAGCCCCTGCATCTTGATGCGATCGACAACGGCCTGCTGATCCTCAGCTACCACGACATCCGCGACAAGGTGGCCGCCAAGGGTGATGCCGATTCCTATGCGGTGAGCACGCAGAACTTCGCCGCGCACCTGGACTGGCTGGGCGCGCACGGCTACCACCCGGTTTCGCTGTCGCAGCTGATCGAGGCCTCGCAGGGCCGCGCCACGCTGCCTCCCAAGCCGGTGCTGCTGACCTTCGACGATGGCCTGCGCAGCGTCTACGACAAGGCGTTCCCGCTGCTGCAGGCCTACCACTACCCGGCCCTGGTGGCGGTGATCACCGATTACGTGGACATGGCACCGGGCCGCACCATCGACTACGGCTACCGCCCGTTCGGCCACGATGACTTCGTGACCTGGGCGCAGCTGAAGCAGATGCACGACAGTGGCCTGATCGAAGTGGCCAGCCATACCGACGACCTGCACCACGGCGTGCTTGCCAATCCGCAGGGAAACTCCACGCCCGCCGTGGTCACCCGCATCTACACCCCGGCCACGCGCAGCTACGAGAGCGGGACACAGTATGAGCAGCGCCTGCGCACTGATCTTTCGCGCAGCGTGCAGCGCATCCAGCAGCACCTGGGCGTGCGCCCGCGCGCCATCGTCTGGCCATATGCCGCGTACAACCAGTTGAGCAACGACATCGCCGAGCAGCTGGGCATGCCGGTTTCGTTCGACCTGGAAGGCCGTAGCACGCCAGTGGCCAGCGACCTGCACGGGCTGGCACGATTGCTGGTGAGCAACAACCCGACCGTGGAAGGCCTGGCCTACGAACTGCGCCGAGACGTGGCGCTCGATGGCATCCGCGCCCTGCAGATCGATCTGGATGATATGTATGACCCGGATCCAGCGCAGCAGGCACGCAATCTCGATGCATTGATCGAGCGGGTCAAGCGCATCGCGCCGACCCATGTCTATCTGCAGGCCTTTGCCGACCCGGACGGCAACAACACCGCCGATGCGCTGTATTTCCCGAACCGGCACATGCCGATGCGGGCGGACCTGTTCAGCCGCGTCGCCTGGCAGCTGAAATCCCGCGCGGGCGTGAAGGTCTACGCGTGGTTGCCAGTGCTCGGCTTCGAACTGCCCGACCCGGAGCAGCGCAAGGTGCTGGCGATCCGCAATGGGGATGCCGACGGCATGTACCGGTTGGATTTCACCAACCCGAAGGCCAGGCAGATCATGCTCGACATCTACGAGGACCTGGCGGTCAATTCCTACTTCGAAGGCCTGCTGTTCCATGACGACGGCTACCTGCGCGACACCGAGCTGCCCGCCCTGGCGGCCGGCGAAGATGGCAGCGCACGTACCCAGGCACTGATCGACTTCACCCTGGCCCTGCGCAACAGCGCGCAGCGCTGGCGGCCGAAACTGGCAACGGTGCGCAACCTGTATGCCGAGCCGGTACTCCGCCCGCAGAGCGAAGCCTGGTTCGCGCAGCGCCTGGACCTGTTCAACAAGGCCTACGACCAGACGGCGCTGATGGCGATGCCGTGGATGGAAGGCAGCAGGCACCCCGAGCGCTGGCTCGACCAGTTGCTGGCCGCGGTACGCGCGCACGACCCGCAGCTTCAGCACACGCTGTTCGAGCTGCAGACCGTCGATTGGCGCAGCGGGCAGCCGATTCCCGCCGGGCGCCTGCGTGCGCAGATCCGCCAGTTGCAGGCGCAGGGCGTGCACCACTTCGCCTGGTACCCCGATGACTTCATCGCCGACCAGCCCTCCACCCGCGATGCCCGCGCGGCAATGTCCGCCGGCAACTTCCCGTACCCGGAGAAGTGACGTGGACATGCATCCGCTGCTGCAGGTCCTGTTCCAGTTCGCCTTCTACTACCCGATGGTGATGGCGTTCTTCTGGATGTCCGGTGGCCTGTACTACTACTTCCGGCGCGAGCGTCACTCACGTCCGCGCAACGATCCGCCCTTGATGATCGCCCCTCCCTTCGCGACCTTGCTGGTGCCCTGCCACAACGAAGCAGAAAACCTGGACGACACGCTCACTGCGGCGCTGGCCCAGCGCTACCCCGCCGATTACGAAGTGATCGCCATCGACGATGGCAGCAGCGATGACACCGGCGCACGGCTGGATGCGCTGGCGGCAAGGCATCCACGGCTTCGCGTGCTGCACCTGGACCGCAACCTGGGCAAGGCCAATGCGCTGCGCATGGGCGCACTGGCCGCACGCTCGGAGTACCTGGTGTGCATCGATGGCGATGCGATGCTGGAAGAGCATGCACTGCACTGGATGGTCTGGCACCTGGTCAGTGGCAACCGGGTCGGTGCGGTCACCGGCAACCCGCGCATCCGCAACCGCTCCACCCTGCTCGGACGCCTGCAGGTGGCGGAATTCTCCTCGATCATCGGCATGATCAAGCGGGCACAGCGCGTGTATGGCCGCATCTTCACCATCTCCGGCGTGATCGCCGGCTTCCGCCGCACTGCCCTGCACCAGGTCGGCTGGTGGTCGGATGACATGGTGACCGAGGACATCGACATCAGCTGGCGCCTGCAGCGCGCGCACTGGGACATCCGCTACGAACCCAATGCGCTGTGCTTCATCCTGATGCCGGAGACGCTCAAGGGCCTCTGGCGGCAGCGCCTGCGCTGGGCCCAGGGCGGCGTGGAAGTGATGCTGCGCCACGCGCGCTCGCTGCTGCACTGGAAAGAGCGGCGCATGTGGGGCGTGCTGCTGGAGTACGTGTTGAGCGTGGTCTGGGCCTACACGATGCTGTTCATCGTGCTGCTGTGGGCACTGGGCAAGTTCATCGAGCTGCCGCCGCAGCTGCATATCGCCAGCCTGCTGCCGGAGTGGCATGGCGTGATCCTGGCGCTGGTCTGCCTGCTGCAGTTCGCCAGCAGCCTGATCATCGACCGGCGTTACGAAACACAGATTGGACGCAATTACTTCTGGGTCATCTGGTACCCGATGGCGTACTGGCTGATCAGCCTTTCCACCACCCTGGTGGCGCTGCCCAAGACGCTGCTGCGCCGTCGCAGCAAGCGCGCCACCTGGACCAGCCCTGACCGGGGGATCCGATGAACGCGCAACGCCCGTCCAACCGCTTCGACTCGCGGATGATCCGCAAGCCGCATCGCCAGCCACACTTCCAGCGCACGGCCTGGGGCTTCGTCACCCTGGCGTTCTGGGGCTTCTACTTCTATCTGTGGGCCCCCCTGGTAACCCTGCTCTCGTGGTTGATCGGTGGCCAGCTGGCCTGGCGGCAGCTCTACGAACGGCAGAACCAGTTCGACCCGTACGTGCTGGTCGCGCTGCCATTGATGCTGCTGTGCGCCAGCGTGCTGCTGATCGCCTGGGCCGAGTACAACCGCGCCCGCTTCCGTGGCCGCGAACGCCGCCTGCCGCGGCCCCTGGCCAGCCTCAACGAAGTGGCCGCCGATCTGGGCGCCAGCACCGGGCTGGCCGAACGCCTGATGGGCTGCAAGGCCGCCACGCTGCACATGGATGATCACGCACGGCCGGTCGGCATCCGCCGCGAGGTGGTGTAACCCCACGACCTGGTAGCTGCCGACCTTGGTCGGCACCGGAGCCTGGTAGCTGCCGACCTTGGTCGGCGCTTGGGCCTGGTAGCTGCCGGCCTTGGTCGGCACCGGGGTTTGCCGCGAAGAGCATCTACGCGCCGCGTGGATCCACTTATGTACGCGTCTGCCCTTCACCGCGCACGACAAATCGTTCAACGGTGAGGGCTTCCAAGCCCATCGGGCCGTAGGCGTGCAGGCGCGTGGTGGAAATACCGATCTCACTGCCCAGGCCCAGCTGGCCACCATCGGAGAAGCGCGACGAAGCGTTGACCATCACCACCGCCGAGCGCAGCGCGTTGACGAAGCGCTCGGCGTGGCCGGTGTCCTCGGTGGCGATCACTTCGGTGTGGTCGGAGGTATAGGTGCGGATGTGCGCGATGGCTGCATCAAGATCATCGACCACGCGCACCGCCAGCACCAGATCGAGGAACTCGGCGGCGTAATCCTCCTCGGTCGCCGCCGTGCTGCCCGGCAGCAACGGCTGCGCCTGCGCATCGGCGCGCAGCTGCACCCCACGCTCACCCAGCGCCTGCGCCACGCGCGGCAGGAACGCGTCAGCCACGGCGCGGTGCACCAGCAGCGTCTCCAGCGAATTGCACGCCGCCGGCCGGCTGCACTTGCCGTCCACCAGCAGGTCGATGGCCTTGCCGAGGTCGGCGCTGGCGTCCACGAACAGGTGGCACACCCCCTTGTAATGCTTGATCACCGGCACGCGCGCGTGCTCGGCCACGAAACGGATCAGGCCTTCGCCGCCACGCGGAATGGCCAGGTCGATCAGCTCATGCAGCTGCAGCAGTTCCAGCATCGCCTCGCGGCGCAGGTCGGTGAGCACGGTCACCGCCGCCGGCGGTACGCCGTTGGCCTTCAATGCACCGGCCAGCGCCTGGGCGATGGCGGTATTGGAGTGGATCGCTTCGGAACCACCGCGCAGGATCACGCCATTGCCGGCCTTCAGGCACAGCGCGGCGGCTTCGGCCGTCACGTTCGGGCGCGCCTCATAGATCATCGCGATCACGCCCAGCGGCACGCGCACCTTCTGCACGCGGATGCCGTTGGGACGCACGTCGTCGCGGGTGACCTGGCCGACCGGGTCAGGCAGCGCGGCCACCTCGCGTACCGCCTCGGCCATCGCGAACAGCCGCGGCGGGTCCAGTGCGAGGCGGTCGAGCATGGCACTGCCAACGCCCTTGTCGCGCGCGGCGGCGAGGTCGCGTGCGTTGCCGGCCAGGATCAGTCCGGCATTTACTTCCAGGGCCTGCGCCATCGCCAGCAGCAGCGTGCGTCGCGCCGCACTGTCCAGGCCGGCAACGATCTGCGCTGCATCACGGCAGGCGCGCGCCTGGGCTTCGATTTCGCTCATCGGGGTGTCCTTCAAACCGGTCATGGCAGCACCAGGTCGTCACGATGGACGACGCTGCCGCCGTAGTTGTAGCCCAGCACGGCCTGGATGTCGCGCGAATGATGGCCGGCGATCCGGCGCACGTCGTCGGCCGCGTACTGGCTGACGCCGCGGGCGACACAGACACGCCCCTGCGGTGCGATCCAGCACACCTGCACCATGTCGCCGCGCCGGAATGCCCCCTCGGCAGCGGTGATGCCGCCGGGCAGCAGCGAGGCGCCCTTCTCCCGCATCGCCTGTGCCGCACCGGCATCGACGACGATCGCGCCCTCGGCCAGCGGCGCGTGCCGCAGCCAGTGCTTGCGGGCAGCCTCGCGGCTGCGTGCGGCGTGGATGCGGGTGCCGAACAGGCGGTCCTGCGCCAGCGCGCGCACCACATCGCTGCTGCGGCCGTTGAACAGGTAGGTCTCGATGCCGAGGCGGCCCGCCTTGGCCGCCGCCTCCAGCTTGGTACGCATGCCGCCGGTGCCGGCGCGCGAGCCGGCGCCGCCGGCCATCGCCAGCACATCGTCACTCAGTTCCGGCACGTCGTGCAGTGGCCGCGCGTCGGCCACGGTGCGCGGATCTGCGCTGTACAGGCCGTCGATGTCGGTGGCGATGAACAGTGCATCGGCATCGACCAGCGCGGCCACGGTCGCGGCCAGGTTGTCGTTGTCACCGAGCTTGAGCTCGTCCACCGATACGGTGTCGTTCTCGTTGACCACCGGCAGCGCACCCAGCCGCAGCAGTTCGCTCAGCGTGGCGCGTGCATTGAGGTAGCGGCGGCGGTTGCGCAGGTCGTCGTGGGTCAGCAGCACCTGCGCCACCGGGCGCTCGAAGAAGCGCTGCCAGAGCCCGATCAGCTGCGCCTGGCCGAGCGCGGCCAGGGCCTGGCGCGCCGCCATCGCCGCACCGGGTTCATCGGCCCGCGGCAGGATCGCGCGCCCCGCCGCAACCGCGCCGGAGGAGACGATCACCACCTCGCGCCCAGCCAGTACGTTGGCGGATACAAACTGGGCCAGGCCCAGCGCGTGGCGTGGCGACAGGCCGCCACCATCGGCCGCCAGCAGGCTGCTGCCAACCTTCAGCACCGCACGCCGCCATGGCGGCAGCGCCTGTTGCGGGAACGGCGAAGCGACGGTGGCGGCGTGCAGGGTCATCGGTCAGGGCCTCAGCGGGTATTCCATTCGTGCACGGTCAGCTCGGAAGCGTGCATCGTCACCAGGGGATCGGTGGCGACGATGGCCCGCGCCTGTTCCAGGCTCTCGACATTGCACAGCACATAGGCGCCACCGCTGCCATCGGCGAAACCACCGGTCAGCTGCAGCTTTCCCTGTGCCTGCAACGCCTCGAGGAAATCGCGGTGCGGCTGCACCGCCGCATCGTTGAAGTCCGGCCGGCGCATCGCCATCACCAGATAGACAGTGCCCGCCATCAGGACAGCGCCTGCCAGCGTGCGCGCAGTTCGTCCAGGCGCAGATCGGCAGCCGAGCCCGGCGATACCCGCGCAGCCAGGCTGCCTTCCGGGGTACGTCCCTGCCCTGCGCTGTCGGCACCGGCTGCAGCGGCCTTGTAGGCCTCGCGGAACGGCACACCGGCCACCGCCGCTTCCACGGCGACGTCGGTGGCATACATGCCCGAATCGATCGCTGCGCGCAGCCTGTCGTCACGCCACTCCAGATTGGCCAGCAGCGCCGGCAGCAGTTCCAGCGCGGCCAGGCCACGGCCGAAGCCGTGGAAGATGGCGCCCTTGGACGACTGCAGGTCACGGTGATAACCCGAAGGCAGCGACAGCAGCTGCTCGATCTCGGTGCGCGCGGCGGCGACGCTGGCGTGGGTCGCACGCATCAGCTCGATCACGTCCGGGTTGCGCTTGTTGGGCATGATCGAACTGCCGGTGGTGTACTGCGCCGGCAGCGCGACGAAGCCGAACTCGGCGCTGGTGAACAGCGACAGGTCCCAGGCGATGCGGCGCAGGTCCAGCGTAGCGCCACCGAGTGCTTCCAGCGCGGCCAGCTCGAACTTGCCGCGCGACAGCTGTGCGTAGATCGGCGAGATCTGCATGCGCGCGAAACCGAGCGCGGCCGTGGTGTGCTCGCGGTCCAGCGGCAGGTTCACCCCGTAGCCGGCGGCGGTGCCGAGCGGATTGGCGTCGACCAGCGCATGGGTGTCACGGGCGCGGATGGCGTTGTCGATAAAGGCCTCGGCCCATCCGGCCCACCACATGCCAGCCGAAGAGACCACGGCGCGCTGGATATGGGTATAGCCGGGAATCGGCAGGTCCTTCTCGGCCTGCGCACGGTCCAGCGCGATCTTGGCCACGTCGGTGCTGAGCCCGGCCACGCGCAGCAGCTTCTCCTTCAGCCACAGGCGGGTGGCGACCAGGATCTGGTCATTGCGGCTGCGGCCGGTGTGGATCTTGCGGCCAGCGTCGCCGAGGCGTTCGGTCAAACGCGCTTCGATTGCTGAGTGACCGTCTTCGTACTGCGTATCCAGCACGAAGCGGCCTTCACGGAAATCCTGCGCCAGCACGTCGAGCTCGCGCAGCAGGCCTGCCAGCTCGTCGGCGCTGAGGATGCCGATGTGCTGCAGGCCCTGCGCATGCGCGGCGCTGGCAGCGATGTCATGCAGGAAGAACTCGCGGTCGAGGATCACGTCGTCGCCGGCGAGGAAGGTCTGGATCTGGGCGTCGACAGCGACGCCGGGCTTCTGCCAAAGAAGGTCTGCCATGGGGGCTCCGGAAGGCGTGTTCAGTGCGGGATCGACGTCAGTTCGTCGATGCCCAGCGCAAGGTTGAGGTTCTGCATGGCCTGGGTGGCCGCGCCCTTGAGCAGGTTGTCCAGGGTCGCCACCACCACCACCCGCTTTCCGCCCGGGGCCAGGGTGAAGCCACCGACCTGGGCACCGTGGCGGCCGGCGATGCGGCTGACCCACGGCGCTTCATCCACCACTTCGATCAGGGGTTCGCCGGCATAGGCCTGCTGGAAGCGCTCGACGATCTGTTCGCGGGTCTGCACGCGGTTCAGCCACAGGTTGGCGGTCAGCGTGATGCCGCGGAAATGCGGCGCGACGTGCGGCATGAACTCGACGGCCACGCCCAGCTGCACCGACACCTCGCGCTCGTGCACGTGGTTGGTCAGCGCATACGGCATCAGGTTGTCGGCCAGCAGTTCGACGTTGTTCTTGTCCGACGGCGTGGTACCGGCACCGGAGTAGCCGGAGACACCGAAGCACTGCGGCGGGCCGGCCAGCAGGTCCAGCAGCGGATGCACCGCCAGCTGCATCGCCGTGGCATAGCAGCCCGGGTTGCTGATGTGCTTCTGGCCGTTGTAGCGGCCGCGGGTCAGCTCCGGCAGGCCGTAATACCAGCTGTTGTCGAAGCGGTAGTCGGCCGAGAGATCGACGATGACGGTGTCCGGCTTGGCGGCTTCAAGCGCGGCCACGAACGGTGCGGCCAGGCCGTTGGGCAGGGCCAGGATCACCGCGTCCACGGCTTTGGCGGCCACCGCGTCGGCATCCAGGTTCTCGTACTGCAGCTCGCCCTGGAATTCCGGGTGGTGGTCGGACAGGCGCTGCCCGGCGCGCTCGCGCGAGGAGACGAAGGCCAGTTCCAGGCGCGGATGGGCGGCCACCAGCTTGATCAGCTCGGCGCCGGTATGGCCGCGGGCCCCGACGATGCCCAGGGTGAAAGTCGAATCGTTCATGCGTGGCTGTCCAGGCGGTACTGCAGGTGGCGCTTCACGCCCTGCCATTCCGCATCGATGATGGAGAAGATGACGGTGTCGCGCGGCGTGCCGTCGGCGTGCCGCTTGTGGTTGCGCAGCACGCCATCCTGCTTGGCGCCGAGGCGTGCGATGGCGGTGCGCGAGGTGAAGTTGAACCAGCTGGTCTCGAACACGACGCTCAGGCACTGCAACCGCTCGAACGCGTGGCTGAGCAGCATCAGCTTGGTCTCGGTGTTGACCCCGGTGCGTTGCGCAGACTCGCCATACCAGGTGTAACCGATACTCAGGCGCGGCACGTCCGCTTGCAGATCGTAGTAGCGGGTGGTGCCGACAATCTGGTCGTTGGCATCGAACACCACGAACGGCAGCACCCTGCCTTCGGCCTGCGCCTGCAGCGCTGCCTGCACGTAGCCGGCCATGGTCTTCGCATCGGGCACCTGGGTGTACCAGAGCCTGGACAACGCGCCATCGCCAAGCGCGCCGCGCAGGCCATCGATATGCCCCATCTGCAGCGGCTCCAGCCGCGCATGGGTGCCCGCCAGCGTAGGGACCTTGGTCCAGTCGGCATGGTTCATGTGTTCAGCCCTGCAGGCTCGGCGCGCGCCGGGCGCAATGGTCGACATAGGTCTTGATCCGGTCGATGCCGTCGGCGCCGAACCAGAACACCTTCCAGTGGTCCTGCTTGTAGCAGCCGTCGGATTCAGCGTAATAGAAGTGGTTGATCGGATTGCCATGGCGCGAACGCCAGAACAGCTGCGGGGTTTCCTCCAGCATCACGTTCCAGACCGCGCGGCCCAGGCCCTCGCCCTGCGCATCGTCGAGCACGGCGAACTTGTCCAGGTACACGCCCTCGGCCTCGTCGGTGAGGATCACCGCGGTGCGGTAGTTCTCGCTGACGTAGGCGCGCAGCAGCTTCGTCTTTTCGAAGTACTCCGGCACCAGGGTGCGGCCGAAGCTGGATTCGATCAGGCCCTTCAGGCGCGGCAGGTCCAGCGCGTTCCAGGCGGTGGCGCGCAGCACCTTCTCGCCCTTGCGCACCAGCGTGCCCGACCCCTTGTGGGTGAACAGTTCCTTGGCCAGGTCGGCCGGGCGCGTGATCGACACCGACGATTCCAGCGGCAGGCGATCGAGCAGATCCTTGATCTGTTCGATCTTCACCTTCATGCCGCCGTGGATCCACGGCTGCGCGATCAGGTGGTCGTACTCGGTGGACAGGTTGATCGAATCGATCACGTTGCCCTGCTCGTCCAGCAGGCCGCCAGTGCCGGTCAGGAAGATGATCTTGTATGGCTGCAGTTCCTGCACCAGCTCGTTGGCGGCGAAGTCGGCGTTGACGTTGAGGATCTGGCCGCCAGCGGTCTCGCCCAGGCTGGTGATGACCGGGATCGACCCGGCACGCAGGCTGGCCTCGATCGGTGCCAGGTTGACCTTCTTCACCTCGCCGACCAGGCCGTAGGTGTCCACGTCCAGGTACTCGGCCTCGAACACGCCGCCGGTGATCGAGGTGGCGCGCGCGCCGTTCTGCTGCAGCGCCTCGACCAGGCGCAGGTTGGACTGCTGGAACACCCGGCGCACGATCGCCAGCGCTTCCGGCGACGTCACGCGCAGGCCGTTGACGGTCTGCTTCTCGATGCCGGCGGCCGACAGTTCGGCATCCAGCTGCGGGCCGGCACCGTGCAGCACGATCGGGGTCAGCCCGACTTCCTGCAGGAACGACAGCGAAGAGGTCAGCGCGTCGAGGTCGTCGCGCAGCACCGCGCCGCCGACCTTGACCACGGCGAAGCGCTTGGCGTCCAGCTGCGAGAAGCGCTTGAGGTACTGGCTGATCTCCTTCGCGCTGGCCATGCTGGAAAGCAGGCGCACGATGGTCTGGCGGGTCTGGCGGTGGGGCTGGAGGGCAGGAGACATTTCGGTTTCGTCACAGGCGGCGGTCGCCGCGTTGCAGTTCCACCCGGCCAGGGCCGGGCGGCGTTGTAGGGTCGATCAGGCGCCGGCGGCGATGATGCGATGCACGGCGTCGGTGTAGCGCTGCAGCTGCTCCAGCGTCACGAACTCATCAGCGGTGTGGGCCTGGGCGATGTCGCCCGGGCCGAACACCAGCGTGGTGTAGCCACCGGCGGAGAACAGCGAGGCCTCGGTCCAGAAGTCCACCGCGTTGCCGATCGGCAGCTCCAGCGCATCGGCCACATCGCGCGCCAGCAGGCGGCGGTTCTCGGCCTCGGCGATGTCACCGGCCGGCAGGCTGGGGCCACGGAACGTTTCGGTGAAAACGGCGGCTTCCGGTTCGGCGAAACCGGCGAAGGTCGCCAGCAGGCCATCGATGTCCATCGACGGCAGCGGGCGGAACCCGAAGCGCACCTCAGCAGCCGGTGCGATCATGTTGGCCTTGATCCCGCCTTCGACGCGACCGATGTTGAAGCGCAGCCCGGTCAGCCCGCCGAAGCGGGCCGAGGCCAGCGATTCCACATGGTCCAGTGCACGGTTGCCCCAGCGCATGGCCTGGTGCAGCGCGCTGGCGGCCGCGTCCTGCTTGCCGGACGCATGGCCGGCGCGGCCGGCGAACTGCATCAGCACCGAGCTGATGCCACGATGCGCCAGCACCGCTTCACTCATGGTCGGCTCGGCCACCAGCACCGCTTCATACGGCAGGCCACGGGCCAGGAACGCGGCGATACAGCGCGGATCGTTGGCTTCCTCGTCGCTGGAGAACAGGAAGGCGGCATCGCCATCGCTGGCATTGGCCGCCGCCACCAGCGCAGCGGCGGCGCCCTTGATGTCACACACGCCCAGGCCGACCACGCGGTCGTCCAGGCGGCGCATCACATGCGGGTCGGCACTCCAGTGCGGCGAGTCCGGCACGGTGTCCAGGTGCACGTTGAACAGATACTTCGGCGTCCCGCGCACGGCGTACAGGCTGACTGCGCCCGCGCCATGGTCGATCACCTCGACGTTGAAGCCGGGCAGGTTGTCGCGCAGGTAATCGAAGATGCCACCGGTGGTGATCGCACGCGGCGGGTTGCGGGTGTCGAAGGACACCAGGGCCTGCAGGTGATCGAGCGTCTGTTCAAGCATGTGTCTGAATATCCGTAGGGTTCGAAATCGGTAGTGCCGGCCGCTGGCCGGCTCCGCAATGATCCAGCCGTGCCACGAGCCGGCCAGCGGCCGGCACTACCCTCCATCGACGTTGCGAGGCGCCGGCCAGCGGCCGGCACCCCGTCACAGGTCAACCGCGGTTGACCTGCGCGTAAACGGTGGAGCTCATGCCGAACAGCTTGATGAAGCCTTCAGCCTCCTCCACGCCCCAGTCGGCCGACTGCGCGTAGGTGGCGCCCTTGGTGTTGAGCAGGTGCGGCGACTTCACGGCCACCGCATCGACGCGGCCACCACGGGTTTCCAGCACCACTTCGCCGTTGACCTTGGCCTGCGAGGACTTCAGGAAGGCTTCGATGTCGGTCTTCAGCGGGTCGTGGTAGAAGCCTTCGTACACCAGCTCCACCCACTTGCGCGCCACGTCCGGCTTGAAGCGGTTCTGCTGCTTGGTCAGCACCGCATCTTCCAGCGCACGGTGTGCGGCCAGCAGCGAAACCAGGCCCGGGGCCTCGAACACGATGCGGCCCTTCAGGCCGATCACGGTGTCGCCGGTGTAGACGCCGCGGCCCACGCCGTACGGCGCGAACAGCTTGTTGAGCTGGGCCAGGATCTGGTCGCCCGGCAGCGCCTTGCCGTCCAGTTCGACGGCTTCGCCTTCAACGAACTTCAGGGTCACGGTCAGGGCCTGCTCCGGCCACTCGCTGCGCGGTGCGCACCAGCCACGCGCGCCCTCGCCCGGAGCTTCCCAACGGTCGATCTCGCCGCCGGACATGGTCAGGCCCAGCAGGTTCTCGTTGATGGTGTAGGCCTGCTGCTTGGCGCGCACGCCGAAGCCACGCTCTTCCAGGTACTTCTGCTCGTAGGCGCGGGTCTGGGTGTGTTCCTTCTGGATCTCGCGGATCGGCGCGATGATCTGGTAGTCGCCCAGCGCCTTCACGGCCAGGTCGAAGCGGACCTGGTCGTTGCCCATGCCGGTGCAACCGTGGGCGATGATGTTGGTGCCCAGCTCGGCAGCACGCTTCAGCGCGGCATCGACGATCAGGTAGCGGTCCGAGACCAGCAGCGGGTACTGGCCCTGGTAGCCTTCGCCGGCCCACACGAACGGCTTGACGAAGCCTTCCCAGATGGCCGGGCCACCGTTGACGGTAAGGTGGCTCGCCACGCCCAGTTCGGCGGCGCGCTTCTCGATGAAGTCACGCTCTTCATCATCGACGCCGCCGGTGTCGGCGAACACGGTGTGCACGTTGTAGCCGCGCTCCTGCAGGTACGGCACGCAGAAGCTGGTATCCAGGCCGCCGGAGAAGGCGAGAACGACGTCTTTGTTGCTCATGGGGGTCAGGTCCACTTGGGGGATGGGAATTCGGTAGAGCCGACCGTTGGTCGGCTGGAATATTGGATGCGCCACTGCGGGAGCAGCCGACCAACGGTCGGCTCTACCCCTTGTTCGATCTAGCGCCCGGCAACCGCCGCCATGATCGCCTTCTGCACGTGCAGGCGGTTCTCGGCCTCGTTGATGGCGATGCACTGCGGCGAATCCATCACCGCGTCGGTGGCCTTCACGTTGCGGCGCAGCGGCAAGCAGTGGCTGAACACACCATTGTTGGTCAGCGCCATCTTCCGCTCGTCCACGATGAAGTGCTTGAACTGGTCGCGGATCGGCTTCTCCGGTTCCCAGTTGCCGAAGAACGGCAGCGCGCCCCAGCTCTTGGCGTAGACCACGTCGGCGCCGGCGTAGGCGCTGTCGATGTCATGGCTGATCTTCAGCGAGCCGCCGCTCTCGGCCACGTTCTGCTCGGCCCAGCCCATGTAACGCTCGTCGAGGATGTAGTCGGCGGTCGGGCACAGCAGGGTCACGTCCATGCCCATGCGGGTGGCGATGGTCAGCGCCGAATTGGCAACGGCGGTGTTCAGCGGCTTGGGGTGGTAGGTCCAGGTCAGCACGTACTTCTTGCCACGCAGGTCCTGGGTGCCGAAGTGCTCCTGCAGGGCCATGATGTGGGCCAGCTCCTGGCACGGGTGGGTGATGGTCTCCATGTTGATGACCGGCACCGGCGAGTACCTGGCGAAGCTGTTGAGGACGATGTCCTGGCGGTCGTAGGCCCAGTCGATGAACTTGGGGAACGCACGCACGGCGATGATGTCGCAGTAACGACCCAGCACCTTGGCCACTTCGGCGATGTGCTCTTCGGTATCGCCGTCCATCACCGTGCCGAGGTTGAACTCGATCGGCCACGCATCCTTGCCCGGCTGCAGCACCACCGCGTGGGCACCGAGCTGGAACGCGCCCAGTTCGAAGCTGGTGCGGGTGCGCATGGACGGGTTGAAGAACACCAGCGCGATCGACTTGCCCTTGAGCTGGTCGCCGAGCTTGTTGCGCTTGAACAGCGCCGCCTGGGTCAACAGCGCGTCGAGATCGCTGCGGCTCCAGTCCTGGGTGTTCAGGAAGTGCTTGGGGGACATCATCTTTCCTTGCGTGGCGGCGCCGGTTTCGACGCGGTGGAAGGGAAAACAGGAATCAAAGGTGGAGCGGGAAGGTTGCAGTTGCAGCTTTCAGAAGATGCATATTTGAAGCGCGGAAACGAAAAAACCCAGCCGGCGGGCTGGGTTTTTTCGGACGAACAGCAAAAAGCTCCGGTTACCCAGCGAGGATGTGGGGTTCCGGTCGACGCGCACGCGAGGTCATGCCCGACGCCTGTCGGGCTGCGCTGCTGTCGTGCTGGAAGTCGGTGAGCTTCATGGTCAACCATCTTTGCATGCGGCCGAGGCCGGCGCAAGGGCCGGGGTCCCAGAATCAGGGATTGCTGGCCGTGCCCTGCTCCGGGCCGACCCAGGGCGTGATCGACACCCGGATCTTGAGCCGGTTGCCGGGGTCTTCCGGCAGCCGCGAACGGTACTTGGTGCCCTTGTAGACGTAATCCACGTCGTAGGCGATGGGCCGGCGGAATTCACGCCCCACCGGCACGATGCGGCAGTCGCGGGTCAGCATCGGGCCAGTGTTGGCCGGTGCCGGGGCCGGCGTCTCGGCTCCGGGCTCCTCAACGGCCTCTTCGTCGCTGCGCTTGAACATCGAGCGCACCGAGTCCCAGAAGCGGCTGATCCGGCCCTTGTCCTCGACCGGCTCCTCGCCGGTCACGTTCACCGGGGCCAGGGTCCGGGTCGACACCGGCTCGCAGTGCTCCTCGGTGCGGGTCGCGCGCAGGGTCTGGAACACCGGCTCCACGTTCAGCACCTGGGCGTAGTCGAACTTCACGTTCTCAACGATCACCACCCGGTTGCGGGGCTCGGCCTCCTGCGCCAGCACCACGGCGGGCAGCGCCGACAGGCAGGCCAGGGTCAGCAACGCGGTGGATTTCATTGGCGACGGGAGCAAGGACACGGCAATAGTGTAGGCAGTGGCGAGCGCAAGGGGCTGAACATTACCCGTCCACGCCGCTCCTGCCCACCCCACCCCGGGTGGCCCCGGCGTCCACCGGTGGCAACGGGTGCCCCCAAAGGGGGCCGACACGTTCTAAAATCACAGGCTTGTCCCCCAGCCACAGCCCCATGACCCTGCGCCTGCACAACAACCTGACTCGCCAGCTCGAACCGTTCACCCCGCTCGATCCGGCCTGTCCGACCCTGTATGTGTGCGGCCCGACGGTCTACAACTACGTGCACATCGGCAACGCCCGTGGCCCGGTGGTGTTCGGGGTGCTGGCCGACCTGCTGCGGCGCCGTTTCGGTGGCCTGCGCTACGCGCGCAACATCACCGACGTGGACGACAAGATCAACACCGCCGCGCGCGAGCAGGGCGTACCGATCAGCACCATCACCGACAGGTTCGCCGCCGCCTACCGTGAGGACATGGCCGCGCTGGGCGTGGTGCCGCCGGACATCGAGCCGGAGGTGACCGCGCACATTCCGCAGATCATCACCATGATCGAGCAGCTGATCGCCAACGGGCATGCCTACGCTGCCGAAGGCCACGTGCTGTTCGCGGTGGCCAGCTTCGATGGCTACGGCAAGCTCTCGCGCCGCGATCCGGACGAAATGCTGGCCGGCGCCCGTGTCGACGTGGCCCCGTACAAGCGTGATCCGGGTGATTTCGTGCTGTGGAAGCCGTCCAGCGACGACCTGCCCGGCTGGGCGTCGCCCTGGGGCCGTGGCCGCCCGGGCTGGCACATCGAGTGCTCGGCAATGGCCGCCGCCCACCTGGGCGAGACCATCGACATCCATGCCGGCGGCGTCGACCTGCAGTTCCCGCACCACGAGAACGAGCTTGCGCAGAGCGAGTGCGCCCACGGCGGCAAGATCTTCGCCCGCTTCTGGCTGCACAACGGCATGCTCAACTTCGGCGGCGCCAAGATGAGCAAGTCGCTGGGCAACATCGAGCGCGTGCACGACCTGGTGCGCCAGCACCCGCCGGAAGCACTGCGCCTGGCCCTGCTGTCGGCCCACTACCGGCAACCGCTGGACTGGTCCGATGGCCTGATCGAACAGTCGGTGCGCACCCTGGACCGCCTGTACGGCACCTTGCGCGAACTGGCTTCAGTCGAGGCGGTCGTTGCGATCCCGGCCACGGTCGAAGCGACTCTGGATGACGATCTGAACACCCCGCAGGCACTGGCCGAAGTGGCCCGCATCGCCGCCGATGCGCGTCGTGCCACCGATCCGGCCGAGCAGGCGCGCCTGAAGGGTGAACTGCTCGGCGCCGGACTGGCACTGGGCCTGCTGCAGGCCGATCCAGCGCAGTGGTTCGGCACTGCGGCCAGCGACGGCGGCGACGATGCCCGCATCCAGGGCCTGATCGATGAGCGTGCCGCTGCCAAGAAGGCGCGCGACTTCGCCCGTTCCGACGCCATCCGCGACCAGCTGGCCGCCGAAGGCATCGTGCTGGAAGACACCCCGCAGGGCGTGCGCTGGTCGCGCAAGCGCGGCTGACCCGCCCTGCCCCGTGGCCGGTACGCCGGCCACGCCCCCACCGTAGAGACTGTTGTGACCGACTCCCCGTTCCCGCTTGAACCCACCGCCGCCGAGGCACAGGCCGCCATCGCCGAGGAATTCGGCTTCTTCGGCGACTGGTCCGAGCGCTACCAGTACCTGATCGACCTCGGCCGCAAGCTGCCGGCCTTCCCGGAAGAATGGAAGACCGAAGAGCATCGCCTGCTCGGCTGCCAGTCGATGGTCTGGATCGTGCCCGAAGGCAACGCGCAGTCGCTGCGCTTCCATGCCATCAGTGATTCGGCGATTGTCTCCGGCCTGATCTTCCTGGCCCTGCGTGTGTACTCCGGGCGCTCGGCGCAGGAGATCCTGGCTACCGAGCCGAGCTACATCCAGGACATCGGCCTGGCCCGCCACCTCTCGCCGACCCGCAGCAACGGCGTGGCGGCGATGCTGGCCTTCATCCGCGAGACCGCGCAGGCCCAGCTGCAGCGCGACCCGTCGTGAGCGAGCCTGCCACAGCCGAAGACAGCGCGCTGGGCCTGCTGTCCCGGCCCGGTTTCGCCAGGCTGCTGGCGTACCGCATCTTCGCGATGCTGTCCTACCAGGTGGTCGCGGTCACCGTCGGCTGGCACATCTACGAAGTCACCCGCAATCCGTTCTCGCTGGGCCTGATCGGCCTGGCCGAGGTGCTGCCGTTCTTCTGCGTGGCGCCGTTCGCCGGTTACCTGGTGGATCACCTGCCGCGCCGCCGCCTGGGCATGGTCGCCTGTTGCGGACTGATCGCCACCGCACTGGTATTGACCAGCGTGGCCATGGGCTGGCTGCCGATCGACGGCGTGTGGCCGATCTACGCAGCCATTGCGCTGACCGGCATGGTCCGCGCCTTCCTGTCGCCGATCTACAACGCCCTGTTCGCCCGCGTACTGGCCCGTGACCAGTTCGCGCGTGGCGCCGGCCTGGGCGCGGTGGTATTCCAGGCCGGCATGATCGCCGGCCCGGCACTGGGCGGCGTGCTGGTCGGCTTCGGTGGCAAGGGCCTGTCCTACGCGGTGGCCACCGCCTTCGCGCTGGTGGCGATGGCCTGTCTGGCCACGCTGAAAGTGGAGGAGCCGGTGCACACCGGCCCTGCCGCGCCGATCTTCAAGAGCATCGCCGAAGGCGCGCGCTTCGTGGTCGGCAACCGGATCATGGTCGGCGCGATGGCGCTGGACATGTTCTCGGTGCTGCTGGGCGGCGTGGTGGCGATGCTGCCGGCGTTCCTGCACGAAATCCTGCACCACGGCCCGGAAGGCCTGGGCATCCTGCGCGCGATGCCGGCGCTGGGCTCGGTGTGCGTGGGCCTGTGGCTGGCCCGCCACCCGCTGCACCGCAATGCCGGCCGCGTGCTGCTGTTCGCGGTGGCCGGCTTCGGCCTGTGCGTGATCAGCTTCGGGCTGTCGCAGCACTTCTGGCTGTCGGCGCTGATCCTGCTGTTCTACGGCGCCTTCGATGGCGTCTCGGTGGTGATCCGCTCGACCATCCTGCAGCTGGCCACGCCGGAAGAAATGCGCGGTCGCGTATCGTCGATCAACGGCATCTTCATCAGTTCGTCCAACGAGCTGGGCGCGTTCTATGCCGGCACGATGGCGAAGCTGCTCGGCCTGGTACCGGCCGTGGTGCTGGGCGGGTTCGCGGTGCTGAGCGTGGCCGGGATCACCGCGTGGAAGAACCCGACGCTGCGGAAGTTGAATCTTCGCGACCTGCAGTGAGCCTGTAGAGCCGAGCCCATGCTCGGCTGCGTATTTCCGTGCGCCCACGCGCCGGGCCATGCCCGGCGGGCTCTTTCCGCGACCGCGGTGGGGTGTCACGTTTCTTTTCGCGCGAAAAGAAAAGTAACCAAAGAAACACGCCGCCATCCGCGAGCCGGCGCTGCGCGCCGGTGCCCTGTGCTCCTCGGTGAATCAGGGGACGACGCAGAGAGCCAGCCGACCAGCAGTCGGCTCTACAGGATAGAGCCGCCTCTTCGCCCCTGATTCCCCTGCGGTGCTCGGCTCGCTACAAGGCGGACTCAACAGCCGCGAGCGCACGCATGACCGCTCCTGATAGAGCCAAGCCATGCTTGGCTGCCTTTGCTTTTGCTTTTGCTCTTCCTTGCCCTCCGGCTTCGGCCTGAGCCGAGCGTGGGCTCGGCTCTACATCGGACCCACCCGCAGGCTCCACCCGATACCCGGAAGGCGCTCTACACAGCCAACTCGAACCCAACAAAAAACCCGGCCGAAGCCGGGTTTTCTGCATGACCAGACAACGATCAGGAATCAGTCGCCCTGCTGCTTCTGCAGATGCTCCCAACGCTCCTGGGCATCGATGGTGCGCTCGGCGGTCAGGCGCGCCTCCAGGCGCTCCAGGCCGATTTCTTCGCCGGTGTCGACGCAGTAACCGTAGTCGCCCGCTTCCAGGCGCTTCAGGGTGCTGTCGATCTTGCCGATCAGCTTGCGGTAGCGGTCGCGGGTACGCAGTTCCAGCGAGTTCTCGGTTTCGCGGGTCGCGCGCTCGGCTTCGTCGCCGATGTCACGCACTTCCTCGCGCAGGTTCTCGATGGTCTGCTTGGACTCTTCCACCAGGTCCGCGCGCCAGTTCTGCAGGCGCTGGCGGAAATACTCCTGCTGCAGCGGGCTCATGTATTCCTCTTCCGAGGACGGCTTGTAGCCAGCCGGCAGGATCGGGCGGCCGGTGGCCTCGTCGGTCTTGTATTCGACCACCTTGTACTTGCTGCGCGGGGCCGGTGCTGCCGAGCGGGCGGCGACGGCCACGGCAACCTTGCCGACAGGGCGCGACACGGTCTTCGGGGCGGAATCGGATTTCACGGCGGTTTTGGCAGGCGATTTCGAAACGGGCACGGGATTCTTGGATTGCGGGGCCTTCGAAGCGGCAGGAGCGGCGGCCGGGGCCGGCTTGGGGGCCGGTTGGGCTGCTGCCACTGCCACGGTCTTGGCCGGGACAGGCTTGGCCGGAGCCGGCTTGGCAGCAGGCTTCGGTGCGGACTTCACTACTGGGGCCGGGGCCGGCTTTACGGCCGGTGCGGCAACATTCTTGGCAACCTTCTTTGCAGCGGCAGGCGTGGCGACCGGCTTGGCCGCAGCCACCTTCTTTGCCGCCGGCTTGGCGACCGGCTTGGCTGCAGCCTTCTTCACCACCGCCTTCGGCGCCGGCTTGGCTGCTGCCTTCTTGACCACCGGCTTGGCGACGGTCTTCTTCACCGGCGCAGCCTTGCTGACGGCCTTTTTCACCGGCGCCTTCTTGCTGGCAGCGGCTGGCTTGGCCTTGGCGGGCGCAGCGGCCTTCTTCGCCACCGGCTTGGTTGCCTTGACCGGCGTTTTCTTTGCGGTGGCCTTCCTGGCCGCCGGTTGCGAGGACGCTGCCTTGGTCGCCGGCTTGCTCGCCGGCTTCTTGGCAACGGGCTTTGCCGCCAACTTCTTCACAACAGGCTTGGCGGTTTTCTTGGCGGCCGTTGCGGCCTTCTTTGCAGTTTTTTTAGCAGCCACGAAACGCTCTTCCTTGGATTCCCCGGGGCCCGGGAAAGCGGGCCTTTATAGCCTACCCGACCCGCAGCAGCAACCTCGGCACCCTGCTCCATTCAGTCCTGGAGCCAAGGCGCCCAATGGGCAGTCCGACGAACACGGACCGCCTTGCGCGGTACGGAACCTGGCCAGCACCCGACGGTGCTGGTACCGGTCGCAGGCCATCGGCGACATGCGACCAACGGCCCATCCTGCACAAATGCGGCCTTCATGCCAACTGGCATAAGATGACTGGGTGATCTCGCGCCTGCTCATCGCCCTGCTGCGCTTCTACAAGCGCTTCATCAGCCCCTTGCTGGGGCCCCGCTGCCGTTTCGTGCCGAGCTGTTCTGAATACGCGATGGACGCGATCTCGCGGCACGGCCCGCTGCGCGGCAGCTGGCTGGCTGCGCGCAGGCTGGGCCGCTGCCACCCGTTCCATCCCGGCGGCTTCGACCCCGTGCCCGAGTCCCCCAACGCCCCCTCTTGCCGTTGCACAGGAAAACATTGACATGTCCTCCACCCTCATCACCAATGCCCGCATGGTCAACGAAGGCCGCACCTTCGACGGCGACCTGCGCATCGAGAACGGCCGCATCGCGCAGATCGGCAACGGGCTGGCGCCGCGCGACGGCGAGCAGGTGGTGGACGCGGCCGGGCGCTGGCTGCTCCCGGGCATGATCGATGACCAGGTGCACTTCCGCGAACCGGGCCTGACCCACAAGGGCGACATCGCCAGCGAATCGGCGGCGGCCGTGGCCGGTGGCCTGACCAGCTTCATGGACATGCCCAACACCAACCCGCCGACGCTGGATTCGACCATCCTGGAAGCCAAGTACGAGCTCGCGCGCGGCCGCGCCTGGGCCAACTACGGCTTCTACCACGGCGCCAGCAATGACAACCTGGACGCCATCCGTGCGCTGGACCCGAAGAAGGCGCCGGGCGTGAAGGTGTTCATGGGTGCTTCGACCGGCAACATGCTGGTCGACAACCCCGAAACGCTGGACGCGATCTTCCGCGAATGCCCGACCCCGATCATCACGCACTGCGAAGACACGCCGATGATCGATGCCAACCTGAAGGCCTTCCAGGAAAAGTACGGCGATGCGCTGACCCCGGACATGCACCCGGACATCCGCTCGCGCGAAGCCTGCATCAAGTCGACCCGCCTGGCGATGTCGCTGGCGCGCAAACACGGCACCCGCCTGCACGTGCTGCACATCTCCACCGCCGATGAACTGGCGCTGTTCGAGAAGGGCCCGCTGATCCGCGCCGATGGCAGCCGCAAGCAGATCACCGCTGAAACCTGCGTGCACTTCCTGCACTTCGCGCGCCCGGACTATGCGACCAAGGGCAACCTGATCAAGTGCAACCCGGCCATCAAGGAAGTGTCCGACCGCGAGGCGATCACCGCTGCGCTGGCCGCCGACGTGCTGGACGTGCTGGCTACCGACCACGCGCCGCACACCTGGGAAGAGAAGCAGAAGCCCTACGCGCAGGCCCCCTCCGGCCTGCCACTGGTGCAGTACGCGCTGGTGGCCGCGCTGGAGCGCGTGCACGAAGGCAAGCTGACCCGCGAGCAGGTGGTGCAGAAGTTCGCCCACGCCCCGGCGCAGCTGTTCGACGTGGAAGAACGTGGTTTCCTGCGCGAAGGCTACTTCGCCGATCTGGTCCTGGTCGAAGACGTGCCGTTCACGGTCAAGCGCGAGGACGTGCTGTCCAAGTGCGGCTGGTCGCCGTTTGAGGGCACCACCTTCCGTTCGCGCGTCGCCTCCACCTGGGTCAACGGCCAGTTGGTGTGGGACGGCAGCAACCTGGTGGGCGAACCCGCCGGCCAGCGCATGACCTACGACCGCTGATGCGCTCGGCACTTCTGATCGGGTCGCTGCTGGCCGCGCCCCTGTTTTCCGTACCCGCGGCGCAGGCGCAGGATGGCATTGGCAGCCTGATCGACAGCCGCGTGGTGTTCCCGGCCAGTGCGTCGCAGGGCGCACTGGTGATCGGCAAGGTTCCCGCCGGCAGCCGCGTGCAGTACGCCGGTCGCCAGCTGCGGGTGAGCGGCTACGGCAGCGTGGTGTTCGGCATCGGCCGTGACGAGAAGGGCCCGCTGCGCGTGCAGGTGCAGCGCCCCGATGGTGGCAGCGAGACCGCGACCATTGCGGTGACGCCGCGCGACTGGCCCACAGAGCGGGTCAATGGCGTGCCGCCGAAGACGGTCAACCCGCCGCCGGCAATTGCCGAGCGGATCAAGCGCGAACAGGCGCAGGTGACTGCCGCACGCGCCCGCGATGACGACCGCACCGACTTCACCCAGACCTTCATCTGGCCGGTGCAGGGCCGCATCAGCGGCCGCTTCGGCAATGCCCGCGTGTACAACGGCCAGCCCGGTGCCGGTCATTCCGGCATGGACATCGCGGTGCCGACCGGCACGCCGGTGAAAGCACCGGCCGCCGGCATCGTCACCTTCGCCGGCCCGGACCTGTACCTGACCGGCGGCACGTTGCTGCTCGACCACGGCTTCGGGGTCAGCTCCAACTTCCTGCACCTCTCGCGCATCGACGTAAAGGTCGGCGACCGGGTTGAACAGGGCCAGGTGATCGCTGCGGTCGGCGCCACCGGCCGTGCCACCGGCCCGCACCTGCACTGGGGCATGAACTGGTTCGAGACCCGTATCGACCCGCTGCTGGTGCTGGAGCGCAAGTAACGGTAGTGCCGGCCGCTGGCCGGCAACCTCATCCTCTTCCGCGCCCTGCTGGATGCCGGCCAGCGGCCGGCACTACCAGGTACGTTGGATCAACCGCGCGCGGCCCACCACACGCGCAGCAGGGTGCGCACCGGGGTGGCCTCGATCGGCTTGCCTGCGGCCTGTGCCGCCACCCGCGCACGCGCCAGGCTGGACCACACACGGCGCGGGCGCGGGCCGGGCACGCGGGTGCCCCACCCCTTCAACAGATGCTGCGCCCAGCGCTGTGCGGCATTGCTGGCGTCCTCGTCCAGCAGGCTGCGCGGCACACCGGCCACGCCAGCGTCCTGCAGGCGCTGCGCCAGGGTCTGCAGCTGCACCGCACGACCGGCGCCGGTGCGCGGCTTGTCAGCGAACAAGGCCGCCTCCACCGCGGCTACGGCCTCGGCGTAGTTCGCCAGCGCGCGCTCGGCGCCGGCCGCATCCAGCGCGACCGTGCGCGCTTCAACCAGATCCGGAAGTGCTTCGGCCAACTGGGCCCATGGCGCACGCACCGGCTCCAGCAGCCTGCCCAGCGGATGGCGCGAGCGATGTCCCGACCAGCTGCGCAGCTCCTCGCCCCACCACGCCAGCTTGGCGTCGGCCGGCAGCGGATCGCCGCTGGTGTTGAGCATGTCGTCGAACTCCTGCAGCAGCGCGAACCACGCCACTGCGAGCTCGCGTTGCGATTCGGCCACGAACGGGGCGGCCACTGACCATTCTGGCCAACGGCTGCGCCACTTGTCGAGGAAACTGTCCAGCGCGGTACTGCTCACTACACCATTCCTTACGGCTGGGCCGGGGCTGCCGGCCGGGTCGGCCAGAGACTGGCCAGTTGCAGAAGTTCAGCGTTCTCGACCAGCACGTCGGCCTGCCAGGCCAGCGGATCGTCGCTGTGCAGGCGGTAGCCCCACAGGGCTGCCACCGACGGCATGGCCGCGGCCCGCGCGGCGATGATGTCGCGCTCGTCGTCACCCACGTACACGCAGTCTTCGGCGGCAACGCCAATGGCCTGCGCAGCGTGCAGCAGCGGCAGCGGGTGAGGTTTGCGCTCGGCCAGGCTGTCACCGCCGACCAGCACTGCACAGCGCTGCTGCCAGCCGTGCTGCGGCAGGATCAGCCGCGCCAGGTACTCGGGCTTGTTGGTGACGATGCCCCACACGGTGCCGGCGTCATCCAGCGCGGCAAGCATGCCGGCCACGCCATCGAACAGCACCGCGTGCTGGCCGATCAGCGCTTCGTAGCGCTGCAGGAATTCCGGAATCAGTGCATCTCGCGCAGCGGCATCCAGGTCCGGGAAAGCGGCCCCGACCATCGCGCGCGAGCCCTTGGAGACCACCGGGCGCAGCACCGCCGGATTGATCGGCGCACGACCACGCTCGGCCAGCATCGCGTTGCAGGTGGCGACGAAGTCCGGCGCGCTGTCCAGCAGGGTGCCGTCCAGGTCGAACAGCACCGCACGCGGGAAGCGGGCGGCGGTCATGCCGGCTTGACCGCGTAGGCCAGGTAGTTGATGTCGGTGCGGCTGCTCAGGCGGGCATGGTTGCGCCACGGCTCGTAGGCCATGCCGCTGACATCTACCAGCTGCAGGTCGGCCTCGCGCAGCCAGCGCGCCAGCTCGGCCGGCTTGATGAATTCCTGGTAGTGGTGCGTGCCCTTGGGCAGCAGGCGCGCCACGTACTCGGCGCCGACGATCGCCACCGCGAACGCGGCGGCGGTGCGGTTGATGGTCGACAGGAACAGGTGGCCGCCCGGCTTCAGCAGGCGCTTGCAGGCCTCGATGATCGCGCCCGGGTCCGGCACGTGCTCCAGCATTTCCATGCAGGTGACCACGTCGAAGCTGCCCGGCTGCTCGGCGGCCAGATCCTCGGCCGCCTGCACCCGGTAATCGACCTGGGCGCCGCTTTCCAGCGCATGCAGGCGCGCGACCTTGACCAGCTCCGGGGCCAGGTCGATGGCGGTGACGTCAGCACCGGCCTGGGCCAGCGCTTCGCTCAACAGGCCGCCACCGCAGCCGATGTCGAGCACGCGGGCGCCGCGCAGCGGCACGCGGTCAGCCACGTACTGCAGGCGCACCGGATTCAGCGCATGCAGCGGCTTCTGCGGGCCGTCAGCGTCCCACCAGCGGTTGGCCAGCGCAGCGAACTTGTCCAGCTCGGCCTGATCGAAATTTGAGGAAGCGTGGGGGGCAGTCATGGGGGATGTCCTTGCGGCGCCAGGGTTCAGGCGCGGATATGGCGGATGCGCTCGCGCCACTGGCGCGCGTTGGCGATGATGCCCGGCAGGTCCATGCCGACCAGCTCGCGCTGCACCAGCTTCGGCTTGCCGGCGATCCAGACATCGCTGACCTGCTGGCGGCCGGTGGCGTACACCAGCTGCGACAGCACGTTGTGCAGCGGCTGTGTTTCCAGCGCGGACAGATCAACGCAGACCAGGTCGGCCTGCTTGCCGACTTCGATCGAGCCGATGCGGTCGCCGAAGCCCAGCGCGCGTGCGCCACCCAGCGTGGACGCGCGCAGCGTGGTTGCCGCGTCCAGTGCAGTGGCGTCGTCGGCCACGGCCTTGGCCAGGATCGCCGCGGTGCGGTTCTCGCTGAACATGTCCAGATCGTTGTTGCTGGCGCAGCCATCGGTACCGATCGCCAGGTTCACGCCTGCGCGCTGCAGGGCGCAGGCCGGGCAGAAACCGGAGGCCAGCTTCAGGTTGGATTCCGGGCAATGCACCACGCTGACGCCACGTTCGGCGCACAGGTGGATTTCCGCATCGGTCAGCTGGGTCATGTGCACCGCGATCAGGCGGTCGTTGACCAGGCCGAGCCGATCCAGCCGCGCCAGCGGGCGCTGGCCGTGCAGCCTGATCGAATCGTTGATTTCCTGCGCGGTCTCGTGGGTGTGCAGGTGCACCTGCATGTCGAGCTGGTCGGACAGCATCCGTACCCGCTCGAAGTTGGCATCATTGACCGTGTAAGGCGCATGCGGCGCGAACGCGGTGCCGATCAGCGGATCGGTGCGCCACTGGTCGTGCAGTTCACCGGCCTTGGCGAAGTACTCGTCGTCGCTCTTGGCCCAGGCGGTGGGGAAATCGATGATGACCGCGCCCACCAGCGCGCGGAAACCGTGTTTCTTGTAGACCGCGGCCTGCACGTCGCCGAAGAAGTAGTTCTCGTTGGCGCAGGTGGTGCCGCCGCGCAGCATCTCGGCGATGGCCAGGGTGGTACCGTCGGCAACGAATTCGGGGCCGATCACCGCCGCTTCCACCGGCCAGATGTGCTGCTGCAGCCAGGTCATCAGCGGCAGGTCGTCGGCAACGCCGCGCAGCAGGGTCATCGGGTTGTGCGTGTGCGCGTTGACCAGGCCCGGCATCAGCGCAGCCTCGGGTCGGCTCACCACCTGGGTGGCGCGGAAGCGTGCGCGCGCCTCGGCACGCGGCAGGATGGCCACGATCTCGCTGCCACGCACGGCAACGGCATGGTCTTCCAGCACCACCGCATGCGGCTCGATCGGAACGACGTAACCGGCTTCGATGAGCAGGTCGCAGGCTTCGGGGAGGTGCGGGCTATCGCTCATGCGGGCTCACTGGCTGGGGGGCGGCGAGATACTTCTGGGGGACACGCCCCTGAGTCAGGGGCTGCCGCGAAGCGGCGGGGTCTGGAGACCCGTGAAGCGGGGCCCATGATCTGCCGAAGCAGATCATGGGAGCGCCAGCGCGAATGTGCTGGCGCGTACCCGGCCAGCGGCCGGCACTACCGCAAGGTCGGCCTATGGCCGGAACCTTACTTGACGCGTGCGGAGTATTCGCCCGAACGGGTGTCGACGCGGATCACTTCGTCCTGGTTGACGAACAGCGGCACGCGGACCACGGCGCCGGTTTCCAGGGTGGCCGGCTTGCCGCCGCCGCCCGAGGTGTCGCCACGGACGCCCGGATCGGTTTCGGTGATCTTCAGTTCGACGAAGTTCGGCGGCTGCACGAAGATCGGCTCACCGTTCCACAGGGTGACCACGCAGGACTCTTCGCCCTTCAGCCACTTTTCGGCGCCGCCCATGCCGGCCTTGGTGGCCTGGACCTGCTCGAAGGATTCCGGGTCCATGAAGTGCCAGTACTCACCGTCGCTGTACATGAAGTTCATGTCGGTATCGACGACGTCGGCTGCATCCAGCGAGTCGGTCGACTTCATGGTCACTTCCTGGGTACGGCCGTCCTTGATCAGGCGGTACTTCACGCGGGTGAAGGCCTGGCCCTTGCCCGGCTTGACGTATTCGGTGTCGATGATGACGGCCGGTTGGTTGTTGACCAGGATCTTCATCCCGTTCTTGACGTCGTTCATGCCGTAGCTGGCCATGCGTAAACTCCTGAGTGGCAAAAACGCCGCGGGTGCGGCGAGCCGTTAGAATGGAAAGCCCACCGGGTGCCGGTGGGCGACTGTTTTTCTGCCCCCATGATAACCGCAGGCCCCCTCTCCATGCAGCTTTCCGCCTTCCCCCGGCCCCAGTCGCCAGGCGCGCCCGCGCGCTGGCAGCAGCTCTGGCGCCAGGCGCTGCGCGACCCGCACGCCCTGCTGGCCCGGCTGCAGCTGGACCCGGCCGCGCTGGGTGTCTCGGAGGCGGCCATTGCCCAGTTCGCGCTGCGCGTGCCGGAGGGCTTCGTGGCGCGCATGCGCGTGGGCGACGCGGCCGACCCGCTGCTGCGCCAGGTGCTGCCCGTCGACGAGGAAATGCGCCCGGCACCCGGGTTCAGTTTCGATGCGGTGGGTGATGGTGCCGCCAGGAAGGCCACCGGCGTCATCCAGAAGTACCGTGGACGCGCCCTGCTGGTCGCCACCGGCAGTTGCGCGATCAACTGCCGCTACTGCTTCCGCCGCCACTTCGACTATGCCGCGGAAAACGCCGCCAAGGGCGGCTGGCAGGAGGCCGTAGCGGCCATCGCGGCCGACCCGGACATCGACGAGGTCATCCTGTCCGGCGGCGACCCGCTGTCACTGGCCACGCACAAGCTGGCCGAGCTGACCGATGCGCTGCGCGCGATCCCGCACATCCGCCGCCTGCGCATCCACACCCGGCTGCCGATCGTGCTGCCGGAGCGCGTGGACGAGGAGCTGCTGGCCTGGCTGGGCAGCCTGCCGTGGCCGCTGGCGATCGTGGTCCACGCCAACCATGCCAATGAGTTCGACGCCAGCGTGGACGCTGCGATGAGCCGCCTGCGCGGCGTCGGCGCCCAGCTGCTGAACCAGGCCGTCCTGCTGCGCGGGGTCAACGACAGCGTGCAGGCCCTGCAGGACCTGAGCGAGCGCAGCTTCGCCGCCGGCGTGCTGCCCTATTACCTGCACCAGCTGGACCGGGTCGAGGGCGTGGCCCACTTCGAAGTGGACGACAGCCAGGCCAAGGCGCTGATTGCCGGCCTGACCGCACGCCTGTCCGGCTACCTGATTCCCAAGCTGGTGCGCGAACTGCCCGGCGACCCGAGCAAGCGCCCGCTGTAATTCCGCAGGGGGTCAGATCCCTTTTTCCTGCGGAAAAGGGATCTGACCCCGACACAACAACCGTCGGTCAGAGACCCGATTCGATCATCCGCACCACTTCGGTGGCGGTCACCGGGTGGCTCAGCCAGTAGCCCTGGCCAAGATCGCAGCCGCGCTGCACCAGCAGTTCGAACTGCGCCTGCTGCTCGATGCCTTCGGCCACCACCGTGATGCCCAGCGCGTGGGCCATGGCGATGATGGCCGTGGTCAGTGCCAGATCGTCGGGATCGCGCTGCATGTCGGCCACGAAACTCTTGTCGATCTTCACGCCGTCCACCGGCACCTGGCGCAGGTGGCTGAGACCGGAGAAGCCCGTTCCGAAATCATCCAGCCAGACCTTCACGCCGGTGCGGTGCAGCTTGTCCAGCAGCTGCGCGGCAACCATCTCGTCGCCGATCACTGCGGTTTCGGTCAGCTCCAGGTGCAGGCGCGAGGCCGGTAGCCCGGACTCATGCAGGCACTGTGCAACCAGCGCCGGCAGCTCGCCGCCGCGCAGCTGCCGCGGTGATACGTTCACCGACACGAACAGATCGTCGCCGCCCGCACCCCGTGGCCACTGCGAGGCTTCCATGCAGGCCGCACGCAGCACCTTCGGGCCGATGATCTCGATCAGCCCGCTCTGCTCGGCCACTTCGATGAACACCGACGGCGGAATCGTACCCAGGGTCGGATGCTGCCAGCGCAGCAGCACTTCGACGCCGACCATGCGGCGGTCGCGCATGCGGAAGATCGGCTGGTAGGCCAGGCGCAGCTCGCCGCGCTCCCAGGCCCCGCGCAGTTCCTGCTCCATGTGCACGCGGCGCTCGACCGCATGGTCCATCGCCCGGCTGTAATGGCGGTAGCAGTTCTTGCCGGCCATCTTCGCCTGGTACATGGCGATGTCGCCGTTCTTCAGCAGCGTGGTCGCATCGGCGGCATCGTCCGGGAACAGGGTCACGCCGATCGAGGTCCCCAGGAACAGCTCCCTGCCCTGTACCACCAGCGGCTTGCCCAGTTCGCGCACCAGCACCTCGGCCAGCAGCCGGGCGTTCGCGGCCACGTCGCCATCGCCGACCAGGATCACGAACTCGTCGCCGCCGAAGCGGGCCAGCAGCGCCTCATCGCCTCCCGCTTCGGCAACCGCGCGCCCGATGCGCTGTGCGAACTGCAACAGCGCTTCGTCACCGGCCTCGTGGCCGAGGGTATCGTTGACGCGCTTGAAGTCGTCGATATCGGCGAACAGCAGGCCCAGCCGATGATTGGATGCGCGCGCCGCCATCAGGCGATGGTCCAGTGCTTCCCGGAACGCCAGCCGGTTGGTCAACCCGGTCAGCGCATCGGTATAGGCCATGCGCCGCACCTCGCGGTCATGGCGGGCGATGGAATCGCGCATCCGGGCAAAGCCGCGCACCAGCTCGCCGACCTCGTCATTGCGGGTGTTCTCGGCCAGCGGCGCCTGGTAGTCGCCAGCCTCGATGCGGCGTGCCGCAGCGGCCAGGTCCCGGATCGGCGCCACCAGGGTGCGCTGCACGTACAGGATCACCGCCACGCCGATCACCACCAGCAGGCCCAGCATCAGCAGCAGCCAGCCCAGGTGGCGGCTGCCGACCTGCTGCAGGCGCTCGCCGAGCGTGGCATTGGCTGCCTGTTCGCGCTGCTGCACCTCGTCCAGCGCCATGCCGACGCGGACGCCGCCGATGCGCTGGTTGCCGACCATGATCGGCATGGTGTTGTCGAGCACCTTGGGCGATTCCTGCACCACCAGCGCCTGCGCCACCGCGGCCTTGGGAGCGAGCGGGTCGGCCATCGGCTGGCCGAAGCCGGACACCTCGATCGAGCCGTCATGCACCAGCCGGCCACGGTCGTCGAACACCAGCACATAGCGCACGACCGGCTGCCGTGCGGTGCTGCGCACCAGCGCACCGACCTGGTCCAGGTCGCGGTAGTACAACGGGTTGGCCAGCGCGTCGGACAGCTCGCGCGCCATCGCTTCGCCGCGGCTGCGCACGCTGCGGTCGAACAGTTCATGGATGACGCCACCACTGAGGTTGCGCACCTCGCCCTGCATCGCCGCCTGCCGCCCCAGCAACACTGCCAGGATCGCCACCACCACGACCATCGCCCCGCCCATCGCGAGCAGGAACCGGGCCTGCATTCCCGAGCCGAGCCACTTCATTCCACTTCCATCCGCACGCGCGTCAATCCTTGTTTCAATTCATCCAGCCGCTGCTGCGCATGCGCATCGACGCGGTGGAAACCGGAAGTACCGAAAAACCGATGCAACGCCCCCTGCGCCTGCGGGTCACTGGCCGCCTGCAGCAGGACGTCCTGCAGCCGGTCACGCACCCGCGGGTCGAGGTCGGCGCGCACCATCTCCACCGCCCGCGGGTAGGGCCTGGTGCGCAGCAGCTCGCGGAAGTCGCGCCGGAATGCCGCCGGCATCCGTCGCTCGTCGTTCCAGTCCACGCTGCTCACCGCCCCCACGTCAACCACGCCCTTGTGCACGAACGTAGCGATGTTCAACTCGCTGCGCGCGAACACATACCCCACACTGTCCCGGCCCGGCATGTCCCACACGCCGGCCAGGATCTGCGGCGCCAGCCCCTCCTGCAGCAGCGTCATCACCGGCACCAGGTAGGCACTGGTGGACGCCGTGTTCTGCAACGCCAGGCGATGCCCACGCATATCCTGGATGCGCTGGACCGGACTGTCGCGGCGCACGAAGAACACGGTCTGGTACTCACGCACACCATTGCGCTCGGTCAGCAACAACGGCCGCGCGCCACTGCGCTGGCCGAGTGCCACCGCCGTACCCGACGTTTCCGTGACCCAGTCGACCCGCCCCCGCCGCAGATAGCTGGCCATCTGCTGCGGGTCGCGCGCCATCAGGATCCGCCCCTCCTTGATGCCGACGTCATGCATGCGTGCCACCACATAGTCCAGCAACGGCTGCAGCTGCTCGTAATGGGCCTTGGGATCATCGCTGATCCGGCCCAGCACCAGCACCGGGTCCGGTGCTGCATGCACCGTCCCGGCCAGCAGGATCATGACCAGGCTCAGCAGTCCCCTCTGCACTGCCCTTCGCAGACCCGACACAGGCTTCATCCCCCCTGGGTATCCGGACAGACTACCCGAAAAAATGAGAACGTCGTCAGCTGTCCTTGTTGCCCGCTTGTGCCAGTCGCGCCATGCGCTGGGTGTCGGCCAGGATGCCGCGCAACAGGCGCACTTCCTGCTCGCTCGGCTCGCTGCGCAGGAACAGGCGGCGCAGCTTGCGCATCGCTGATTCCGGTGCGCGGCCCTTGTGGAAATCGATCTCGTCCAAGGTGTCGCCGAGCTGGGCGAAGAAGCTCTCCATCTGCTCATGGCTGGCGGCCTGTTCGCGGAAACCCGGCTCGGCGTCGGCGGCCGGCTGCGCGCCCAGCAGCTGCATGCGCGTTTCATAGGCCAGCACCTGCACCGCGGCTGCCAGGTTGAGCGAGCTGAACGCCGGGTCGGATGGAATATGCACCGCCGCATGGCAGAGCTGCAGTTCCTCGTTGGTCAGCCCGGTGCGCTCGCGACCGAACACCAGCGCCACCTCGGCGCCCTCGCCCGCCTTGGCCACCGCACGGGCGGCGGCATCGGCCGGCAGGTACTCCTCCAGCTGGACGCGGCGGGCACGGGCGGTGCAGCCCAGCACCAGTCGGCAATCGGCCACGGCCTCGGCCAGGGTGGCCACCACCGGGGCGTCCCCCAGCACGTCTTCGGCACCGGCCGAGCGGCGGAAAGCCTCCTCGTCCAGCGGTTTTTCGGGGGCGACCAGCACCAGGCGGGCCAGGCCCATGGTCTTCAGGGCACGGGCGGCAGCGCCCATGTTGCCGGGGTGCTGGGTACCGACCAGGACGAATCGGAGGCGGGTGGCGGCGGGAAACTGGGACATGAACAGGGAAAAGGTCGAGCTGGACGATGACCAATGGTAAACTGTGCGGCCGGCCACTGCGCCGGACCCGCTCTTTTCCCCCGCCAGTCCATCTCTTCTGCCTTTCCGGGAGCCCACGCCATGCAGAAACCCGCCGTCACCGTCATGGTCAAGGCCGCCCGCCTCGCCGGCAACGTCCTGTTGCGCAACATCAACAAGCTCGAGGCACTGAACGTGGTGCAGAAGGGCCGGATGGACTACGCCAGCGAAGTGGATGCGGACGCGGAAAAGGTCATCGTCAAGGAACTCAAGCGCGCTTACCCGGACTACGGCATCTTCGGCGAAGAAGGTGGCGTGCAGGGCGAGCGCCGCCAGATGTGGGTCATCGACCCGCTGGACGGCACCAGCAATTACCTGCGCGGCGTGCCGCACTACTGCGTGTCGATCGCCCTGGTCGAGAATGGCGAACCGACCGATGCGGTCATCTTCGACCCGCTGCGCAATGAACTGTTCACCGCAAGCCGTGGCGCTGGCGCCGTGCTGAACGACCGCCGCATCCGCGTGGCCGATCGCAAGGACCTGGAAGGCACGATGATCCACACCGGCTTCGCGCCGCGCGAGCGCAGCCGTGCCAGCGCCCAGCTGAAGGCGGTTGACGCCCTGCTGGTGCACGGCGAGGACATCCGCCGCACCGGCTCGGCCGCACTGGACCTGGCCTACGTGGCCTGCGGCCGCGCCGACGCCTACTTCGAAGCCGGCGTGAAGGCGTGGGACATCGCCGCCGGCCTGCTGCTGGTCCGCGAGGCGGGTGGCAAGGTCTGCGACTTCAAGGGCGCGACCCTGGGCCGCATGGACAACCGTGGCCCGGAGACCCACCAGATCGTGGCCGGCAACCTGAAGGTGGCCGAGTCGCTGCAGAAGGTGCTGGTCAACACCGGCTATGCGGCGGAGTTCGACGCGAAGTTCTGAGGTTTCGCGTAATGCGGTTCATGGAGACGGCACCTGCGAGGGTGCCGTTTTCGTTTGCGCGCACGGAGAGTCGTTTCCGCGACCGCGGAGGGGTGTCACTTTCTTTGCGCGCAAAGAAAGTAACCAAAGAAACGCTCCGCCGGCCGCGAGCCGTCGCTACGCGACGGTTCCCTGCGCTTCTCGGAGAATCAGGGGACGGCGCCGAACTCGCTGCGCTCAGACACCGGCGCCTCTTCGCCCCTGATTCCCCTGCGATGCTCGGCTCGCTCAAGGCGGACTGGAAGGTCAAGATCAAGAACAACAGCATCCACGCGTCGCGAAGATGTACTGGGTGCAGCTGTGGCATTTGACCTTGGGTCCGCCTTGAGCGAGCCGAGCACCGCAGGTCCGGCGAGGGCGAAGAGGTGCGGGTGTCTGAGCGCAGCGAGTTCCCGCACCGTCCCTCGACGGGCAGAGGAGCGCAGGGTACCGGCGTGCGCAGCACGTCGGCTCGCGCCCCGGCGGCGTGTTTCTTTGGTTACTTTCTTTGCACGAGCAAAGAAAGTGACACCTCCCCGCAGGCGCGGAAACGATCCGCCGGGCACGATCCGGCATCAGCAATGCATCGCGCAAACAAAAACGCCCGGCGCGGGGCCAGGCGTTCCTGCACTACCGTGGAGCGGTGGCTTACGCCGCCGTCGACGCCCGCAGCGCGGCGATGCGCTCTTCCAGCGGCGGGTGGCTCATGAACAGCTTCTTGGCCGTCGAACCGGAAATGCCGAAGGCGGCAATCTGGGTCGGCAGCGTGCTCTGGCCGTGGTTGAGCTGCAGGCGCTCCAGCGCGGCGATCATCTTCTGGCGGCCCGCCAGCGAGGCACCACCCGCATCGGCACGGAACTCGCGGTGGCGCGAGAACCACATCGAGATCATCGTGGCGAACAGGCCGAACACCATCTCCAGCACGAACACGATGATGTAGTAGGCGAAGCCGCGGCCGCCGCCTTCGCGGTTGCCCGACAGCGCGCTGTCGATGATGCCGCCGACCACGCGGGCCAGCACGATCACGAAGGTGTTCAACACGCCCTGCAGCAGTGCCATGGTGATCATGTCACCGTTGGCGACGTGGGCGATCTCGTGGCCCAGCACCGCTTCGGCCTCGTCTTCACTCATGTTGTGCAGCAGGCCGGTGGACACCGCCACCAGCGCGTTGTTGCGGTTGGCACCGGTGGCGAAGGCATTGATCTCCGGGCCGTCATAGACCGCCACCTCGGGCATGCCGATGCCGGCCGCCTTGGCCTGCCGTTCGACGGTGGCCAGCAGCCAGCGCTCGGTCTGGTTGCGCGGCTCGGTGATCACCACCGCACCGGTGGAGCGCTTGGCCATCCACTTGGACAGCAGCAGCGAGATGAAGGAGCCACCGAAGCCGAAGATCGCGGCCATGACCAGCAGGCCACTCATCTGGCTCGGATTGACCCCCAGCAACGACATCACGATGCTGGCGAGGATCAGGACCGCGAAGTTGGTCGCCAGGAACAGGGCAATGCGGGTAAACATGGGAAAATCCGGCTCGGAAGGGGTCGATACCAGTCAATTTGCGGTGTGGTCAGCTTGAATTCAAGCGCCAACCTGACCGACGATTCAGCCAGCATGACCTCCCCCATTTCCTGCGGCCGCTTCGCGCCCTCGCCGACCGGCCTGCTCCACCCCGGATCCCTGCTTGCCGCCTTCGGCAGCTGGCTGCTCGCCCGCCATCACGGCGGCCTGTGGCGGCTGCGCATTGAAGACGTCGATCCGCCGCGCACGGTGCCTGGCGCCGCGGAGGCACAACTGCAGGCGCTGGCCGCCTTCGGCCTCACCCATGACGGCCCGGTCCTGTGGCAGAGCGCGCGCGGGGAGGCCTACCAGGCCGCGCTCGACGTGCTGCTGGCCAGCGATCTGGCCTTTGTCTGCCACTGCAGCCGCAGCGAACTGGCCGCCAGCGGCGGCATCCACCACCGCTGCGTTGCGCGACAGCCACGACCGGACCCTGCCGTCCGCTTCCGCGTGCCACGCGGCAGCATCGTGCACTTCAATGATGGCCTGCGCGGGCCGCAGCACCAGGACGTGCATGCCGAGGTTGGCGACTTCGTGCTGCGCCGTGCAGATGGCTGCTGGGCCTACCAGTTGGCCGTGGTGGTCGATGACGCCGAACAGGGCGTGACCGAAGTGGTGCGCGGCGCCGACCTGCTCGATTCCACCGCGCGGCAGATCCTGCTGCAGCAGGCGCTGGGCCTGGCCGTGCCACGCTACTGGCACCTGCCGCTGCTGCTCGATGCACCGGGGCACAAACTGTCCAAGTCGCTGGCGTCGCTGCCGGTGGACAGCACGCGGCCGGTGCCGGTATTGCGCGCGCTCTGGCAGCTGCTGGACCAGGCGCCTGCCGCACTGGACGGCGCCGATGACCGGGATGCGCTGCTGGAGGCTGCGCAACGGGCGTTCGACCCGGCGCGGCTGCCGCGGACCGACATCCTGTTGCCGGCCGGCGCACTTTCCGCGCCGATGTTGCAGAATCCCCCTTCCCCCACCTGATACCCGGACAGCACTCCATGACATCTCGCGTCGCACTGGTCACCGGCGGAACCGGCGGCATCGGTACCGCCATCTGCCAACGCCTGGCCGACCAGGGCCACCGGGTCGCCACCAACTACCGCGACGAGGCCAAGGCCCGCGCCTGGCAGCAGGCGATGACCGAGCGCGGCTACCACGTGGCGATCTTCCCGGGCGATGTCTCCGATCCGGACAGCGCCGAAGCACTCGTGCGCGCCGTCGAGGCCGAGCTGGGCCCGGTCGAGATCCTGGTCAACAACGCCGGCATCACCCGTGACACCACCTTCCACCGCATGCGCGCGGACCAGTGGCACGATGTGATCAACACCAATCTCAACTCGGTGTTCAACGTCACCCGGCCGGTCATCGAGGGCATGCGCCGCCGCGGCTGGGGCCGGGTCATCCAGATCAGCTCGATCAACGGCCTGAAGGGCCAGTACGGCCAGGCCAACTACGCTGCGGCCAAGGCCGGCATGCACGGCTTCACCATCTCGCTGGCCCGCGAGAACGCCGGCTTCGGCATCACTGTCAACACCATTTCGCCCGGCTACGTCGCCACCGACATGGTGATGGCGGTTCCGGAGGACGTGCGCGCCAAGATCATCGCCGACATCCCGACCGGACGCCTCGGCAAGCCGGAAGAAATCGCCTATGGCGTGTCCTTCCTGGTGGCCGAGGAAGCCTCGTGGATCACCGGCAGCAACCTGGACATCAACGGCGGCCACCACATGGGCTGGTGAGCCGCGCACGGGGCGCCGCGGCATGCACCGGCGGCCCCTGCCGATGGTCATGCTGCGCAGCACGCAAACCCTTGTTGCGCAACATGATCGCCCCTGAAAGCCAAGCCTGGCGGGGGCTGGGGCGGTTGCAACCGCTGCTGCACTGCGCCATGCTGCGCGTCTACTGTGACGAGTACCGCTTCATGGCTGCGACCCGCATCATCAAGAAGTATCCGAACCGCCGTCTCTACGACACCGAGATCTCCAGCTACATCACCATCGAGGACGTGCGCCAGCTGATCCTGGATGGTGAAGACTTCGAAGTCCGCGACGCCAAGAGCGGCGACGACCTCACTCGATCGGTCCTGCTGCAGATCATCGCCGACCAGGAACAGGACGGCGAACCGATGCTGTCCACCCAGCTGCTGAGCCAGCTGATCCGCTTCTACGGCGATTCCCTGCAGGGCTTCATGGGCAACTATCTGGAGCGCAGCATGCAGGTCTTCCTCGACCAGCAGCAGCAGTTCCGCCAGCAGATGGGCAACCTGCTGGGCCAGACCCCGTGGGCGATGATGAACCAGCTGACCGAGCGCAACCTGGAGTTGTGGCAGGAGTTCCAGCGCAGCATGGGCAGCGGTTTCGGTGGCCCGCGCCCCGGCGGTACCGGAACGGGAACCGGCACCGGCAACAAGCCCGGCGAACCGGGCACCGGCACCGGCGGCAAGACCCGCCGCTGAACGGCAGCTACGGCTGATACGAAAACGGCGCGCCCCTGGCGCGCCGTTCTGTTTGGCATCGCGCCAACGATGCGTCAGCGTTGCGCCTTGCACCCCGTGCACACGCGCTCGACCTTGTAGCCCTTGGCCTTCAGCTTCTCGACCACGCCATCACTGCCCAGCAGGTGCAGCGTGCCGACCACCACCAGCGTACCGCCCTGCCCGGCCTGCAGGTACGGCTGCAGCTTCGGCACCCAGGCATCGTTGCGCCCGGTGTTGATGCGCTGGTACAGCTGCGGATACTGCTGGCGCATCTCCGCCGCCATCTTGGTCCACAGCAGGCGCTCGTCGCCGCGACGCCATGCATCATGCAGCAGCCGCGCCTGCTCATCGGCCTTGCCGGCCTGGTCCAGCGCTTCGGCCAGCATCTGCCGCTGCTCCTGCACCGTCATCCCGTCAAGCATGCCGATCTGGGTATCGATGTCCTCCAGGCCCGCCGTCTTGCGACCGGTCTTCTGCGCACGCTCCATGAAGTGACGGTCCAGGCCCAGCGCCGGGTCCAGGCCCAGCTTCTGCATCTGCCCGACCGAAATGCTCAGGCCGACAAACCAGGCCTTCATGCCCTGCATCTGCGCCAGCGGCAGCTGGTTCTGGGCAGCAAAGGCCTGCAGCTTCTGCCAGGTCGGCGCATCCAGATCACGCTTCAGCTCGCTGCCATCGGTGCGGGTCGCGGCCTGCACCATGCGGCTGGCCAGCTGCGGCGACTGCATGTCTTCCGGCGACAGCTCGAACACCACCCGCTGCGAGGCCTCGAACGCCTGCTCGACATCGGGCGACAGCGGGTAGTCCTGCGGCTTCAGCAGGTGGAACGACCCCAGCAGGTAGACGCGTGCATCGCCCGGGCCGGTGACTTTCCACAACAGCGGTACGGGCGGCTTGGCCGCCGCGGCGGTCGCGGCCGCAGCCGTGGTGCCCGGCGCATCGCGGGCAGTGGCCAGGGGTGCCATCGCGCACGCCGCCATCAGCAGCGCGGCACGGAACAGGTGTTTGATCGGCATGGTCAGCCTTCTCCTTCAGGCAGGTGGTACGCCTTCTCGCCCGCTTCCACGCGCAGATCCAGCCGGTTTTCCGGTGGCGCCAGCGGACAGGTGGCGTAGGCGGTGAACGCGCACGGCGGGTTGTAGGCATGGTTGAAATCGATGCGCACGGTGCCGTCTGCGGCGGGCGCATCGGTATCCAGGTAGCGCCCGGCCGGATAGCTGCCGCGGCCGCTGGTGCGGTCGGCGAAGATCAGGAACAGCGGCTGCCCGGGCGCACCGATCGCTTCCAGCCGCCAGCTGCGACCATCGCGTTCGAACTCGACCGCGCCGGCATTGGGCATCTCGGTGGTCAGGCCGGTGATGTCGACGATCGGCAGGGTCTTGCCCGGCGGGTGCGCGATGAAGCGCGCCTGCACCTGCCAGTCCACGCCGCCCGGCCAGTACTGCAGGCCGGCAAAGTCACGCCGCGCAGGCGCATCGGCATGCTTGACCCGCAGCGCGTCCCGCGGCCCCCGGCGGATGATGCTGAGCTGGCCCTTGCCGCCATCGAAGGCCAGCAGCGTCGGTTGCGCGTCCTTGTCGGTGTCAACGCGGATGCGGCCGCGCACCGGCAGGCCATCATGACTGACATCGACACCGGCTTCAGGCGTGAACCACCACTGCGTCCCTTCGCGACGCAGCAGGCCCAGCTTGTCCGGGCCAACCGTCAGGCGGATGCCGTTGGTAGCGCCGCTGCCAACGAAATGCGATTTGTTCTGCAGCCAGTGCAGGCCCACCAGCGCCGTCCAGCCATCGGGCCGGGTCAGGTCCTGGTAGCGCGCTACACGCCATTGTTGCTGCGCGGCCGCGTAGGCCGGATCTTCAGCGGCCGTCGGCACCGGCGGTGTTGCCGGGCTGCAGGCGGCCAACACCACGGCGGCCAGCAGGCCCGCCATTCCCCGATAACGCATCGATGCTCCCCTCAACGTCCGCGCAGGAACCAGCGGTCGATCTCCGCCAGCGAAAAACGGGCCCAGGTCGGTCGGCCGTGGTTGCACTGGCCGGACCGTTCGGTGATTTCCATGTCGCGCAGCAGCGCGTTCATTTCCGGCAGGGTCAAGCGCCGGTTGGCACGCACCGCGCCGTGGCAGGCCATGGTCGAAAGCAGTTCGTCGCGTGCACTGGCCACGCGGCGGCTCTGGCCATGCTCGCGCAGGTCGGTCAGCACGTCGCGCAGCAGCCCTTCCGGTTCGGCATGCGCCAACAATGCCGGAATACTGCGCACGTGCAGCGAACCGCGGCCGGCACGGGTCACCTCGAAGCCGAGCGCCGCCAGGGTTTCAGCTTCGCTCTCGGCGGTGTCGGCCTCGCGCTCGCCCACTGCCAGCGTGATCGGCACCAGCAACGGCTGCGACTGCAGGCCGATGCCATCGTGCGCGTTCTTCAGGCGCTCGTAGCCGATGCGTTCGTGGGCCGCATGCATGTCGACCACGATCAGGCCTTCGGCGTTCTCGGCCAGGATGTAGATGCCATGCAGCTGCGCGATCGCATAGCCCAGCGGCGGCACGCCTGCGTCGGCACTGGTGACCGGCAGTCCGTTCTCGGTCGGCATCGGCGGCAGCGCAGCACCGCGCTCGGCGCCGGCCGGTGCGGCATACAGCGCGGCATAGGCAGCCGGTGCATCGGCCACCTGCAGGCCCAGCGGCTGCTGCGGGCGCCATCCGGAGAATCCGCCACCACCACCTCCCGAGCCGGCACCCGGCGCGGGCCCACGCACCAGCCCGAATCCCGACGCGCCTGCGCTCGATGCCATCGGCATGGCCGTGGCATCCACCGGCTGCGCAGCACCGGCACCGATCTCCTGCGCCGACATGCCGGCGCGGGTATCGGCCAGCGCATCCTTCAGCGTGCGGTAGACGAAATCATGGACCAGCCGCGAATCACGGAAGCGCACTTCGTGCTTGGCAGGGTGCACGTTGACGTCGACGCGGGTCGGATCCAGTTCCAGGAACAGCACATAGGCCGGCTGGCGGCCGTGGTACAGCACATCGCCGTAGGCCATCTTCACTGCGTGGGCGACGCTGCGGTCACGCACCGAGCGACCGTTGACGTACAGGTACTGCTGGTCGGCGCTCGCGCGCGAATAATGCGGCTGCGCGATCCAGCCATGCAGGCGCAGTCCGGCACCGCTGTGGTCCACGCGCACGGCCTGGTTGGCGAAATCCTCGCCCAGCGTTTCGGCAAGGCGTGTATCGGAATACAGATCGCCCGGCTTGTAACGACGCGAGGCCTTGCCGTTGTGCGACACGCGCAGCTCGACATCCGGCCGTGCCAGCGCCAGCGAACGCAGCCACTCTTCGATATGGCCCAGTTCGGTGCGCTCGGCGCGCAGGAACTTGCGCCGCGCCGGCACGTTGTAGAACAGCTCGCGCACTTCCACCGTGGTGCCCGGCGCGTGCGCGCGCGGGGTCACCTCGCCGATCTTGCCGCCTTCGATCTGCAACGCCGAACCGTGCTCGTCATGCGCGCGGCGCGAGGCCAGGGTGAAGCGGCTGACCGAGGCGATCGAAGGCAGCGCTTCACCGCGGAACCCCAGCGTTGCCACCGATTCCAGATCGTCCAGGTCGGCGATCTTGCTGGTGGCGTGGCGCGATACCGCCAGCGGCAGCTGCTCCGGTGCGATGCCGCTGCCATTGTCACGGATGCGGATCAGGCGCACACCGCCCTCTTCCAGATCGATGTCGACGCGGCTGGCGCCGGCATCGATCGCGTTCTCGACCAGTTCCTTGACCACCGACGCGGGCCGTTCGACCACTTCGCCAGCGGCGATCTGGTTGATGAGGATCTCCGGCAACGGCCGGATCGGGCGCGGACCGGGCGCGCTCATGGGAGGTGATGGGCAGCAGACTTCATGGGTCGATGATAGCGGAGCTGCCGAGGATAGAGTCGAGCCATGCTCGACTGCGGGCTACCGACAAGGCCCAGTCGAGCGCGGCTCGACTCTACGGAAAGCAGCAACCCGCCTTCGGCGGCTTACTTGCTGCCGCCGGCCATGGTGCCGGCCGCGTCGATCTCGGCCTGGGCGCGGGCCGCATACAACGTCCCCGGCGGCGGCTGGCGGCTGAAGAAGGTGTGCACGCCGTCCAGCACGGCGCCAGCGATCTTGCGCTGGTACGCCGGGTCCATCAGGCGGCGTTCTTCATCCGGATTGGAGATGAACGCGGTTTCCACCAGCATCGCCGGCATGTCCGAGGTGCGCAGCACCGCGAAGTTGGCGCGCTCGATGTTCGGCTTGTGGTTGTTGCCGATCCGCTTCAGGCCGCCCAGCACGTGGCCGGCCGCGTCTTCGGACGCCTTCATGTAGCCGCTCTGCGCCAGGTCCAGCAGCACGTTGGCCAGGGTGCCTTCGGTCTGCTGCAGGCGCACGCCACCGACCAGGTCGGCCGCGTTTTCCTTGTCCGCCAGCCAGCGGGCGCGCTGCGAAGAGGCGCCCTTGGTCGACAGCACGTAGACCGATGAGCCCGTGGCCGAGCGGTTTTCGGCCGCGTCGGCATGGATCGAGATGAAGATGTCCGCCTTGTTCGCACGCGCCTTCTGCGCACGCATAGGCAGCGGAATGAACACGTCGCTGTCGCGCGTCAGGTAGGCCTTCAGGCCTGGCGTGGCGTTGACCTGGCGGGCCAGCTCGCGCGCCACTGCCAGAGTGACATCCTTCTCGCGCTTGCCGGTCGGGCCGATCGCACCCGGGTCCTGGCCGCCGTGTCCGGGATCGATCGCCACCACCAGGTGGCGCATGCCCGCCTGCATGCGGATACGCGACGCATCGCTGGGCATGACAGGACGCGGCGGTTCCACCGGCGTCGGTGCCGGTGTAGGCACGGTGGCCGGCGGCGTGGTCACCACCGCTGCGGTGCGCTGGCCGGCGAGGATCGCGGCCGGCGAGGACGACGGCGTGCTGCTGGCGGTGACACCGGCCGCAGCAACCTGGGCCGGCGCGGTGGTCGGTGCCGGGGTCGGCGTGGCTGGTGCGGCGGCAGTGGCGCTGGCCTGCTGCTGTACCTGTGCGGTCAGCAGGGCCGTGGCACGCGCGGCATCGGTGCGCGACTGCGCGCTCTCGGCCGGAGTCGGTACAGGTGCAGCTCCCGCCGCGGGCGCCTGCGGCTGGACGGCTGGCGTCGCCGCCGGGCGGCTGCTGGCCACGGCCGGGCCATCGCCCGGCCATTCGATCACCAGCTTGGATTCATTGCCCTCGCGCTGCATCTGCGGGCGGAACGGCGCCACCGATTCGGCGAGGTCGAAAACGACGCGGAACGTGCCCGGGACCGGCTGTCCGGTACGCACCGCCGTGACCACGCCCTGCGCGGCCGGCATCTTCAGGTTGCGTATGGCGCTGGAGTCGGGGAAATCGACCACCAGGCGGTTCGGGCCGGCCAGCGACAGGGTCTTGTAGCCGCCACTGCCGACCAGCGAGATCTCGGCACGGGTGCCGGTAGCGCCGGTGTTCAGCAGGACCTGTCGGACTTCACCCGCCCACGCACTGACGCTCGCCAGACCCAGTCCGACGGCGGCACAGATGGCGATGAGACGGTTCCCCGGGCGCATGGCTCAGGATTCAATCACCGCGCTGAACGGAATGCAACACCTTTTTCCTTAATAATCCGTAACCTGCCGGTCTTTGTTCTCGTCAGCCGACAGAAATGGCCTGCAAGTCGCCCCCTTGCGGCAACCGTTCCAGCCATTCATGTCCTACGTCGCTGGCCCCAGTGAGACGGACGCGTCGTCCCTGCCCCTCGATCTCCAGCGCCACCACCAGGTCGGTCGGCGGCAGCGCGCCGGCGCCCCGTTCCGGCCATTCGACCAGCCACAGCACCGCGCTGCCCTCGTCCAGGCCGAGGAAATCCAGCTCACCGGCCTGGCCGATGCGATACAGGTCCAGGTGCCACGCCTCGCCGCCACTGGCCAGCGGATAGCGCTCGACCAGGGTGTAGGTGGGGCTGCGGATCGCGCCCTGCACGCCCAGCGCGCGCAGCAGCGCGCGGGCCGTGGTGGACTTGCCGGCACCCAGGTCGCCGCGCAGTTCGATCAGCGCCTGCGGCGGCCGGGTGGCCGCCAGCCACTGCCCGAGCAGTTCGGTGGCGTCGCTGTCGGCAAGGAAGAATTCGGTCATGGGGAGAGGTCCGGGTTGGCCAGTCGCCGCAGCGGCGCCAGCAGATCAGTAGGAAGCAGGCCGCGCGCGCCATCGGCGGCAGCTGCATCGCCCGCCAGCGCATGCAGCAGCGCGCCCGCGGCCGCGGCATCGAAGGCCGCAAGGCCCTGCGCGCGCAGGCTGGCGATGATGCCGGTGAGCAGGTCGCCCATGCCTCCCACGGCCATCCCTGGGTTACCGGCAGCGATCAACCGGGGCGTTTTCCCAGGCGCTGCCACGATGCTGCCAGCGCCCTTCAGCACCACCACGGCATGGAAGCGCTCGGCCAGCATGTGCGCACAGGTGTAGCGGTCGGCCTGGATTTCAGCCGTGCTGCAGCCGAGCAGGCGCGCGGCCTCGCCCGGGTGCGGTGTGAGAATGGCATCGGGCAACGCGCGCGGATCCTGCGCCAGCAGGTTCAGGGCGTCAGCATCGACCACCAATGGCTTGTTGCTGGCCAGCACCCGCGCAAACAAGGCGCGTGCCCATTCGTCCTGGCCCAGACCGGGCCCGATCGCCACCACCTTCGCCTTGTCCAGCAGCGCCGGCAGCACATCGCCATCTTCCAGTGCATGGGTCATGGCCTCGGGCAACCGGGCCAGCAGTGGACCGACGTGGTCGCGGCGGGTGCCCAGGCTCAACAGCCCCGCACCCGCGCGCAAGGCGGCTTCGGCCGCCATCGCGATGGCACCGCCGCTGCCATGGTTGCCGCCGACGCACAGCACGTGCCCGGATTCGCCCTTGTGGGTATTGGCGCGGCGCGGTGGCAACAGGGCCCGCAACCTCACCTGCGTCCAGTGCTCCGCAGCGGGTACCACGCCTTGCCAGGCCGCCGCGGGCAACAGCAGGGGCGCCAGGACCTTGTGCCCGCAATGATCCAGCGCATCGCCGGAATACAGCCCGCGATGCGCCACGATGAACTGCAGGGTCAGTGCAGCGCGCACTGCTACGCCCGGCACCGCCCCACGGTCGGCATCGACGCCACTGGGAACATCCAGCGCCAGCACCGGCGCAGTCTGCGCGTTGAGCGCGGTAATCAACGCCTGCGCCGTACCCTCCGGCGCGCGATCAAAGCCCAGCCCGAACAGGGCATCGACCCAGACGTCGGCCTCGGGCAGCATGCCGTCGAAATCGGTGATGGTGCCGCCGCCGGACCTGAATTCAGATGCTGCACGCTGTGCCAGCGCGGTCGAGGGCGGCCTGCCCGGCAGGGCGATCACTGTCACCTCGCGCCCGGCCTGCAGCGCGTGACGGGCCAGCACATGGCCATCGCCCCCATTGTTGCCAGCGCCGACCACCACGCCGATCCGCCGCGCCTGGGGCCAATGCTGCAGCAGGCACTGCCAGGCGGCCTGGCCGGCCTGCGCCATCAGGCCCCAGCCGCCGTCGGCGGCCAACGCCGAGGCCTGCGCATCAAGCGCACGCGCGGCAGCGGAATCGAACAGATCGGCAAGGTTGGCCATGCAGGGATTTTATACTGGTGCACATGTCCCCCGCCCCCACCCCTGTCGATCCGGTCCAGGCCGTGCAGCGCATCCGCGAACTGGCGCGTGCGCATGGCTTCCAGCGCTGCGGCATCGCTGGTATCGAACTGGGCGAGGATGAAGCGCACCTGGCCGACTGGCTGGGCCAGGGCCTGTACGGCACGATGGACTGGATGGCGCGCCACGGCACCTTGCGCGCGCGACCGGCCGAGCTGCTGCCCGGCACCGTGCGCGTGATTTCAGTGGGCATGGACTACAGCCACAAGGACGACACCGAAGCCTGGGCGACCCTGGCCGACCCGGGCCGCGCCTACGTGGCGCGCTACGCGCTGGGCCGCGACTATCACAAGCTGATGCGCAACCGCCTGCAGAAGCTGGCGACGCAGATCAACGATGAAGTAGCGCCACTGGGCTACCGCGTGTTCGTCGATTCCGCCCCCGTGCTGGAACGCGCACTGGCGCGCAACGCCGGCCTCGGCTGGATCGGAAAGCACACGTGCCTGATCGACCGCCATGGCGGTTCATGGTTCTTCATCGGCGAGATCTACATCGACATCCCGTTGCCGATCGACACGCCGGCCACGGCGCACTGCGGCACCTGCACGCGTTGCATCGATGTCTGCCCGACCCAGGCCATCACCGGTCCGCAGCGGCTGGACGCGCGGCGCTGCATTTCCTACCTGACCATCGAGCACGACGGCACCATTCCCGAAGACATGCGTCCGTTGATCGGCAACCGCATCTACGGCTGCGACGACTGCCAGCTGGTCTGCCCCTGGAACAAGTTCGCCAAGCGCACCGACGAAGCCGATTTCCGCGCGCGCAACAACCTCGATACCGCGCGCCTGGACCAGCTGTTCGCCTGGGACGAGGCCGAGTTCCTGCGCCGCACCGAGGGCAGCCCGATCCGCCGCAGCGGGCACGAGCGCTGGCTGCGCAACATCGCCGTGGCACTGGGCAACGCACCGTCCTCGGCCGAAGCATTGGCCGCGTTGCAGACCCGCGTCGATGATCCCTCGCCGCTGGTGCGTGAACACGTGCAGTGGGCGCTGGGCCAGCACACGGCGCGCTGACGTGCGATCCTGAGCCCCCGCTCCACCCGCAGCACGCCGTTCCCATGCAGCCACGCAACAACGACATTTTCACCCCCAGCCAGCTCAACACCCTGGCCCGCGACCTGCTGGAAGGCAGTTTCCCGGCGATCTGGGTCGAGGCCGAACTGGGCAGCGTGGCGCGTCCTGCCTCCGGTCACCTGTATTTCACCCTGAAGGACGCGCGTGCGCAGCTGCGTGCCGCAATGTTCCGGATGAAGGCGCAGTACCTGAAGTTCGTGCCGCGCGAAGGCATGCGCGTGCTGGTGCGCGGCAAGGTGACCCTGTACGACGCCCGTGGCGAGTACCAGATGGTGCTGGACCACATGGAAGAGGCGGGCGAAGGCGCACTGCGCCGCGCCTTCGAGGAACTGAAGGCACGGCTGGAGGCTGAGGGCCTGTTCGACCCGGCGCGCAAACGGCCACTGCCGGCGCATGTACAACGTCTGGCAGTGATCACCTCGCCGACCGGCGCCGCCGTGCGCGATGTGCTGAGCGTGCTCGGCCGCCGTTTCCCGCTGCTGGAAGTCGACCTGCTGCCGACCCTGGTGCAGGGCAGCAGCGCCGCCGCGCAGATCACCCGCCTGCTGCAGGCGGCCGATGCCAGTGGTCGCTACGACGTGATCCTGCTGACCCGCGGCGGCGGTTCGCTGGAAGACCTGTGGGCCTTCAATGACGAAGCCCTGGCCCGTGCGATCGCCGCCAGCCACACCCCAGTGGTTTCGGCGGTCGGCCACGAAACCGACTTCAGCCTCAGCGACTTCGCCGCCGACCTGCGTGCACCGACGCCTTCGGTGGCAGCTGAACTGCTGGTACCCGACCAGCGCGAACTGGCACTGCGCCTGCGCCGCACGGCCGCGCGCATGGTGCAGCTGCAACGGCATGCGATGCAGCAGGCGATGCAGCGCGCCGACCGCGCCCTGCTGCGCCTGAACGCCCAGAGCCCGCAGGCGCGGCTGGACTTGTTGCGCCGACGCCAGCTGGATCTGGGCCGGCGCCTGCATGCGGCGTTCAACCAGCAGCAGGAGCGCCGCGCCGCGCGCCTGCGTCATGCGGCGGCAGTGCTGCGCGGGCACCATCCGCAGCGCCAGCTCGATGCGATGCAGCGCCGTCTGGCTGCCCTGCGCGGGCGGCCGCAGGCCGCGATGCAGCGCCTGCTGGAGCGCGATGCACTGCGACTGCGCGGACTGGCGCGTTCACTTGAAGCAGTCAGCCCGCTGGCGACCGTGGCGCGTGGCTACAGCATCCTGACCCGCAGCGATGACGGTACGCTGGTGCGAAAGCTTGATCAGGTACAGTCCGGTGACGCCCTGCAGGCCCGCGTCGGCGACGGCGTGATCGACGTACAGGTCAAGTAAGGGGCGTTCGGCAGGGCTGCGCCCTGCACCTGCGGTAGTGCCGGCCGCTGGCCGGCAACCTCAACAGCAACAGCAAAAGCGGCTCTGGATTGCTGATGGTTTGGTGGGGCGGTGTGGCTGTGCAGGACACGCCGTAAACCCCGCTGCGCGGTCCGGCCCAGCCGCCGGCGGCTGTGCGTTCGGGCGCTTGCGAAGCAGTGCTTCGCAAGCAAAGCGCCCTCACCCTTGGGGGCTCGATGGCACCAACGGTCCTGCACAGCCACACCGCCCCACCTCTGACAGATTCCGATGACTGTTGGTAGGTGTCGAGCTTGGTCGACACGGTAGATCCTGTCAGATATCGAATCAATTCGGGGTCAGATCCGTTTTCCTACGGAAAACGGATCTGACCCCAAGAGCATTTCCGACAGACCGCAGCAAACTGTCGAAGGCGGGGTGGGTCCGGTTGCGGGAGTGTCCGCGGCATGGATGCCGCGGCCAAGCCCCCATGGAAGGGTTTACGGCGTCTCCCGCAACCGGACCCACCCCGCCATCCCTCAGGAAACCCGCTTCCGCTGTTGCTGCTGCCGGCCAGCGGCCGGCACTACCTACCGCGGGTGCAGGGCTGCAAGCCCTGCCGCCCCTCCCCCTACTTTGCCTGCTCGCAGAACTTCTGCCGGTACTCGAGCGCCTTCGGCATCAGCGCCTGCAGGTTCTGGATGCGGGTACCCGGGTTCGGGTGGGTGGAGGCGAACTCCGGCGGCGCCTGGCCGCCACTGGCCTGGCCCATGCGCTGCCACAGCGGCACCGCCTCGCGGGGATCGAAGCAGGCCGCTGCGGCCAGCATCAGCCCCACTTCATCGGCCTGCATCTCGTGGCTGCGCGCATAGGGCAGCAGGTAGCCGTAGCCCATCGCCGACATCATCATCTGTTGCTGCTGCGCATCCATGCCGCTGGCGGCACCAGCCATCTGCCCGATCTGGGTCAGCTTCTGCTGCGCCATCCGCTGTGCACCATGGCGTAGAAGCGCATGGGCGATCTCATGGCCCATCACCACCGCCATCGCGTCACGCGTACGCGCCACCGGCACCAGGCCGGTGTAGACCGCCATCTTGCCACCCGGCAGGCAGAACGCATTGGCCTGCTCGGACGGGATCACATTCACTTCCCACTGGAAATTCCGCGCGAAATGCGCCGGCTGCACGCCGTGCTCCTGTGCCAGCGCGGTCTCCACCACGTCCACCTTGGCGATCAGGCGCTGGGCGATGTCGCGCACATCACGCGCGATCGGCGCATTCGGATCCATCGGCCGTTCCTGCGACAGGATCTGCTGGTAGGCCTGCAGCCCGAGCGCGGTCTCCTGGCGCGCATCCAGGCTGCTGTCGATCATCACCTTCTCGCCAGTGTAGGGATCGACCGTGCGATTGGAGAACCAGTAGAACACCGCATAGCCCGCTGCCAGCAGCAGCACCCACCAGCGGATGTTGCCGAACAGGCCGCGCCGCTGCGGGCCTTGCGGCGAGCGGGAAAAGGGATCGTTGCGCATCGGTGTCTTCCAGCAGGCCCCGCCGGCCGGCGGGCACGGCGCAATCTTAGTGCGCGGACGCCAGCAGCGGGTGAAGCCCGATGCTCAGATGCCCCGCACCAGACGGAAGCCGATGCGCGCGTTGGTGGTGTCCGAGTCCTGCGATTGCCGCCAGGCCGCACGGGTCTGCTCGGGCGCATTGGCCCAGTTGCCGCCCCGGATCACCCGCGACCGGCAGCCCGGGTTGAACCAGGCGACACCATCGGACGGCGCACGCCGGTAGCTGGCATGCCAGCAGTCGGCCACCCACTCGCTGAGATTGCCGGCCATGTCGTGCAGGCCGAAGGCATTGGCTTGGAAACTGGCCACCGGCGCGGGCCCCCACCAGCCATCGCCATAGCCGACGAAGGCGTTGTGCCAGTGCCGCCCCGAGGGCGAGACATCCTTGCTGCCGGTGAAGTTGCCAGCGCCGGGCGGCGGCGTGCCGGCGTCGCCCCACGGATAACGGCCACTGCTGCCGGCACGCAGCGCGTACTCGAATTCGGCCTCGCTGGGCAGCCGGTAGCTGCGTCCTGTCTGCTCGGACAGCCACGCCGCGTAGTTTTCGGCATCACGCACGCTCACATGCATCACCGGCGAATTGCCCAGTGCGCGCGCGCCATCGTAATCGGAACGCCAGTCCACACCGCTGCGGCGGATGAAATTGCCGCTGCGCTCGTCATAGACCACCGAGTGGCCGCGCCGGGTCGCACGCGGCCGCGCATTGGTCGACTTCACATAGCGCTCGAAATCACTGACCGTGATCTCGGTGATCGCCATCGCAAACCCGCGGTCGAAGCGCACATAATGCGAGGGCCGCTCGGCATCGCTGGCACCGGGCTCGGCATCACCCGCGCCCATCTGGAAGCCACCATGCGGCACCACGATCATCTGCGGGCCGCGCCCGCCATCGCGCATGGCGTCGCTGAACACCTGCCCGGGACGGAAGCTGCCGTAATGGGTGGCCAGGTCGATGCGTTCGCGCAACTGGGCCACCACCGCATCCCCTGGCAAGGCGATGCGCAGGGCCTCGGCCAGCTTCTCGCGCGCCGGCTTCAGGCCCTGTGGCGTCGCCAGTTCGCGAAGGCCATCATCGCGCAGCTGCAGCAGTGCCGCCGCGCGGATCTGTTCGATACGTTCGAAGGCATCGGCAATGGCCGGTGATGAGTCACGGACCTTGCTGGCTTCGGCCAGCCAGGTGCCGGCGCTGGCAAAGTCACGCACCCGCGCCGCGTCCTCGGCACGGCGGATCAGGCCACTCTCGGCCGCCGCCAGGCCCTGCCGTGCCCGGCTGTTGTGTTCATCCAGGGCCAGCGCTTCACGGAAGTTGCCGATCGCTCCGTCACCGTCCTCACCGATCCGCCCCGAACGCAGGTCTTCCTCGCCGGCACGGTTGTAGGCCACCACGCGCTGGGCGAGCTCCACCCGTCCCTGCAGCGCGCGAACCTTCTCATCCTTCGGCGCCAGGGTCAGCAGCACCAGTGCCTGGCGGCTGGCCTCGGCCAGCGCCTCGCGCTGCTGCAGCGGCCGGACCAGCAGGGCATCGGCCTGCTGCTGAAGGCGCTGGCGGGCGCGCTGCAGGCCGTTGCGGGCTTGGCGGTCATCCGGGTCTTCTTCCTGCACCGCCAGCCACAGCGGAACCGCCGCGTCGGCGTCCTCGTACAGGCGCCCTTCGGCGAACGCCTTCTCGGCCGCGCGACGCAGCTGGGCCAGGCTGCGCCCCTGCCGATCGACCCGCGGTGGCGTCCACCGCTGCACATCCTCGGCGGCATCCTCACCGGCGATGGTGACGCTGCCCTGCGCCGCCTCCTGCGTCGCGTCCGCCTGCATGCCTTGCTGCGGCCGTGCGTCTTCGCCAGCAGCCGGTCCCGGCTCCGGTGTCGCCGAGGGCGACGGCGTGCAGCCGGCCAGGGCCAGGGCGGTGCACAGCACGGACGACAGCGGAAAACGCAAGCAGGATCTCCTTCGGCACGGATGCGGACCGACGTTAGGCTATTCTCCCCTGCCTGAGCAAACCCGAGTAGTAGGCCCTGACCCGTGGCAATCTGGATCACCACCCCCGCCGAGCTGGATCCGTACTTCCAGCAGCGTCCGGCCCGCATCGGCCTGGACACCGAATTCATCCGTGAACGCACCTTCTGGCCGCAGTTGGCCTTGGTGCAGATGGCGGTCGGGCAGGACATCCTGCTGATCGACCCCCTGATTCCCGGCATGACGGAGGCGCTGGCGCCGTGGCTGGCCGATGAATCGATCGTCAAGGTGATGCACAGCGCCAGCGAAGACCTGGTCGCCTTCAAGTGGGCCTGCGGCGTGTTGCCACGTCCGCTGTTCGACACCCAGATCGGCGCCTCGCTGGCCGGCATCGGTGGCGGTATGGGCTACCAGAAGCTGGTCGCGGAAATCACCGGCGTGGCGCTGGCCAAGGGCGAAACCCGTTCGGACTGGATGCGCCGCCCGTTGTCCGAGTCGCAGCTGCAGTACGCCGCCGACGATGTCGAGCACCTGTTCGCGCTGCATGACGCCATCGATGCCAGGTTGCAGGCGCTGGGCCGCCAGCAGTGGCTGCACGACGACGGCGAGCGCCTCTTGGCCAGCGTCGCCAATGACGAAGACCGTTGGCCGCACCTGGCGATGCGCTCGGCGCAGTTCCTCGACACGGCCGCACAGCATCGGCTGCTGCGTCTGCTGCGCTGGCGCGATGTGCAGGCACGCAGCAGCGACCGCCCGCGCAGCTGGATCCTGGACAACGAACTGGCCGCCACGCTGGCACGCACGCCACCGGCCGATGCCGCCGCACTGGGCAAGCTGTTCGAACAGTTCCCGAAGGCACCGCGCAAGCTCGCGGGCGCTGTGTGGCAGGCGCTGGATACGCCGCTGGCCGATGAGGCCGAAGCACCGCTGGCGCTGCCGGCCAACGACAGCAACAAGCAGGCACTGAAGAAGCTGCAGGACGCGGTCGCCGAGCGCAGCCGCGAACTGGGCCTGCCGGATGGCGTATTGGCCTCACGCAAGCATCTGGAAAGCTATCTGGAACGCCGCCAGTGGCCGGCCGCACTGGCCGGCTGGCGCCAGCAAGAGCTGGAAGCGCGGCTGCAGGCGCTGCTGCCGGCACGCTGAAGCACCGGGCGCCGGACCACGCCGGCGCCATGCACCTTGAGCCTGCAGGGGCCGTGCTAGGGTTTACCGGTACTGACAAGGAGACGTCGATGCAGACCCTCAAGATCGCGACCGCCTGCGCACTGCTGCTAACCACGTTGGGCCTGGCATGCTCTGGGCAGGCCGCACCGCTTTCCTATGCACAGGAAAGGGAGAACACAGCCAAGCTGGTGGACATCATTGACGGTGCCACCCGCGACGGTCTGGTTGCCGTGCTGGTGCCGGCCCCGTATGTCGTGCACAACGGCGGGCCAGGCATCGGCTCTCCGGTCCCCGGCTTTCATCTGGGCAAGCGCTCGACCGACCTGCCCGGGTTCTCGACGCGGGTGTCCTTCCAGCACAAGGACATTCCCTCCCAGGGCTATGTGCAGCTGTTCAACACCAACGAACTGGAAACCGGCCCGCAGCGGACGGTGTTGATGGACGTGTTCGAGGTGCATCTGATTCCGCCGGGCACCTATCTGCTGAACGGTGCGGAGAACTACCGCCTGAACACCCGCGTGGCCAAGCTGAAGCCGCTGGGGGCTACGGACGAAGTATCGAAGGACATCGGCGCCACCCGCCTGGCCGACGTCGATTACCGTTTCTATTCCTGGAAGAAGGTCTGGGTACCACCCGGCGTCCTGACCGATCAGCACTCCCAGCAGGTCTGCATCTCGGTGCATGTGGCCTCCGGCAACTGCGTGGCATGGGGCACCCAGAACTACGAAACCTCGCGCCCGACCGAAGGCTACTGGGATGACAGGATCGTCCCTGAAGACATCCCTGCCGTACGCATCCAGGCGGTCATTGCCAAGGCCCACGCGCCACTGGCCTTCACTGCCCGCGAAGGGCAGATCCTGCTCAGCCCCTTCATTGTTGCCGCCGACGGCGATATCGATTTCAACGCGAACGACTGCGCACCGGTCGACAAGCTGACGGGATGCGCCCTGCGCCGCTTCACGGTGCACTACCAACCCGCGCCGCTGGACGCTGCACGCAAGCACATCGCAATCACCTCGCGCGGCCTCAACGGCAAGCAGCGCAAGGTACTGGAGCGGATGGAGGCGATGCAGCTGCAGGTGCTGGGCCCCAGTGCGCCGTCCGATGCAGCGCTGGGCAAGGGCGTCAGCGCCACGCCGTGAGCACGGATGATGCCGAGCAACGAAAAACGGCGCTCGATGAGCGCCGTTTCCGTTACACGACGGGGTAAGCCTTACCAGTTCATGTTCAACGAGACACCGACGGTGCGCGGTTCGTTGTAGACCGCGGCCATGTAGTTCTCGATCACACCCTTGAGGTTCTTCTCGTTGGTGATGTTGCGCGCGAACAGCGCCACTTCATAGGCACCGTAGTTGCCCGAGTAGCCGATCTTCAGGCCGCCCTCGAAATCACCCTTGGAGTTGAACTCCTTGCTGTCGTACAGCACGAAGCTGGTGTAGCCCTGCTTGTTCCAGTCGGTGGACACGAACATGGTGCCCGCGTCGCTGACCGGGAAGTCGTAGCGGGCGGCCAGGTTGACGTTGTACTTCGGCGCGTTCGGCAGCGGGTTGCCGTCGATCTGCGCGAAGGTGTTGGCACCGACCTTGATGGTCGGGTCATTCACCGTGCACACCACCTTGCCGTTGAGGCCGCAGACCTGCGCGTAGACGCGCTTGTCCTTGATCTCGCTGTGCAGCAGGCTGACGCCGGCGCTCAGGGTCAGGTTCGGGATCGGGCGCAGCTCCATGTCCGCTTCGAAACCGTAGGCCTTGGCCTTGTCGGCATTGAACAGCACGCCGTTGCCGTCCGAATCGTTGCCGTTGAGCTGGATGTCATTGACGGTGTAGGTGAACGCGGTGGCGTTCAGGCGCAGGCGATTGTCCCACAGGCTGCTCTTCACGCCGGCTTCCCAGGACAGGATGGTCTCGGAATCGGCGGTGGTGAAGTCGGCATTGAACACCGCCGAACGGCCCTGGATGGTCGGGCCGCGGAAGCCGCGTGCGACCTTCGCATAGACGCTCACGTCCGGCGTGATCTGGTACATCGCGCTCAGATCCCAGCTCGGGGTGGTGTCGGACATCTTGACGTCGGTGCGGCCCTTGTAGGTCACCACGCCGGCGGCGGTGTCAGCGGTCTTCAGCAGGCGGGTGTGCTTCTCGTCCTTGGTCTGGCGCAGGCCGGCCGTGACGGTGAACTTGTCGGTGAAGGCGTAGCTCAGCTGGCCGAAACCGGCCCACGAGGTGTTCTTGTTGCGCAGGCGCACCCAGTTGTTCGGGTTGCGGGCCGCACCCTGCAGGAACCACGCACGCTGGTAGAAGTCGGTGGTGTCGCTGCCGTTGAAGTAGAACGCACCGGCCTGCCACTGCAGGGCGCTGTCGTCATGGCTGGCCAGGCGGAATTCCTGGGTCCACTGGTCCAGGTCGCGGATGCGGCCCATCGACTGGCCGTAGCCGTTCGGCACGCCGTTGACCGGGAAGTTCACCGCAGCGCCGCCGTCGGTGTCGCCACGGCTGTAGCCGGAGGTGGTTTCGTAGGCGGTGATCGAGGTGAAGTCGATCGCGCCGAAGTCGTAACGCGCCTTCACCGAGCCACCGTAGGTCTTGTAGGCCTGCGGGTTGTTGTCGGCTTCGTCGTAGGCGACCTGGTCGCGCGGCACGTCGGTCTTGTTCGAGCCCTTGGTCAGCGCACCACGCAGGAACAGGGTCGAGGTGCCTTCGTAATCACGGGCGTGGGCCGAGGCCAGGATCGAGAACTGGTCGCTCGGGGTCAGCAGCAGCTGCGCGCGCACGTTGCGGTCATCGAAGCCGCCCATGGCGTTCTTCTTCGGGCTGACCGTGCCGTCAGCGCTCGGGCCCTTGTAGGTGTTGTCAACGTAGTCGTCGCGGTGCTGGTACAGCGCCGACACGCGGAACGAGGCGATGTCGTTGATCGGGCCGCCAAAGCCGCCGTCGATCGACACGCTGTTGTAGGTCGCATAGCTGGCGCTGACGCGGCCGGTGTAGTCCTGGGTCGGCTTCAGCGTGTCGAACTTGATGATGCCGGCGGTGGTGTTGCGGCCGAACAGCGAGCCCTGCGGGCCGCGCAGCACTTCCACCTGGTCCACGTCATAGACCGGGTTGGACTTCAGCACCACGTGCTCCAGCACCACGTCGTCCTGGATGATCGACACCGGCTGCGAGGCACCCAGGTAGAAGTCGATGTTGCCCAGGCCGCGGATATAGAAGCGCGGGAAGATGCGGCCGGTGGTGGTTTCCGCATACAGGCTCGGCACGCGGCCGGACAGCGCCAGCAGGGTGTCGTCGCCGCCGGCGGTGAAGTCGCGCATGCGCTCGCCCTGCACCACGCCCACCGAGACCGGCACTTCCTGCAGGTTCTGCTCGCGGTGCTCGGCGGTCACGGTGATCGTGTCCAGGCCCGTCGGGGTCGGCGCGCTGTCCTGCGCGGCGGCACCAAAGCTGCCGACCAGGGCCAGGCCGGCACAGGCCAGGGCCAGCGGATGGCGGCGGAAGGAAACGAAGGAAGACGACATACCCGACAGGCGGCGGGAATCGGAATGGGAGGGCATGGAATGCTCTGAGGAGGCGTCCGTGCGGCCTGCGCGAGCCGGGCGGCAAAAAGGAGGAGAACTGCGCAAGCCGCCATTATCCCCCAAATTGTTACGATTTCGTTGCGCGGCATCCGGGCCCGACAAACCGGACGGTTTCGGCACAGTGCACGCCTTCATGCCACGCCGTCCGGCACATCCCGGATCGGCTTGGCAAGGCGCAGCCAGTTGGATACACTGAAGCCCTGCCGTGGGGCCATAGCTCAGCTGGGAGAGCGCGTCGTTCGCAATGACGAGGTCAGGAGTTCGATCCTCCTTGGCTCCACCACTCATTAAGAAGACCCGCCGATCGTCGCGATCTGCGGGTTTTTTCTTGCATCGATCACGAGTCAGGCAGGTTCCTGATCCCCGTCCTTGCGGCGTGGACCACGCGAATGCGTATCACGCACCTGCTGATCGCGCTGCCCCGGCCGCTGCTTTGCCACGTCCTCCTGCGCCCTGTCCTGACGGCTTTCCTGTACGCCCTGTTTCGGATCGCCAGGGTCTTTGTCGCGCTCGCTCATCGAAGTCTCCTGTGCCGGCGAAGGCCGATCAGGACTTCACGCTAGAGGCTGCGCAGTGATCCGCAGGTCAGGCCCGCGCGAACAGCGTGTGCAGTTCCGCTTGCCGCCGCAGCTCACGGCTCTGCAGAATCCGGACCAACATGCCCAGCCAGTCCGCGATGTCACCTCCCGCCCAGCACGCCGCGCGTACGCTGCCAATGCGCCTCGATCCAGCGGACGGCAGCATCCAGCTCGGCCACCTGACGACGTTGATCTGCCCCACCCTTTCACTGGAGGAGGCGCGCATCGCCTTCGCCACGCTGATGCATGGCGAGCGCGATGCCGGCACCGGCTATCACTGGCTCAGCCTGCACCGGGTCAGTCTGGGCGGTGCGCCCGCCGGCATCAGCCTGTGCTTCCACGGGCAACAGCTCGACATGGTGACGATCGGCGTCGATCTGCCGGGTGCGACACTGGAAGACGGCTGGCCGACCCAGGTCGCGATCGATGCCGAAGTCGCTTTCATGCGTCGCACCTTGGCCACGGCTCTGGGGCGCAAACTGGCAGGTGGCCGCGCCCGGTTCGAGTGGGGCGAGGCATGGGCCCGGTTCGACCCGAAAGGCTTCATGGCCAGCAGCGGTATCCGCTACACGCCGCGCTCATGACGCCGCTCAGGTACGGGTGATCGACACTCCACCTTCAACACGCATCGCGGTACCGGTAACGAAACTGCTTTCATCGCTGGCCAGGAACAGCGCCGCGTTGGCGATCTCCTCCGGCTCGGCCATGCGCTTGAGTGCGTGCAGCGAGCGCACGAAGTCGCGAGCATCGCCGGTGGGTGCGGCCTGCCGGCCCATCTCGGTATCGGTACCGCCAGGCAGCAGCACGTTGCTGCGTACGCCACGCGCGCCGTACTCGGCGGCGATCACCTGGCTCAGGCCGATCAGTCCGGCCTTGCTCGACGCGTAGGCGGCCATGCCCGGGAAGCCCACGGTATGGCCGACAAAGGTACCGACAAACACCAGCGAGCCACCCCCGCGTGCCAGCAATGCCGGCAACTGCGCGCGTGCGGCATGGAAGGCGGCGTCGAGATTGGTGGCCATCACCTCGCGCCACGCATCCGCCGGGAACTCTGCTGCCGGCACGCCGGGGCCGAGCATGCCGGCATTGTTGAGCGCGATGTCCAGGCCTCCGAATGACTGTTGGGCCAGATCCACCAGCGCCTGCGCCGTGCCCGGATCAGCCACATCGGCGGCATGCATCACCACCTCGCCGCCGGCGCCACGGATCTGCTCGGCCAGTGCGTGCAGCGGTTGCGGCCGCCGCGCATTGAGCACCAGTTTTGCCCCTTCGGCAGCAAAGCGCAGGGCGCTGGCACGACCAATGCCAGCGCTGGCACCGGTGATGAGGGCGATCTTGTTGTTCAGGCGCATGAGGGTGGTACCGGTTGTGGAGTGGCCGCCACGATGCCGCGCCTCCGGCCCACCAACACTCCGTTTCCGGGCCTCGCGGCCAGGTGCAGGAAACGGAGTTTCCGCAGAACCGGCACGTGCCAGAATCCTCCCATGGACAGCACCGCCACCACCGCCCTCGACGCCCGCGTCGAACGGGTCTGCCGCCATCTGCAGGCCAGCCTCGACGAGCCCTCGCTGCAGGAGCTGGCCGACATCGCCGGCTGCAGCCCGACGCGCCTGCATCGCCTGTTCAAACAGGCCACCGGGCTGACCCCCAAGCAGTACGCTGCCGCGCTGCGCGCCGGCCGCCTGCGCACCGGGCTCGAACAGCAGGAGCGCATCACCGATGCCTTCCACGATGCCGGCTTCGGCTCCAGCGGGCGCTTCTACGAGAACGCACCGAAGTTGCTGGGCATGACTCCCAAGCAATGGCGCGCAGGTGGTCGCGGCGAAGTCATCCACTTCGCGCTTGCCGAAAGCTCACTGGGCAGCGTGCTGGTGGCCAGCAGCGCCACCGGCGTGGTCGCGATCCTGCTCGGCGACGATCCGGAGGCGCTGCTGCAGTCACTGCAGCAACGCTTCCGCCAGGCCGAACTGGTCGGTGCCGACCACGGCTATGAGCAACTGGTGGCACAGGTGGTGGGCCTGGTCGAGGATCCCTCGCGAGGCGCCACACTGCCGCTGGATATCCGCGGCACCGCCTTCCAGCAGCGGGTATGGCAGGCACTGCAGCAGATTCCGCGCGGCCAGACCGCGTCGTATGCGGATATTGCCGCGCATATCGGTGCACCACGCTCGAGTCGTGCGGTGGCACGTGCCTGCGCGAGCAATCCATTGGCGGTAGCCGTGCCCTGCCACCGCGTGGTGCGCCGCGACGGTGACCTGTCCGGCTATGCCTGGGGCGTTGCGCGCAAGCGCGAACTGCTGCGCCGGGAAAAGGTCGCCAACGGCTGACGCCACCCGATAGCCGCCGACCTTGGTCGGCACACCCACCAAGCACTCAATCCAGCTTCACCACCAGCTTGCCGAAGTTGCGCCCCTGCAACAGCCCGAAGAACGCCTCCGGCGCCTTCTCCAGACCTTCCACCACATCCTCGCGGTACTGGATGCGGCCCTCGCGCAGCCACTGCGGCATCTCGCGTTCGAAGTCCGGCCACAGGTGGTTGAAGTCGTGCACGATGAAACCACGCACGGTCAGGCGCTGGCGCAGGATCTGGCTGAACAGTGACGGCAGCCGATCCGGGCCAGGCTGCTCGACGCCCCGCTCGTTGTAGGTAGCGATGGTGCCGCAGACCGGAATGCGGGCGAAGTCGTTGAGCAGCGGCAGCACCGCATCCAGCACATGGCCGCCGACATTCTCGAAGTACACGTCGATGCCCGCAGGCACTGCCGCGCGCAGCTGGTCCGCAAAATCAGCCACGCGATGATCCAGCGCCACGTCCACGCCCAGCGTCTGCAGATAGGCACGCTTGGCCTCGCCACCGGCGATGGCGACCACGCGCGCGCCCTGCAGCTTGGCCAGCTGCGCCACGGTCGCGCCCACCGGCCCGGTCGCGGCGGCTACCACCAACGTCTCGCCCGGCTTCAGACGGGCGATTTCATGCAGGCTGGAATAGGCGGTGAAGCCGGGCATGCCATATACCCCCAGCGCCGTACTGAGCGGCAGCCCGGCCGGATCCAGACGACGCCCCAGCGCCTTGGCCGGCAGCACCGCGTGGGTCTGCCAGCCACCCGGCGCCAGCACCAGCTCGCCTGCGGTTACGCCCTCGGCCTTGGATTGCAGCACCTCGGCCACGGTCTGGCCTTCCATCACCGCCCCTACCGCCACCGGCGCGGCATACGACGGGCCCTCGTCCATGCGTCCTCGCATGTACGGGTCCAACGAAAGGTAGCGGTTGCGCAGCAGCACTTCGCCCTCGGCCAGTGCCGGCAGCGCAACCTGTTCCAGGCGGAAATTGGCTGCATTTGGCGCCCCCTGCGGGCGCGAGGCAAGCACGATGCGGGACGCGGTGGAGGAATCGGACATGGCCAGGTCTCTGCTGTTGCCAGCATCGGGAAAGGACTGCCGACACTACGCTGCGGCGATCCCCGATGGCGGCCACGAAAACAGCGTTCCATTGCCCGGACCCGCGCGGGTCCGGCGCACCCCCTGCCCTTGCAGCTTTGGCGAACGCGGCGACCTGCTGATTTCCACCGCAGACGACAATCGATGGGGCACGCCCCGCCCCACAACGGAGGATCAAGCACTTGCGAGCGCGCAGAGGGCAATGTGAAGAAATCTTGGCAAAACGCTTGCCGAAGGCAGCCGACCTCCGTAATATACGCGTCCTTGGCAGCGACCTCGCTGCAACGAAACATGTGGCCGAGTAGCTCAGTTGGTAGAGCAGGGGATTGAAAATCCCCGTGTCGGCGGTTCGATTCCGTCTTCGGCCACCACTTTCGAAGGCCTGCAGAAATGCGGGTCTTTTTTTTCCGGAAACCGCACTCACCGCGGTAGCCACACAATTTGGCCGAGTAGCTCAGTTGGTAGAGCAGGGGATTGAAAATCCCCGTGTCGGCGGTTCGATTCCGTCTTCGGCCACCATCTTCAGAGACCTGCAGAAATGCAGGTCTTTTTTTTATTCGCGCTTCGCGCAAGCGGCGACCACCGTGGCTCGGTTGACGAAACATTTACACCGGCACGGGCCGCGGCACCTACGCTCCAGACTCCTGCCTGGAGCCTGCCGATGCATCTGCGCCCCGCCCTGCTCGCCTGCCTGCTGCTGGCCGCCTTCCCGGTGATCGCCACTGAACCGGTGCGCGCGGTCGAGCACCTGGACATTGATCGCTACGCGGGCCAATGGCACGAGATCGCGCATCTTCCAGTCTCGTTCCAGAAGCAGTGCGTGGGCGACATCACCGCCAACTATGGCCTGCGCCGCGACGGCCGCATCAGCGTCACCAATGCCTGCCGCAAGGGTGACGGCGAGCGCGTGGTCGCCGAAGGCGTGGCACGCCCGGTGGCCGGCCATCCCGGGCAACTGCAGGTGCGCTTCGTCCCCGACTGGCTGAGCTGGGCGCCCCTGGTCTGGGCCGACTACTGGGTGCTGGCGCTGGACCCGGACTATCAATGGGCCCTGGTCGGCGAACCCGGCCGCAAGTATCTGTGGATCCTCTCGCGCCTGCCGGAGATGGAGCGCGATCGGTTCGAACAGTTGAAAGCCAAGGCCGAGTCGATGGGGTACGACCTCGGGCCACTGCGCCTGATGGCCCCGCTGCGCGATCCCGCGGCCGACTGAACCGCTTCGCATCCGGCGCATCGTGCGCGCGCCATCCGGCGTTGTGCATGCCCGACCGCCATCTTCACGCGCTACCCTCTGCGGACGGGTCGCTCCGGGCGATCCATAAAACCATACGCCGTAGTATGCTTACCCCAACGCACCCCCTCCAGAGGACTTGCGCCCATGCTCCACCGCTTCCGTACCGCCTTGATCGTCCTGTGCACCCTCGCCCTTGTTGCCTGCAGCGACGGCATCGTCAAGCGTGTTTCGGAACCGGCGGCCAGCCTGCAGCAGCTGACCGTGCGTGCCGACGGCAACTGGACCGTGGCCCTGCGCCTGCAGAACTTCAGCTCGATGCCGATGACCTTCGATGATGTCTCACTGGCGCTGACCGTCGGCGACAGCGATGCCGGCACCCTGCAGGTCAAGCCCGGCATCTCCATCGGCGGCACCTCCGCCGACGTCATCAATGTCGACCTCGTGCCCAGCTCGACCGCGCGCCTGGTGGTGGCCGACGCGCTGGCCAGCAACCGCACCCTGGCCTACGCCCTGAAGGGAACGGTGGCGGCCACGCCGCAGGAAAAGAAGCAGCGCAGCTTCGACATCAGCAGCCGCAGCACCCTCAACCAGGCCCCCGGCCTGCCCGGCGTGCTGCGCTGAACCCGCCTTTCGTCGCGGCGCCCGGCGCCGCTCCCCTCTGCCCTGATCAAATCGAGACGTACCGATGAGCAGCTACACCGCCCCGCTTTCCGACCTCCGTTTCGCCCTGCACGACGTGCTCAAGGTCGAACCCCTGTTCGCCCGCCTGGGCTTCACCGACGCCACCGCCGACGTGGTCGATGCCGTGCTGGAGGAAGCCGGCCGCTTCAGCGCCACCGTGCTGGCCCCGCTCAACAGCGTCGGCGACGAGATCGGCTGCGTACTCGACCAGGCCACCGGTGAAGTGACCACCCCGCCCGGCTTCAAGCAGGCCTACGACCAGTTCGTCGATGGCGGCTGGACCGGCCTGACCGCCTCGCCGGAGCTGGGCGGCCAGGGCCTGCCGCACACCCTGGGGGTGCCGCTCAACGAAATGATCAACGCCGCCAACCTGGCGTGGGGCAACTTCCCGCTGCTCTCGCACGGCGCCATTGAAGCGCTGAAGCAGCACGGCGAGGCGTGGCAGCACGACGCCTTCCTCAAGCCGCTGATCGAAGGCCGCTGGACCGGCACGATGTGCCTGACCGAGCCGCACTGCGGCACCGACCTGGGCCTGCTCAAGACCAAGGCCGAGCCGAACGCCGACGGCAGCTACTCGATCACCGGCACCAAGATCTTCATCACCGCCGGGGAGCACGACCTGACCGGGAACATCGTGCACCTGGTGCTGGCCAAGCTGCCCGACGCCCCTTCGGGCGCCAAGGGCATCTCGCTGTTCGTCACCCCGAAGTTCAAGGTCGACCGCGATGGCAACGTCGGCGAGCGCAATGCACTGCGCTGTGGCTCGATCGAACACAAGATGGGCATCAAGGGGTCGGTCACCTGCGTGATGAACTTCGATGGTGCGCAGGGTTACCTGGTCGGCCAGCCGCACAAGGGCCTGCAGGCCATGTTCACCATGATGAACACCGCGCGCCTGGGTGTCGGCCTGCAGGGCATCGGCCTGTCCGAGCGCGCCTACCAGAACGCACTGAAGTACAGCCGTGAGCGCCTGCAGTCGCGCGCCCTGAGCGGCGCCAGGTTCCCGGAGAAGCCGGCCGACCCGATCCTGGTCCACCCGGACGTGCGTCGCATGCTGCTGACCGTGAAGTCGCTGGTCGAAGGCAGCCGCCTGCTGGCGCTGCATGCCGCCACCCTGATCGACATCGCCCACCACGCCCAGGATGCCGCCGAGCGCGAGCGCGCCGACACCCTGGTGAGCTTCCTGACCCCGATCTCCAAGGCCTGCCAGACCGAATGGGGCATCGAGAACACCTACAACGCCCTGCAGTGCTTCGGTGGCCACGGCTACATCCGCGAGCACGGCATGGAGCAGCTGGCCCGCGATGCACGCATCACCACGCTGTATGAAGGCACCACCGGCATCCAGGCGCTGGACCTGATCGGCCGCAAGACCGCATCCAGCCAGGGCGCCGGCCTGAAGCTGATGCTGGCCGAGATCGAAGCCTTCGCCAAGGAACACGAGGGCGACGAAGCGCTGGCCGAGTTCATCGGCCCGCTGCGCGCCAAGGCCGCCGAATGGGGCAAGCTGACGATGGACGTGCTGCAGCGCGCGGCCGCCAATCCCGACGAACTGGGCGCGGCCAGCTACGACTACCTGTTCTATTCGGGTTACGTGGTGCTGGCCTACTGGTGGGCCCGCAGCGTGGCCGCCGCCGATGCCAGCGCGCACGGCGCCGCCTTCGCCCAGGGCAAGCGCGAGACCGCACGGTTCTACTTCGCCCGCGTGCTGCCGCGCACCCTCAGCCACGCCGCCGCGATCCAGGCCGGCGCCGCGCCGCTGATGGCCATGGACGACGAGCGCTTCGGCGCCTGAGCCGGGCTTCGGCCGGCACCCGCGGTAGTGCCGGCCGCTGGCCGGCAACCGCAATAGCAACAGCTGGATCCCGGTGGATGGCGGGGCGGTGTGGGCTGGCAGGACACGCCGTAAACCCCGCTCCGCGGTCCGGCCCAGCCGCTGGCGACTGTGCCTTCGGGCGCTTGCGAAGCAGTGCTTCGCAAGCAAAGCGCCCTCACCCCTGGGGGCTCGATGGCGCCCTCCATGGCGCCAACGGTCCTGCCAACCCACACCGCCCCGCCTCTGACAGTTCCCCGCGATCTGCGTAGATCCACGCCACGCGTGGATGGAAACCACCGAAATCCATCTGGGGAAAAGCCCCCCCTTTGTTAAGGGGGGCGCACCGACAGGTGCGGGGGATAGGAGGAATGCGCGGACCTGAATCATTGCGATTTGGGTTTCGCCCTCCGGGCGATACCCAAATCGCAATGATTCAGGTATAAGCTGTTCTCCCGATGGAGACAGACACTACACGCTTGGGTCTGATCGAAGCCGGAGCTCCGTTTTCTGCTCCGGGCGCCGAAGCATCGCCCAACGCCACGACGCTGCATCGCCCCGGTTCGGTCCGGCTGCTCTCGCTTGATGCCCACGGACGCGTACTGGACTGGATCACCTGGCAGGATGCGGCCTGCCTCTACGCCCGCGAGGCGGTGGCCTGGACGCTCGGCGACCCCTGCCTGCACATCCACGGCGGCACCAACCGCTTCAGCGGCCTGCAGAGCGGCATGGACCTGCACCCGATCATCGCCGCCCGCGGCCACGCCCGCTCCCGTGCGATCGACCCGACGCCGAACCTGACCAACCAGGCCCTTTTCGCCCGCGACGCCCATCTGTGCATGTACTGCGGCCAGCAGTTCAGCCGCCCCACGCTCACCCGCGATCACGTCATGCCGCTGTCCAAGGGCGGCCTGGACTGCTGGGAAAACGTGGTCACCGCCTGCTTCCACTGCAATTCGCGCAAGAGCGACCGCACCCCGCAGCAGGCCGGCATGCCCCTGCTGGCAGTGCCCTACCGGCCCAGCTGGATCGAGCACCTGATCCTGTCCAACCGCAACATCCTGGCCGACCAGATGGCCTTCCTGAAGGCGCAATTGCCCAAGCGCTCGAAACTGAGCACCTGAACGCCTGAAAATGCAACCCTCACCGTCCTGTCACGGACGGCGGCGTTTGCTTGCCCCACCCCCGTTTGAGGGCGAAAATGGGCGTTCAGAAAAAGTGCGAACATGATGATCGACTCTGCCCGCTATCCCCGCCTCGCGCGCATCCAGACGCCGGATGACCTGCGCACGTTCGACGAATCCGAATTGAGGGCGGTTGCCGACGAACTGCGCGCCTACCTCATTGAATCGGTGGGCAAGAGTGGCGGCCACTTCGCCGCCGGCCTGGGCGTGATCGAGCTCACCGTGGCCCTGCACTACCTGTACCAGACACCGCACGACCAGCTGGTCTGGGACGTCGGCCATCAGACTTACCCGCACAAGATCCTGACCGGCCGCCGCGACGAGATCCACACCGTCAAGCAGAAGGACGGCATCGCGCCGTTCCCGAAGCGCGAGGAAAGCGAGTACGACACTTTTGGTGTCGGCCACTCCTCGACCTCGATCTCGGCCGCACTGGGCATGGCCATCGCCCGCCAGTCCGAAGGCGACGACCGCAAGATCGTGGCGGTGATCGGTGACGGCGCGATGACCGCCGGCATGGCGTTCGAAGCGCTGATGCACGCTGGCGGCATGGAGCCGGAGCCGAACCTGCTGGTGATCCTCAACGACAACAACATGTCGATCTCCGAGGCCGTGGGCGGCCTGACCAAGATGCTGGGCCGCGCCACCGGCAGCCGCACGCTCAACGCGCTGCGCGAAGGCGGCAAGAAGATTCTCGGTGACAAGAAGAACAATCCGGCACGCTTCGTGAAACGCTGGGAAGAACACTGGAAGGGCATGTTCGTGCCTTCCACGATGTTTGAGGAAATGGGCTTCCACTACACCGGCCCGATCGACGGCCACGACATGCCCGCCCTGCTGTCCACGCTGAAGACGCTGCGCGCCTCCAAGGGCCCGAAGCTGCTGCATGTGATGACCACCAAGGGCAAGGGTTACGAGCCGGCCGAGGGCGACCAGATCGGTTACCACGCCGTGGGCCCGTTCGATCCGGACAAGGGCCTGGTGGCCAAGGCCGGGGCCAAGAAGCCGACCTACACCGATGTATTCAGCGACTGGCTGTGCGATGCCGCCGCCGCCGAGCCGCGCCTGTACGGCATCACCCCGGCGATGCGCGAAGGCTCCGGCCTGGTGCGTTTCAGCAAGGAATACCCGCAGCGCTATTTCGACGTGGCGATTGCCGAACAGCATGCGGTCACCCTCGCCGCCGGCATGGCCACACAGGGTGGCAAGCCGGTGGTGGCGATCTACTCGACCTTCCTGCAGCGCGCGTACGACCAGCTGGTACATGACGTGGCCATCCAGGACCTGGACGTGCTGTTCGCGATCGACCGCGCCGGCGTGGTCGGCCCGGACGGTGCGACCCACGCCGGCAACCTCGACCTGAGCTTCCTGCGCTGCGTGCCGAACCTGGTGGTGATGGCACCGTCCAACGAAGCCGAGTGCCGGCAGATGCTAAGCACCGGCCTGCAGCACCCGGGCCCGGCCGCCGTGCGCTACCCGCGCGGCACCGGCACCGGCGTTGCAGCCGGCACCGACCTGTCGACCCTGCCGATCGGCAAGGGCGAACTGCGCCTGCAGGGCAGCCGCATTGCCCTGCTCGCCTTCGGCAGCACCGTGGCCGCCGCCGAGCAGGTCGGCCGCGAACTGGGCCTGAGCGTGGTCAACATGCGTTTCATCAAGCCGCTGGACCGCGAGCTGGTGCTGGCTGTCGCCGCCCAGCATGAGGGCCTGGTGACGATCGAAGACAACGTGGTGGCCGGTGGCGCCGGCTCCGGTGTTGGTGAACTGCTCAATGCCGAAGGCGTGCTGCGTCCGATCCTGCACCTGGGGCTGCCCGACAGCTACCAGCACCATGCCAGCCGCGAAGACCTGCTGGCCGAAGCCGGCATCGACGCCGCCGGCATCCGCGCCGCTGTGCTCAAGCGCTGGCCGCAGCTCGCCGCAGGTACCCCGCCGCTCAGCGCGGCAGGCTGAGGCCGATCACCACCCGGTAGATCCACACAGGGCGCAATGGGCGCGGACAGCGTCCGCACCCTCCAGGCTCGAAACGCGTAGATCCACGCCATGCGTGGATGATGGAATTCCGGGTGCCTGCCTTGGCAGGCACCCGCGCTCAGCCGTAACTGACCGCTTCGACGAACGCGCCGCTGGCTTCCACGCGCACGGCCGCACGCTGACCGGTGTCGACAAAGTGCAGGCGGGCCAGAGTCTCGGCGAAGTCGTAGGCGCGGGCGCCATCGCGGAACTCGATCGGCTCCGGCCGGTCCGGATGCAGCACGCGCCACTGGCGCTGTTCGCATTGCAGGCGGATCAACATGCAGCTCACTCCTTGAGGCAGCGTATCGATGGCGGCGGGATGCCCATGCCGGCTATGGCACACGGCACCGCTGAGATTCAGGGCACGCAACGTGCCCTGATCGCAGACAATACGGCGTTCAAAATGTGAGCTGTATCAGATTATTCTGATTTTCATGGGCTGAACCCGTAAAGCTCAGTTCACCTGGAACTGCGCCCGGCAGCCATCACTCACCCAGATGCCGCGGCGATCCCAGCCCCAGCTCTGGCCTTCGATGCAGGCGCTGCGTGAGTCCTGGCGGATCAGGCGCACACCCCGGCGGATGCGCGCATCGCAGTACTCCTGCCGATGTCCATTGGAATGGCAGGTGACCACATCGCCGCCGCCCCATCCGTTGCCATTGCCATTGCCCCAGCCGCCACCATTGCCACCCCAGCCGCCACCGCGGCGGTATTCACCGACGAATTCGGCACGGCACCCCTGTGTGACCCAGACGCCGTTGCGCGACTGGCCCCAGGTCTCACCTTCCACACAGGGCGAACCGGACAACTGGCGGATCAACCGCGCGCGGCCGTCCAGGCGGCACTCATTGCTGCGATTCTTGACCGACTCGCAGCGCACGATGCCACTGCCATCGCGGCCACCATAGCGGTCGTCGTCATAGCCGTAGCCATAGCTCTGCGCCTGGGCGCCGCCGGCCGCCGCCAGCATCGGCAACAGGGTGCAGGCCAGGGTGCGCCAAGTGAGTGCCTTGCCCATCGAGATCTCCAGATGAATACGATGGCGCAAGCATCCGGGATTCACGGCCCGGCGCACAGAGGGGAGCGCAACGGCAGTTTTTCCCCATTCAAACAACGCAACCGGACCTGACTGCGTCACAGTTGCTGGCGTCACTCTCCGACGTGAAGCGCGTCTACCGTGTTGCCAAGCGCCTCGACCCGCACCGTGCTGCGCTGGCCGGTGCGGCGGTGATGCTCCAGGGCCAGCGCGGCGGCGGCGTCAAAGGCGTCGGCGCCACGTGCGTAGCGGGTGGCCTCGCGTGCCTGCGGGTGCAGTACGGACCAGCGCTGGGCAGTGCATTGGACGGTGATGACCATGGGGAGGCTCCTGCGGATAAAGGGTGCGGTGGCAGGCAGACGTGCCGCTCGCCGTTACACCATCAGGCTAGCGACCGCCTCCGGGATGGCCTATCAGATTTGTACGAAAATGCCGCGCCTTTGGGTCGGAACTTCGCCTCATCACATCCCTGAGTCCGTTTAGCTCGTTCATTCCGTGATCCTTGTCACGGAGTCAGCTGGGCTTCACACTACCATCATCAACAGGGGCCCCTTCCACATGCGCACCTTCTTCTCGCACCAGCGTTCGACGTTGCTGAAGTTCTATTTCGTGGCCAGCTATCTGATTCTGATCGAAGAGTTGGTCCGCGCCGCCGTGCATTGAGCGCTTGCTGACGGGCTATTTGCGACAGAATATGTTGCTTTACGCACGGAGCTCGCGCATGAAGGTGCTTCTTCTGATTCCAGCGCTGCTGGTTCTGGCCGCATGCGCGAGCCCGGACAATGCAGCCCCGCGTGCCGACGGCAAGCCTTCGACAACCATGCCCAAGGTAGGCGGCGATCGCGACGCGCACGGCTGCATCGGCTCGGCCGGCTACCAGTGGTGCGAACACAGCCAGCGCTGCGAGCGGCCCTGGGAGCTGGCACAGGCACACGGCCTGGCCAACAGCGCCGAGGCCATCGACGCGTACTGCGCCACGCCCGCCAGCCCGGCGCGCAAGTGAGCACGACCCGTCATGGCTGAGCTGAGTCCCCTGCCCGACCTCGCCCGTGGCCGGTATCGCCACTTCAAGGGCGGCGAATACGAAGTGATCGACATCGTCCGCAGCAGCGAGACGCTGGAACCATTGGTGCTGTACCGCGCACTCTACGGCGAAGGCGGCCTGTGGGTACGCCCCTACCCGATGTTCGTCGAGCAGGTCCCAGGCAAACACGGCCCGCAGGCGCGTTTCGCACGCATCGACGATTGATCCGGCTCCCACCGGGCGGTGGCCGATGGTCGCGCCGGTGACGCGATCCGGCTGCGCTACAATCATACCGTCCAGTCGGTTTCTTCCCATCATGTCCCCGCCCCCTCCCCGCTCGCGGCGCAAAGCGCCCGACAGCGTGCGCCAGTCATTGCTGCACGCCACCATCGCCGTGATTGGCCAGAACGGGCTGGCGGCACTGACCGTGCAGGATGTCGCGCGCGTGGCCGGGGTCAGCAAGGGCGCGTTGTTCCACCATTTCAGCAGCAAGCAGGCGCTGGTCGATGAAGCCATCGGCGCACTCATCGGCGAATTCGAGGCGCGTGTGCGCACGCTCCTGCAGGACGGCACGCCCGGCCACGGCTGCTTCAGCCGCGCCTATGTGCGGGCCAACTTCGAGCACCTGCTGCAGCAGGAACAGGACAACGACGTCGGCCTGACCCTGGGCAACCTGATGGAGCCGGCCCTGCTGGCGCACTGGCGCGACTGGAAGCGCGCGATGCTGGCCGAGTTCCCCGGCGAGGCGGGCGATCCGCGCCTGTACGCGGCACGCTGCGCGGCCGATGGCTATTGGGCCACCGCCTATGGTCGGCCGCTGGACGAAGCAGAGCGCCTCAATGCGCTGGCGATGGCCGAGCAGGCCCTCAAGCTGTGCGACCTGCAGTGACCCGGAGCCCGCGATGAACCCCTATATCTACCTGGCCGCCGCCATCGTGCTGGAAGTGATTGCCACGTCGCTGCTGAAGGCCTCGGACGGCATGAGCCGGCTGTGGCCGACACTGGGCGCGCTGGTCGGCTACGGGCTGTGCTTCTACCTGCTGTCGGTCACCATGAAGTCGGTGCCGACCGGCATCGCCTATGCGATCTGGTCCGGCGTCGGCATCGTGCTGATCTCGCTGATCGGCCTGGTGGTGTTCAAGCAGCGGCTGGATGCAGCTGCGCTGGCCGGCATCGCGCTGATCTGCGCCGGCGTGCTGGTGATCAACCTGTTCTCGCGCAGCAGCGCGCACTGAACACGCTGCTGCGCGACAGGTGCTAGCTGACCTTCTTCGCCACGCTCATGCCGATCAGGAACAGCACCACGGCAATGATGATGCCGGCCCAGAACAGGAACTTGGCGATGCCCACAGCGGCACCGGCGATGCCGCCGAAGCCCAGCACGCCGGCGATGATGCCGATGATGGCGAAAATGATGGCCCACTTGATCATGTCAGTCCTTACCCCGCGGGGAACGCAAACGGTGTGATCAGGCTAGGCCGCAGCCGATGCGGCAGTCGTGAAAAGGCCGCGTGTGCGGCGTGAATCAGCGCGGCCGGAAGCGCAGCAGCGCCACCGCGAAGGCCAGGAACACGCTTCCCACCAGCCGGTCGAACCAGCGCCGTGCGAATGGCTTTGCAAGCCAACGACGCAGGCCGTGGCCACCGGCGGCGTACATCACGTACCAGAACAGTTCGCAGGCCGCGAAGGTCGCCACCAGCACGCTGTACTGCACGGCCTGGCTACGCGACGGATCAACGAACTGCGGCAGGAACGCCGCGGCGAACAACAACAGCTTGGGGTTGCTCAGGCCAACCCACAGGCCGCCACGGAATACCGTCGCTGCGCCATGTACCGGCGCCAGTGTGACCTCTGCAGCATCGGCCACCGCGGGTGCCGGGCGGCAGCTGTCACGCCACGCCTTGATGCCAAGCCAGGCCAGGTAGGCCACACCGAGATAGCGCAGCACTTCGAACAGCATCGGCGAGGAGTGCAGCAACGCGCTCAGGCCCGCAGCGGATGCGGCCAGCACCAGCAGCATCGCCAGCAGGCAGCCGGCCATGGCCGGCACGCTGCCACGGAACCCCAGCCCGACGCTGCGCCCGAGGATGTGCAGCATGTTCGGCCCGGGCGTCCCGCACAGCACGAAGACCGTGGCCAGGAACCACCACCAGGTATGCAGGGCCATTGCCGGTTTCCACTTCAGAAGACGGCACCAGCATAGGGCACCCATGCAGGACGCGGCACATACAGCGGGCGGTGGATGCGACGGTTACAGATGCCGGCGCCCGTGCACGGCAGCGCCACTGCCATCTGTGCTGCAATGGCCGTCTCTGGCTTGGAGCAGTGCATGAAGACCCTTGGCCTGATCGGCGGCATGAGCTGGGAAAGCTCGGCGCAGTACTACCGGCTCATCAACGAGGCGGTGCGGCATCGCCTCGGTGGCGCGCATTCGGCGCAACTGCTGCTGTGGTCGGTGGATTTCGCCGGCATCAAGCAGCTGCAGCACGACGGCCAATGGGATCTGCTGGGCAACCACATGCTCGATGCTGCACGGCGGCTGCAGGCCGGTGGCGCCGAGCTGCTGGTGATCTGCACCAACACCATGCACACGCTGGCCGGCCGGATCGAAGCCGGATGCCCGCTGCCCCTGCTGCATATCGCGGACCCGACCGCCGCGGCGATCCTGCAGGCCGGCATCCGCAAGGTGGGACTGCTCGGCACCGCCTTCACCATGGAGCAGGCGTTCTACCGCGACCGGCTGCAGGACCGCTTCGGGCTGGAGGTACTGGTTCCGGAGGCCGATGATCGCCGCAGCGTGCACGACATCATCTACCAGGAGCTGATCTGCGGCGTGGTCAGCGAGCATTCGCGGCAGGCATACGCCGGCGTGATCGCGCGCCTGGTTGCACGCGGCGCCGAAGCGATCATCCTCGGCTGTACCGAAATCATGTTGCTGGTCCGCGCCGAGGACAGCCCGGTGCCGCTGTTCGACACCACCACCCTGCACGCCCTGGCGGCGGTGGATGCGGCACTGGCCTGACCCTGCGCGCTGTCAGTCTTCGCGCTGCACTTCCAGTGCGGTGATCAACCAGTCGACCACGGCCTGCGAATCACACAGGAAGAAGATGGCATCGCCCGAACGCGCCTCGGTCAGCAGCCGATAGACGGTAATCGCCACTGCCGACTGGTTGGCGATGAACACCTCCGGGCTGCGCGGTCCCTCGCTGTGGCCGGCCACGGCATGCAGCGCCTTGCGCGCAGCCACGGTGGCGGGCGGGTCCGCGCTGCGGGCCAGTTCCGGCCCGCGCAGGCCCCACGCAATGAACACATGCTTGCCCTTGAACGTGGTGTCCAGGACACGCACCTGCCCGGCCTCTGCGCCAGCCGAGCGATGAATGACGGTACTGCTGATCAACGCAACCCCCTGTGGTCGTCGTGGTCCGCGCATCCTCCTCCACACGCCGGCTGCACGCCAGTGACGGCAGCCACAGGCTGGGCCGGCAAGCGTGGGAGAGATGTAAGAAGGTGTAAGCCGATGCGATCGGATGTGCCGCGATGATAAGGGATGTAAGGCTCTGCATGGGCCGGTGCACACTACTAAATCCCCACTGAGCCAACGCCGGAACGATCCGTTCCGAGGGCCCCGGGCTGGTCCATTCTTGCGGCCCGTTCCCCTGCCGAGGCCCCCCATGACCCATCGCCTGCTGCTGCCGATTGCCCTCCCCACCCTGGCCCTGCTGCTGGCCGCCACCACGGTGGCCGCCCAGGATTACGACAGCGATCCCATTGCGCCGCTGCGCTGCGAATCGCAGTTCAACAAGACCCAGCAGTGCCCGATCGAAGGCCGCATGCGCCTGGCCAGGCAGCTGTCGGTCACCCGCTGCGTAGAGGACCAGAACTGGGGCCAGAGCCGCCGCATGCTCTGGGTCACCGACGGCTGTCGCGCCGAGTTCGTGGCCGACGGACAGGGACGCGGCCGCTGGCCGGGGCGCGGCCGTGACCGTGACCGCGATGACGATGGCGAGCGCCTGGTCTGCGAGTCCTACGAGCAGAAGGACAAGGAATGCCGCATCCGTGTGCGCCACGAGGTACGCCTGGTCAAGCAGAAGTCGGTGACACCGTGCGTCGAGGATCGCAACTGGGGCTGGGACCGCCGCGGCGTGTGGGTCAGCGACGGCTGCCGTGCCGAGTTCCGTGTGTATTGACTGCCGACCACACGCTGGCTGTGGCGGATGCGCAGACACGGCCGACGCGATCGATAGACTGGGCGCACCCAGCCCAGGAGCCTTCGATGGTGCCGCCCGATCCCTCCTCGACGATGTTGCACATCCGCGAGGCAATGCCCGCCGACGTTTCCGCGTTGATCGCGCTCGACAGCGTTGCGGTCCACGATCCGCAACGCGCACGGCAGATCAGCGACTGGCAGGCCAATGGTGGCATGCACGTGGCCGAATGGGCCGGCCAGCTGGCCGGTTACCTGGCCATCCACCATCACTTCTTCGGCGAAGCCTTCGTCGAGATGCTGATGGTGGCGCGCGAACAACGCAGCCAGGGCGTCGGCGCCGCCCTGCTGCGCCATGCCATCGCGCTGCACGGCCACGGCAGGCTGTTCACTTCGACCAATGCTTCCAATACCGGCATGCAACGCCTGCTCGCCGCTTCGGGTTTCATCGACAGCGGCATCGTGCACGGATTGGACGAAGGCGATCCGGAACTGATCTACCGCTTTGCCGGCAGCTGATCGAGATACGTGGTCACCTTTGCATCCAGCAGGTCCATCAACAGCGGATCCATGCAGCGATAGTCGTCGGGGATATCCAGGCAATGCAGGCGCTTGTGTTCCAGCAGGCGCGCATAGGCGGCCTGCAGGCGATGCTGGTGCTTGGCCTCCATCACGAAGATGACATCGGCCCAGCGGATATCCGCCGGGCCGATGGGGCGTCGTGCATGCGGGCTGGTGCCGGCCGACAGCGCAGCGAAGCCGGGTCGCCGTCGCCACATGGCTTCGGCGGTCGGGCTGCGCAGCTGGTTGCGGCTGCAGACGAACAGCAGGTTGATCATTCCTGTTCCTGCAGTTGGCGGGCGCTGAGGACCGGATAGGTGAAGCCCAGCTGGCGTGCGCGCGCGAGCTTGGCATCGCGCGTATACAGCAGCTTCCAGTTCTTCTCGGGCTTGTAGCTGTAGGCGGTCGTGGCGCGGTCGCCACCACGGTTGCGAGCCTGGCTGCGACGCCAGGCACGGCTTCTTGCAGAATCCATGATGTGTTCTCGTGAGTACCGGGTTCAGCAGCCGCGGTAGTACGAGTGGCGCGCAGCATACACCGCACGCACAAAAAAGCCCACGCATCGCTGCGCGGGCTTCTTGATTCATCACAGTGGTCGGGACGGCCGGATTCGAACCGACGACCCTCTGCCCCCCAGGCAGATGCGCTACCAGGCTGCGCTACGCCCCGACTGATGCTGCGATGTGCCCGCCACTGCGGCGGGCCGTGAAGTATAGCGGATTACGATGGAAATGGGATCAGCGGCGCAGCAACTGCAGCACTTCTTCCAGCTCCATGCGCACCTGCTTGATGATCTGGTTGCTCAGCGCCGATTCCTCGCGGGCATCGGGGCCGTCCAGACGCAGGCGTGCACCACCGATCGTGTAGCCCTGTTCGTACAGCAGGCTGCGGATCTGCCGCACCATCAGCACGTCGTGGCGCTGGTAGTAGCGGCGGTTGCCTCGGCGCTTGGCCGGCTCAAGGCTGGGAAACTCGGTTTCCCAGTAGCGCAGGACATGCGGCTTGACGTCGCACAGCTCGCTGACTTCACCGATGGTGAAGTAGCGCTTGGCCGGGATCGGCGGTAGTTCGCGGTTACTGCCCGGATCCAGCATAAGCTTCCACCCTCTCCTTGAGCTTCTGGCCCGGACGGAAGGTGACCACCGTACGGGCGGAAATCGGAATTTCCTCGCCGGTCTTGGGGTTGCGACCCGGGCGCTGGTTCTTGCGCCGCAGATCGAAATTGCCGAAGCCCGACAGCTTCACCTGACGTCCCTGTTCCAATGCTTCACGCAGCACATCGAAAAACGCGTCGACGAATTCCTTGGCTTCCCGCTTGTTCAGACCGACTTCGTCGAACAGCTTTTCCGCCATCTCCGCCTTGGTCAATGCCATTGCCTGCTACCCCCGAGTGCTGCCCGCTCAGCCGCGGATCCGGGCGTGGTGTTCACGCTCGATGGCAGTGACCGCCTCGGCCACCACCGCATCCACGTCGCGGTCCGTCAGAGTGCGCGACTTGTCCTGCAAAATCAAGCCCATAGCGAGACTCTTGAATCCCGGCTCGACGCCCTGGCCGACGTAACGGTCGAACAGGTTCAGGTCGCGCAGCAGCGGGCCGGCGGCCTGGCGGACGGTGGCCGCCAGATCGGCCCAGGCCACCTGTTCAGGCACCAGGAACGCCAGGTCGCGACGCACCGCCGGGAAGCGCGACAGCTCGCCGGCGCGCGGCAGTCGGCGGGCCGTCAGCGGCTCCAGGTCCAGCTCGAAGGCGTAGACGTCGGCTTCGATATCCATCGCCCGGGTCAGTCGCGGGTGGATCTGGCCGATCCAGCCGATCGCCACGCCATCGCGGTACACCTCGGCCGAACGCGCCGGGTGACCGTAGGCGCGGACGGACGGGCGGAACTCCAGCTGCGCGCCACTGGCGGCCGCCAGCGACTCCAGGTCGCCCTTCAGGTCATGGAAGTCGACCTTGCGGGTCGGCAGGCCCCACTGCACCGCCTGCGCCTCACCGCAGACCGCAGCGGCCACGCGCGGGGTTTCCAGCGGTGCCGGCTGGCCGTCTCCGGCCTGCTGGGCGAACACGCGGCCGAGCTCGAACAGGCGCACACGGCCCAACTGGCGGGCGGCGTTGCGGCCCAACGTGGCGACCAGGCCCGGCAGCAGCGACGGGCGCATCACCGCCAGTTCGGCCGACAGCGGGTTGGCCAGCGGCACCAGGCCGTCGCGCAGCTGCCACTGGGTCAGCAGCGCGTCGTCGACGAAGGCGAAATTGACGGTTTCCTGCTGGTCACGGGCGATCAGCTGGCGGCGCACGCTCAGCGCGTCCAGCTGGGTCTCGCTCGGCATCGCCACGCGCGAGGCACCGCCCGGCAGCGTGGTCGGGATCTGCTCGTAACCGTGGATGCGGGCCAGCTCTTCGATCAGGTCTTCTTCGATGGCGATGTCGAAGCGGCGGCTCGGCGCGACCACCTGCCAGCCATCGGCGGCGGCGACCACGTCCATGCCCAGCGCGCGCAGGATGCGCTCGACTTCCGCATCGTCGATGGTGATGCCGAGCACGCGGGTGATGCGGGCGCGGCGCAGCACGATGGTCGCTGGCTGCGGCAGATCGGCTTCACGCACGGCCTCGGTGACCGGTGCCGGGGTACCGCCGGCCAGGTCCAGCACCAGGCGGGTGGCGTACTCGATCGCGGTGCGCGGCAGCGCCGGATCGACGCCGCGCTCGAAGCGATGGCCGGCATCGGTGTGCAGGCCAAGCTTGCGGCCACGACCCATGATCGCGGCCGGCGCGAAGTGCGCGGCTTCCAGGAACACGGCGGTGGTCGCGTCGGTGACGCGGGTGTCGAAGCCGCCCATCAGGCCGGCCAGGCCGACCGCGCGGTCAGCGTCGGTGACCACCAGGAAGCTGTCGTCCAGCGCAGCATCGCGGCCGTCCAGCAGCTTCAGCGTCTCGCCCGCGCGCGAACGCCGCACGGCGATGCTGCCCTGCAGGGTGCCCAGGTCGTAGGCGTGCATCGGCTGGCCCAGCTCCAGCATCACATACTGGGTGATGTCGACCAGCAGCGAGACCGGACGCACGCCACTGCGGCGCAGGCGCTCGGCCATCCACAACGGGGTCTTGGCGGCAGCATTGACGCCTTCGATGACACGGCCCAGGTAACGCGGCGCTTCGGCGCCGGCGTCGAGCTGGATGCTCAGCTCACGGCTGCCGACTGCCGGAATGGCGTCGGCAGCGAAGTCCAGCACTTCACTGCGGGTGGCGGCGGCGACGTCGTAGGCGATGCCGCGCAGGCTGAAGCAGTCGGCGCGGTTCGGGGTCAGCTTGATCTCGATGCTGGCATCCGGCAGGCCCAGGTACTCGACCAGGGTCTGGCCGACCGGTGCGTCGTCGGGCAGTTCCAGCAGGCCGGAAGCATCGTTGTCCAGGCCCAGTTCCTTGGCCGAGCACAGCATGCCGTTGGACTCGACGCCACGCAGCTTGGCCGGCTTGATCTTCAGCTCGCCGATCTGCGCACCGACCATCGCCAGCGGCGCGACCAGGCCCGGGCGCGCGTTCGGGGCGCCGCACACGATCTGCAGCAGTTCGCCCTGCCCGGCATCAACCCTGCACACCTGCAGGCGATCCGCTTCCGGATGGCGCACCGCGTCGACGATGCGTGCCACGACCACGTGGTCGAGGCCTTCGCCCAGCGCGGTCACGTCTTCCACTTCCAGGCCGATGGCGGTCAGCACTGCACTCAGTTCATCGCGCGAAGCGCCGGTCGGGACGTGGCTGCGCAGCCAGTTTTCGGAGAATTTCATGGTGTCATCCTGGTGGGCCCGGCGCATGCGCCTGGGCCTGCGAATTTGGGAGCAGCCGAGCATGGCTCGGCCCTACACGGTTGCGGCTTACGCGAACTGTTTCAGGAACCGCACGTCGTTCTCGAAGAACGCACGCAGGTCGTTGACGCCGTAGCGCAGCATTGCAAAGCGCTCCACGCCCATGCCGAAGGCGAAGCCGGTGTAGCGCTCCGGATCGATGCCGACGTTGCGCAGCACGTTCGGATGGACCATGCCGCAGCCCAGCACTTCCAGCCAGCGGGTGCTGCCATCGGGCTGCTGCCAGGCGATGTCCACTTCCGCGCCCGGCTCAACGAACGGGAAATAGCTGGGGCGGAAGCGCATTTCGAAATCGCGCTCGAAGAAGGCGCGCACGAACTCGGCCAGCGTGCCCTTCAGGTCGGCGAAGGTCGAATGCTCGTCCACCAGCAGGCCTTCCACCTGATGGAACATCGGCGAATGGGTCTGGTCGCTGTCGCTGCGGTACACCTTGCCGGCGGCGATCATGCGCAGCGGCGGCGCGTGGTCACCCATGTAGCGCACCTGCACGCCGGAGGTGTGCGTGCGCAGCAGGCGGCCGTCGCCGAAGTAGAAGGTGTCGTGCATGGCGCGCGCCGGATGGTGCGGCGGGAAGTTCAGCGCCTCGAAGTTGTGCCAGTCGTCCTCGATCTCCGGCCCTTCCGACAGCTCGTAGCCCAGCCGGCCGAAGATGCCAGTGATGCGCTCCAGGGTGCGGGTGATCGGATGCAGGCCGGCGCGGTCGCCGTTGCGACCCGGCAGGGTGATGTCGATGGCTTCGGCGGCCAGGCGTGCATCCAGTGCCGCATCTTCCAGCAGCGCCTTGCGCTCGCCGAGCGCGCGGGTCAGCGCGTCGCGGGCCTGGTTGATCGCTTCACCGGCGGCCTTGCGCTCGTCGGCCGGCAGGGCGCCGAGCTGCTTGAGCTGCGAGGTGATGCTGCCACTCTTGCCAAGCAGGGCCACGCGCAGCTGTTCCAGCACGTCGGGGCTCTGTGCGGCGGCCACATCGGCCAGCGCCTGGGTGGTGAGGGATTGGATGTCGCTCATGGGGGGCCGGAACTCCAGTCGATCTGCCATCGCGATGCGCGAAGGGCCGACCCCTGTCGCCACCGCCGTCCCCGCGCTGCCGCCATGGCCTCGCCGGGACCCAAAAAAGAATGGGGAAGGACTTGCGCCCTTCCCCATGCATTGCCTTGACCTGACACCGTTCCGGATGAACGGTTACGGCATCGGGAAGGACTTATGCCGCCAGCGCGCCCTTGGCCTTTTCGGCCAGCGCAGCAAAACCGGCTGCGTCGTGCACGGCGATGTCAGCCAGGACCTTGCGGTCCAGGGTGATGCCGGCCTTCAGCAGACCGTTCATGAAGCGGCTGTAGCTCAGGCCGTTGATGCGGGCAGCCGCATTGATACGGGTGATCCACAGCGAACGGAAGTTGCGCTTCTTCTGCTTACGGCCGATGTAGGCGTACTGCTGTGCCTTGATGACCGCCTGCTTGGCGACGCGGAAGACCTTGCGGCGGGCGTTGTAATAGCCCTTGGCGAGATCCAGAATCTTCTTGTGGCGGCGACGCGCCTGTACGCCACGCTTAACTCGTGCCATTTTTCAGTTCCTCAGAGGTAAGGGAGCATGCGGTCCAGACGGCCTGCGTCTTCTGCACGGACATGGCCCGTCTGACGCAGATTACGCTTACGCTTGGTCGCTTTCTTCGTGAGGATGTGGCTACGGTTGGCGTGGCCGCACTTGTACTTGCCCGAGGCGGTCTTGCGGAAACGCTTGGCCGCTGCCCGGTTGGTCTTGATCTTGGGCATTGCAATGTCCTTGATGGGATTTGACCCTGGTTTCTGACTGATCTGGCGGCGGCCTGGGCCGCTCTTTCCGTCCTGCCATGATCGGCGTACGACCCGTCCTGGGTGGGTCGAGCCGGGCATGATACAGGCAAAACCGCCTTGCCACCAGCCCCAGCACCCCTTGCGCCGGCATTTCACCGGCATCCTGCAAAAGCAAAGGGACGCCAGTGGCGTCCCCTTACCCTGAACCATTCAGCCAGGCGCCCCGGAGGCGGCCCGTCAGGCCTCAGGTCTTCTTCTTCGGCGCGATCATCATGACCATCTGACGCCCTTCCAGGCGCGGACGGGATTCAATGACGATGTCCTCGCCCAGATCGGTCTCGATCCGGTTGGCCATTTCGCGACCCAGTTCCTGGTGGCTCATTTCACGGCCACGGAAACGGATGTTGACCTTGATCTTGTCGCCTTCTTCAAGGAACCCGCGCATCTTGCGCAGCTTGATCTGGTAGTCGCCCTCGTCCGTGACCGGACGGAACTTCACTTCCTTGATCTCGACCTGCTTGGTCTTCTTCTTGGCCTCGCTGGCCTTCTTCTGCGCTTCGAACTTGAACTTGCCGAAGTCCATGATCTTGCAGACCGGCGGATCGGCCTGCGGCTGGATTTCGACCAGGTCTAGGCCTTCATCTTCGGCCATGGACAGCGCTTCGTCGCGCGACAACACGCCGATCATTTCTCCGTCACTGCCGATCACGCGGACGCGCGGCACACGGATTTCCTGATTCTTGCGGTTCTGTTTGTTGTCAGGGGTGCTGATATTACGTTCTCCCAAGGGTATCGAACCGGTCCGGGTGCCTGTGCCCCCGGACCGGACCTTTGCTTACGCGCCCTCGGCCTGGAGCCGCTCGATGAAGGCCTGCAGGCTCATGCTGCCCAGGTCTTCGCCAGAACGCGTACGCACCGCCACAGCCCCATTTTCCTTCTCGCGGTCACCAATGACCAGCAGGTAGGGCACGCGCTGCAACGTATGCTCGCGGATTTTATAGCCGATCTTCTCGTTACGCAAATCCGAGCTGACGCGGAAGCCTTGCTCCGCAAGGGTTTTGGTCACGCCCGAGACGTAGTCGGCCTGGGCGTCGGTGATGTTGGCCACCACCACCTGGGTCGGCGCCAGCCAGGCCGGGAACTGGCCGGCATGGTGCTCGATCAGGATGCCCAGGAAGCGCTCCATCGAGCCGACGATGGCGCGATGCAGCATGACCGGGTGCTTCTTCTGGCTGTTCTCGTCCACGTACTCGGCGCCCAGGCGGCCCGGCATCATGAAGTCGACCTGCATCGTGCCCAGCTGCCAGGTACGGCCGATGGCGTCCTTCAGGTGGTACTCGATCTTCGGGCCGTAGAAGGCGCCCTCGCCCGGCAGCTCCTGCCATTCCACGCCACAGGCGGACAGCGCCGAACGCAGTGCGCCCTCGGCCTTGTCCCAGGTGGCGTCGTCGCCCAGGCGCGATTCCGGACGCAGCGCGATCTTGATCTGGATCTCGTCGAAGCCGAAGTGCTGGTAGACCGCCAGCGCCTGCTGGTGGAACGCGGTCACTTCCGATTCGATCTGGCTCTCGGTGCAGAACACATGGCCGTCGTCCTGGGTGAAACCACGCACGCGCAGGATGCCGTGCAGCGCGCCGGACGGCTCGTTGCGGTGGCAGGAACCGAACTCACCGTAGCGGATCGGCAGGTCGCGGTAGCTGTGCAGGCCCTGGTTGAACACCTGGATATGGCCCGGGCAGTTCATCGGCTTGACCGCGTAGGTGCGCTTCTCCGACTCGGTGAAGAACATGTTGTCCTGGTAGTTGTCCCAGTGGCCGGACTTCTTCCACAGGCTCACGTCCAGGATCTGCGGGCAGCGCACTTCGCCGTAGCCGCTGCTGCGGTAGACCTTGCGCATGTACTGCTCGACCACCTGCCACAACGCCCAGCCCTTCGGGTGCCAGAACACCAGGCCCGGCGCCTCTTCCTGCAGGTGGAACAGGTCCTGCTGCTTGCCGATGCGGCGGTGGTCGCGCATCTCGGCTTCCTCGATGCGCTTGATGTACGCCTCGAGCTGCTTCTTGTCGGCCCAGGCGGTGCCGTAGATGCGCTGCAGCTGTTCGTTCTGCGCATCGCCGCGCCAGTAGGCGCCGGAGATGCGGGTCAGCTTGAAGGCCTTCAGGAAGCGCGTGTTCGGCACGTGCGGGCCGCGGCACATGTCCACGTATTCCTGGTGGTAGTACATGCCCATCGCCTGGATGTCGTCGGACATGTCCTCGATCAGGCGCAGCTTGTAGTCCTCGCCACGGGCCTTGAAGATCTCGATCACTTCGGCGCGCGGCGTCATCTTCTTGATGACGTCGTAATCCTGGGCGATCAGCTCACCCATGCGCTTCTCGATCGCGGCCATGTCGTCCGGGGTGAACGGGCGCTCGGAATAGATGTCGTAATAGAAGCCCTCGGCGATCACCGGGCCGATCACCATCTTCACGTCCGGGTACAGCTGCTTGACGGCGTGGCCGACCAGATGGGCGCAGGAGTGGCGGATGATCTCCACGCCCTCCTCGTCCTTGGCGGTGATGATGCGCAGGCTGGCATCGTGGTCGATGACGTCACTGGCATCGACCAGCACACCATCGACCGAACCGGCGATGGTGGCCTTGGCCAGGCCGGCACCGATCGACTGGGCGACGTCCATGACGCTGACGGGGTTTTCGAACTCGCGGCGGCTGCCGTCGGGAAGGGTAATGTTGATCATCGCATTGGCTTCGTGCGGGGCCCGCTGGGCGGGCTGGAAAGCGTTCCCGGGCCATTGCCCGGGCAATAAAAAAGCGCCGCGAGGGCGCCTGGAACACAGGGCCTTCGGGGGCAGGTCAACAGTGGGCGGTGGTAGTGCTCATGTCGCACGCTCGGCCGGCGCTGGGCGCGGGCCACCTTGTTCCAGTCAGGGTTCTGCGACGATCTTAAACCAGCACACCGGAAAGCCCAAGGCCTACCGTACGGTCCGCTGAATGGTCCTCGCTGGCGGCGTGAAAACGCAATGATTACCATGTCCGCGCAGCCCGCCCCGTGCCAGCCTGCCCGCTTCCCCCCAGGATCTCGTGATGCGCCACCCGCTCCGACCGGCTCACGCCGGCCCCGCCCGTGCCCCGCGTTCGCTGGCCCGCTGCCATGGCGGCCGCCCGCAATGATCACCGTCGGCCTTTCCACGCTGGGCTTCTGCAGCCTGGGCATGCTGGCAGCGATGTTCTCGGCACTGGCCTTCTATGCCGCCTCGCCGCACTGCCGCTGGCCCCGCCTGCGCCGCGCCGGCCGCCTCGGCCGCCAGATCGGCCTGGTCGCCGCGGCTGCCGCATTGTGGCTGTGGATGGCCGAACTCGGCTTTGCCGCTGGCCTGGTGGCGATGCTGTGCACCTGGATGCTGGCCGCGATGCTGCTGCCGGCACTGGCCGCCTGGCATCGCCCGGGCACGGAGTCGCCCTGATGTGGCCGCGCGCCTTCGCCGGCATCGTGGCCGGCTTCTTGCTGGCCGCCGCCGCGACCGGGCTGGTGACGTGGTTGCCGCCGGGCCCCTGGCAGAACGCGCTGGTGCCCAGCCTGATCACGTTCATCCCGCTGTGGATGCTGGCTGCCCTGTGGGCGTTCAGCTTCCGCAGCGCGCTGCGCGCCTGGGTGACACTGGCCGGCAGCGCTGCGGCCGGCTTCGCCGTGCTGACGCTGCTGCGCCTGACCGGCGCGGTGCAATGAGACTCCCCCCATGAAGTTCAGCTCGCAGACCCTGCGTACGTTCACCACCCTGCACACCTGGGTCGGCCTGGTTGCCGGCTTCGGCCTGTTCGTGGCCTTCTACGCGGGTGCGCTGACCCTGTTCCACCACGACCTGCCGCTGTGGCAGACGCCCGGTGCAGCCACCGCGTTGCCGGCGGGCCTGGACGATGCGCAGTACCTGCTGGAAGACGTGCTGGCGGCACACCCGGAAGCCCGCCGCCACGTCGGCATGACGTTCCCCGGCGCCGAACATCCGCAACCCCTGGCCTACTGGCAGGCCGACGACGGCAGCTGGCGCTATGCCTGGCCGGGCCAGATCGCCGGCAGCCCGACGCCGCCACAGACCGGGCTGGCCGAACTGGTCAACGAACTGCATTACAGCCTCGGACTACCGGTGGCCGGCATCTACGTGATGGGCATCGTCAGCCTGCTGTATGGCATGGCGCTGCTGAGCGGCCTGGTGATCCACCTGCCGAAGCTGTTCGGCGACCTGTTCGCGCTGCGTCCGGGCCGCAACCTGAAGCAGCTGTGGCAGGACGCGCACAACGTGATCGGCGTGCTCAGCCTGCCCTTCCACCTGATGTTCGCGGTCACTGGCGCCCTGCTCTGCCTGGTGTTCGTGCAGATGGCCCTGCTCAATCCACTGATCTACGACGGCAAGGCCCTGCAGGCGGTACCGACTGCAATGGACACCGCGCCGGTGCGCGACGCCAGTGGCATCCCGGCACCGCCGGGCAGCCTGCGCCTGCTGCATGCGCGCGCGCTTGAAGTAGCACGCGCACAGGGCGTGGCCAACTTCGAGCCGGCCTACCTGAAGCTGGCCAACGCCGGCGATGCCAGCGCCACGATCGAGATCACGGGCGAATCCACCGGCACACTCGGGCCGCTCGGTTCGGTGGCCCTGGACGTGGCCACTGGCAACGTCCTGGCCTCCCAGCTGCCGGGCCAGCGCGATGCCAACCATGCCACGCTCAGCGCCGCCTATGCCCTGCACTTCGGCGAGTTCGGCAACGGCGTGGTGGTCTGGCTGTACTTCCTGCTCGGCCTCGGCGGTGCGTTCCTGTTCTACTCCGGCAACCTGTTGTGGATCGAGTCGCGGCGCAAGCGTCGCCAGCCGCAACAGCCGCGTGCTGGGGTGAACATGGCACGGGCCACGGTTGGCGTGTGCATCGGCCTGTGCGTGGCGATCTCGGTCGCTTTCATCACCGCGCTGGTGCTGGAGCGGTTGGCACCGTCGGCGGTCGACCATGGCATCCGCTGGGCCTGCTTCGGCAGCTGGGCAGCCTGTGCGCTGTGGGCTGCACTGCGCCGCCCCGCGCAGGCGGCGCGCGAGCTGCTGTGGACCGCAGCGCTCAGCACTGCACTGGTGCCGGTCCTGCACGGCGCACTCAATGGTGACTGGCTGTGGCGCGCCGCCGCGCGTGGCCATTGGCCGCTGTTCTGGGTCGATGCCATCGCGCTGGCCATGGCCTTCGGCTTCGCTCGCCTGGCCGTCGCCAGCCAGCGCCGCGCCCGCAACGGCGACCCCAACAGCGTCTGGGCCAACTAAGCCTTCACCGGGCATGGCCCGGCGCTACCGCTGCGGGTGTTCTTCGCCCGGGTAACGACTCACTTCGATCAGGTTGCCATCCGGGTCGCGGAAGTACACCGATTCGATCGGTCCCAGCGCACCGGTACGTGTGGCCGGCCCCTCCTCCACCACGATGGCCTGCGCCTGCAGGTGCGCCAGCACATCGACCATTGCCGTATGCGTGACCAGGCACAGATCGGCACTGCCCGGCGTGGGTCGCAGCGCATGCGGCTGCAGTGGCGCGCTGGCCGGATGCAGGTTGATCTTCTGCTGGCCGAACTGCAGCGCGGTACGGCCAGCGCCGAAGCGCACGACCTGCATGCCGAGCACGCGCTGGTAGAAGTCACAGCTGCGTTCGATGTCGGCGACGGTGAGGACCAGGTGGTCCAGGCGTTCGAGATGGATCATGCCCAAAGCGTAGCGCCGCCGGCGTCGTCGCAATGTGCGGTGTCGGGCCGATGGCGTTGCCGCCTGGCGCCGGGCATGGCCCGGCGCCACCAGTGACTCAATCGCCGATGCGCGCCTTCTGCCACGGGCCGAGCATCGCGTTGAGCAGGCTGGCCTGCTCGTCGTCGCCGGTCAGCTCCCACATGAACACCCCGGCCAGGCCCTGCTCGCGGGCGAACCGGGCACGCAGGCCGATCGAGCGCGGGTCTTCATAGCTGATGAAGATCTTCTGCACGGCGTTGTACAGCCACGGGCTCTGCGCCTGCGGCTGCCAGTGCTTCACCCAACCCGGCTGGTCGAGATAGCGCGCCTTGATCACCCGCCAGTCGCCGGCGTCGGCCGGTGCGCTGTAGGGCTGATACAGGCCATCCGGCGCATCGCCGGTGACCTTGAAGCCGCGCCCATAGAACGGCACGCCCAGCACCAGCTTGTCGGCCGGCACACCGTGCTCGCGGTAGTACTGCACCGCGCCGGCCACGTTGTTCCAGCGCCGCAGCTCCGGCGCCAGCGGATCGGCCGGCACTTCATGCAGGGGCGCATTGAAGGTCGACACCGATGAGAAGCCGGTGCCCATGTCATAGCTCATCAGGTTGATGAAATCGAACACCTTGGCCAGCGCCGGCAGGTCGTAGCTCGCCGCCGGATCATAGGGGCCATCGGTCTGGAGGCGACCGGCGGCCAGCGCGGCGCTCAGCAGCATTGGCTGCCCCACCTTGCGCCCGTGCGCGTCGAGTGCCACGCGGAACGCCTGCGCGAGCCTGGTCAGGTTGGCGCGATCCTGCGGGCGATGCGCCAGCTCCTTCGGCCCGCCACTGACCGGGAACTCCCAGTCGATATCCACACCATCGAAGCTGCCGGCATGGTGATCGAAGAACAGTGCCATGCATGAGTCCACCAGGCGCTTGCGGCTGGCCTCGGTCAACGCTGCATCGGAGAACCCACCCGCACCCCAGCCACCGATCGAAATCAGCGTGCGCAGGTGCGGATGCGCCTTCTTGAGCTCGGCCAGCGCGGCGAAGTTCTTCGGCGCTTCCGCGCCGACCGCGCAGCGGCCGTCCTCGATGGTGGAGAACGCATAGAACAGATGGGTCAGGCGCTCGGCGGGAATGCTCGACACCGGATAGCGCTCGGCCGAGCCGCCGGGGTAGTAGGCACCGAAGATCGGCGGCGGCGCCGGCGCAGCGCGCGCAGCGATGGGCACGGCACCGGCGATCAGCACGGCAAGGACGGCCACGGTCTGGCGGAACATGGGATCTCCCGGTTCGAAGGCGCCGCCACGTTAGCAAACCGATGTGGCTGTGGGACGGTTGTCGCGGCATGTCGTCCCGTGGACATTCGTGATCCGCGCAACCGTGACAGAACGATGGCCACGTGGCGGCGCTCACGCACTGCAGCAGGACATGCAGCGACCTGGATGAGCGGCACTGCATGACATCAAGGCAAAGAAAAAGCGGGCCGAAGCCCGCTTTTTCATTTGCGAAAGCGTGAGGACCGACGGGCCTCACCCACCGCACAATCAGCAGTACCGATTATTCGGCGCTGACGGCGTCGCCTTCTTCCACGGCCTTCATCGACAGGCGGATACGGCCCTGCTTGTCGACTTCCAGCACCTTGACCTTGACCACATCGCCTTCCTTCAGCACGTCGCCGACCTTCTCGACGCGATCGCTGGAGATCTGCGACACGTGGACCAGACCGTCCTTGCCCGGCAGGATCGTGACGAACGCACCGAAGTCCATGATCTTGGCGACCTTGCCTTCGTAGATGCGGCCCGGCTCGACGTCCGAGGTGATCTGCTCGATGCGGGCCTTGGCGGCCTGGGCAGCGATGGCATTGACCGAAGCGATGACGATGGTGCCGTCATCCTGGATGTCGATCTGGGTGCCGGTTTCCTTGGTGATGGCCTGGATGGTCGAGCCACCCTTGCCGATCACTTCGCGGATCTTGTCCGGGTGGATCTTGATGGTCAGCAGGCGCGGCGCGTAGTCGGACAGCTCTTCACGCGGAGCGGTCAGGCCGTGGGCCATTTCGCCCAGGATGTGCAGACGACCAGCCTTGGCCTGCTGCAGAGCCTGCTTCATGATCTCTTCGGTGATGCCTTCGATCTTGATGTCCATCTGCAGGGCGGAAATGCCCTCAGCGGTACCGGCCACCTTGAAGTCCATGTCGCCCAGGTGATCTTCGTCACCCAGGATGTCGGACAGGACGACGAAGCGCTCGCCTTCCTTGACCAGGCCCATGGCGATACCGGCCACCGGCGCCTTCACCGGCACGCCGGCGTCCATCAGGGCCAGCGACGAGCCGCAGACCGATGCCATCGACGAGGAACCGTTCGACTCGGTGATTTCCGAGACGACGCGGATGGTGTACGGGAAGGATTCCAGCGACGGCATGACAGCCAGCACGCCGCGCTTGGCCAGGCGACCGTGGCCGATTTCGCGGCGCTTCGGGCCCATCATGCGGCCGCACTCACCCACCGAGAACGGAGGGAAGTTGTAGTGGAACAGGAAGTTTTCCTTGTACTCACCGGCAACGGCGTCAATGACCTGGCCGTCACGGGCGGTGCCCAGGGTGATGGTCACGATGGCCTGGGTTTCGCCACGGGTGAACAGCGAGGAACCGTGGGTACGCGGCAGCACGCCGGTCTTCACGGTGATCGGGCGGACGGTGTCCAGCGCACGGCCGTCGATACGGACCTTGGTGTCCAGCACCGAGTCACGCATGGTGCGGTATTCCAGCTCGCCGAATTCCTTCGACAGCTCGGCCGGGTTCCAGCCTTCAGCGGCCACGCGACCAGCCAGGGCTTCGAACACGTCCTTCTTGATCGCCGAGATGGCGTCGCGGCGCTGCAGCTTGTCACGCACCTGGAAGGCTTCGCCCAGGCGCGGGCCGATGGCTTCCTTCAGGGCGGAGATCAGCGCTTCGTTCTTGGCCGGGGCTTCCCAGGTCGACGGCTTGGTGCCGGCTTCGACGGTCAGCTCGTTGATCGCGTTGATGACCTTCTGCATTTCGCGGTGACCGAAGGTCACGGCGCCCAGCATCACTTCTTCGGACAGCAGCGCGGCTTCGGATTCAACCATCAGCACGGCGTTGGAGGTACCGGCGACGACCAGCTCCAGCTGCGAGTCAGCCAGTTCGCTGACGGTCGGGTTCAGGATGTACTCGCCGTTCTTGTAACCGACCTTGGCCGCGCCGATCGGACCCATGAACGGGGTGCCAGCCAGGGCCAGGGCAGCCGAAGCACCGATCAGGGCCGGGATGTCACCGTCCACGTCCGGGTTCAGCGACATCACCGTGGCGATGATCTGCACTTCGTTCTTGTAGTCTTCCGGGAACAGCGGGCGGATCGGACGGTCGATCAGACGCGAGATCAGGGTTTCCTTCTCGGTCGCACGGCCTTCGCGCTTGAAGAAACCACCCGGGATACGGCCGCCGGCGTAGAACTTTTCCTGATAATCGACGGTCAGCGGGAAGAAGTCCTGGCCTTCGCGCGCGCTCTTGGCGGCGACGGCGGTGACCAGCAGTACGGTGTCGTCCATCTTGACGATGACGGCGCCGCTGGCCTGACGGGCGACTTCGCCGGTCTCAAGCGTGACGGTGTGCTTGCCGTACTGGAAGGTTTTGGTGATTTTTGCCACGGAGGGTGTCCTTGGGGATGCTGTCTGCGAATTTGGACCGTCGGCGACCCTTGCCGCCAGCGGGTGGCCGGATCGTTCCGGCCTGAATCGGGGATTGCGGTACTACAAAACAAAACCGCGGCGCATCGCTGCGCCGCGGGGGATTCGTTGCTTAGCGACGCAGGCCAAGCTTCTCGATCAGGGCCTTGTAGCGCTCGACGTCCTTCTTCTTCAGGTAGTCGAGCAGGCTGCGACGGCGGTTGACCATCTGCAGCAGGCCGCGGCGGCTGTGGTGGTCCTTCTTGTGGGTCTTGAAGTGGCCGGTCAGCAGTTCGATGCGGGCGGTCAGCAGTGCAACCTGGACTTCCGGGGAGCCGGTGTCAGCCGCGCTGCGCTTGTTGTCTTCAATGACCTTCTGGGTGTCGATCGACATTTCTTTTTTCTCTGTGATGCGTGGCCGGCAGGAACGCGCTTCGCGCACCGCCAGGCTCGCCGTGGACTACGAGGATGAAACCTGCGCGAGGCAGGTTGCCGGAAAACGGCCGCGAAATTGTAACGGCCGGGGGCGTCCGGGACAAGGACCGGGGCTGAACCGGCAGGCCCCGGTCAGAGGTTGAAACGGCGCTGCGGGGCCAGCAGGCCACTCTCGTCGACCTGGCCCAGGCCCTGGACAGCATCGTCCGGACCGAACACGGCCACCAGGCCGCGCGGCCAGGACAGGTCGCGCTGGCGCTGGCCCACGCAGAACCGGTGGGCCTGGTCGGCGTCCAGGTCGACCCTCGGGTATTCAGCCAGGCCGGCCGCCAGCGGCAGCAGCAACGCGTCCATGCCAGCCTCGTCACCGGCCTCGACCATCGCCCGCAGCTGGTCCAGGGTGACCATGGCAGGCTCGCGGAACGGCTCGACCCAGAGCCGGCGCAGCGCGCTGATGTGGGCGCCACAGCCCAGGCGTTCGCCGAGGTCGCGGGCCAGGCTGCGGATATAGGTGCCGGAACCACAGGTCACGCGCAGCCGCAGCCGTTCCGGCTGCTGCTCCAGCACCTCGATGGCGTGTACCTGCACCTCGCGTTCGGGCGCTTCGATGACGTCACCGCGGCGGGCCTTCACATACAGCGGTTCACCGCCCTGCTTCAGCGCCGAATAGATCGGGGCACGCTGGCGGATGGTGCCGGTCAGCGGCGCCAGCGCAGCCTGCAGGGCCTGGGCACTGATCGCCGGCACCGGGCGCTGCAGCAGTACCTGGCCTTCGGCATCGTCGGTATCGGTGGTCTGGCCGAGCACGATCTCGGCGTCGTAGGCCTTGGCCGAACCCAGCAGCAGGCCGGCGATCTTGGTCGCCTCGCCGAAACACAGCGGCAGCAGGCCGGTGGCCAGCGGGTCGAGGCTGCCGGTATGGCCGCCCTTCTCGGCGCGGAACAGGCGGCGCGCCACCTGCAGGGCGGCGTTGGAGCTCATGCCGGTCGACTTGTCGAGCAGCAGGATGCCATCCAGGCGACGGAACTGAATTCGGGTCATGACAGGAAAGTGTTGGGACGGGCCATGCTCGGCTGCCGCAGCGCGGCCTGCATCAGACATCGCGCAGCCGGAATGCAGCAACGCCGGGCATGCCCGGCGTCGCGCGGTTATTCTTCGTCGCTCTCGCGACGCTTCTCGGCGGCCAGCGTGTCGGGCAGGTCGCGCAGGATGTTGTCGATGTGCTCACCACGATCGACCGAGTCATCGTAGTGGAAATGCAGCTCCGGCACGTGGCGCAGCTTCATCGCGCGGGCCAGGTCCATGCGCAGGCGGTAGCCCAGTTCCTTCAGGCCGGCCACGGCTTCAGCCGAACGTTCCGGCATCAGCGCGGTGACGAACACCTTGGCATGGGCCATGTCGCGGGTGATTTCCACGTCGGACACGCTCACCGAGGGCAACCCGTGCTCGCGCACGGCGTTGTGCACCAGGGTGCCGAGTTCACGGCGCAGCTGGGCGGAGACACGGTCGGTTCGATGGAAAGTCTTGGGCACGAGGAGCTCTTGGTTCAGTTGTCGCCCGACCAACGGTCGGGCACTACCTTTGATTCGATTGTCGCCCGACCAACGGTCGGGCGCTACAGGTACATGGTGGGGCCCGACCGTTGGTCGGGCCACCTTGCAGCATTACAGGGTGCGCGGCACTTCGATACGTTCGAAGCACTCGATCTGGTCACCCGGCTTGACGTCGTTGTAGGCCTTCACCGCGATACCGCATTCGGTACCGTTGCGGACTTCCTCGACGTTCTCCTTGAAGCGACGCAGCGATTCCAGCTCGCCCTCGAAGATCACCACGCTGTCGCGCAGGACGCGGATCGGCTTGTTGCGCTTGACCACACCCTCGATGACCATGCAGCCGGCGACGGCACCCAGCTTCGAGCTGCGGAAGACGTCGCGGACCTCGGCGATACCGATGATCTCTTCGCGGATCTCCACGCCCAGCAGACCGGAGGCCACCTGCTTCACCTGGTCGATCACGTCATAGATGATCGAGAAGTAACGCAGGTCGACACCATTGGATTCGATGATGCGACGGGCCGAAGCGTCCGCACGCACGTTGAAGCCGATGACGGTGGCCTTCGAAGCGGCGGCCGAGTTGGCGTCCGACTCGGTGATGCCACCCACGCCGGAGTGGATCACGTTGATGCGGATGTCTTCGTTGGACAGCGCGACCAGTGCCTGGCTCAGCGCCTGCACCGAACCCTGCACGTCGGCCTTGATGACCAGGTTGAGGACCTGCTGGCCCTCGCCCTTGCCCAGGGTCGCCATGATGTCTTCCATGCGGCTGCCAGCGGTGGCCACCAGGCGCGATTCACGGCGCTTGGTCTCGCGCTGCTGGGCAACGTCCTTGGCCAGGCGCTCGTCCTCGACGACCACGAAGTCGTCACCAGCTTCCGGCACGCCGGACAGGCCCAGGACCTGCACCGGGATGGACGGGCCGGCGAACTCCGGCTGCTTGCCGGTTTCGTCGAACAGCGCACGCACGCGGCCGTACTGGATGCCGCACACCAGGTAGTCGCCCTTCTTCAGGCGGCCCTGCTGCACCAGCACCGTCGCGACCGGGCCGCGGCCCTTGTCCAGCGACGATTCGATCACCACGCCCGAGGCGCGGCCTTCATCGACCGCCTTCAGTTCCAGCAGTTCGGCCTGGATCGAGATGGCGTCCAGCAGGTCGTCGATGCCCAGGCCGGTCTTGGCCGAGATCTCCACCATCTGGGTGTCACCACCGAAGTCTTCGGCCACGACCTGCTCGGACAGCAGTTCGTTCTTGACCCGCATCGGATCCGCGTCGGACTTGTCGATCTTGTTGATCGCCACGATCAGCGGCACACCCGCCGAACGGGCGTGCTGGATCGCTTCCTTGGTCTGCGGCATGACGCCGTCATCGGCGGCCACGACCAGCACCACGATGTCGGTCAGCTTGGCGCCGCGCGCACGCATCGAGGTGAAGGCGGCGTGGCCCGGGGTGTCCAGGAAGCTGATCACGCCCTTCGGCGTATCGACGTGGTAAGCGCCGATGTGCTGGGTGATGCCACCCGCTTCGCCGGTGGCGACCTTGGTGCGGCGGATGTAATCCAGCAGCGAGGTCTTGCCGTGGTCGACGTGGCCCATGATGGTGACCACCGGCGGACGCTGGGTGGCTTCGCCCTGGTTTTCACCGGTCGAGGCCAGCAGTGCGTCTTCGGCGTCGTTGTCGTTGGCACGGATCGCCTTGTGGCCGAGTTCTTCGGTCACCAGTGCGGCGGTGTCGTGGTCGATGGACTGGGTGATGGTCGCCATCACGCCCATCTTGAACAGCGCCTTGACCACCTCGCCGCCCTTCAGCGCCAGCTTCTGCGCTAGGTCGGCCACGGTGATGGTGTCGCCGATCGCCACTTCACGCACCACCGGTGCGGTCGGACGCTCGAAGGCGTGCGGGCCGGCATTGTTGCCACCGCGCGACATGTCGCGACGGCCACCGGCCTGGTTGCGCCCGCCCGGACGACCCCGGGTGTTGCTGTTGTTGCTGTTGCCACGACGCGCACGGTCGGCGGCCGACAGGTGCATCTGGCCGGCGAAACGGTCACCCGGGCCACGCTCGTTGCGCGGCGCGCTGCGGTTGTTGCGATCGTCGTTGCGCGGCGGCGGCGGTGCACCACGCGGCGCAGCCGGGGCTGCGGCCGGGGTGCGCGGCGGGCGCGGCGCGGTTTCGTCGATCGGAGCACGCTTGGGCTTGCTGGCAGCCAGCGTCTCGGCCGCCTTGGCGGCAGCCGCAGCTTCCTCGGCAGCCTTCTTCTCGGCCTCGGCGCGTTCCTTGGCGGCGGCCTCTTCCTCACGGGCACGGACGATGGCTTCGTCGCGCAGACGATCCTTCTCGGCCAGGGCCTGCTGTTCGGCAAGGTTGCGGGCGCGCGACTCTTCCAGCTTGCGCAGGATGTCGGCGCGCTCTTCGTCCGGGGTCATGGCGCGAGCACCATCCTTGACGTAGGTACGCTTCTGGCGCACCTCGACATTCACGGTCGTCTTGCTGCGACCGGAATTGACCGTCACTTCCTGCTGCTTCCGGCGGTTGAGCGTGATCTTCTTCGCAGACTGATCGGTCTCTTCCGGGGCCTGCTCGGGCTTGCCGTGCGAACGACGAAGGAAGCCCAGGAGCTTCACCTTCTCGGAGCTGGTCACGACCTGGTCGGGACCGCTGAACTTCATGCCGGCACCGGCCAGCTGTTCCAGCAGTTTTTCGACCGGCGTGTTGACCAGTTCGGCAAGCTTGCGGATGGTGGTTTGCTGCGACATTCGGATCCTATGATCTTGTGGGCGCCCCCCCGCATGTGGAGGTGGCGCGGATTCTACGCCCTGAGCGGCTCAGGGCCCTGTTCATTGCCGGCTCATTCGCCGCGTTCCAGTCGGGCGATCTCCTCGGCTCGGGCGGCCAGGATCAGCGCGGCGGCGCGCGCCTGATCCAGTCCTTCGATGCCGAAGTCCATGACCTCGTCGGCGGCCAGGTCGGACAGATCCTCGCTGGTACGCACGCCGTGGCCGGCCAGCGCGTATGCGGTGGCTTCGTCCATGCCCTTCAGGGACAGCAGGTCCTGCGCCGGCTGGCCGTCTTCAAGGCCTTCCTCGACTGCCAGGGCCTCATTGAGCAGCGCATCGCGGGCACGAGCGCGCAGCTCTTCGACGATGTCCTCGTCGAAACCTTCCACGGCCAGCAGTTCGCCGACCGGGACATATGCGATTTCCTCGACGGTGCCGAAGCCTTCGCTGACCAGGATGCCGGCGATTTCCTCGTCCACTTCCAGCTTGTCCATGAACAGCTGGCGGGCCGCAGCCTGCTCGGCTTCCGACTTGGCGGTGACCTGGTCCTGGGTCATCACGTTGAGCTGCCAGCCGGTCAGGCGGCTGGCCAGGCGCACGTTCTGGCCGCCCTTGCCGATCGCCTGGGCCAGGCGGTCTTCGGCAACGGCCAGGTCCATCGAGTGCTTGTCTTCGTCGACGATGATCGACTGCACTTCGGCCGGCGCCATCGCGTTGATGACGAAGTTGGCCGGGTTGTCGTTCCACAGCACGATGTCCACGCGCTCGCCATTGAGCTCGTTGGACACGGCCTGCACGCGCGAACCGCGCATGCCGATGCAGGCGCCGATCGGATCGGTGCGCTGGTCGTGGGCCAGCACGGCGATCTTGGCGCGGTCGCCCGGGTCACGTGCACAGGCCTTGATTTCCACCAGGCCCTGGCCGACTTCCGGCACTTCCAGCTTGAACAGCTCGATCATGAATTCCGGGGCGGCACGGCTGATGAACAGCTGCGGGCCACGCGGCTCCGAGCGCACTTCGGCCAGGTAGCCGCGCACGCGGTCACCGGCGCGCAGCACGTCGCGCGGGATGCCCTTGTCCTTCGGGATGAAGCCTTCGGCGTTGCCGCCGAGGTCGACATAGATGTTGCCGCGCTCGGCGCGCTTGACCACGCCGGTGATCAGCTCACCCACGCGATCCTTCCACGCATCCACGACCTGCTGGCGCTCGGCTTCGCGCACGCGCTGGACGATGACCTGCTTGGCGGCCTGGGCAGCGATGCGGCCGAAATCCGGGTTCTCGATCTGCTCTTCGATGTAGTCACCGACCTCGACGCCTTCGGCTTCATCGACGGCGTCCATCAGGCGGATCTGGCGGTCCGGCGATTCCATGACCACGTCATCGGCCACCACTTCCCAGCGGCGGAAGGTTTCGTAGCTGCCGTCCTTGTGGTCGATGACCACGCGGGTCAGTACTTCCTCGTCGGGATAGCGCTTCTTCGCTGCCGAGGCCAGGGCGGCCTCGATGGCATCGAAGATCACTTCACGCGGCACGCCCTTCTCGTTGGCGACTGCGTCGACTACCAGCAACAGTTCCTTGCTCATTGGCTCACTCCGCGCGCGGCTTCTTTGCCGCCGGCTCGTTGGAAGAAGAATTCGTGTTCGGCTTCGGACGCTTCGGTGCCGGACCGGTCGGCTTGCTCGGGGCCAGCCCCAGCGCCACCCAGTCGGGCATGATCCGTGCCTTGTCGATGTTGTCGGCCGACACGACCACTTCGGCCTTGTCGACGATGAAAGTGATGGTCCCCGCCGCCTCGTCGGTCGCCTCGATACGACCCTGCAGGCGACGACGGTTGTCCTGCGGCAGCTTCAGCGTGACCTTGGCCGATTCGCCGAGGTGACGGCCGAACTGCTCCAGGCTGAACAGCGGACGGTCGACGCCCGGCGAGGACACTTCCAGCGTGTAATTGCCGCTGATCGGGTCCTCGACGTCCAGCTGCGCCGACACTTCGCGGCTGACCCGCTCGCAGTCGTCGACATTGATGATGCGCTCGGGCTGTTCAGCCAGCGGCACGTCGATGTAAAGGCGCAGGGTCGCACCGCCGGGGGCCGGCAGATACTCAACGCCCAGCAGCTCCAGGCCCAGCGACACAACGGTCGGGGCGAGCAGATTCGCGATGTCGGTTGCCTTGTCGCTCACAGCCTGCCTTGATCTCTATGGTTGGGTGCCGGCCTTGGCCGGCGTGGAAACGTGACGCCCCGGAAACGACAAAGGGCCCGTTGGGCCCCTTTTCCGGAAAGACTCCGGTGACTGGATTCCGGTTGCAACCTGCATTGCCTGCCGGTTGCGGCCCTCCTTCCGGGTCCGGACTCCCGCTGGGAGGCCGCCTTCAGGGGTACTGCTAGGCCGCTGATGATAGCGACTGCACCGCGCTGGTGCAAGGTGCGGACCCGGGTCAGATCCCTTTTCCCGTGGATAAGGGATCTGACCCCGATCACGCAGAAACAACGCAGACCCCAAAGAAAAACGCCCTCGAAGCAGGACTTCGAAGGCGATCTCTTTACTTGGTAGCGGGGGCAGGATTTGAACCTGCGACCTTCGGGTTATGAGCCCGACGAGCTGCCAGACTGCTCCACCCCGCATCAGAAGCGGAATCATGAGGCATTGCTGCGACAAATGCAAGCTTTCCCTCATTCATCGAACCGGTTGGCGCCGATCCGACGTTGGTAGCGGGGGCAGGATTTGAACCTGCGACCTTCGGGTTATGAGCCCGACGAGCTGCCAGACTGCTCCACCCCGCACCGGAAGTGTTTGAACTGCTGCCCTGCTCTTTCGAGGAGGGCTACCGCAACGATGTTCTGGCTGAACCGCTGCAGTGACAACTCAGGCTGCGCATATTACACGAATCGCGCAGCTTTGTGTCAACTTTTATGCAAGATGCGCAAATGCCTGCTGGCACCAGACCATGATCGGGTTCCAGGCCAGGCCCAGCGCGAGCAGCGCCAGGGCATTCACGCCCAGCACCACGCCCAGCACGCGGTCGTTGCTGCGCGGCATGGCCTCGCCCACCGGCTCATCGAAGTACATGACCTTGATGACGCGCAGGTAGTAGAAGCAGCCGACCACGGCGCACAGCACGCCGAGGATGGCCAGCCACAGCAGGCCGCCGTTGACGGCCGCGCCCAGCACCGCCAGCTTGGTCCAGAAGCCCAGGAACGGCGGGATGCCGGCCAGCGACGCCATGATGCACAGCACCAGGCCGGCCATCCACGGGTTGCGGGCGTTCAGGCCCTTGAAGTCCTCGATGTTCTCGGCTTCAAAGCCGGCACGCGACAGCGCGATGATCGCGCCGAAGGCGGCGGTGGACATGATCGCGTAAGCCAGTGCGTAGAACAGCGCGGCGGCGTAGCCCTGCGAACCGCCACCGGCGATGCCCATCAGCAGGAAGCCGATGTGCGAGACGGTGGAGAACGCCAGCATGCGCTTGAGGTTGCTCTGCGCGATGGCCATCAGGTTGCCGATGACCAGCGATACCGCGGCCAGGCCGGCAATCAGCAGCTGCAGTTCGGTCGACAGCGGGCCCACGCCCATTTCCAGCAGGCGGTAGGCCATGCCGAACGCGGCCAGCTTCGGCGCCGAGCTGATGAACAGTGCGATCGGTGCCGGGGCACCCTGGTACACGTCCGGCAGCCACATGTGGAACGGCGCGGCACCCAGCTTGAAGGCGACGCCGGCGATCATGAACACCGCACCGGTGATCAGCAGCACGCGCTCTTCCGAGTGCGGGATGGCCTCGCGGATCACATCCAGGTGCAGGCTGCCGGTGGCGCCGTAGATCAGCGACATGCCGTAGAGCAGCAGGCCCGAGGCCAGCGAACCCAGCACGATGTACTTCATCGCCGCCTCCGAGGCCAGGCCGCTTTCGCGGTTGCTGGCGACCAGGGCGTAGGAGCACAGCGCCAGCAGTTCCAGGCCCAGGTAGACCATCAGCAGGCTGCCGGCCGAGACCAGGATCATCATGCCGGCGGTGCCGAACAGGATCAGCACCGGGATCTCGCCCTGGAACAGGTCGCGATCACGCAGGTAGCGCCAGCCGTAGACCAGGGTCAGGCCGCTGAGCAGCACGATTCCGGTCTTCATCACGTCCGCGGCGGTATCGCGCACGAACATGCCATGGAAGACCTCCCCCTGCCCGCCCACGCCGGTGGCCAGCATGAACAGCACCACGGCCAGCGCAGCGAGCGAGAACAGGTGGGTGACGATCTTGTTCCGGTTGCTGACGAACAGGTCGAGGATCATCAGGGCGAAGGCGCTGCCGATCAGCACCAGCTCGGGAGCGAGCGGTGGCAGGTCAGCGGCGGTCAATGGCAGCAGCGGCGAGGTGGTCATCATCAAATCCTGGAATTACAGCAGCTTGCTGGATGCGATCTGCATCGCCAGCTTCGCGATCGAGGGCTCCATCAGGTCGGTCAGCGGCTTGGGGTAGATGCCCAGGGCCAGCACGCCGATGGCGAACACGCCCAGCACCAGCCATTCGCGGCCGTTGATGTCCTTCAGTTCGGCAACATGGCTGTTGGCCACTTCACCGAAGAAGATGCGCTTGTACAGCCACAGGGTGTAGGCGGCGCCGATGATCAGGGTGGTGGCCGCGCCCAGGGCGATCCACGGATTACGCTGGAAGGCCGAGAGGATGACCATGAACTCGCCAACGAAACCGCTGGTACCCGGCAGGCCCGCGTTGGCCATGAAGAACAGCATCGCGAAGGTGGCGAACCACGGCATCACGTTGACCACGCCGCCGTAATCGGCGATGCGGCGGCTGTGCATGCGGTCGTACAGCACGCCGACGCAGGAGAACATCGCGCCGGACACGAAGCCGTGCGAGATCATCTGCACCATGGCGCCCTGCAGGCCCAGGCGGGCGGCATCGGCGTTGCCGGCTTCGCGCACCAGCCACAGGGCGATGAAGGTGCCCAGGGTGACAAAGCCCATGTGCGCGATCGACGAATAGGCGATCAGCTTCTTCATGTCGTCCTGCACCAGGGCGACCAGGCCGACGTAGATCACCGCGATCAGCGACAGCGCGATCACCAGCCAGGCCCATTCCTGCGACGCGTCCGGGACGATCGGCAGGTTGAAGCGCAGGAAGCCGTAGCCACCGATCTTCAGGGCGATCGCGGCCAGGATCACCGAACCGGCGGTCGGCGCTTCCACGTGGGCGTCCGGCAGCCAGGTGTGGACCGGGAACATCGGCACCTTGACCGCGAAGGCGATCAGGAAGGCGAAGAAGATCCAGGTCTGCTCCTTGGCCGACAGCGGCAGCGCGTACAGGTCGGCCAGCTGGAAGCTGCCGCCCTTCATGTACAGGTAGATCAGCGCCACCAGCATCAGCACCGAGCCGAGGAAGGTGTACAGGAAGAACTTCAGCGCGGCGTAGATGCGGCGCGGACCGCCCCAGACACCGATGATCAGGAACATCGGGATCAGCATCGCTTCGAAGAACACGTAGAACAGCATTGCGTCCGTCGCGGCGAAGATGCCGACGGTGACACCTTCCAGGATCAGGAAGGCCGCCACGTACTGGTTCACGCGCTTGTCGATGGCGCTCCAGGCGCCGATCAGGGCAAGCACGCTGACCAGGGTGGTCAGCAGGATCAGCGCCACGGCAATGCCGTCCACGCCCAGGTTGTAGCCGATCTTGTACGCCGGGATCCAGGCATGGGTCTCGACGAACTGCAGACCATCGACGCCTGCGTTGTAGCCGCTCAGCAGCGAGAGGCTCGCCACGAAGGTCAGCACCGCTACGCCCAGCGACGCCCAGCGGGCGGTCTGCGCATCACGGATCGCAAGGATCAGGGCACCACCGATGATCGGCAGCCAGATGAGGACACTGAGTAGAGGCCAGTTCGACACGTCTTCTTATTCCGTACAGGTCATCAACGCAGGTAATGCATCAGCACGCCCAGCAGGGCAATCAGGCCGATGATCATCGCGAAGGCGTAGTGATAGAGGAAACCGGATTGGGTACGACGCAGCACGCCGGCTGCGACGTCCACAACACGTGCCGAGAGATTGACCACGCCGTCGACGATGTTGCTGTCGATCCAGCGCGAGACCTTGCCCAGCTTGACGCTGCCACCGGCAAAGCCATCGATCCACAGCTTGTCGAAGCCGTACTTGTTTTCAAGCACCGACACCAGCGGAGCAAAGGTCTTGCGGGCCTTGCCCGACAGGTCCGGCTTCCACAGGTAGAACAGTGCGGCCAGCAGGAAGCCCGCAACGGTCAGCATGAACGCCGGAGCCATCATGCCATGCAGCGCGAAGGCGACCGGGCCATGGAACTCCTCACCCAGGAAGCCGATGGTGTTCTTGGCCGGATCGTAGAAGTCGACGATGCCGGTGAAGAACGTGTGCGCCTGGCCCTTGATGGCATCGTGCGCGTGGTTGCCGGCCCAGTCGGTGCCGTACAGCATCGGGCCGATGCTGAAGAAACCGATGGCGATCGACGGGATGGCCAGCAGGATCAGCGGCAGGGTCACCACCCACGGGGTTTCGTGCGGCTCGTGCGGACCGTGGCCATGGCCGTGGTCGTCGTGGCCATCACCATGGTGTGCATCGCCGTGGTGGGCGTCGGCGGCGTGGTGATCGTCATGGCCGTGGCCGTGATCGTCATGCGCGTCGCGGAAACGCTCCTTGCCGTGGAAGGTCAGGAACAGCAGGCGGAAGCTGTAGAAGCTGGTGACGATCACGCCACCCAGCACCGCCCAGTAGCCATAGGTGGCCACCCAGTTGTTGGACAGGTGCGCGTGCAGCTCGGCCGCCTCGATGATGGTGTCCTTCGAGTAGAAGCCGGAGAAGAACGGCGTGCCGACCAGCGCCAGGGTACCGATCCACATGGTGATGAAGGTGATCGGCATGTACTTGCGCAGGCCGCCCATCTTGCGCATGTCCTGCTCGTGGTGCATCGCGATGATGACCGAGCCGGCGCCCAGGAACAGCAGGGCCTTGAAGAAGGCGTGGGTCATCAGGTGGAACACGGCAGCCGAATAGGCCGACACGCCCAGTGCAACCGTCATGTAGCCCAGCTGCGACAGGGTCGAGTACGCGACCACGCGCTTGATGTCGTTCTGCACGATGCCGATCAGGCCAGTGAAGAACGCGGTGGTGGCACCGATGAACAGCACGAAGTTCAGCGCGGTCTGCGACAGCTCGAACAGCGGCGACATGCGGGTGACCATGAAGATACCGGCGGTCACCATCGTCGCGGCGTGGATCAGTGCCGAGATCGGGGTCGGGCCTTCCATCGAGTCCGGCAGCCACACGTGCAGCGGGACCTGGGCCGACTTGCCCATGGCACCGATGAACAGGCAGATGCAGATGACGGTGGCGATCGACCAGATCACCGGCTCGTTCAGCAGCTGCATGCCCAGCAGCGTGCCGTCCCAGATCTGCAGCTGGGCGCGCGGGTCGGCCAGCATGCCGGCCTGCGAGAACACCTGCGAGTAGTCCAGGGTGCCGAACACCCACAGCACGCCGGCGATGCCCAGCAGGAAGCCGAAGTCACCGACGCGGTTGACCAGGAACGCCTTCATGTTGGCGAAGATCGCGGTCGGGCGCTTGAACCAGAAGCCGATCAGCAGGTACGACACCAGGCCCACCGCTTCCCAGCCGAAGAACAGCTGCAGGAAGTTGTTGCTCATCACCAGGGTGAGCATCGAGAAGGTGAACAGCGAGATGTAGCTGAAGAACCGCTGGTAGCCCGGATCGTCCTGCATGTAGCCGATCGTGTAGATGTGGACCAGCAGCGACACGAAGGTCACCACCACCATCATCATCGCGGTCAGCTTGTCGACCATGAAACCGACGTGGGCCGAGTACTGGCCGACTTCGAAGAACGTGTAGATGTTCTGGTTGAACGGCTGCGCCCCGCCCCACAGCAGCTGGTAGAGCGTATACATCGACAGGCCGCAGGCCACCGCGACGCCGAGGATGGTGATGGTCTGCGCGCCGAAGCGCTTGACCTGGCGACCGAACAGGCCGGCGATGATGCTGCCGAACAGCGGTGCGAGCACCACTGCGATCAACAGACTCTTGGAGAGAGTGATTTCCATCTGTGGATCAGCCCTTCAACGAATCGACTTCGCCGACATTGATCGTGCGGCGTGTACGGAACAGGGTCACCAGGATCGCCAGGCCGATGGCGGCTTCCGCGGCGGCGACGGTCAGGATGAAGAACACGAACAGCTGGCCGGACGGATCGCCCAGCTGACGCGAGAAGCCGACGAAGTTGATGTTCACCGACAGCAGCATCAGCTCGATCGACATCAGCAGGACGATGACGTTCTTCCGGTTGAGGAAGATACCGGCCAGGCTGATGGCGAACAGCACCGCGCCCAGCGCGAGGATATGGCCAAGGGTGATCACGGCTGGGTCTCCTCGCCGGCGACCGGCTTGCTGTTGCTGTGCACGACCGGTGCTTCGGCACCCATCTTGACCATGCGCAGGCGCTGGCCGGCCTTGACCATGGTCTGCTGGCCCGGGTTCTGGCTCTTCACGCCGGTACGGCGACGCAGGGTCAGCATCACGGCGGCAACCACGGCCACGGTCAGGATGACGGCGGCGAACTCGAACGGCAGCAGGTACTCGGTGAACAGCGTGCGTGCCAGCCAGGTGATGTTGGAGCTGTCGGCGGCGACCGCAGCGGCGTTGTCGGCCGGGAACGGCGTGACCGAACGCGCCTTGACCCCGATCAGGATCAGCATCTGCGCCAGCATCGCGACCGCGACAATCAGGCCGACCGGCAGGTAGCGCACCCAGCCCTCACGCAGCTTGGTGGGGTCGATGTCCAGCATCATCACCACGAACAGGAACAGCACCATCACCGCACCGACGTAGACCAGCACCAGCGCCACACCGAGGAACTCGGCGCCCACCAGCAGCCACACGCAGGCGATGGAGAAGAAGGTCAGCACCAGGCAGAGCACGGCGTGAACCGGGTTGCGCACGCTGATCACCGCACCGGCCGAAACCGTTGCCGCGATGGCGAACACCCAGAAAGCGATATTTACCCAATCCATCTCTCGACCTCAGCGGTAAGCGGCATCGGCGGCGCGACGCTCGGCGATCTCGTTTTCGAGACGGTCGCCCAGGGCCAGCAGCTGCGGCTTGGTAACGATGTTTTCGCCACGATTCTCGAAGTGGTACTCGAGGATGTGGGTTTCGACGATCGAGTCCACCGGGCAGCTTTCCTCACAGAAGCCACAGAAGATGCACTTGAACAGGTCGATGTCATAACGCGTGGTGCGGCGGGTGCCGTCCTCGCGCTTGGCCGAGTCGATGGTGATGGCCAGCGCCGGGCACACCGCTTCGCACAGCTTGCAGGCGATGCAGCGCTCTTCGCCGTTGGGATAACGGCGCAGCGCATGCAGGCCACGGAAGCGCGGCGACTGCGGGAACTTCTCCATCGGGTACATCATCGTGTACTTCGGCTTGAAGCTGTACTTCAGCGTCAGCCAGAGGCCCGCCAGCAGTTCGAGCAGCAGCAGGCTCTTGAAGTAATGGGTAATCCTGTTCATCACTTTAGACGCCCTTTTGAATCACGCCGAAGAACACCATGACGGCGGTAACCGCGATCCACAGAATGGCCAGCGGGATGAAGACCTTCCAGCCCAGGCGCATGATCTGGTCGTAGCGGAAGCGCGGGAAGCTGGCACGGAACCAGATGTAGGCACTGGCGAAGAAGAACACCTTGACGAACAGCCACGGCGCGCCCCCCTTCCAGATCCAGTCGACCAGCGGCGAGACATCGCCGAAGTTGACCCAGCCCTGGACCGGGCTCAGCCAGCCGCCGAGGAAGAAGATCGAGATCAGGAAGCTGATCAGGATCATGTTCGCGTATTCGGCCAGGAAGAACAGGGCGAAGGCACCGCCGGAGTATTCGACCATGTGGCCGGCGACGATTTCCGATTCGCCTTCCACCACGTCGAACGGCGCGCGGTTGGTTTCAGCCACGCCCGAGACCCAGTAGATGACGAACAGCGGGAACAGCGGCAGCAGGAACCAGTCGAAGAAGCCGGAACTGCCGGCCTGCGCCATCACGATGTTGCTCAGGTTCAGGCTGCCCGAGGCGATCATCACGCCGACCAGGGCGAAGCCCATGGCGATTTCATAGCTGATCATCTGCGCCGAGGCGCGCATCGCCCCCAGGAACGCATACTTCGAGTTGGACGCCCAACCGGCCAGGATGATGCCGTAGATGCCCAGCGAGGTCATCGCCAGCAGGTACAGCAGGCCGGCGTTGGCGTTGGACAGCACGATCTGCGAATCGAAGGGCACCACCGACCAGGCCGCGAAGGCCGGGGCCAGGGTGATCAGCGGGGCCAGCAGGTAGATCGCCTTGTTGGCGCTGCTCGGCTGGACCACTTCCTTGAACAGCAGCTTGAAGACGTCGGCGAAGGCCTGGAAGATGCCCATGCCCACGTACATCGGGCCGTGGCGGACGTGCATCCAGCCGATCAGCTTGCGTTCCCAGACCACGTAGAAGGCCACCGAGATGATCACCGGAACGGCGATCACCAGGATCTTCAGGATGATCCAGATCAGCGCGCCGATGTCACCGAGGCCCAGCAGCCACTGGTGCAGCGGGTCGACCGCGTTCAACAGCAATTCGTTCATGCAGCCACCACCGATACGCGAGCGGCACCCAGCGGCGCGGTCGCGCCGTGGCCCGATTCAATCCAGACCGAACCCGCAGCGACGCGGGCGTCGACCACCACCGGCAGGGTGGCCTTGCCGGCATCGGTGCCGACCTTGGCCATCTGCCCTTCCTGCAGCTGCAGGCGAGCGGCATCTTCAGCGTTCAGCACGATGCGCGGGGCGTTGTTGAGCGGATGCGACTGCAGCGCCGGGGCGCGACGGACCACCGCATCGGTGCGGTAGATCGCGGCGGTCGAAGCCACTTCCAGGCCTTCGCCGGCAACCACCGGCTGCGCCGAAGCGGCAACGGTGACCGGTACCGGGGCCAGGCTGGCGCGCAGGCCGGCCAGGTCGGTGAAGTCGAAACCGGCCACGGCCAGCTCGCCGCCCAGGGCGCGCAGCACGCGCCAGCCTTCACGGGCCTCGCCCGGCAGCTTGCCGCCGGCACGGGCCGACTGCTCGCGACCATCAAGGTTGGTCAGGGTGGCGTCGATTTCCGGCAGCGCACCGATCGGCAGGATCACGTCGGCGACGTCGCGGGTCGAGGCACAGGCGAACTGGCTGAAAGCCACCACCTGGGCACCGGCCAGCGCCTTGCGCGCGGCAGGTGCATCGGCGAAGTCCAGGCCCGGCTCCAGGCCGTACACCACATAGGCCTGGCGCGGCTGCGCCAGCATCGCGGCGACGTCCTTGCCAGCCGGCAGCACACCGGCGCGGGTCAGGCCAACGGCGTTGGCGCCCTGCGGGATGCGGCACAGCTTGGCACCGGTGGCGGCGGCGAACTCACGCGCAGCAGCGCGGATCGCGGCAGCCTGCGGGTGGTTTTCGGCGATGCCACCGACGATCAGCACGGTGTTGTTGCCGCCCTGCACTGCCGAACGCAGCTCGGCGTTGGCCAGCGCGTCGACGAACTTGGACGGTGCGACGATCTGCTTGCCGGCGATGCTGAAGGCGAAGTCGAAGTCCACCGGGTTGACGACATGGATCTTCGCGCCCTTGGTGGTCTGCGCCTTGCGCAGGCGGGCGTGCAGCAGCGGCAGTTCGTGGCGGATGTTGCTGCCCAGAACGACGATGCGGTCAGCGCCTTCGATTTCGGCCAGCGGCAGGCCGAACACTTCGGCGGTTGCGGCGTCGGAGAAATCGCGGTTGTTGATGCGGTGGTCGATGTTGCCCGTGCCCAGGCCCTTGGCCAGGCGGGCCAGCAACGCGCCTTCCTCGTTGGAGGTGGACGGGTGCACCAGCACGCCCAGGTTGTCGCCCTGGTTCGCCTTGAGGATCTCGGCGGCCGCGGCCAGGCCTTCGGCCCAGCTCACTTCCTTCCACTCGCCATTGACCTTGCGCAGCGGCTTGACCGCACGGTCTTCGCTGTACAGGCCCTGGTGCGAGTAGCGGTCACGGTCGGACAGCCAGCACTCGTTCACGGCTTCGTTGTCGCGCGGCACGGTGCGCAGCACTTCACCGCGACGCACGTGCAGGAACAGGTTCGAACCCATCGCGTCGTGGTAGCCCAGCGATTCGCGCGCGGTCAGTTCCCACGGACGGGCGCGGAACTGGAACACCTTGTTGGTCAGCGCGCCGACCGGGCAGACGTCGACGACGTTGCCGGACAGCTCGGTGGTCAGCGGCTTGCCGTCGAAGGTGCCGATCTGCAGGTTCTCACCGCGGTACATGCCACCCAGTTCGTAGGTACCAGCAACGTCGGCGGTGAAGCGGACGCAGCGGGTGCACTGGATGCAGCGGGTCATCTCGGTAGCGACCAGCGGGCCCATGTCCTCGTCCGGCACCACGCGCTTGCGCTCGTTGAAGCGGCTGACCGAACGGCCATAGCCCAACGATACGTCCTGCAGCTCGCACTCGCCGCCCTGATCGCAGATCGGGCAGTCCAGCGGGTGGTTGATGAGCAGGAACTCCATCACCGAGCGCTGGAACTTCAGTGCCTTCTCGCTGCGGGTGGCGACCTTCATGCCGTCCATCACCGGGGTGGCGCAGGCCGGCGCCGGCTTCGGCGACTTCTCCACGTCCACCAGGCACATGCGGCAGTTGGCGGCGATCGGCAGCTTCTCGTGGTAGCAGAAGCGCGGAATCGGAATACCGGCCTTGTCGGCCGCCTGGATGATCATCGAACCCTTGGGCACGACCAGCGACTTGCCATCGATCTCGATGGTCACGTGATCCGGTGGCACGTTCGGGTTTACGGGTTGCGCGCTCATGCGGCGGCTGCCTCCACCTTCTTGCCGTCAACCATCGAATGACCGTTGACGATGTAGTACTCGAATTCGTCCCAGAACTGGCGCAGGAAGCCCTGGATGGGCCATGCAGCCGCTTCACCGAACGCACAGATGGTGTGGCCTTCGATCTGCCCCGCCACCGCCTTCAGCTGGTGCAGGTCTTCCATCGTGGCCTTGCCGGCGACGATGCGCTCCAGCACGCGGTGCATCCAGCCGGTACCTTCACGGCACGGGGTGCACTGGCCGCAGGATTCCTTGTGGAAGAACTGGCTGATGCGGCAGGCGAACTTGACGCAGCAGACGCTGTCGTCGAGCACCACGATCGCGCCCGAACCCAGGCCGGAGCCCAGTGCACGGATGGTGTCGTAGTCCATCGGCAGGTCCTCCAGCTCGGCCGCGGTCAGCACCGGCATCGACACGCCGCCCGGGATCGCGCCCTTCAGCGTGCGGCCCGGACGCAGGCCACCGGCCATTTCCAGCAGGTCGTGGAATTTGGTGCCGAGCGGCACTTCGAAGTTGCCGCCGTTCTGCACGCAGCCGGACACCGAGAAGCACTTCGGACCGCCGTTGGCGGTCAGGCTCAGGCCCTTGAACCACTCCGGACCGTTGCGGATGATCGCCGGCACCGAACCGTAGGTTTCGGTGTTGTTGATCGTCGACGGCTTGCCATACAGGCCGAAATTGGCCGGGAACGGCGGCTTGTAGCGCGGCTGGCCCTTCTTGCCTTCCAGCGATTCCATCAGCGCGGTTTCTTCGCCGCAGATGTAGGCGCCGGCGCCCAGCGCACCGTAGATGTCGATGTCCACGCCGCTGCCGAGGATGTTCTTGCCCAGCCAGCCGTTCGCATAGGCGTCGGCCAGGGCCTGCTCGAAGTGCTCGAACGGCTCGTGGTGGAACTCACCGCGCAGGTAGTTGTAACCCACGGTCGAACCGGTGGCGTAGCAGGCAATCGCCATGCCTTCCACCACCGAATGCGGGTTGTAACGCAGGATGTCGCGGTCCTTGCAGGTGCCCGGCTCGGATTCGTCCGAGTTGCAGAGGATGTACTTCTGCATGTTGCCCTTGGGCATGAAGGACCACTTCAGGCCGGTCGGGAAGCCTGCGCCACCGCGGCCGCGCAGGCCCGAGGCCTTGACCATCTCGATGACCTGCTCCGGCGGGATCTTCTCTTCGAGGATCTTGCGCAGGGCGGCGTAGCCACCGGTCTTCAGGTAGCTTTCGTACGACCACGGGGTGTCGTAATGCAGGGTGGTGTAGACCACCTGGTGCGGCAGCGGCGCGGGGCCGACCGGACCCTTGGATTCGTGGTGATGTGCCATGCCCTTACTCCAGCCCGTCCAGCAGCTCGTCGACCTTTTCCAGGGTCAGACGCTCATGGTAGTGACCGTTGATGACCATCATCGGCGCGCCGCCACAACCGGCCAGGCACTCTTCCTCGCGCTTGAGGTAGACGCGGCCATCCGGGGTCGATTCACCGTGCTTGATGCCCAGCTTCTTCTCGCAATGGCGGACGATGTCCTCGGCGCCATTGAGCCAGCAGCTGATGTTGGTGCAGATGGCCACGTTGTTGCGGCCCACCTTCTCGGTCTCGAACATCGAGTAGAAGCTGGCGACCTCGTAGGCCCACACCGGCGGCAGGTCGAGGTACTTGGCGACGGCGGCGATCAGCTCGTCGGTCAGCCAGCCCTGGTTCTGCTCCTGGGCCGCATGCAGGCCCTGCAGCACGGCAGAGCGCTTGCGGTCCGGCGGGAACTTGGACAGCCAGTGATCGATGTGAGCGCGGGTCTTGTCGCTCAGCACCACCATCGGGTCGACGTCGCGCGCCGCCTCGAAATTACCTGTCGCCTTCATCGGCCGACCTCAGCGAAATGCATAACGTGAAATTCCAGAAACTGCGGCGCCGGCTTGCGCCGGCTGCCTGCAGCGGGCGTTGGCGTGGCGGACGGCATTACCGGTCAACCTCGCCGAACACCAGGTCATAGGTACCGATCATCGCCACCACGTCGGCCAGCATGTGGCCGCGCACGATCGAATCGATCGAGGACAGGTGGGCGAAGCCCGGTGCGCGCAGGTGCACGCGGAAGGGCTTGTTGGCGCCATCGGAGACCAGGTAGCAGCCGAATTCGCCCTTGGGCGCTTCCACGGCCGCATAGGTTTCACCCGCCGGTACGCAATAGCCTTCGCTGAACAGCTTGAAGTGGTGGATCAGCGCTTCCATGTCGTCCTTCATGTCCTCGCGCTTGGGCGGAGCGACCTTGAAGTTCTTGACCATGACCGGGCCGGGGTTGGCCTTCAGCCACGCCACGCACTGCTTGATGATGCGGTTGGATTCGCGCATTTCGGCGACGCGGACCAGGTAGCGGTCGTAGCAGTCGCCTTCCTTGCCCAGCGGGATGTCGAAATCGACAGCATCGTACTTGGCGTACGGGCGCTTCTTGCGCAGGTCCCAGGCCACGCCCGAGCCACGCAGCATCACGCCGGTCATGCCCCACTGGTGCGCCAGTTCCGGAGTGACCACGCCGATGCCGACGGTACGCTGCTTCCAGATGCGGTTGTCGGTCAGCAGGGTTTCGTATTCGTCGACGCGCTTGGGGAACTCGACGGTGAAGTTCTCCAGGAAGTCCAGCAGCGAGCCTTCGCGTGAAGCATTGAGCTGCTTCAGCGCCTTGCCCTTGTGCCAGCGCGATTCCTTGTACTTCGGCATGTGGTCCGGCAGGTCGCGGTAGACACCGCCCGGGCGGTAGTACGCCGCGTGCATGCGCGCGCCGGAGACCGCTTCATAGCAGTCCATCAGCTCTTCGCGCTCACGGAAGGCATACAGCATCACGGCCATCGCACCCAGGTCGAGCGCGTTGGAGCCCAGCCACATCAGGTGGTTGAGGATGCGGGTGATCTCGTCGTACATGGTGCGGATGTACTGCGCACGCTCCGGCGCCTCGATGCCCATCAGGGTCTCGATCGCGCGCACGTAGGCGTGCTCGTTGCACATCATCGACACGTAGTCGAGGCGATCCATGTAGCCGATCGACTGGTTGAACGGCTTGGACTCGGCCAGCTTCTCGGTGCCACGGTGCAGCAGACCCACGTGCGGGTCGGCACGCATGATGGTTTCGCCGTCCATTTCCAGGATCAGGCGCAGCACACCGTGAGCGGCCGGATGCTGCGGGCCGAAGTTCATGGTGTAGTTGCGGATTTCCTGCCGGCTTTCGGCGGCGTTGCTGGCGAACGCTTCGCCGGCCTGGTGTACGTGGCTCACTTCACTGCCTCCTGCGCGCGCTCACCGGCTGCGGTCTGCAGACGGGCGTCGTCACGGATCACGCGCGGCACGCCGACACGCGGCTCCACCGAGGTGACCGGTTCGTAGATCACGCGCTTCTTTTCTTCGTCGTAGCGGACTTCGACATTGCCGATCAGCGGGAAGTCCTTGCGGAACGGATGGCCGACGAAACCGTAGTCGGTCAGGATCCGGCGCAGGTCCGGGTGGCCTTCGAAGATCACGCCGTACAGGTCGAACGCTTCGCGCTCGAACCAGTTCAGGCCCGGCCACACGCTGGTCAGCGAGGACACCACCGGCAGCGCTTCGTCAGGGGCGAAGCAGCGCAGGTGCATCATCAGGTTGTGCTGGTACGAGCGCAGCTGGGCGACCACGGCGAAACGCTGGGTCGGCATGTGCTGCGGGCGGGCACCGTCGGCACCGTTTTCCTCGGTGGGGAACTCGCCCCACGCGAAGCGGCCTTGGGCCTTGCCTTCGACGCCACGGCTGAAGCCCTGCGAGGACACGTCGGCGGTGTCCCATTCGTCGGAGCCATAACCGAGGTAGTCGACGCCGCACAGATCCACGGCCTGCTCGAAACCAAACTCGTCACGCAGCGCCAGGGCGGTGGCGTGCCACTCGGCGGCAGGCACTTCCAGCGTCACTTCGCCGCGGGGTTCGACCACGATGACCTTCGCACCAGCGAAACGTGCGGAGAGTCGGTCGATGAAGGATGCTTGCTCTGCCATGGGGGCTTGGCGCGCTCTTGTCAGGTGAAGGGGTCAGCGGGCGATGGTCTGTGTACGCCAGATCTTCTTCTGCAGCTGCAGGATCCCGTACACCAGCGCCTCGGCGGTCGGCGGGCAGCCCGGGACGTAGACGTCCACCGGCACCACGCGATCACAGCCGCGCACGACAGAATAGGAGTAGTGGTAATAGCCACCACCGTTGGCACAGCTACCCATCGAGATGACCCACTTCGGGTCCGGCATCTGGTCGTAGACCTTGCGCAGCGCCGGGGCCATCTTGTTGACCAGGGTACCGGCCACGATCATCACGTCGGACTGACGCGGCGACGGGCGGAACACCACGCCGTAACGGTCAAGGTCCAGGCGCGCGGCGCCGGCGTGCATCATCTCGACCGCGCAGCAGGCCAGGCCGAAGGTCATCGGCCACATCGAGCCGGTGCGCGCCCAGTTCAGCAGTGCGTCGACGCTGGTGGTGACGAAGCCCTTTTCCAGCAGCGGGTTGTCGCCTTCCGGCCGCAGGATGTCATCAACCCGGCCTTCCGGCGACGGGTTGTTCATGAGGCCATCGAGAGTCTGAATCACTCCCATTCCAGCGCTCCCTTCTTCCAGACGTAAATGAAACCGAGGAACAGCATGCCGACGAACAGGCCCATGGTGATGAGCGAACGGGCGCCCAGCTCCATGAAGACCTGGGTCCACGGCACGATGAAGATGATTTCCAGGTCGAAGACGATGAACTGGATCGCGATCAGGTAGTAGCGCACGTCGAACTTCATGCGCGCGTCTTCGAAGGCCTCGAAGCCGCACTCGTACGGCGACAGCTTTTCCAGATCGGGGCGGCGGGGACCGAGGAATCGACCAACCAGCATCAGCGTAATGCCGATACCGGTGGCAACGATCAGAAACAGCAGAGAAGGCAAATATTCGGCCAGCACAGCGATTCTCTCTTGCCTCTGCCGCCGCGCCTGCAGGCGCTTTGGCATGGGGGAGTGGACGGGAACCTGCCTGGCGCCTTGCGCGCCAGGCGAACCCGCTTTACTTACAAATGGTGCCCAAGAGGGGACTCGAACCCCTACGACTTGCGTCGCTACCACCTCAAGGTAGTGCGTCTACCAATTCCGCCACCTGGGCAAACGATCACATCAGACTATCTTCCCGATGCGCCGCGTATTGTAACCGGCTTCAGTGTTTCTGGGAGCCTTCCGAAGGCTTTTCTTCACCAGAAACCGAAGATTCCGCCTGAGCCGGCACATTCGCCGCCGGAACCGGGGCGGCCGGGACCGGATCGGCCTTCGGAACGGCCGGCAGTTCGCCCGCCGGAGCCGCCGGCGCGCTGGCCGCCGGGGCGGACATCAGGCCCAGGTCCTGGTCGGCCGCCGGACGGGTGCCGTGACCGGCATACCAGGCCATGAAGAGACTGATGCCGAAGAACACGACGGCCAGCCACTTGGTCGACTTGGACAGGAAGTTCGAGGCGCCACGCGCACCGAACACCGTGCCCGAGGCGCCGGCACCAAAGCCCGAACCCGCCGCCGCACCCGAGCCACGCTGCATCAGGATCAGCGCGATCATGGCCACAGCGACCAGCACGTAGACGACATTGAGGATCAACATCAGCATTGGAAACCGCCCTCGGACAATACTTCTAGGATTAGTTCGCGGCCGCCGCCCGTGCGATGGCCAGGAAGTCCGCGGCCACCAGGGAGGCGCCGCCGACCAGCCCACCATCGACATCCGGCTGCGCGAACAGTTCCCCGGCATTGTCGGGCTTCACGCTACCGCCGTAAACAATGGGCAGTGAATCAGCAATTCTAGCATCGAAGCGCGCAACTTCGCCACGGATGAACGCGTGCACCTGCTGTGCCTGCTCCTTTGTAGCAGTACGGCCGGTACCGATGGCCCAGACCGGCTCGTAGGCGACCACGGCCTTGGCAAAGCCGGCCGCGCCGACCAGTTCCAGCACCGGCGCCAGCTGGCTGGCGATGACCGCTTCGGTCTGCCCGGCCTCGCGCTGCTCCAGGGTCTCGCCCACGCACAGCACCGGCACCAGGCCGGCATGCTGGGCGGCGGCGAACTTGCGCGCGACCAGCTCGCTGCTTTCATGGTGATACTGGCGGCGCTCGGAATGGCCGACCAGGCCATAGCGGGCCCCGACCTCGACCAGCATGGCCGCGCAGACCTCGCCGGTATAGGCGCCCTTCTCGTTGCTGCTCACGTCCTGCGCGCCGAAGGCCAGGCCGGTCTCGCCGAAGTCCTCGACCAGCTCGCCCAGGTACGGCAGCGGCGGCAGGATCACCACGTCCACCCCCTCCAGCGGCAGCCCGGCAGCCACCTGCCCCAGCAGTTCATTGGAGAATTGACGGCTGCCATGCAGCTTCCAGTTTCCGGCGACGATCTTGCGGCGCATGAGCGGGTGGCTCCTGTGTGAAGTCAGCCGGTCATGATACCCGTTGCGGCAAAATCCGTTTCATTGTAAGCGGTTACATGGATTTTCAGCCAACGGCGCAGCCCCTCGTGGCGGAGGGGGGGCGGGGTTTGGTTGGTCGCGGAGAGCCCGGCTAGATCTGGGGCTTGGCCGGGCGGGTGGGACTGCGCAGGGGGCGCTGCAAGTACGTCCATGTAAGCTCGATCGCCGCTTGCTCGTGTGCGCTGTCCTGCGCACACGGCAAGACCGGGATTGGGCGTCCTGCCCAACCCGCCCGAGGCATGCCTCGGGCCCATGCGGCTCACGCCCCTGCGCAGCCCCACCCGCCCGGCCTCTGACACAGTCCGGCGGTTCCGCCCGCCACGGGAAGAAAAAAGAAGAGCAAGAGCAAAGACAAAAGCTGCATTCCGGGTTGATGCTGGCTGGACCAACCCCCTACCCCACTTCGATCCGAGAGATCTCATCCACGCATGGCGTGGATCTACCGTGTCGAGCAAGGTCGACACCCACCAACCGTCACCGGGAAACTGTCGAAGGCGGGGAGGTGTCGGATGGCGGGGTGTCCGCGGCATGGATGCCGCGGCCAAGCCCCCAGGGATGGGTTTACGGCGTCCCCGCCATCCGACACCTCCCCGCCTCCCCACGGAACACCCCAGAGCCGCTTTGGCTTTGGACTTGCCGGCCAGCGGCCGGCACTACCGCGGGTGCAGGGTGCAACCCTGCAAAGAAAAAGGCCGCCTTTCGGCGGCCTCACTTTTCTTTACTTCAGCTTGATCTCGCGCAGGCGTTCCTCGAGGAAGCCGTGGGCGGTGATCGCCTCCGGATACCGGCTCGGGTTCTCCGGGGTGATGCACGAGGGCAGCACGTCGATCAGGTAGTCCGGGTTCGGGTGCAGGAAGAACGGCACCGAGTAGCGCGGCTGGCGCGCCAGGTCACCCGGGGGGTTGACCACGCGGTGGATGGTCGACGGATACACGTGGTTGGTCAGGCGCTGCAGCATGTCGCCGATGTTGACCACGATCGTGTCCGCATCTGACGTAAATGGCACCCACTCGCCGTCATGCGACTGCACTTCCAGGCCTGCGGCACTGGCGCCGACCAGCAGGGTGATGAAGTTGATGTCGCCATGGGCACCGGCACGCACGTTCGGGATGTCGTCAGTGGTGATCGGCGGGTAGTGGATCGGGCGCAGGATCGAGTTGCCGAAGTTGGTCTTGTCGGCGAAGAAGTCTTCCGGCAGGCCAATGTGCAGGGCCAACGCGGACAACACGCGCGACCCCAGGTTGTCCAGCGCCTGATACAGGCCGTAACCGCGCTCACGGAAACCTTCGACCTCGGCCGGCCACAGGTTCGGCGCCATCACGTCCCGGTACTTGGAATCGTCGGCGATCTCGCGGCCGATGTGCCAGAACTCCTTCAGGTCGAAATGCTTGGAGCCCTTGGCGGTTTCCACGCCGAACGGGGTGTAGCCGCGGGCGCCGCCGCTGCCGGCCACGTGGTACTTGCGCTTGACCTCTTCCGGCAGGGCGAAGAAAGCCTTGAAGGCATCGTAGGCCGCGTCGATGTCGGCCTGCGGGATGCCGTGGTTACGGATGCCCGCGAATCCCCATTGGCGGTAGGCCGCGCCCAGCTCGGCCACGAAGGCCTCGCGGTCGCTGTCGAAACGGGTGATGTCGAGGGTGGGGATCTGGCTCACAGCGGTTCCTGGCTTGTCGTTGGGTCTGAGGGGGCCAACGCATTCATGGCCCGCCTGAACATTGTGACAGATCGCCCGGGGGACGCCACTCGATACACGGAAACAAACCGATACAATGCGCGACCCGCGCGCGGAGCAACGCTTCCGTCACGTTGGCCCCGCCCCTCTCCTGCACCCCCTGAACCTGCCCCACCATGCCCGCAGCTGCCCCTGCCGCCCCTGCCATTGAAGGTTCCGCCAGGCGCTGGCGGCGGCTGGCCTGGTGGTCGCTGTTCATCGCCGGCAATGCGGTACTGGCCGCGGCGATTGCGCTGGGCAATGTACCGCTGCGTGACAATCCGGGCGGCGGCGCCGGCCTGGCCTATCTGGCGGTCGCCCTGCCCGGCCACCTGCTCGCGTTCGGTGTGCTGGCCGGCCTGCTGCCGCTGCTGCTGGGCCTGTGGCCACGCAGCGCGCGTACGCTGAGCATCAGCGCGGCCGTGCTGCAGGGCCTGTGGCTGTGCCTGCTGCTGGTCGACGCCAAGGTCTTCACCCTGTACCGCTTCCACCTCAATGCCATGGTCGTGAACATGGTGTTCGGCGGCGCCCTGCAGGACCAGGTTGCCCTGTCCTGGAAGACCTGGCTGCAGGTCGGCCTGCTGGTTGCCGCGGTCTTCACCGCCGAGGGCCTGCTGGCCTGGGCGTGCTGGAAACTGCTGCCGGCCGCGCCGCGCCGTCGACGGGTGCTGCAGGCCTGGGCGGTGGTCGCGCTGCTGATGGCCGGCGGCCAGGTCGCCACGGCCTACTACGACGCCCGCGGCGACCGTGATGTGATCGCGCAGTGGAACTACCTGCCGTGGGCGCAGCCGATCACGGCCAAGAGCTTCATGCGGCGCCTGGGCGTGGTCAGCCAACAGCACGCCGGCCTGCCCGACCCGCGCCATGCGCAGCTGCTGTACCCGCTGCATCCGCTGCGCTGCCAGAGCCCACATCGTCCCAACGTACTGATGGTGGTACTGGAGTCGCTGCGCCACGATGTGCTGACACCGCAGCTGATGCCCAACACGTCGACGCTGGCGCAGGATGCGCGCGTCTTCGACCACCATTTCAGCACCGGCAATGCCACCCGCTACGGCCTGTTCGGGCTGCTCTACGGCCTGCCCGGCGGCTATTGGCCGAGCATGCTTGACGAGCAGCGTGGCTCGCAGCTGTTCCAGGTGCTGGGCCAGCAGGGCTACGACCTGCACCTGTACGGCAGTGCGCCGTTGTACAGCCCGGAGTTCGATCGCACGGTGTTCGCCGATGTCCGCGACCAGCTGCACCAGGGGCCGGCAGCGCTGAAGTCAGACGGCCGCGACCGCGCGATCATCAGTGCGCTGCAGCAGGACATCCGCGCCAGCCAGGCCGCGCAGCGCCCGTGGTTCGGCTTCGTGTTCCTCGACTCCACCCATGCGCCCTACCACATGCCCGAGGGCTATCCGGCGGTGGCCACACCGATGGCCGCCGATATCGATTTCCTCAAATTCGGCCCGGAGCATGACCCGACGCCGGAACTCAACCGCTACCGCACCGCCGTGCACTATGCCGACAGCCTGATCGGCTCGCTGCTGGACGACCTGCGCGCACAGGGCCTGGCCGAGGACACCATCGTGCTGGTCACCGGTGACCATGCCGAAGAGTTCAACGACCTCAAGCTGAACTACTGGGGCCACAACGGCAACTTCTCCGACTATCAGCTGCAGGTCCCGTTCGTGCTGCATTGGCCGGGCAAGGCCGCTGGCCACGACGCACGCACCAGCTCGCACGAAGACTGGGTGCCGACACTGATGCGCCACGCACTGGGTTGCGAGAACGCACTGGCCGATTACAGCACCGGCCAGGACCTGCTGGCCGAGCCGCAGGGCACGCGTGCGCTGGTGGTCGAAAGCTGGTCGCAGCGCGCGGTGCGCCATGGCGATGCCATCTATGTGTTCGACAAGTTCGGCAACGCCACCGCCCTGGACCTGCGCTACCGGCCGCTGCCACAGCAGGCGCCCGATGCGGCCGCCGTACGCACTGCATGGGAAGCGCTGACCCGCTTCCGCAACCGCTGACCCTCAAGGATCGATCCTGCATGAACCGTCCGCTGCGCATCCTGCACACTGAAGCCGCCAAGGGAATGGGCGGGCAGGAGATCTACATCTTCCGCCACATGCAGGTGATGCGCGCGCGTGGCCACGAGGTGGCGCTGCTGTGCCAGCCCGAAGCGCGACTGGCCCAGCTGGCACGCGATGATGGTTTCACCGTGCATACCCTGCGCATGGGTGGCCTGCTGCGCCTGCTGCGCGGCATCTGGTCGGTCTCGCGCCTGGTGCGCCGCGAACGCTATGACGTGGTCAACACCACCAGCCGCCGTGACGCACTGATCGCCGCCGCCGGTGCACGCCTGGGCGGCACGCCGCTGGTGGTGCGCTCGCGCCACCTGATGAGCCCGGTCAACTCGCTGCTGACCTATACCGGCCTGCCGCACCGGGTGCTGACCGTCAGCAGCTTCGTCAAGCAGTTGCTGGCCGCGCGCGGCATTCCGGCCGAACACATCGGTATCGTGCCGCCCATCGCGGTCCCGCCGCGCTGGAGCGAAATCCGCAAGGACGACCCCTGGCAATGCCTGCAGGAGGTACGCGCGGACGTGCGCGCCGAACTCGGCTTCGGCGAACAGGACATCGTGGTCGGTTGCGTGGCGGTGCTGCGCGAACCCAAGGGTCATGCCGACCTGCTGCAGGCGATGGTACCGCTGTGCAAGACGCACCCGAACCTGCACCTGGTGGTGGTCGGCGATGGCCAGCCGGTCATGGACCGGCTGCAGGCGCTGCGCGACGAGCACGGGCTGCAGCAGCAGGTCCATCTGCTCGGCTATCGCGATGGCGCATGCCGGCTGATGGCTGGCTTCGACATCTTCGCGCTGGCATCGCACAAGGAAGCGGCCGGTACCGTCTTCCTGGAGGCCGCCTATGTCGGGGTGCCGATCGTGGCCACGCGGGTGGGTGGCGTGCCGGAGATGGTGGTGGATGGCAGCAATGCGATCCTCACCCGGCTGGGCGACAATGCAGCCCTGACAGGCGCCCTGCGCCTGCTGGTGGACGATCCGGAACGGCGGCGGCAGATGGGCCGCGCCGGGTGGGACTGGATGCGCAGCGCGCACCGGTTCACTCCCGACGGCCACGGTGAGACCACCGAACACTATTACCACCAGTGGCTGAAGGAGCTGGGACATGGCTGATGCCCGAACCGTACCGGTGCTGATGCACCACCACGTCAGTCCGTCGCCGGGCATGATCACCGTGTCACCGGAGAATTTCGAAAGCCAGATCGCGTGGCTGGCCGGCAACGGCTGGACGTCGCTGACACTGGACCAGTACGCCGGCTTCCTGGCCGGCAAGCCGGTGCCGCGCAAGTCGATCGTGATCACCTTCGACGATGGCTACCTGGACAACTGGGTGTATGCGCACCCGATCCTGCAGAAGTACGGCATGCACGCGGTGGTGTTCGTGGTCACCGGCTGGATGGGCGAAGGCCCGGAGCGGCCCCACGCCGGGCTTGCCGGGGCAACGTTGCCTGCCACGCCGGACCATCGCGGCTGCGAAGCGGCGATCTACGAGCAGAACCGCAGCGACGACGTGATGATGCGCTGGAGCGAAGCGCGCGCGGCCATCGCCGCCGGCACCTTCGAAGTGCATTGCCACACCCATACCCACACCCGCTGGCTGCGCCGCGACGACCTGGACCGCGCACAGCGCCGTGCCGGCCTGAGCCACGACCTGGCAGTCTCGCGCGACGTCCTGCAGGACAAGCTTGGCGAGGTGTCCGATACGCTGTGCTGGCCCTACGGCGATTTCGACCAGGACCACATCGAGGTGGCGCGCGAGCACGGCTTCCGCTACCTGCATACCACCCACCCGTTCGGACGCAATGTGGTGGGCGGCGACCCGGAGCGCATCTATCGTTTCGCGATCCGCAACCGCCCGGCCAGCTGGCTGCGAAAACGCATCGCACAGAGCTACAACCCGCTGATCGCACCGCTGTTCAATGGCTTCAAGGCACGCCAGAAGAAGATGGTGCCGGGGCCGTAGGCAACCCACCGCCCTGCCCCTTCAACGAAAACGCCCCGGCATTCCGGGGCGTTTTCGTTGGGCAGATGTGCAGCGGCCTCAGGCGGCGGCTTCACGTACCGCCGCGGACAGTCGATCCAGCGTGTCCTGCATCAGCGTCGCATCATCGGCTTCGACCGTGACCCGCACCACCGGCTCGGTACCGGACGGGCGCAGGAACGCACGGCCACGGCCGGCCACCGACTGCTGCGCGACAGCCAGCGCGGCCTGCACGCTGCCGGCCTGCACCGTGGCCTTGGCCGAGACATTGCCCAACCGCACGTTGACCGTCTTCTGCGGCACCCGCACCAGTCCTTCCAGCGCCTGGCGCAGGGTCTGCCCGCTGTTGCGCAATGCCACCAGCACCTGCAGCGCGCTGACGATGCCGTCGCCGGTGGTGGCCCGATCCAGGCACAGCAGGTGGCCGGAGGCTTCACCGCCGAGCACGCCGCCGCCTTCCATCAGCGCCTGGTGCACGTAGCGATCGCCGACATTGCTGCGCACGAACGGAATCTGCAGGTCGGCAAATGCCTTCTCGACGCCGTAGTTGCTCATCAGCGTGCCGACCACCGGGCCGCGCAGGCGGCCTTCGGCTTTCCATGCACGGGCCAGGATATACAGCAGGTCATCGCCGTCGACCGGGTTGCCCTGGTCGTCGGCCATCAGCACGCGGTCGCCATCCCCATCGAAGGCGATGCCGAGATCGGCGCGGGTTTCGCGGACCTTGGCCGCCAGGTTGTCGATGTGGGTGGAACCCACGCCGGCGTTGATGTTGACGCCGTTGGGCTCGGCACCAATGCCGATCACCTCGGCGCCCAGTTCACGGAACAGCAGCGGCGCGATCTGGTAGGTGGCGCCGTGCGCGCAGTCCAGCACCAGGCGCACGCCACGCAGGTCGAACGCGCGCGGCACGCTGGCCTTGCAGAACTCGATGTAGCGGCCGACCGCTTCGCGCGCACGCGACGCCTTGCCCAGCTTTTCCGATTCGGCGGTGGTGAACGGGATGTCCAGCGCCGCTTCCAGGGCCAGCTCGGTGGCATCGTCGAGCTTCTCGCCCTGGGCGGAGAAGAACTTGATGCCGTTGTCGTAGTGCGGGTTGTGCGAGGCGCTGATGACGATGCCAGCGTCCACGCCAAGCGTACGGGTCAGGAACGCCACCGCCGGGGTCGGCATCGGCCCCAGCAGCTGCACGTCCGCACCGGCGGCGACCAGGCCGGCTTCCAGTGCCGCTTCGAACATGTAACCGGAGATGCGGGTGTCCTTGCCGATCACCACGATCGGCCGGCGCCCATCCTGGCCGCGCTGGTCGACCAGGACACGGCCCAGGGCGTTGCCCAGGCGCAGCACGAAGTCGGCCGAGATCACGCCCTGGCCGACCCGTCCACGGATGCCATCAGTACCGAAGTACTTGCGGCCTCCCATCAAGCCACCTCCGGCGCCGGCTGACGGCCCAGCATTGCCAGCAGATCGGACAGGCGGTCGCGCATTTCGCGACGGTCGCAGATCTGGTCGATGGCGCCGTGCTCCAGCAGGAATTCCGAGCGCTGGAAGCCTTCCGGCAGCTTCTCGCGCACGGTCTGCTCGATCACGCGCGGGCCGGCGAAGCCGATCAGCGCCTGCGGCTCGGCGATGTTGATGTCACCCAGCATCGCGAAGGAGGCCGACACGCCGCCGGTGGTCGGATGGGTCAGCACCGAGATGTACGGCAGGCCGGCTTCACGCAGCTTGCCCAGCGCGGCCGAGGTCTTGGCCATCTGCATCAGCGAGAACAGGCCTTCCTGCATGCGGGCGCCACCGCTCTGCGAGAAGCACACGTAGGGCGCACCGATCTCGACCGCGGTTTCTGCGGCCAGTGCGAAACGCTCGCCGACCACCGAGCCCATCGAGCCGCCCATGAAGGCGAAGTCGAACGACGATGCCACCAGCGCACGGCCCTTGAGCAGGCCGCGCATGGCGATCAGCGCGTCGTACTCGCCGGTGTTCTTCTGCGCGATCTTGATGCGCTCGCTGTACTTCTTCTGGTCCTTGAACTTGAGCAGGTCGGTCGGCCCCAGGCGCGCACCGATCTCGGTGGTGCTGTCGGCATCGAACAGGGCAGCCAGGCGCGCACGCGCACGGATCGCCATGTGATGGCCGCACTTCGGGCAGACTTCCAGGTTCTCTTCCAGTTCCGGACGGTACAACGCGCTGCCGCAGTTGCTGCACTTTTCCCACAGGCCCTCGGGGACACTGCGCTTCTTGCTGGGGGTGTTGTCGGTGCGGATGCCGGACGGCATCAACTTGCTGAGCCAACTCATGCGGGAGGACACTTCCGTTCAGGGCGGCCCGGGGGCCGCAAAGGCGGACAGTCTAGCTCCGCTTTCCCCGCCCGTGCACCCCCTTGCCAGCCACGGGGCAGCCGGAAAAAACCATGCTGGGACGTACGTTTAGGTGCTGGGCGGTGCCCGCCGCTGGCCGGCAGCCCTTGCGTGCAGACCGATGGGTAGTGCCGGCCGCTGGCCGGCAGCCCTTGCACGCGAGCCCTCAGGAGGATGCCGGCCAGTGGCCGGCACTACCGTTACGCGTCCAGCGCCTGCCGCAGCGGGGCGAGGAAGGCCCGGGCGTGCTGCGCGGCCTCTTCCGCCGAGCCCGCTTCGGCCAGCGCCGCCACCAGCGCGCTGCCCACCACCACGCCGTCGGCCTGGCGGGCCATGGCCGCGGCACTGGCGGCATCCTTGATGCCGAAGCCCGCCACCACCGGCACCGACGCACGCGCGCGCAACGCCTGCAGGCGGGCACTGGCGGCATCGCTGTCCAGGCGCTCGGACGCGCCGGTGACACCGGCAAAGCTGACGTAGTAGAGATAGCCACGGGCCAGCGCCAGCAGCTTGTCGGCTCGCGCCTCACTGGTGGTCGGCGACGCCAGCAGTACCAGCGCAAGGCCGGCTGCGTCGAACGCCTGCTGGGCGTCGCCCGCTTCTTCCGGCGGCAGGTCGACCAGCAGCACGCCGTCCACGCCGGCGTCGACGGCGGCCTTGGCGAAGGCCGCGTAACCGTGGATCTCCACCGGGTTCAGGTAGCCCATCAGCACCACGGGGGTCTGCGCATCGCGCTCGCGGAACTGCGCCACGGCCTGCAGGACGTAGCGGCTGCCGGCGCCGCGCGCCAGCGCGCGCTCGGAGCTGCGCTGGATGGTCGGGCCATCGGCCATCGGGTCGGAGAACGGCACGCCCAGTTCAATCACGTCGGCGCCGGCGTCGACCAGTGCGTGCATGACCGGCACGGTGGCCTCCAGCGAGGGATCACCGGCCGTGACGAAGGGGATCAGCGCCTTGCGCTGCTGTTCGCGCAGACGCTGGAAACAGGCATCGAGTCGGGATACGGACATTTCAGGCACATCCTTCAATCAGTTCAATCGCATCGCTGGTTCCCCAGTACATCTGGGTGACCCGCCCTTCAAACAGTTCCACGCGGATACCCAGGTCCGAACCCGGGTCCTGCCAGGTGAGGTACTCGCCCTGGTCACCGTCGTAGGCATGCGGGCTGGATACCGGCGGCTTCGGGAACTGGGCCATGGCCTGGGCGCGGGTCATGCCGACACGCAGGCCGAACGGACCGGGCTGCTGGGTCGGCGCCCCGCTGTCCGGATCCAGGCCGAGATCGAAACGGACGACGCGATCTTCATCGGTCATCATCGACACGCCGGGCGGCAGCCCCTTGCCGTCGTAGTACTCGCAACTGCCGCCGATGGCTTCGACCGCCCCTTGCGCGGTCCACGGCCCGAGTGCCTTCAGATCGCTCATGTGCTGGCCGATCAGCACCTCGCCGGCATGGTCCAGCGCCACCGAGACCACCGCAGGCGCGCCATCGCTGTCCATATCTTCCGTGGACGGCGGATCGACGATCGGCGCACGTGCCATCGGGTCGAGGTCATCATTCGCGGCCGCCTGCTGTGCCGGCTGCGTGGTGGCCTTGGCGGCCGGTGCCAGCAGCGGCGGCTCCGGCGGCTGGCACGCGGCCAACCCCAGCGCCAGCAGCAGCACGCCACTGTTGCGCAGCAGCGCGCTCACAGCACCAGCCCTTCGCGCGCGGCGATGGTATGCACATCCTTGTCGCCACGGCCGGACAGATTGCACAGCACGATCTGGTCACGCGGACGCTCACGCGCCAGCTTGATCGCCTGCGCCAGCGCATGGCTGGACTCCAGCGCCGGCAGGATGCCCTCGGTATGCGCCAGCAGGTGGAAGGCCTGCAGTGCTTCGTCATCGGTGATGCCGAGGTAGCGCGCGCGGCCGGTATCGGCCAGGAATGCGTGTTCGGGGCCGACGCCCGGATAGTCCAGGCCGGCCGACACCGAATGGGTCTCGATGATCTGGCCGTCGTCGTCGCACAGTACATAGGTGCGGTTGCCATGCAGCACGCCCGGGCGACCGGCGGCGATCGATGCAGCATGGCGACCGGTGCTGATGCCATCACCTGCGGCCTCGGCGCCGACGATCTCGACCTGGCGGTCGTTGAGGAAGGCATGGAACAGGCCGATGGCATTGCTGCCGCCGCCGACGCAGGCAGTGATCGCATCGGGCAGGCGGCCGTACTCGGCCAGCATCTGCTCGCGTGCCTCGCGGCCGACGATGGCGTTGAAGTCGCGCACCATGCGCGGATAGGGATCCGGACCGGCGACCGTACCGATGATGTAGAAGGTGTCCTGCACATTGGTCACCCAGTCGCGCATCGCTTCGTTGAGCGCGTCCTTCAAAGTGGCCGAACCGGAGGTGACCGGCACCACCGTCGCGCCGAGCAGCTTCATGCGGTAGACGTTGATCTTCTGCCGCTCGATGTCGGTGGCGCCCATGTACACCACGCATTCCAGGCCCAACCGCGCGGCAACCGTGGCGCTGGCCACGCCGTGCTGGCCGGCACCGGTCTCGGCGATGATGCGCTTCTTGCCCATCCGCGCCGCCAGCAGCGCCTGGCCGATGGTGTTGTTGATCTTGTGCGCGCCGGTGTGGTTCAGGTCTTCGCGCTTGAGCAGGATCTGCGCGCCGCCGACATGGTCGCTCAGCCGCTGGGCGTGGTAGATCGGGCTCGGCCGGCCCACGTAGTGGGCCAGGTCGCGGTCGTAGGCGGCCTGGAAGGCCGGATCCTGGCGGGCCTGGTCATAGGCCTGGGCGAGTTCCTGCAGCGGGCCGACCAGGGTTTCGGCAACGAAGCTGCCACCGTAGCGGCCGAAATGGCCCTGGGCATCCGGGAAGGCGTGGTAGTCGGCAATGGGGGAGGCAGACATGGAAGCGACCGCTGGTTCGAGACAGGTGGATACTCTAGCGCACGGGTCGTGACCGGAAAATGGATATTATTTGGCATATACCGTCAGGAAATCTCACATGAGCCGTTCGCTGTTGCCACCGCTCAATGCGCTGCGCGCGTTCGAGGCCACCGCCCGCCTGGGCGGGGTTGGCCGCGCCGCGCAGGACCTGCACGTGACCCACGGCGCGGTCAGCCGCCAGCTGAAGCTGCTGGAAGACCACCTCGGCCTGGCGCTGTTCCAGCGGGCCGGTCGCGGCCTGCGCCTGACCGCTGCGGGCACGCGCCTGCAGGCAGCGTGCAGCGAGGCCTTCAGCGGCATCGAAGACTGCGTGCGCGAACTGCGCCGGCCGACGGCGGCCCCGGCGCTGGTGCTGGGCTGCAGCGGCAGCGTGCTGGCGCGCTGGATGATTCCGCGCCTGCCCGCACTTCAGGCCGCCCTGCCCGGCGTACGCCTGCAGTGGTCGGCGCTGGATGGCAGCTTCACCGAGGCGCAGGCCGCACTGGACGCGGTGCTGCTGCTGGCGCAGGGGCCGTGGCCCCGGGGCTGGCAGGTGCGTGAGCTGGCGCCGGAACGGGTCGGCGTGGTGGTGGCCCCCTCGCATCCGGCCGCGCAGCGACTGCGGCATGTGCCGCCTTCGGCGCTGCTGCAGGAGACGCTGCTGCACACCAGCTCACGGCCGCAGGCATGGCCGGCGTGGGCGCAAGCGCACGATCTGGACACCTCGAAGCTGCAGCTGGGTACTGCCTTCGAACACCTGTACTACCTGCTGGAGGCAGCGGTGGCCGGGCTGGGCCCGGCGATCGCACCCGAGCCCCTGGTGGCCGAGGACCTGGCCGCCGGGCGACTGGTCGCGCCGTGGGGATTTGCCGCCACCGGTGGCTTCTGGGTGCTGGCGCGACCGGATGGACCGGCAGATGGGCGCGTGGATGCGCTGGCCGACTGGCTGGGCCAGCAACTGCGCTGACAACAAAAAGGGGACGGAGGGGATTAAGTCGCAAGTGGCACAAACGACTTAATCCCCTCCGTCCCCTTTTTTCAGCTGGCAGTCGGGGTGGCCAGTCGCTGCTGCAGGTCTTCGCGCAGGCGCGACAGCTCGACTTCGGCCTGCTGCCGCTGCTGCATTCCTTCGCGATGGATGCTGCGCACTTCCTCGACCGTGGCGATCAACTGGTCGTGCACGTGGCGCAGCGTGGCCACGTCGATCACGCCGCGCTGGTTGCTGCGCGCGGTATCCACCGAGGCCTGGCGCAGCAGGTCGGCGTTGCGGCGCATCAGCTCGTTGGTGGCATCGTCGATGGCAGTGGACAGCTCGACCGCGGCCTTCTGCTCACCCAGCGAAAGCTGGATGGCGAACTGGCGCTTCCACGACGGGATGGTGATCTCGCGCACCGTGTTGAACTTCTCGATCAGCTGCAGCGCGTTGGCCTGGATCAGGCGGATCATCGGCAGCGACTGGTCGGCCGCATGCTGCATCAGCTGCAGGTCGGACACGCGCTTTTCGAGGAGGCGGATCGCGTTGTCGACTTCGCTCTGGCGGATGCGCTGCTGCGGATCCTCACTGCCCTGCCCGGCCTGCTGCTCGGCCTGCAGTTCGGCCAGGCGCTGCTTGCCGGCCGCAGCATACAGGCCCAGCGCATGGCGTTCTTCGCGGACGATGTCATGCATGCGGTCGAACTCGCCCACGCGCTTGCCCATCAACGCCTGCTGCACACCGACATCACCCAGCAGCTGCTCGATCTGCGCATTGGTGTCGCTGAACTTCTGCACCAGCTCGCCCTTGGATACGCGCAGGCGGTCGATCAGGCCACCGATCACCGGCACCTTCGACCGCTGCGCGAAGCCGTCCAGCTTCAGGCTGCGTGCGATGCGCACCACTTCGCCCAGTTTCTCGCCGCTGGCATCGAGGTCACGATTGCGCACCTGGTCCAGCAACTGGCTGGAAAACGCCGCGGTGCGCGTGGCCGCTTCGCGACCGAAGACCTGCAGGTTGCCCGGGCGCAGATCATCCAGCTCCAGACGGATCTCGGCGATGCGCGGCAGATCCTCGCGGACCAGGCCAAGCGCCTGCAATGCGCCTTCATCGAGCGGAACGGCGGTAGTCGTGCCGGGCACGAGGGCACCGGGGGTCTGGCTGTCCTGGGTCATCGGGCAGTCTCCTTGCAGTTGGGTAAGCGGCAGCGGCGGCCGGCTCAAGGCAGTTTAGCCTGAGCCGCCGCGACCTCGTCATCGATCTGTGCGTGCAGCGTGGCGGCCTTCGCCGCCAATGTGGCGCCGGCCGCGGCCTGGCCCGCCGCGGCGGCCTGCCGCCAGGCTGGCAACAGGACGTCATGGATGCGCGCGAAGCGTTGCAGCAGCACGTTGTCCTGGTCCTGCAGGAGCTGCCACTGGCCGGCCTCGAGACGGCGCAGCGTGGCCAGCCGGCGCAGGTGATCGAGCCGTTGCGACAGCGCGGCCTGGCCGGCGGTATCCAGCGACGCCAGCCGCACCGCTGCCAGCTCGACCCAGGCGTCCAGCGCTGCGGCCGCCGCTGAATGTCCGGCGATGGCCATGGCCCGCAGCTGCAGTTGCTGCTGCAGCTGCTGGGCCTGCTCGCGCGCCTGCAGGGCCAGCACGCCCAGCTGCGACTGCAGCGCACGTCCTTCCGCCTCGCGATCGACATCGCGCCCCAGCAGGCGGCCCCACCAGCCCGCCTGCTGCCGGATCTGTGCCGGGTTATCGGCCTGCAGGGCCAGCGCGATGCGTGCCAGTGCGGCCACCAGCCCTGCGCCCGCGCCCGGCGGCAACGGTGTTTCGCGCCGTGCCAGCGCCTGCAGCAACGGCGCACCATAGTCGGCCAGCGCGGCGACATCGGCCGTGTCCGGCAAGCTCGGTGGCGGCAGTGGCGCCTGCATGGTCACGGCAGCGGCGGCGGCTTCGGTGTCGTCGCTGGAATCTCCTCACCGTCGTCCGGCGGCAACGACTCGCCGTAGAAGTGACGCATCAGCGCCTCATCCAGCGCGCGCTCCTCCGGCGTCGTGGCACGGCGCACACGCGCACGCTGCGCCACCGCACTGTTCGGCACCCCACGCTCGACCTGCTGCCGCGCCCAGCCGGCGAACGCGGCCAGGGTCTGCGACACCTGTGCCTGCTGCGCCTGCGATGCCGCCAACAGTTCCACCAACGGTGCCAGGCCAGCCTGCAGGTCGTCGGCCAGGACCGTCGTCGGCACACTGGCGGCTGCCGCGACCGGCACCGGCGCGGCGGCCGGACGTGTTTCAGAAAGACGATGCAGGGCCTCCAGCAACGCCGGCCACGGTGCCGGGTCGGCAACGGCAATCGGTTCCGGCGTCGGCGGTGGAAGCTGCAGGGCGGTGGCGATGTCGGCCAGCTGCGCGACCACGCGCCCGCCGACATCGCTGTCGTCGGCCCCCATGGCCTTGTTGCGCAGGAAGTCGCGCTTGATCTGCGTCCAGCGTTGCGCCTGCGTGTCGTCCAGCACGCCGCGCAGCTCGGCCAGCTTCAACAGGTTTTCTTCGGCGCCGGTGGTCAGCAGCTGTGCCTCGCCCAGGTAGTGGTCGGAGATCAACTGCTGCAGCTCGTCCTCGTTCATCACCGGCGAGATCTTCTCGGCCAGCTTGTTCATGTTGCGGTAGCTACCCTGCAGCCGGAACGGCGGCTCGGTGCGGTAGCGGTCGTCCTGCGCGGCACTGGCGATGTACTGCTGGTTGACGCGGTAGACCACGTCGCGCACGCGCAGCATGCGCTGCAGGGTGGCGGTGATTTCGTTGATCTCCGCGCTGCTGTAGGCGTGGCTCAGGCCGTTGGTCGAGACCTCCTTGCCCATCGCCCGGTCGACCAGCGTGTACAGGTCAGCCATGTCGCGCGTAGCCAGCGGCGCCAGCACCGGGTTGGAAGTCAGGCTGTTCTCGATGTAGCTGAGGGTAAAGGCCGCCTCCATGCCACCGAGCACATCACCCAGGTTGTAGATGTCGGCACGGTTGGCCAGCATGTCCGGAATCTTGAACACCTCGCCGGACTCGGTATACGGGTTGCCGGCCATCACCACGCAGAATTTCTTGCCGCGCATGTCGTAGGTGCGGGTGCGACCGCGCCACACACCTTCGATACGGCGGGTGCCATCGCACAGAGAGATGAACTTCTGCAGGAACTCCGGATGGGTGTGCTGGATGTCGTCCACATACAGCATGGTGTTGTTGCCCATTTCCAGCGCCAGGTTGAGCTTCTCCAGCTCCTGCCGCGAGGTCGCGTCCGGTGCCTGGGCCGGGTCCAGCGACCGCACCTCGTGACCCAGCGCCGGGCCGTTGATCTTCATGAAGACCAGGCCCAGGCGGTGCGCCACGTATTCCATCAGCGTGGTCTTGCCGTAGCCGGGCGGCGAAATCATCATCAGCAGGCCCATCAGGTCGCTGCGCTTGTTCTCGCCGACCGTGCCCATCTGCTTGGCCAGGTTGTCACCGATCACGCCCAGGTAGACATCATTGATCAGCTTGTTGCGTACGAACGAGGACAGCGGCCGCGCCTTGAACTCGGAAAGCCGCAAGGTCTCGCGCTCGCGGCCGATGATGCCCTGGCGCAGCGCCTGGTAGGCATGGAACGCTGGCACGAAATGACGCAGGTGCTGCTTCAGGCGCGCCAGGAAATCATCCAGCGATACCACCAGCGTGCCGTTGCTGATGCGTGCGTGTTCACCCAGCAGGCCACTGACCTCCGCCTGCAGCGCGGCGTCGCTGGCACGGGTACGCAGCTGGCGCTGCACCAGCAGCAGTGCTGCAGCCTCGTCGACGTAGCCGGCATGCGGGGCATGCGCCGGCATCCGCGCCAGCGCCCGCAGCCACTGACCGGCCAGCGCCCAGCGCGTGGCCAGCGGATCCTGGCTGCGCTGCAGGGCGCGTTCGACCGCCTCGCGTTGCCCGGCCTGTTCCAGCTGCCGAGCCAGTGCCTCCAGCAGCGCTACCGCATGGCGGCTGCTGCTGAACACCGGTTCGCCGGCCGCCAGTTCCTCGCCCAGATAAGCGGCCGCGGCCTCTGCGGCATCGGCATCGAACGGCAACGCGTGGGATTGCGCATACGCCAGCAGTGCCTCGGCCATTTCCGCACGCAACGCCAGGCGCCCTTCGTCGGACCCCAGCAGGCGTGCCAGCGCTTCAGCACCCATCTGGCGGGCCGGCCATTGCGCCACCGCTTCGCGCCGCTGCTCGGCAGCCCAGAACAGCACCGCCAGCGCACGCACCCGTGGTGCATGCCGCAGGCTGCCGGCCGCCTGCTGCAAGGGCAGCAACGCACGCAGGATCAGCGCGGCATCATGGTCATGGATGCCGCGCTCGTAGCCTTCGCGGTAGCGCGGTGCGGCAAACGCACGCACGCGCTGGTCCAGTGCTTCGGGCGTGGCGACGTCGTGCTGCAGCGTGGCCAGGTCAAGCCCGTCGCTCCCCTCCTGCGCGGCCATCAACAGGCTGCCGGCAAGATACTCGCCGCGATACAGTGCAGGTGATTCGGAGTCCAGGGTGACCGGCCAGAACGGCTTCAGCGCATCCAGCTCCGGATCGTGCAGGGTCTCCAGGAAGTCGGTGCCGGTCAGATGGATCGCCAGCGTGTCACCACGCGGCAGCAGGGTCAGGTCCAGCGCCTGGGTGTTGACGCTGAAGCGATGGCGCGGCCCCAGCCGCACCACGTTGCCGCCCGCCTCGTACAGATCACTGCGGTCACGCAGCTGGCGCACCGCCTGGTCACGCACGCCCTTCAGGCGCGCTTCGATGTCGTCGGCCTTGACGTTGTCATGCAACGCGCGCAGGCGTTCGGCCAGCTCACGCAGCTTGAGGATCAGCGGATCGCCGGCAAAGAACGCATTGAGCTCATCGGCGGTGGCGAAGCGCTCGGTGCGCTTGGCCAGGCCATCGAGGATGCGGCTGGCCGCATCCAGCACCGAACGTGCCTTGCGCTGGCGGTCATCCAGCAGCGCCTGCTTGTGCGTTTCGAAGGCTTCAACCAGCTCTTCGCGCTTGCTCAGGATGTCGCCGAGGAACTGCTCGTGTTCGCCGAACTGGCTCTCCAGCTCCTCCAGCTGCACCAGCAGGCGCGACAGCTGCTCGTCGGCACGCTCCGGGTCCGTGGCCAGCGCCAGCGCGCTGGTGATCGACTGCGAGAACAGCGCGAACTGCGCGGCGAACTGCGCCACGGCCTCGGCTGAGCCGAGCGACCTGCGGCGCTGATCGGCACGCGCGCGGGCCTGGTTGAGGCGGCCGTACAGCACCGAAATGGACTCGACCACGCGGGTGCGGGCGGTGGCATCGTCCACCTTCAGGCCGGCCATCAGTTCAGACAGCATATCCAGATCGGCCGCCATCCCGCGCAGCCCCTCCAGCTGCTCATCCAGCTGGCGGGCACTCTGCGCCTGCTGCGCAGCTTCATCCAGCGCCTGCAGGCGCGTGGTCAGCGGCACCAGCGCGGCATCGCCGGCGAGGAAGTCACCCGTGGCGGCGCCGACATGATCCTGCGCCTCCACCAGCTCGGCCGTCATCGTCTCGATGCGCGCGGTGTCGATGTAACGCAGCTCGCGGATGGTCAGCAGCCGTCCACGCAATGCGGTGATCGCATTGAGGGCCTCGACGAAGGCCTGCACCTCGTTCCAGTTCTGCGGCTGCAGCCGGCCCAGCAGCGCCTTGTGCGCGGCCTCTGCCTCGACCATCGCCTGCGCCGACTGCTGGCGGATCGACTGCACCTTCTCGTACTCGTCCAGCACCGATTCGCCGGTGGCGCTGATCTGCCGCAGCAGCGCCTCGGCGCCATCGCAGGCCGCGTCGCCCAACCAGTGGTGGGCATCGAACAGGCGCCGGGTGTCGGCCACCAGGCGCTGGTAGCGCTGCACCGACACGTCCTGGCCATCGATCTCGCGCGCCAGGTTGAACAGGTTGGAGATGCCCCGCACCAGTTCGGCATTGCCGATGCGGCCCATGAAGGTGTTGCCGGGTGGCCGGCTTGCAGCAAACTCGTCACTGCTGAACGGGGTCTGCCAGACCTGCATCGGATGGATGCGGGTCGGTTCGCTGCCTTCGGCATGGAACAGCACCATGCGCCCGTCCTGCATCAAGGCGTAGCCATGGCCGAACACCGGGTTCTGCAGCACGCGCTGGATGGTGTTGTAGACGAACAGCGCCGAGCGCCCGCCTTCGCGCTCGTAGAAGATGTACAGCACGTCCTCGCCGTTGGGCGAACGGATGCTGCGCTTGAACTGCATGCCGGCCATCGAGGCGTCGAACGCCTTGTGCTCGCCGCCCTGCAGGTAATAGCCACCCGGGAAGATCACGCCGTGGTCTTCGGGCAGCTGCACGCAGGCCTGCACGATCGCATCGTTGCGCACGATGCCGCCGGTCAGCGTGTTGTAGATCAGCCCGCGCCACTCCGTCTCGCGGTACGGCAGCACTTTCAGCAGCACCAGCGAGCCGACCCGGGCGAACTCGAACTGGGCGTCGTCCAGCGACTGCGTGCTGTCCTCCACCGGTTCGCTGTAGATGCCCTGCCCTGTCTCGGTGTTGTTCTCGACCTTGATCGTGAGGTCGCCGCCGGTGGTCTCCACGAACAGGGTATCGAGGATGTTCAGGTGCGAATGGCGGCCATTGACCGCCAGGTCGCGGGTCGCCCGGGTCCATTCGAAGTCGAACGGCGGCGGCAGTGCGATATCGCGCTCACCGCGCGCATCCAGATAGGTCAGTTCGCCATCGCGCGACAGCGCCCAGCGGAACACGCGCACGTCGCTGCTGCGCTCACCGATCTGGAACGACGCCAGCAGCTTGTCCCCCACCACGATCAGCTGCAGCAGGCGCGCGTGCTTGTAGTAGGCGTACAGTTCGTTGAAGTCGTGCACGAAGCCGGGCTGGTCGAGGAAGCTGCCCTTCAGCTCCAGCGCCGCCACGTCGTAGCCGTCGCTGCCCTGCACCAGCCGGTACAGGCCGAACACGTCCTCGATGCGGGTCTGGGTCTTCAGCCCGATGAACACGTTGTAGCCGAACAGCAGGCGGTCCGGCCCGACCTGCACGATGTCACGGCCGACGCAGTTGTTTTCGCTGCGGATGCGGAAGCGACCGACCACCTCCAGGCGGCTGTCGCCGAACTCGGCCAGGCGCTGGCGGTTGAGCGTTTCGGCCAGGCCCTGCAGGCGCTGGCCCTGCTCGGCCAGGCGGCGGCGCAGGACTTCATAGGCACCGCCCTGGGCAACGGCCTGGTCGACGGTAGTGCCGCCGGCCTCCGGTGCAGTGGATTCGGCGGACGGATGGGTATCAGACATCAGCAGGCTTCCGGCTCACGGGCGGACGGCCGCGGTTGCGGCCGACGCGGGCGGGCGATGGCCGCAGCAGCCATCGCCCGATGCATCAACGGGCGCTGTCGACCACGGTGGCCGACACGGTCGGCACCGCTTCGGCATCCTCGGCGATCTGGCGCGGCGCCGGTTCGGCCACGGCCACGCCCAGGTAGCGCTGCATCAGCTCCTGCACGATCGGGCTCTTGCCGGCAAAGCCTTCGATCGACTTGCCCAGCGACACTGCCTTGACCAGGTTCTCGAACATGCCGCCGTCGCCACCGACCAGATCGATATCGGCATTGCGCAGCGCGCTGGCGATGACGTTGGCGTTCTCGCGCGAGACTTCCTTGCCGGCTTCGATCGAGGCCAGCGCCTGCTTCAGGCTGTTGTCCAGCATCATGCGGAACTCTTCGTGGCCACGTGCCTGGTCGCTCAGCGAAGCGATCGCTTCGAACTTGCGCACCAGGCCTTCGGCCTCGGCCAGCAGCTTCTTCTGCACCACGCCGGCTTCGGCGTTGCCCAGCGATTCGGTGGCGGTGGCACGGGCCAGGCCCATCTTCTCCTCACCCTGCGCCTGCGCCTGCAGGGTCTCGGCCAGCACGCGGGCTTCGTTGCTGCCCTGCTTCAGGCTGGCTTCGGCCTTGGCTTCGATCACGCGGGCCTCGGCGATGCCGACCTTCTCGATGGCCAGTGCCGAAGCTTCACGCACCTGCGCTTCGGCCAGGCCCGGTGCGGCCTGCTCGGCGCGCAGCGCGTCGGCCAGCAGGCGCTTGGCTTCGGCCTGCTTGCCGGCTGCTTCGTGTTCGGCCTGGGCCAGCGTGGTCAGTTCCACTGCGCGGTGCTTGGAAGCGGTCTCGCGTGCCTGCGCTTCCTTTACCTCGCGCACCAGCGATTCCTGTGCCTTGGCCTCGGCTTCCAGGATCAGCACCTGCTTCTGGCGGTCGGCCTCGGAGACCTCGCGCACTTCCTTGATGCGCTCTTCCTCCTGCGCCACGGTCTTGTCGATGGAGATGCGTTCGCGGGTGATGTTGGCCACGTCCATCTTGCCCTGCTCGACCACCTTGTCGCGCTCCACGCCCTGCAGCTGCACTTCGCGGTCGGTGGTGACCTGCTCAAGCTGGCGTGCGCGCTCCACGCGCTCGGCCTCGATGGCCACGGCACGCTGGCGGTTCTGCTCGGCCACTTCCACTTCGCGCAGGCGGTTCTGGTCGCGGATCTCGATCAGCTGCTGTGCTTCGATGCGGGCGTTCTCGGACAGCTGGCGCTGCTCTTCCTGCACCTTGGCGGTCTCGGCCTCCTCGCGCGCGCGGATGGTCTCGATCTCGCGCTTCTGGCGTGCTTCGGCTTCGGCCTGCTGGCGTTCCAGCGCCAGCAGCGCTTCACGCGCTTCCACGTTCTTCTTGGTGATGGCGAGCTTCTCGTTCTGCTCCAGCTCGTTGGTCACCACGTTCTGCGCGGCGGTCAGCTCGGTGATCTTGCGGATACCCTGCGCGTCAAGGATGTTGAACTGGTCCAGCAGCGCCTTCGGGGTCTGCTCCAGGTAATCGATCGCCACGTCTTCCAGCACATAGCCGTTGAGGTCGTTGCCGATCACCGCGATGATCTCGTCGCGGAACTCCTGGCGCTTCTCGAACAGTTCGGTGAAGTCGAACTTCTTGCCGACCGTCTTCAACGCTTCGGAGAACTTGGCGTTGAACAGCTCATCGACGGCATGCTTGTCCGACGCACGGTCGGCACCGATGGCCTTGGCCACGCGCAGCACGTCGGCCTGGGTCTCGTTCACCCGCAGGTAGAAGGCCACGGCGATGTCGGCACGCATGTTGTCGCGGCAGATCAGGCCTTCCTTGCCACGGCGGTCGATCTGCAGGGTGATCAGGCTGATCCGCATCAGCTCGGCGCGGTACAGCACCGGGATGATCAGCGCGCCGGTGAAGTGCACCTTGGGCGTGGAGCTCATGTCGTTGACGATCAGGGCCACGCCCTGGTCGACCTTGCGGTAGAAGGCCTTGAACAGCCCGGCCACGCCCAGCAGCAGGACGAGCAGGCCGCCGGCGACGGCCAGGAACGGTAAGAGGGATGCCAACGTCATTGATGAGTCTCCTTGTTGCCCGGAAGCAGGTTGTCCTGGAAATCGAGGGCGATCGCATCGGCGCGGACCACCCGGTAATAGTGTTGTTCGGCCATGTGCTCAACCAGCACGATGCGCTCGCCACGCTGCAGTTCGATGTCGCTGCGGATCTGCAGCACCAGCCCGGCGCCGCCATCATCGACCGTGGCATGACCGCTGCGTGCGTCCACCTTCGGCGACGCGACCACGCCGGCCCGGCCGAGCAGCGATGCCTGCGGCACCGGCCGCAGGCGCAGCAGGAAGCGCCGGACCGGGCGCAGGATCAGCGCGATGAGCGGTACCGCTGGCAGCGGTGCCAGCACCGCCACGAGCGTACCCAGGCCCCAGCGCAGCAGGTCCGGCAGCGGCAGCAGTACGAACAGATGGATGAAATAGGTGATGAGCCAGCCGAACAGGCTCAGCAGGGTGACCACCACCATGATCGGGACGCCACCCAGGCCCCAGCGCGCCAGCATGGCCGACAGGCCACTGAGGTCGGTCCCCGCCTCGAGCGCGCCATCGGCGCCGAGATTGCCAAAACCGTCATCGACCAGGCCGAACGCCGCAACCGCCCAATACATCACCGACACCAACAGCAGAATGCTGTACGGCAGCGTCGGGTAACCGAGTACGACGGTGAGAAACTCCTGCATCGCTTGCCTTCCTGGGCTGTGGGCGGCGGCCACCCGTTCGGGGCGCGCCGCGCGCGTCCCGTCGATCCCCGCGCCAGCCCTCATGGCAGGCGCGCTTGGGACCATCCTATGTGAAGAATGCGTGCAGGCTCAAATCCAGGTCCAAATCACGGCAAATAGTGACGCCAATCACTCGAGAACCGTGCAATCGGCGCGGCGCACTTCCTCGACGAAGGTGCGCATCTTGTAGCCGTCCTTGATGCCCGGCTCCAGTTCGATGCCACTGGAGACATCCACGCCCCACGGCAGGGTACCCAGCACCGCGTCGTAGACGTTTTCCGGGTTCAGGCCGCCGGCCAGCAGGAACGGGCGATGCAGGCCGGTCGGGATCCGGCCCCAGTCAAAGGCCACGCCGGTGCCGCCACCGCCGCCCGGCGCGTGGCTGTCGAACAGAAAGCCGGCGGCGCTGGGATAGCGCAGCTGCAGGGTGCGGGCGTTGATCTCTTCACGGCCGCCCATGGCGATCGCCTTCAGGTACGGCATGTTGAAGCTGCGGCAGAAGCTCTCGTCTTCCTCGCCGTGGAACTGCAGCAGGGTCGGTCGTACCGTGCGCAGCACCTCGCGCACTTCTTCCTTGCTGTTGTTGCGGAACAACGCCACCACGTCGACCATGGGCGCGATCGCCTGGCGCATCGCGCGTGCCTCGGCCGGAGCGACCCGGCGGCTGCTTTCACGGGCGAAGATGAAACCCACCGCGTCCACGCCCAGCTCACCGGCCAGGCGGACGTCGCCGGCCCGGGTCATGCCACAGAACTTGATGCGCGTGCGGTAGTAGGAGCGGCTCATAGCGTGACCTCGGCGGGCAGATGCCAGTTGTCGGGGTACAGGGGCCCGAGGAACACCAGGCCCTGCGGCGGTGCGGTGGGACCGGCTACGGTGCGATCGCGCCCGGCCAGCAGTTCGGCGATCCATTCCACCGGCTTCTCGCCACTGCCCACCAGGATCAGCGATCCGACGATATTGCGGACCATGTGATGAAGGAATGCATTGCCCTGCACGGCGACCTCGATCACCTCGCCCTGGCGGCTGACCTGCAGTGACTGCAGTTCACGCCGTGCATGCAGCGCCTGGCACTGCACCGAGCGGAACGCGCTGAAGTCGTTCTCGCCTAGCAGGGCCTGGCCGGCGGCATGCATCAGGCCCGCGTCCAGCGCACGGCGCTCCCAGCTGAGGGTCTGCCGCTGCAGCGCCGGCCGCACTTCGCGGTTGAGCAGGCGATAACGGTAACGGCGTGCCCGCGCCGAGAAGCGGGCGTGGAAATCATCGGCCACGGGCACGCACCAGCGCACCGCGATCGAGCGCGGCAGGCGGGTGGTGGTGCCCAGCATCCAGGCGCGCGGATCGCGCACCACGTCGGTGTCGAAATGCACGACCTGGCACTGGCCGTGCACGCCGGCATCGGTGCGACCGGCACAGACCACCTGCAGCGGCGCATCGGCCACCGACGACAGGGCCTGCTCAAGGCTGGCCTGCACGCTGGGACCACCCTCGCCCAGGTTCTGCCAGCCCCTGAAATCGCTGCCGTCGTACTCGACGCCAAGCGCGTAACGCATGTGCTACCTCGATGTTGCGGGAGGGGCGGCGCTCAGGCCGGATCGCGTTCGGACCAGACCGCCAGTTCGTTGCCACCGGGCTCGACGAACTGGAAGCGGCTGCCACCGGGGAAAGAAAACACCGGCCGTACGATCTCGCCGCCAGCGTCGCGCACCGCTGCCTCGATGGGCGCCAGCTGGTCGGCATACAGCACCAGCAGCGGCGCGCCGCTGTCACTGGCTCGTTGCGGCTGGCCGCGGAAGAAGCCACCCTGCAGGCGGCCATCGTCGAAGGCGGTGTAGTCGCTGCCATAGTCGACGAACGACCACCCGAACACCTTTTCGAAGAAGGCGCGGCTGTCGGCCGGGTCACTGGAGGCGAATTCAACGTAGTCGATACGGCGCTCGCGGCTCATGGCACGGTCCTTGTCGGCGGGTTCGGTCACGGCAGGCGGGCCAGCAGTTCGCGAGCCTGGGCCTGGCAGTGCAGGTCGCCGCCCTCGGCCACTTCCAGCAGCAACGTCCGTGCGGTCTGCGCATCGCCCAGGTCGAGGTAGGCGATGGCCAGTTCCAGGCGTTCCTGCCCGGCGCGCGGCGCCCAGCCGGCATCGCTGGCCGGCGCGGCAGTACCGTCTTCATGCGCGGCCGCGGCCAGCGCGTCGTGCGGTGCCGCGCTCGAATCCCCGCCGTCATGATGCTCGGCCGGCAGGTCGAACACGCCGCGGAACTGCGGCTGCTGTTCGGCGTGCAGCGCGTAGTCCGGTACTGCGATCTCGTCAGGGACCGCCTGCGCGGGCGGCTCATCCTGCACGGGGGTGTCCTGCATGGCCACCGGCTCGTCCCAGCGCGGCAGGTCGGTCACGGCCCCGGGCAGCTCCACCACTTCGTCATCGCGCAGCGTCTGCGCCTGCCAGTCAGTCTGGGCGGCGACGTCGGCGACCGCTTCGGCAGCCACGTCATCCTGCACCTCGGCTTCGGTCGCCCAGGCAGGCATCGCCGGTTCCTGGCGGCCACTGTCGGACACCGCCGTCGACCACGAAGACTGCTCGGCCAGCGTATCCAGCGCCGCGCCGGCCGGTACCGCAGCGGCCAGGCCGGCGGCGTCGCCTTCCTCGCGCAGCGGCGGCAGTGGCGACGGCTTGCGACGACGCAGCAGCCAGGCCGCGCCGGCCGCCAGCAACAGCACCGGCAGACCCAGCCAGTACCACGGCGTTGCCGCATCGCGGGCATCCGGTGCCTGCGCCAGGCGCTGCTGCGCCGCGGCCAGGTCGTTGTCCTTCATCGCGATCAGCGACTGCTGCTGTTCCTTGAGTTTTTCCAGGTCGGCCACCCGCTGCTTCAGCTCGCCGATCTCGGCATCGCGGGTCGCGATGTCCTCGCGTGCCTGGCGCAGTTGTTCGTTGCCCAGCATGTCACCCTCGCTGCCGGCTGCAGTGCCGGTGGTTGTGCCCGCGTGCGCGGCGTCGGAGGCCAGCGCCGGAGCGATTTCAAGTCGTGCCCCAGTGGCCGCAGCCGGGGAAGAAGCCTTCGTGGTTCCCGCCGTGGCGACCGGGGCGACAGTACCCGCCGGTTGCGGCACGGTGCGCGCCTGACGCCACTGTGCGGCATGCTCGCGCACCAGCGCGGCGGCCTCGGCGGCATCGACCGCCGCCAGTGCATCGCTGCCGGGCATACGCAGCACGGCGCCCTGCCTGAGCAGGTTGACGTTGCCACGGATGAAGGCCTCCGGGTTGGCCCGCAGCAGCGCAATCATTGCGCGGTCGCGGCTGACCTGGTTGCCGCGGGCCACCACGCTGGCGATCTGCGACAAGGTCTGCCCACGCTGGACGGTAACGCTGCCATCGGCTGCCGGTGCGGCAGCGGGTGCAGCCACTGCACGCGGGCGAGCCGGTGCGGGTGCCGGCGTGGTGGCGGTGGACGGCGCAGGCGCGCTCACGCTCTCCGCGGCGGCGGGCGCCGGGGCGGCCTCACGGGCGATGGTGTTGGAGAGCGTACCTGCGGGTGCAACGATTTCCGGCTCGGCCACGGCCAGTGCGCTGGACGGTGCATCGACCAGCGCCGAGTACTCGCGCACCAGGCGGCCCTGGCCCCAGTCCGCCTCGATCAGGAAGCTCAGCGACGGGGTCTCGACCGGCGTCTGCGAGGTCACCCGCACCACTGCCCTGCCCTGCGCATTGCGGGTCAGTTCGAACTGCAGTTCGCCGACCAGCCCGGTCGGCCGCTGCAGGCCGACGCGCTCGAAGGTGACCGGTGAGGCCAACGCGACACGCAGGTTCTCCAGCTCGGACGGATCGGCCGAGACCACCGGGATTTCGGCCAGCAGGGGCTGGCCCGGCTTGGACAGGACACGGATGTCGCCCAAGCCCAGGGCAAGCGCCGAACTGCTGGCCAGGGCCAGCAGCGCGGTGGAAAGATAGAGGAGGGGGCGCTTTGCGCCCCTGGCCCGTTTGTTCATGGCGACACTATAAAGCGTGCGGACCGCGGTCCGCACCCACCGATGGGGACCTTCGGTAGTGCCGGCCGCTGGCCGGCAGACACGCACGTGCCATCAGGGCAATGCCGGCCAGCGGCCGGCACTACCGGTGAGGCAACCGCTGTGATCAGCGCTGCTCGGCGGCGACCAGCTCGGCCAGCTGCACGGCATTCAGGGCGGCGCCCTTGCGCACGTTGTCCGATACGATCCACAGGTTCAGGCCGCGCGGGTGCGACAGGTCCTCACGGATGCGGCCGACGTACACCGCGTCGGTGCCCGAGGCGTGGGTGACCGGGGTCGGGTAGCCACCGGCCTCGTGACGGTCCACCACTTCGATGCCCGGCGACTGCTCCAGCAGCGCACGTGCTTCGGCCACGGTGACCTTGTCGCGGGTTTCGATCGCCACCGACTCGGAATGGCCGTAGAACACCGGCACGCGCACTGCGGTCGGGTTCACCAGGATGCTGTCGTCGCCGAGGATCTTGCGGGTCTCCCAGATCAGCTTCATTTCTTCCTTGGTGAAGCCGTTGTCCTGGAAGTCGTCGATGTGCGGGATCAGGTTGAAGGCGATCTGCACCGGGAAGCGCTGCGGATCGATCTCCTGGAAGCTCAGCAGCTGGCCGGTCTGCTTGCCCAGCTCCTCGGTGGCCGAACGACCACCGCCGGACACCGACTGGTAGGTGGAGACGTTGATGCGCTCGATGCCGTACTTGCGGTGCAGCGGCGCCAGCGCCACCAGCATCTGCATGGTCGAGCAGTTCGGATTGGCGATGATGCCGCGCGGACGGTTGGCGACCTGTTCCGGGTTGACTTCGGACACCACCAGCGGCACGTCATCGTCGTAACGGAAGGCCGAGGAGTTGTCGATCACCACCGCACCTGCGGCGGCGAACTTCGGTGCGTATTCCTTGGACACGCTGCCACCGGCCGAGAACAGCGCGATCTCGACGCCGGCCGGATCGAAGGTGGCCAGGTCCTGGACCGTGACCTTCTGGCCGTTGAACTCGATCTCGCCACCGGCCGAACGCTCGGAGGCCAGGACGCTCAGGGTACCGACCGGGAAATCACGCTCGGCCAGGATCGACAACATGGTCTCGCCGACGGCGCCGGTGGCACCGACGACGGCGACGTGGAAACTGCGCTGTGCATTGCTCATGGGGGAACTCTCACGAAAACGGGAATGGGGAAAAACACGCACGACAGCTGGGTTCGGGGAACCTCCTCAAGCGGGGCGCGCGGAGGTTCCCTATCGTTTCCCGGTTTTTTTGCCCAGCGTCACGCGCGCGGCCATCGCCGCGTCAGCGTTGATCGCGCTCGGCATCCGCGACGGGCCGCCGTCCAGGCCGAGCCCGGCAAGCAGATTATCCACGGCCAGCTGTACCATCGCCGTGCGCGTGGCCAGCGAGGCGCTGCCGATATGCGGAGTGAGCACGACGTTGCGCAGCGCCAGCAGTTCCGGGCGTACCGTTGGCTCGCCTTCGTACACATCCAGACCCGCCGCAGCCAGGCGACCGTTGGCCAGCGCATCGGCCAGCGCGATCTCATCGACCAGGCCACCGCGGGCGATATTCACCAGCGTCGCCGACGGCTTCATCTTCGCCAGTGCGGCGGCATCGATCAGATGATGCGAGGCCGGCGTGTACGGCAGCACCAGCAGCAGGTGGTCGGACTGTGCCAGCAGCGTATCCAGGTCCACATAGGTCGCGCCCACTTCCGCCTCGGTCGCCGCCGGCAGCTGCGACCGGTTGTGGTACAGCACCTTCATGCCGAAACCGTGCGCGCCGCGACGGGCGATGCCCTGGCCGATGCGGCCCATGCCAAGGATGCCCAGCGTGCTGCCGTGGATATCGGCACCGAGCATGGTCTGGAACGACCACTGCTGCCACTGCCCTTCGCGCAGCCAGCGCTCGGACTCGGTGATGCGGCGCGCGGTGGCCATCAGCAGGGCGAAACCGAGATCGGCGGTGGTTTCGGTCAGGACGTCCGGTGTGTTGCTGGCCAGGATGCCGGCGGCGCTGAGCGCGTCGACGTCCAGGTTGTTGTAGCCCACCCCGACATTGGCGATCACCTGCAGCTGCGCGGCGCCGGCCACCTGGGCCGCGCCGATGCGCTCGTTGAGCGTGATGATCGCGCCGTCGGCGCTGGCCAGTTGTCCGGCGATCTGGTCCGGCGCCCAGGCGGTGACGGTGTCGGTGCTGCGCAGCTGCACGCGATCGCGCAGCGGCGCGATGGCCGTGTCGATCAGCGGCTGGCTCACCCACACGGTCGGCCGCGTGTCAGCCATCGATCTGCCCGGGAATGCGCGGGGTGATCGTGCCGACATCGCCGCACTGCGCGCGGTGGCGCAGCGCCTGGTCCATCAGCACCATCGCTACCATCGCCTCGGCGATCGGGGTGGCGCGGATGCCGACGCAGGGGTCGTGGCGGCCGGTGGTGACCACCTCGACCACGTTGCCGGACGTATCCAGCGACGGGCCCGGCAGGCGCAGGCTGGAGGTCGGCTTCAACGCGATCGAGGCGACCACCGGCTGGCCGGTGGAAATGCCACCGAGGATGCCACCCGCATGATTGCTGGCGAAGCCCTGCGGGGTCAGCAGGTCGCGGTGTTCGGTGCCCTTCTGCGCGGCGCTGGCGAAACCGTCGCCGATCTCCACGCCCTTCACCGCGTTGATGCTCATCAGCGCGGCAGCCAGTTCACCGTCGAGTTTGCCGTAGATCGGCTCACCCCAGCCCGGCGGCACATTGTCGGCGACCACGTCCACGCGCGCGCCGACCGAATCTCCGGACTTGCGCAGCGCGTCCATGTACGCCTCCAGTTCGGGCACCTGTGCAGCGTGCGGCCAGAAGAACGGGTTGTCTTCCACCGCCGACCAGTCGAAACCGGCCGGGGTGATGTCGCCCAGCTGCGACAGGTAGCCACGCACGGTGACGCCGAAGCGCTCGGCCAGCCACTTCTTGGCGACCACGCCAGCGGCCACGCGCATGGTGGTCTCGCGTGCCGAGGAACGGCCGCCACCGCGCGGGTCGCGGATGCCGTACTTGTGCCAGTAGCTGTAGTCGGCATGGCCCGGCCGGAACTGCTGGCCGATGTTGGCGTAATCCTTGCTGCGCTGGTCGGTGTTGCGGATCAGCAGCGCGATCGGGGTGCCGGTGGTCAGGCCCTCGTACACGCCGGACAGGATCTCGACCTCGTCGGCCTCGCGCCGCGCCGAAGTATGCCGGCTCTTGCCGGTGGCGCGGCGCTGCAGGTCGTGGGCGAATTCGGCCGCGTCCAGCGCCAGCCCCGGCGGGCAGCCATCGATCACGCAGCCGATGGCCGGCCCGTGCGACTCGCCGAACGTGGTGACGGTGAACAGCTTGCCGAACGAATTGGAGCTCACGGGCGCTGCGCCGCCAGTTCGGTGATGCGTGCGCTGTGGGCGATCAGCTCGCGGCATTCAACCGCGAAGATACCCATCTGGCCGACCTTGAATTCGATCCAGGCGAAATCGACTTCCGGCAGCAGCTTGACCAGATGCTGCTCGGATTCGCCCACTTCACAGATCAGCAGGCCGTCCTCGCTCAGGTGCAGCGGGGCATCGCGCAGGATCTTCAGCACCAGGTCCAGGCCGTCGTCGCCGGCACGCAGGCCCATCTCCGGCTCGTAGGAGTATTCCTGCGGCAGGGCATCGGTCTCGTCGTTGGTGACGTATGGCGGATTGGTGACGATCAGGTCGTAGTGGCGGCCGGACAGGCCGTTGAACAGGTCCGACTTGATCAGGGTGACGTTGTGCGCCTGCAGGCGCTCCTTGTTTTCTTCGGCCAGCGACAGTGCATCGTCGCTCAGGTCGACGCCGTCCACCTGCCAGTTCGGGTAGTAGTGGCCCATGGCGATGGCGATGCAGCCCGAACCGGTGCACAGGTCCAGTGCACGGTACACGTCGCGGCCGGCCAGCCACGGCTCGAAGCCGCATTCGATCAGTTCGGCGATCGGCGAGCGCGGTACCAGGGCGCGCTTGTCGCTCTTGAAGCTCAATCCTGCAAACCAGGCCTCACCGGTCAGGTAGGCGGCCGGGATGCGTTCATCGATGCGGCGCTGGAACAGCTCCAGCACGCGCAGCTTTTCGGCCTGCAGCAGGCGCGCCTGGCCGTAGGCCGGGCCGAGGTCGTGCGGCAGGTGCAGGCTGTGCAGCACCAGCTGGGTGGCCTCGTCCAGCGCGTTGTCGTAGCTGTGCCCGAAGGTCAGCCCGGCTTCGTTGAAACGGCTGGTGCCGTAGCGGATCAGATCGATGATCGTGTGGAGTTCGGCGGCCGTTTCAGCGGTCATGGCGGTACTGCGGGCAAAGTGGCCCCCGATTATAGGGGCTGGCGCCCGTGGCGGCATCCGTTGCGGCGGAAACGATTCGGGCCACAGCCGGTATGATGGGGCCCACTTCGCGCGGGAGCCCCCATGTTCAATCGCAACGCCGGCATCATCCTGCTGATCGCCCTGGCGGCGGGTCTCGGCCTGCTGGCCGCCCAGCAGGTGTTCGCGCCGAAGCCGCCGGCCAATGCCCCGGCCACCGAAGCGATCACGCTGTATCCGCAGCCGCGCGAACTGCCTGACTTCAACCTGGCCCAGTCCGACGGCACCCGCCTGATCCCGGGCGAACTGAAGGGCCACTGGACCCTGGTGTTCCTGGGCTTCACCTTCTGCCCGGACGTCTGCCCGACCACGCTGGCCGCGCTGGCCGGCGCGCAGAACCAGTGGGAAGCCCTGCCCGACAGCCTGCGCCCACGCGTGCTGTTCATCTCGGTCGACCCCGACCGCGACAGCGCCACCCGCCTGGGCGAGTACGTGCACGGCTTCCACAAGGACACCCTGGCCGCCACCGCTGACGTTCCCTCGCTGGAGCGCTTCGCCACCTCGTTGGGCTTCGTGTTCCAGAAGGTGCCGGGCAAGCATTTCGACGAGAACCCCGAGGATTACACGGTCGAGCATTCGGCCAGCCTGGCCGTGCTCGACCCGCAGGGCCGCCTCGCCGGCCTGGTACGCCCCCCGTTCAACGCGCCGGCGATCGCCCGCGACCTGCAGAAGCTGACCGAGAAAACCGCCCCATGAGCCTCACCACCGCCCTGACGTATGCCCTGCCCCACCGCCTGCTGTCCTCGATGGCGCGTTCGCTGGCGTACTCGGACGATCCGCGCGTGTCGCGCTGGCTGATCGACACGGTCACCCGCAAGTTCAACGTCAACCTGGACGAAGCGGCCAACCCGGACCCGCGCAGCTATGCGACCTTCAACCAGTTCTTCACCCGTGCGCTGAAGCCGGGCGCACGCGTGGCCGATGCCGATCCGCGCAGCCTGGTGATGCCGGCCGACGGCCGCATCAGCCAGCTCGGCAGGATCGAGGCCGGCCGCATTTTCCAGGCCAAGGGCCAGTCGTTCACCGCCGCCGAACTGCTGGGCGGCGACGAGGATGCCAAGCCGTACAACGACGGCCTGTACGCCACCGTGTACCTGTCCCCGCGCGACTACCACCGCGTGCACATGCCCTGGACCGGCACCCTGCGTGAAACCGTGCACGTGCCAGGGCGCCTGTTCAGTGTCGGCCCGGCGGCCGTCAACGGCGTACCGCGCCTGTTCGCACGCAACGAACGCCTGGTCTGCCATTTCGATACCAGCTTCGGCCCGATGGTCAGCGTGATGGTCGGTGCACTGCTGGTGTCCGGCGTGGAAACCGTGTGGAGCGGCGAGGAGATTCCGCACTACGGCGACCGCATCACCCGCAAGGACTACCGCGGCCAGGGCATCAGGCTGGAGCGTTTTGCCGAGATGGCACGCTTCAACTATGGCTCGACCGTGATCGTGCTGCTGCCGCCGGGCGTGGCCGAATTCGCCCCGCAGCTGGGCGCCGAAAGCCCGGTACAGCTGGGCCAGGCCCTGGCGAAGCTGCGCTGATAAAAAGGGGACGGAGGGGATTAAGTCGTTTATGCATAAACGACTTAATCCCCTCCGTCCCCTTTTCCACAACGGGATGCCGGCCAGCGGCCGGCACTACCGGTACGCGCGTTACTGCAGGGCCGGGGCCGGGCCGACGTCCATGCCGTCGTAGTCTTCCACGCCCTTCTCCGCGGCCAGCGCTGCGAATTCCTGGTTGCGACGGTCCAGCGAGGCTTCGTCGTGGATCTCCACGCGCTCCACATGCAGCACGTGGAACGGCGCGTCACCCTCTTCCGGATCTTGTTCGAACAGTTCCACGAAGGTGTAGCCCTGCGCCTGCAGGTGCTCTGCCAGTGCCTGCAACGGCTCAGCAGTGGAGTGCACGAAGAAGTACCCCCACAGCAACGGGCCGTTGATGTCCCAGTCGGTGTTTTCGCGGAGGTTGGCGAACAGGTTGCGGGTGTCTTCGAGATCCATGCGGGTTCCAGGGGTCGGGGGAATTACTTGTCGCAGCCCTGCAGCTTCAGCGTCTGGCCGTGACGCAGGCTGTAGGCCGGGGCCTTCAGGCCGTTGGCGCGGGCCAGGGTCGGCACGTCGCACTGGAACTTCGCCGCGATGGCGCCCAGGGTCTCGCCCTTGCCCACCTTGTGGCTGCGCACCGGCTTCGGGCGCGCGGCCGGCGCCGGGCGAGGCGTCGCCACCGCCGCCACCGGCGTGGTCGGCACACTGGTGGAGGCCGCAGCGTCGGCCACCGGCACCACGCCGCCCACGGCGACGCTGCCGGTGTAGCTGGCCGCGGTCGGGCGCTTGATCGCCGCGTTCAGATCGGCGGTGATCAGGGTGCGGGCCAGGTCGGCACGCGGGCCACTGACGCAGTTGCGCTGGTACAGCCCGGCGATGCGGGTGGTGGCGTTGATCAGGGTGCCGGCCGGAATCCAGCCATCGGCTTCATAGCGCGGGTTGAGGTTGCGCAGCGCGCGCATGTAGCCATCACGGGTGCCGTGGCTGCCCAGGCAGATGGTCAGTTCATAGATGGTGGTGGACTTGGCCAGGCGCAGCGTGGCCGGCTGCGCGCTGATCTTCGGGAACTCCACGCCATACTGCTGCGGGTGCAGGAAGATCCAGGCCGCGGCAATCACCATCGGCACATAGTCCTTGGTCTCGCCCGGGAACTGGTTGTAGACACTGTCGGTCCAGAAGCTCTGGCCGGCGCTCTGCTTGAACACGCGTGCGGCACGGCCTTCGCCACCGTTGTAGGCGGCCACCGACATTTCCACGTTGTTGTTCAGTTCGCGCAGGCGTTCGTTGAGGTAGCTGGCGCTGGCCTCGGCGGCGCTGCGCGCATCGAAGCGCGTGTCGAAGCCGGTGCCATCCGGGCCGAGGCCGAAGCGACGGCCAGTGGCCGGCATGAACTGCATCAGGCCGGCGGCGCCGGCACGCGAGGAGGCGTGCACGCGGCCGTTGGATTCCTTGGCCATGATGCCGAACAGCAGCGCCTCGGGCAGGCCACGCTTCTCCCACTCCGGCCACATCACCGCGCGCAGGTTCTGGTAGTTCTCGTAGCTGGTCAGCAGCGCAGGACGCATGTCGGTCAGCCAGCGACGGATGCCGGCCTGCACCGCCGGGTTGTACTCGACCATGCTGTCGAAGGCGTGCCGCTTGTCGTTCAGCAGCGCGGCAGCGCGCGCGGCCTCGGGCACATCCGCGGTCAGCGGGCCGATGTGATCCGGGTCGGCTTCCAGGCGGTCACCCCCCTCGTCGGCCACGTCATCGCTGGCAGCGGCATCGGCGTCGTGCTTGAGCAGGCGCTTGTAGCTGGCCAGCAGGGTGCCCATCTGGCAGCCCTTCTGCTTCACGCAGTCGTTGAGGACATCTTCCATGTCCTCCAGCGCGGCGTCGGCCTCGTTGCTGCCCTTGGGGTCGGCATTGGCGACCAGCAGCAGGGCGTCGCTGTAGCGCTTTTCGGCGACGGTCATGCGCTGCTGCAGCGCATCCACCTTCACCTTGTCCCGGGCCGAAACCCGCTGCGCATGGGCGTCGGGCGCCAGGGAAACCAGGCCGGCCAGGGCCAGCAGCGGCCAACCGCGGGAAATCAGGACAGGAACGGGCATTGATGGCACTGTGTGCGAAACAGGCAGGCAGAGTAGCGGCGCCGCCAAGGTCCGGGCAAGCCGACCTTCGGACCGTCACTGCCGGCGGTTAACATTGGGCTATTCATCACAAGGGCTGGACCATGGATCCGATTCTGCTCGGCAAAGGCATTACCGACGATATTGCCGTCACCCTGCTGCCGAAACTCGGCAACCGCCACGGCCTGGTGGCCGGCGCCACCGGTACCGGCAAGACCGTGACCCTGATGACGCTGGCCGAGGGCTTCTCGCGACTGGGCGTGCCGGTGTTCCTGGCCGATGTGAAGGGCGATGTCTCCGGCCTGGCCGTGCCCGGCAGCGGCGCCGAGAACCTGCTCCAGCGTGCCGCCGAGATCGGCGTGGCCGACTATGCGCCGGCCGCCAGCCCCACCCTCTTCTGGGACCTGTACGGCAAGCTGGGCCACCCGGTGCGCACCACCGTCAGCGAAATGGGCCCGACCCTGCTGGCGCGCATCCTCGAGTTGAACGACACCCAGTCCGGCGTGCTCGACATCGTGTTCAAGCTGGCCGACGACCGCGGCCTGCTACTGCTGGACATGGACGACCTGCGCGCCCTGCTCGGCCTCGTCGCCGAGGAGCGCAAGGACATCTCCACCGAGTACGGCCTGGTCAGCGCGCAGTCGATCGCCGCGATCCAGCGTTCGGTGCTGCGCCTGGCGCAGGACGGTGGCGAGCACTTCTTCGGCGAACCTGCGCTGGAGCTGGCCGACATCATGCGCGTCAACCACGACGGCCGCGGCATGATCGGCATCCTCGCCGCCGACCAGCTGGTACTCAAGCCCAAGCTGTACTCCACCTTCCTGCTGTGGCTGCTGTCGGAGCTGTTCGAGCAGCTGCCGGAAGTGGGCGACCTGGACAAGCCGAAGCTGGTCTTCATCTTCGACGAGGCACACCTGCTGTTCGACGATGCGCCGCCATCGCTGGTGCAGCGCATCGAGCAGGTGGTGCGCCTGATACGCTCCAAGGGCGTGGGCGTGTATTTCTGCTCGCAGTTCCCCGACGACGTGCCAGGCAACATCCTCGGCCAGCTCGGCAACCGCGTGCAGCACGCACTGCGCGCGTTCACCCCGCGCGACCAGAAGGCGGTGAAGACCGCGGCCGAAACCTTCGTGCCGAACCCGAAGCTGGACGTGGCCAAGGTGCTGAGCCAGCTCGGCACTGGTGAGGCCCTGGTCTCCACGCTGCAGGACAAGGGCATCCCGATGCCGGTGCAGCAGACGATGATCGCGCCGCCACGCTGCCGGATGGGGCCGATCACCGAAGCCGAGCGCGCCCAGGTGCGTGCCGGCAGCCCGGTCGGCAGTCGCTACGACACCGCGATCAACCGCGAATCGGCCGCCGAACTACTGGCCCAGCGTGCACAGAAGACTGTCGAACAGGCGCAGGCGCCGGCCGCGCGCAGCCGCGAACAGGACGAAGCGCAGGAAGGCGGTTTCGGCCAGGCGATCAAGGATGCGATCTTCGGCACCAAGCGCCGCCAGGGCATGATCGAGACGATGGCCAAGCAGACCACGCGCACCGTCGGCACCAAGCTGGGCAACCAGATCGTGCGCGGCATCCTGGGTGGCATCTTCGGCGGAAAGCGTTGATCTGCCACGGCCGGGGTCAGAGCCCTTTCCGCTGGAAAGGGATCTGACCCCAGGGTCGGATCCCCCCGCCAGGGAGGGCTCCGACCCCGCTCCCCGTTCGTCATCCAGAAAAGAAGTCGTATTGCATGTCGCGTTGGCGTCCCCCCGCAGAAAAAAGCACGGCCCTGATCACCGCCTCCGGGCATGCCCGGCTGAAGGCCGAACTGGATGAGCTGTGGCGCGTGCGCCGCCCGGAGGTGGTGAAGGCACTGGCCGCGGCCGCCGCGGAAGGTGACCGCTCCGAGAACGCTGAATACACCTATCGCAAGAAGCAGCTGGGCGAGATCGACCGTCGCGTGCGCTACCTGACCAAGCGGCTGGAATCACTGCGCGTGGTCGACACCACGCCGACCGACCCGCTGGCGGTGTTCTTCGGCGCATGGGTGGAACTGGAGAATGTGGACAGTGGCGAGACCAGCCGCTATCGCATTGTCGGGCCGGATGAGACCGATGCCGGGCTGGGCTGGATCAGCATCGATTCGCCGTTGGCGCGGGCGCTGCTGAAGAAGCGACTGGATGATGAATTCTCGGTGGAGCTGCCCGGCGGGCAATTCACCTTTGCGGTGATCGGGGTGGAGTACGCGCCGTTGTAGAGTCGAGTCATGCCCGACCTCGCTGCCGTTGTAGAGCCGAGCCCATGCTCGTCTGATGGGCAAACGCAGCCGAGCATGGGCTCGGCTCTACAACGGCGGCGGGTATGTGCGCCCTGCGCGCAACGGGCGGAAATACCCGGCATTGCGATAGAAGGCGGAATCGTGCACGCCGTGCCAGCCAGGAACACCGGCCAACGGCAGGGGCCGCAGCTGCAGCGGATCGGTCACTGCCCTGCCTTCGGCAATGGCCGCAGTCACCGCGTCAACGCAGGCAGCATCGGCATCACCCTGCACCACCACGCACTTGCCCACCAGCAATCGCCCCGGCAGCAGTGCCTGTTCCATCAACGCGTGCCCGAATACCGTGGCAATGGCGATGTCACCGCTCTGCCAGCGCGTTGGCTCGAACAACGCAGGCCAGTCATGCCCATCCCACGCGCGCAGCAACGTGACATCCCCCACACGCACGATCACGCCGGTTTCGTCGAACTGGGTCAAGGCGGCCTGCGCGCGGTTGCGCTGGCCGGGTGGCATGGCTTCGATATGCCGGCACTGCTGCACGTTGAGTGCCCGCTTGAGCTGCGGGTGGGAGGCCCACACCAGCGCGTTGAACAGGTCGTGCCAGTTGTCGGCACGGGTGGCGATGCGCCCCTGCGCGATGCGGGCCTCGTAGTGCAGGCCATCGGCCAGCAACGCGGCATCCTGTTCGACCAGCTGCCAACCCGGCAGGGACAGGCGTGCGTCAAGCGCCGCGATGGACGGCCAGTGGGGGCCATCCAGCAGATCACGGAAATCCTGCAGCCCGGCAAACAGCGGCTGCGCGAACACCTGCGGATCGATCGCCGCACGTGGCGGCGGTACGAAGCGCCGGACGCCGCCCCCGTCATTGGCGGCGGTCGTCGCTGCGGTCACAGCATCTTGAGGTCGAATGCCGGGCGGGGAGCGGCGGGCAGCGCGTCACCGTACAGGTCGTGCTCGTCGCTCTCGGTGATTTCCACGTCGACGAAGTCGCCCACGCGCAGCGGCACCTGGTCGGCGTTCTGGATGTGCACCAGTCCGTCGATCTCCGGCGCATCGGCCCTGGAACGGGCCACGGCGATATCGCCTTCGATGGCGTCGACCAGGCACTGCTGCACGGTGCCGATCTTGGCCTCCAGGCGTGCGGCGGAGATCTGCGCCTGCTTCTCCATGAAGCGGGCCAGACGCTCCTGCTTCACTTCCTCCGGCACAGCATCGGGCAGATCGTTGGCGGTGGCCCCCTCGACCGGCGAATAGGCGAACGCGCCCACGCGATCCAGCTGCGCTTCGTCGAGGAACGACAGCAGTTCTTCGAACTCGGACTCGGTCTCGCCCGGGAAGCCGACGATGAAGGTCGAACGCACGGTGATGTCCGGCGCGATACGGCGCCAGTTCTGCACGCGCTCCAGGGTCTTCTCGACCGCACCGGGGCGCTTCATCAGGCGCAGGATGCGCGGACTCGCATGCTGGAACGGGATGTCCAGGTACGGCAGGATGCGGTTCTCGGCCATCAGCGGCACCACTTCGTCCACGTGCGGATACGGGTAGACGTAGTGCATGCGCACCCACGCATCCAGCTCGGACAGGCCTTCGCACAGCGCCTTCAGGCGGGTCTGGTAGGCCTTGTCGCGCCACATCTTCTCGGCGTACTTCACGTCCACGCCGTAGGCAGAGGTGTCCTGCGAAACCACCAGCAGCTCACGCACGCCACCACGCACCAGGCGCTCGGCTTCGCGCAGCACCTCATCCACCGGGCGCGAGACCAGCTTGCCGCGCATCGACGGAATGATGCAGAAGCTGCACGTGTGGTTGCAGCCTTCGGAAATCTTCAGGTAGGCGTAATGGCGCGGGGTCAGCTTGATGCCGTAGTCGGGCACCAGGTCCACGAACGGATCGTGCTTGGGCGGCAGTGCTTCATGCACCGCTTCCATCACGCTCTGATAATCCTGCGGGCCGGACACCGCCAGCACGTTGGGGTACGCCTCGCGGATCTGCTCAGGGCGCTTGCCCAGGCAGCCGGTGACGATGACCTTGCCGTTCTGGTTCATCGCCTCGCCAATGGCATCCAGCGACTCGGTCACCGCCGAATCGATGAAGCCACAGGTGTTGACCACCACCACGTCGGCCGAATCGTAGGACGGGACGATGTCGTAGCCTTCCGAGCGGAGCTGGGTGAGGATGCGCTCGGAATCGACGAGGGCCTTCGGGCAGCCAAGGCTGACGAAGCCGACTTTGGGGTTCAGCTGGGACATGGAATCGCGGGACTCTGGGGGCCTGGGCCCCTGCCGGCATGGCAGGGGTACCTGGGGGCCGGGGCCTGAAAGGGCGCCAGTATACCGGGCTTCGGGCCAGCGCCCTGAATCGCCGCTGCCGCCTGCGGCGCCTGGCCCGTGAAGGGTCAGTACCCGGTCATATCCAGCACCACTGCAACCGCCCGGTCTCAGCCAGCGGCTGTTTCAATGGGCAGCGCTTCTTCCACCTCGATCGCCTCGAACCGGTACAGTGCCCCGAACTTCAAGGCATACGCATCCAGCGGCGATACCGGGATCACCATCTGCGGAAGAAGGTTCTCGCCCTCCGGCCGGAAATGCAGATTGACCACCCCCGACTGCTCCACTGCGCGGGTCAGCAGGACAAGACGTGCGTTGAACTTCATGTTGGATCTCCAAAAAAAGGGCCGCATCCACCGGCGGCCCGAACGGTTTTCATGCAGGGCACCCACCGCGACGGGCAGGTGCACGGGTCACCACACGCCCATGCGCACGCGCAGGCGTCCGGCTTCGTCATAGACCCGCCAGTTGCCATCGCTGTACTCGGTACGACGCCCGCCACCGGGGGCACTGACACTGAACGCGTCGGCCACCACATCGAATCGCGAGACCTGGCCGCTGGACGCCAGTTGCACGCCCCCTACCCGGCCATCTGCACGGACGTTGACCGACCACTGCGCAGAAGACTCGGTGCCTCCGGCCGACCAGGTGGGCGGGGCGGTTGCTGCCGCGTCCACCTGGCTGAGCATCGGGCGGAACATCCAGAAATAGGGCGTGTTTCCACCGGTGCCGATCACGATCACGCGAAAGCGAGCGAAGGTCGCCGTGGCGGGCGCCTTGGTGATCAGGAACGTGCGCGTCAAGCGGTCGAGCGTGATCGGGGTTCCGGTATCGCTCCTCACGCCCGGGCTGTGCACCAGCCCCAGGTGATTGCCGGCCGCATCGAAGAACGTCATCTCCAGCTTGGCTTCCACGCGATGGGTATTGATCCAGGCGGACGCGCAATAGGTCTTGCCGCCTTCGATGGCGATGTCGTACTCGGTTCCCCACCATGCCATTTCGCCTGCTGCGACGACGCCGGGCGTCACCGCGCCCAGCCCGAAGATCCCCTGCGGATGCCAGTTGTCATCGCCGGTGGGGTTGCCCAGTTCGGTCCACCGCCCGTTCGGATTACTGCCCCAGCCCCACCCCGAGCGCTGCCAGAAGGGGAACGTGGTGTTCATCAGCAGGTTGCCACCGGCGCCCAGATTCTTGACCTGTGCCTGCATGCTGGTGACCACGGCTGCATCCGCCTTGCCACCCAGTGAGGCCTGCACGCCATCGATCCGCCCGGACAGCGCGGTCAGTTGCGTACCCTGCTGGCTGACCTGGCTGTTCAGCTGCGAGAAGCCGCTGGCCGATACATCGCCCACCTGGGTCTTGAGCTGGGTCAGGTCACGCGCGGTGGTGTCCAGCTTGGTGCCCTGCTGGCTTACCGAGGTGCTCAGCCCCGTGATGGCCGAGGCATTGGCATCGTTGGCCACCTGGTCGGTGATGTCATAGACCTGGACGCTGTCCACCCGCACCTGACCGTTGTCGGGATGAACATAGAGGTTCAAGCGCCAGGCATCGATGCCGCTGTTGAAGGCATCGAAGTCGAACGATCGGGTCTCGAACGCCTCCACCGCGAACACGGCACGCAGATCCTGGTAGGACTGCTGGCCTGCCGCATTCTTGCGATATATCCGCACCAGCAGATTGTTGGCGCCGCCAGCACCGCAGGCGCGGACGATCACCCGCAGGCGGCGCGCGCCGTTGATCGGCACCCATTTGCCACCGTTGGCCTGCAGGGTCGGATTCACGTTCGTGTAGCGGTTGAGCAGCACACCTGGGCGTCCGTCGCCGTTGACCGTACTCCACACCGCCCCATTGGCCGCCGCCGATGCCGTCCACCCCCCCAGCCCTTCGGCGAAGTCGGGATTGGGCAGCAGGCCGCTTCCGGTGTTGAGCACGCCCTTCAGCCCGCTGGACAGGTCGGTGAGCTGCTGCGCCTGCGCGTCGACCTTCGTGCCCTGCTGATCGACTTTGGTGGTCAGCGCGGTCACCGCGGTGGCCGTGGCAGCGGCGCTCTGCTGCGCGGCGTAGGCGTCGGTGACATCGATCATGCGGATGTCGTCCACCTGCACGCGCACGCCCACTTCGCGCGCACCACTTCCTCCCGGAATGCTGACCAGCATCCGCCACTTCGCCGCAGACGCGGCGGTGTTCAGGTAGCCGCTGACCTTGGTCCAGCCATCCTTGCGCAGCGAGGCCAGTGCGTAAGCCTGCAAGGGCCACGAATTCTCCGCGTTGGCTTCGTTGGTGGTCTGCCAGCCCACCCGGATGGAACCACCGGTCGGCTGGATACTGTCCGGATGCAGGCGGGCGTAGTACTCCACATAGATGCGGCGATTGCCGGTGATGGGGGTCCACTGCCCGAAGTACAGGTCCGCATTGGTGTTCGGGCTGGTGTTGGCCGCAACGTTCACATCCAGACCGCGCTCACCGGTCCGGCGAGCATCGGCGCGGACGGTGTAGATCGTGCCCGCCGCACTGCCCAGCAGCTGGCCATCCTGGAACGTTTCGAACGCACCCAGCGGGAACAGGCTGTCGCTGCCATTGAGGACCGACTGCACGTCCGACTGCAGCTTGAGCACACTGGACGCACTGCTGGTGACACGATCGCCCAGCTGCACCACGTCGCTGCGCAGGTTGGCGATGGCCGTCGCGTTGCCGGCGATGTCCTGCGCATCGGTGATGTCGTAGAACTCGATCCGGTCGAACAGCACCTTGCCGCCGGCGTTGGTCAGATGCACCTGCGGCATGATCTCGTTGCGATCCTGCGCGGCAGACCATTCGGCCGTGTAGGTTTTCCAGGACGCATCGGACAGGTTCAGCGTCACGTCGGCATGGCTTTCGCCTGTACCCGTGGTTCGCACGCGCAACCGGCAGACCAGGGTCGCCGTGGCTTCATCAAAGGCGCGAGCCACCATCACCAGTCGGTACCGGCGCGACCGCCCCGCAACCACCGGCAACCACCGCGCGTCATTGGCCGTGATGAAGGGGTTCTGCCCGGCCTGCGGCCCATGCGTCATCAGCAACGCATCACCACTCTGGCCCGATGCCTTCACCCACTCCACGGTGTTGGCCGACACGGTACGGGTCAGCGTCCACCAGGCGGCACTGCCAGCAAAGTTACTGTTGCGCAGCACGTTGTCGCTGCTGGTCACCGAGGTGTCGACCCGCGCGGTCAGGCTGGTCAGGCTGTCGGCGGCGGACACCAGGTCGGTACCGAGCTTGCTGACGTCGGTGCGCAGCCCGGTCAAGGCGTCCGCATTGCTCCGCGCCGTACGATCGAGCATCGACGAATCCTGCGATCCGGTCGGCACGCCATTGAGCACGGTGACGGTCATTTCCACCCACATGCCAGTACGGCCGGTCTCCGGCAAGGGCGACAGGATCTGCCTGCCACCGCCGGCACCACTCCTGCGCCGCCCGATCATCACCAGCATCCGCGACCCCGACAGGGCCGCCAGGTTTTCCTGTGACAGGCCCGCGTCCAGCAGGCGGGTGCGCAGGCCACTGGTGTCGCTGTTGCTGGCACTACTGATCGCCCCCACTGCATCGGACGTATAGGCAATGAAGTACTGGTTGTCCTTCAGCGTCTGGTCGTACCAGGTGTTGAAGCGGGCCGACTCGCTCTGCAGATTGCCATGGGTATCGAACACCGCCGTATCGGTGATGCTGTTGTCCGCATTGATGATGCCCACCCGCAGCCCCCGGTTGGCGCCCATGCCCGGCACGATGCTGCCATTGGCACGGTACACACCCGATGCTCGGGGGCCACCGGTGGGCCAGGCGAGGATATGTGCGTTGGCGATGATGTTGTAGGCCACCATGTTGCCGATGCCCGAGGCCAGCCGGGTGACGTCCTCGGCGGCACTGCTCAGCTTGCCATCGATCTGTTCCACCCTGGTCGACAGGCCACTGACCGCCGCAGCGTTCGCGTCGACATCGGTCACATCCTCCACCCACAGATCGTCCAGCCACAACGTGCCGGCCGTGCCATTGCGATTGATCGTGACCTTGATGCCCTGCACCGTGCCGGTAGGCGGCAACGTCACGAAGGTCTCGGTCTTGACCCAGTCCACCGATTTCGGGAACGACTGCGTGGCGCCGCCCATCAGGTTGCCGTTGTGGTCGGCGACGCGCAGCTTGGTATTGTCGGCGGTGCCGTCGAAGTCCTCGCTGGTCCGCGTCCAGCACGACACTCGATAGCGACGGCCGGCGGTCAGGGTGATGACGCGCCCCTCATTGACCGCGGCGCTGACCACCGTATTGCTTCCGCCCGCATAGGGCTCCGCCTTCCAGCACAGGCTGTTGCCGCGGCCCTCGCGCACCACCGATGCTGCGGTGGTGTTGAAGAACGTCCAGCCGGTGCCAGCGCCCAGGTTGAAGTCGCCATTGAGCGCGAGGTTGCTGCCCGCGCCCATCACCGCTTCCATGCGACTCTTCAGCTGCACCAGGTCCTGGCTGCTGCTGGTAACCCGGCCATCGAGCTGCCCGACTTCGGTCTTCAACGCATTGAAGGCGCTGGATCCGATCTTGTCCCCCATCGTGGCATCGAGGCTGTCCACGCGCCGCCCCAGCGCGGTGTCAGCGGTCACCATCGCCTGCTGCAGGCTGCTGACACTGGCACTGGTGGCCAGCGCGCCGGTGCCTGCCGGCATCCGTGCCTGGAGTGCCTGGATCGACTGCGCGTTGACCTGGTCGCCACTCAGCCGTGCGGTCTTCTCGGCCGCGATCAGGCCCTGGCTGACCCCTGCCAGGTCACCGCCCTCGTAGCTGCCGCGCAACTGCACGGCCAGCGACTCGCGCCGGCCCGCTTCGCTGCTGTCTGCTGCGACGCGTGCAGTGGCTTCGTCCTGCAACATGGCCACCGACGCACCCGGCGTCGGGCGGCCGATCGCCACCCAGTCCAGCAGGAAGTAGTCGGCATCGGTCTGCGCCTTGGACAGATCCAGGCGGATCTGGTCGACGATGGTCCCGTTCCATGGAATGTTGTCCACGTCCAGCGTCGCGATGCCGTTGCTGTCATAGCTTGGCTCCGCGAACTGCACCATGCGTGCGTTGTCCCACGACTGGCCGGGACCATTCCACAGCAGGCGCCCGTCCCAGGCAGGACTGCCCACCTTGCGGATGCGCAGCTTGACGAAGCGGTGCGCCGCGCCCTGGACATCCTGGCCGCGCGGGCTCGTCACGAAGGCGTCGCTGGCATGGTTGGCCGGGCGCAGCCAGCCCTCCACCAGCGTTGGACTGCCGCCATTCGCGCCCCAACCTTCCACGCTGCTGTCGAAGTACCAGATGCGCTTGCTGTCGAACTGCACGCCACTGCCTGCCGACAGCTGGCTCACCATGCGGGTCAGGTTCTCCACATCCGACCGGCGCTCGCTGGTTTCGCGGGTCACCGCCGTGGTCAGCTCGGTGCGGGTATTCAGATCGCCGGCAGCACGGTCCAGCACTTCGCGCGCCAGGCCATCGGTGTTCGCCTTGAGCGCCTGCGCCTGCTGGTCCAGCCGTTCGGCCTGGCCGGCAAGTCGTTGGGCGCTGGCGGTGATCTGGTCCTGCAGGCGCAGCGATTCGCTACGCAGCGCCTCGGCTGCACGGGTGGCGGCGGCCAGGTCGCTGTCGATGCGGGCGTTGATTTCCTTGCCCAGGTCCTGCTTGACCGATTCGACCACACCGCCGATTCCCTCCAGCGTCTGCCCGGTATTGCGCCCCAGCGAGCGTCGCAGGTAGCGGGCACCGACGGACAGCACGCCAGCGGTGTTGCGACTGCGGCACGCAAACGTCCAGCTGCCCGCCTCTGGCAATACGGCTTCGATTGCGGAGGTGAAGAAGCCACCGGCATCGCCCAGCGGGGTCATGTGCTCCCACAGCGGGTTGTCGATACTGCCGGCGGTATAGCGGATTTCCACGCCGGCGAAATCAGCCGACTGCACGGTGTCGCCGGAGAAGCCCCACACATACCGGCGCACGCCACCGCTGAGCTCTTCGATGTCGAACAGATCGACCAGGACCGGCGGCGCATCGGCACCCAGCGTGGTGTACTGGGTGGACACGGCAACGCCGGCACGGCCATCGGGGCTGTACGGACGAACGACCACCGGATAGGTACCCGCTCCGGGAATCGCCCAGCTCGCTGATCGCGTGGTGGTGCGTGCCACTTCCTCCAGCGCGGCATTGCCGTCTGGATCGGACAGGACCCGCGTTTCGCCGGTGGGTCCACTGATATCGAAGCTGGCCTGCAGTTCGGTATGCACGCTGCCACCCCGGCTGACCTGGCGCTCGACCACCTTCAGATTGCTGGCCACCGGCCGGGTCTGCAGCGAGGATTCATTCGACGGCGGCACATACTGCCCGGTCCGCACGTAGTGCCAGAACTCGGGCCCCTCCTGCACCACCTCCACAGCGGCGCCCTTCAGGTCACCTTCCGGGCGGATGCCGGTCACGCGCACGCGGGTACCCGGCGTCTGCTTGAAGTCGTAGATCCAGATCGTGTCGTGTGCAGGATTGCCGTCGTTGTGGCCCGGCAGCGGTGCATCTGCCGGCCACGGATCGGCCAGCACCAGCCTGTCACTTGGCTCAGCGCCCGGAACCACGCGCAGTACGCGGTAGACACGCTCGCCTGGAATACGCAGGCCGATGAACGCACTGCCCAGCGAAGGTGCCGGGACCGTCTCGTCCAGTTGCAGCGTGGCAACGCCTGCAGCGTCGACGGCGGCATCGATCAGGCGGCCACCGAAGCCCCACTGGGTAAGGTCGTGCTGCAACGCCAGCACCGACAACCGCGAGTAGGCCAGGTGCTCGATGTCGGTGCTGTAGCTGATCGACTTGTATTGATAGACGCTCTGCGCCAGATGCCAACGCGCCAGCATCGCGGCATGGGCTTCGGAGCTGACGCCCTCACCGGTGATCTTGGCCGGATTGAGCATCACCTCCACGCCCGGCGCCGGCACGCGCAGCGTCGCCGCCTTCCAGGTGCGGCGGTCCAGGTAGCTGTACTCGATGCCGTCGGCAGCGTTGGCCAGGGTGTAATCGACCTGGAACTGGCCCTTCTTGATCGTGGCCATGTTGACCACGCCGGACAGGGGCTGCTCATCGGCCGCCCAGGCCACGCCCAGCCGGCCCTTGGCCCAGGTCACCTGGCCGAAGCCGGCCAGCGCGATGGCGTCGAGCACTGCCTGGTGGCTGCGCACCTCGGTCAGCCAGTAGTCGTAGCCCAGCGCGTTGTCCGCGCAGTGCAGCATGAAGGCTTTCAGGCTTTCGATATCGATGCGCCGGTCGGCCATGCCCAGGCCGGCGATGCGCTTGCCGTTCTCATCATGGATGCCACGCGCGTAGGCCAGGATCTGTGCGCCCGGGTTGCTGGTTTCCTCGGTCACCCAGCCGGCCGCTTCACCCTTCCACACCGGAATCGGTCGCGCATGAGCCACGCAGCGGATCTCATCCGGGGTGCCATTGAGCTGGCCGGACGCCTTCATCTGCAGGCCGATGGCAGGAATGCCGGCATGGCTGGCGTCGTCGCGCTGCACGCTGACCAGCGTGGTCCAGGTGAAATTCGCCTGCGCGCCACTGCCATCGGTGTTCTGCCCGGCCACGCGTACGCGCACGTCGTACTGGCCCAGCTCCACGTCGCGGCCGTAGCTGACGCGGCGCGCCTTCTGCGTGCGTCCCACGACGCTGTAATTGCCGAACGACTGCCAGGCATCGGAGCCGACCGGCCGGTACTGGATCTGGATCTGCTCGCGGTTGTCCTTGTCCTTGCCCTTGGACGTGGTATCCCACAGCCGGAACTCGATGTTCACCTGCAGGCGCAGAGAGTCAGCGGAGCTGGTGCGCTCCACCCACGGGCTGGCCACGTGCTTGGCATCGCTGCCGGTATCGAGCAGCTGCGCGCCTTCAATCACATCAGCGTTGCTGTACAGCGGAATCGCTTCGTCGGGCATCTGCGGGAAGCCGCGGAACCAGGTGCGCACGCCTTCGTAGCTGGACAGCGCCGAATCACCGTTCTGCAGGGCCTCCACCCGGCCAACGTTGATGCCCGGGCTGAGGGTCAGGCCGACGTACTGCTCATCGCCCTCGAACCAGGTATAGGGGCGGCTGATCAGGTCCGGAGCGAGGCGCGTGGAACCGAACAGCAGGCCCAGCGGTTCATAGGCGCGCACACGGTTGCGCGGCGCTGCCAGGGAATACGCCGTGTCGGCGACACCGCCGCCACCGGGCTTGGGCGGCTTCGGCGTGAGAACCTTGTTGATCAGCACGCTGCCGGCCACGTAGACCGCGGATGCGGCCAGCGTGCCGTACGTGCCTGCGATGGCGCCTGCGCCCCAGGCGGAACCGGCCACCAGCGTGCCGATGCCGAAGGTGAAATAGGTCAGCGCGATCATCGCCACCAGCGGAATCACCGCCTTGCCCACCACGCTGCGCACTTCGATCAACTGGCCATGGCGCGGTCGCGTGTGCATCCACTGCTCGCGCGGCACCTCCAGCCCGTCAACGCAGACCTGCCATGCGCGGCCATCGAGCCCGTCTACATGGCGCATGAGGAATGCGTACAGGCTTTCACCCGGGCGCAGTTCGACCGGCACGTTGCGCTGGCCATCCAGCAGCACCGGGTGCGGGGTGATGATGAGGCGGCCGTCGACCGCCGGTTGTGGTGTCAGTTCCATGCGTAGTATCCCTCGATCCTCAGCCCAAATCCGGGCAGGTCACGAACGCGGTGCAGCACGCTGCAGCCGTTCGTTTCGTTGCTGTGCAAGACCCAGCCCTCATGAGCCAGGAAAAAGAAAACCCCGGCGTGGCCGGGGTTGTGTTGTCCGCGTTCGATCATCAGTACCAGGTCGCCGTCCTGTGGAGGGCCCTCGCGAGGTACCGCCTGCGCGCGCGACAATGCGCCCAGCTCGGCCGAGCCGCGCCGCCCGCGCGGCCGGCGTCCGGGCAGTGCCACTTCACGGGCGAACAGCGCCCGCTGCACCTGCATCACCAGGTCGGCGCAGTCGCACGCTGCTTCGTCATAGGGGATGCCCACCCATCGCTCGACGTCGACCAGGCGCATCAGAAGATTCCCGGCAGCGTGAACGGATTGGCATGCAGCAGCACGGCCTGCTGGCGCATCAGGAAGTCGACACCACACTGGGCACTGACCGTGCGCGTGTTGACCGACACCTGGGTCATCGGCAGGTCGTACTCGGCCTCGATGGCATCCGGATCGGCGCGATCGGTCAGCATCAACCGTGCGGTCACCATCTCTCCGGGGGCAAGCCCTTCCAGGTCCTCGGTGAGTGCGCGGCCGATGTTGTCGATCACCAGCTGCGCGCGCGGTGCCTGTCCACTGACATCGTCGGGAAGCTGGAAGCCGAACGGTGCGGCAATGAACTCCCTGCCGTTGCTGGTCCAGTTGACGTTGTCGTTGACGATCCGCAACACCTCCGGCATCGACGGCGCCGACACTTCCAACAGCATCAGCGGTCCCTGGGTGTCGGCCAGGCGCTGGCGGCGCTCATGGAAGGAACTCATCGCATGTACTCCAGTACAAGATCGCGCTTGGAGAAGCGGAACCGGGTGTTCAGTGGCACCAGGCGGCCGATGCCCTGCGGGAAGCGGGCGCTGATCGGCTGCCCGGTCCGCGGGTGCTCCATCGTGAACCAGCCGACGCGACCGACATCGTGCAGGTACCACGCTTCGAATGCCTCGGCGTCAGCCGCGGTGCGGAACTGCACCGAGGCGTACACGTTCTTCATCACCCGGCTGTTGAGCGCGCGCATCTTGCTGGGGCCGCGCTCCATCTCGGTCCGCTCTTCCGAAGCGACGATCTCCTCGCCGTAATCCGCAAAGCGGATTTCTGCATATTCTGGCCAACTGCTCATCCCACTGCCTCCGTCCATCCGTATCGGGCCCGTCCAATGGCGCCCAGCTCACCACCGTTGAGGCTGTCGCCCACGATGTCGATCACCAGCCGCCGTACTTCGCTGCCATCGGGCATGCGCTGCCGCTCTTCCCGGGTGTTGACCCGGCTTTCGCCGTAGTTGTTGATTTCCACATTCATCCCACCCTCGCCGGCACGGGCGATCGGTACCTGCACATAACCCCCGCTATCACCACCGGACAGGCCATTGCCGGTTCGCAGCGAAGTGCGCAGGGCGAAGAATGCCGATGGGCCGCCGAGCGCAGCCATGTCTTCCTGGCTGAGCACGCCCTCGCCCTTGTGGACGATGCCGGCCGGCTCGTACTTGCCCCCTGGGCCCGTGTAGCCGCCGATGGAAAAACCGGTGATCTTCGGCCCGAACATCTGCCCGATCGAACTGATCAGCCCACTGACCATCTGTTTGGCTGCCACGCGCGCCAGATCGGCGATGATCGAGTCGGCGAGGTCGGAGAAGGACAGCTTTCCGGTCTGGGCAAACTTGACCAGACTGTCTTCCAACCCGCCCAGTGCATTACTGAAGACGCCGTGGCTCAACTCGGCGGCATTGGCCGCGGCATCGGCATAGTCCTCGAACGCCCGCATTGCGCCGTTCTTCCAATCGGACTGGTATGCCTTCTTGTTCTCCTGGAACTCTGCCTCGCGTTGCAGTGACTGTTCATGGAATGCATCGAGCTCGGCCAGCCGGGCTCTGTAGCGCTCCGACTCGATGACCTTGCCGTCCTCACCACGCGACTCGTCGTCCAGCGCGCGCTTTCGATTGTCCCGATCCTCATCCAGAGCGGAACGGCGTTGCATGCGATCCACGCTCGCTGCGCCATGGCCGATGCCGAACAGCGCCTGGTCGTTGCCGCGCTGCTGTGCATGCGCCGCCTGCTGGAGCTCCCGCTGCAGCTTCAGCAGATCCTGCTGGGCCTTCTTCGACGCTTCAGCGGCTGCCGCTTCCTTGGCCAGGGCCACCGCGGCGTCCAGCGAGGCCTTCACCCGCAGTTGCTTCTGCTCGCTGAGCTTCTTCTCGGCATGCTCCATCTCGTCAAGGAGGGTGACCTGCAGCTTTTCCGCCTCTGTCATCCCCTCCTTCAGCTTCTGCCGCACCCGGTCCTGGGCGATCTGCTTCTCGATGCGATCCATCAGCCCGGCGTACGCATCAGCCTGCTCGTGCACGCCCCTGACCGACTGCTGGGCGGCCTGCTGCTGTTCGCGGAACTGGGCCTTGCGTTCGATGTCGGCCTTCTTGCGCGCGGCATCCCTGTTGAACTCTGCGCGCTGGGCCGGGTCCATCTTGTCCGGGCCGCCCCTTGCGTTGATCTCCGCGCCGCGTTCAGCCATCCAGGCCGCGTACTCGCCACGGGTCAGCCGGATCCACTCGACCTCGTCCCGCCACGCCTCTCCGCGCATGGCGCCCAGCATGCCGTTGAAGGCATCGGTCGCCTTCAATGCGTTCCATTGCGTCGCACCCAGAGACGCGATGAGCTGGTCAAGCGTCTGGTTGTCCACGTTCTGGATGGCCGCGGCAATCGCATTGAACAGCTTCTCGTCGAGGGCGCCCCTGATCGTTTCTTTCAGGCCACGGAACTTCTCCTGGACCGGCGCGACCTCCGCCTGGAACGCTTCCAGGTTCGCCCTGGCCTTCTCCAGCTCGGCGTAGTCCGAGGCTGCACTCAGGCCCGCCCCTTCCCGTCCCGATCGCTGGCCATGACTCACTCGGCCTTCCCAATGGACGACCGAGCCCTGCAGCGCCTTCTCGCGTGCCTCCAGCTCGCGCAGCGCCCTGGCCTGCTCATGCAGCGTGGCGACCGCCTGCTCCAGGGGCAGCGTGCCCGCGCCCATGCCCAGGCCGGCCTGGTCCATCGAGAACGACATCTGCTGCAGCGACTGCATCTGCTCCTTGTACTCGCTGCGCGCACGTTCGGACGCCTTGACCATGTCCAGGTACGCTTCGCCCAGCTTCTGCACCGACGCGATGGCGATGCCCCATGGGCCACCGGCGGCCGTCAGCAGGCCGCTACCAAGCTCCTTCAAGCCGCTGCCGAGCACATCGCCGCCGACGTTGGCCTTTGCCTTTGTCGCGGCCTTGCCCGTTGCGCCCTCCGGTGCCGCATGCACGCGCGCCAGCGCGGCGGCCGTCCGCTCGGCCTCCGCGCGCAGTGTCTTGAGATTCTGCGTTGCCAGGCGGCTGGCCTCCGCCATTGCGGTACGGAAGCCCGTCGTGTTGACCCGCAGTACTACGTCTAGATTCTGGTTAGTGGACGCCATACGCGTTCCTCCAAGAATGATGAGGGGCCCCGCAGGGCCCCAGGTTCGATTGCATGCCACGCATCGGAGAAGCAATGCCCTGCCCCGCCCGGAATCACGCCGCAGCGTTGCGCCGCGATGCGCTGCCGAACAGTTCCAGCAGCTGCTGCGAGCGCTCCTTTGCCGCCCTCGCCGGCGACGCACGCGGTCGCACCAGCAGGAAGTCGTCGGCAGTGGTCGTATTGCCGTGCACCTGCGCCAGCACACTGGTCAGCTGGGCGAGCATCCCCTGAAGGGGCTGGTCCAACGGCTCCAGGCGTGCGAACGCATACATCTCCGAGAGCTGGCGGGAAGTCACTCCCGCCAGCAGGTGGTCCGGATGCGGGAGGCCCAGCCTCCACGCGATCCGGAACTGAAGCCGGCGCTCAGGCCGGCGGATCAGTTTTTTTCCAGCTCTCCCACGGCCGCATCGCCGAGCGCATTGAGCGTCTGCGCGACACGGAACACGCGATCCAGCGCCGCGGCCGATTTCGTGCCCAGCTGGGCCACCTCATGGTCGGAGAACAGGCGCTCGCCCATTTCATCGACCAGGCACAGGCCGACGAATCGCGCGCGGAAGTCATCCACCTTGGGCGTGTCACCGCCATAGGTCTCCTGCTCCCAGCGATCACGGTCACGCGCCGACATCATCGCCACGCGCACGCTGCCGCCCCATTCGGGTACGGCGACGTCCTCGTGCCGGCGATCCTGCGCGTCCAGGATCTGCTGCTTGCCCAGCAGCATCACGGGGTGCCGCCAGCGGCCACGGTTACCAGCGCGAACTCACGCGGCAGCAGGTCCGCAGTGAACGTCAGCACCTGGTTGGTGCCCGGGGCCACGTTGAAGGCGGCGACCTTGGCGACGAAGGTAGCGGCATCGCCGGTGGGCAGCACCATCAGGAAGTGCAGGTCGGCATCCGGATCGGCGTCGCGCAGGATCTCCTGGCCTGCCGAGCTGCCGACCGGCCAGCGGTGGCCGGACACCTGCACGGCCTGGCCGCCGGACAGACCCGCGATGTTCTCCATCTGCTTGGAACGCAGGTTGGTGGCATCAAGGGTGTTGGCCTGGCCGCGGCCGAACGGGAAGGCGGTCAGGCCGTCGATTTCGGTATAGCCGGCCGGATTGTTCGGCGCGGTCGGGGCGGTACCGGCCTTCACGTACAGCGCGGAGTCCTGGGCGGAAATGGCTTGATTGATGGACATGGTGTTGAATCTCCTGGAAATGAAAAAGCCGCCTTGCGGCGGCTGGGGTTCGGGGTGATCAGGCTCGGGGCTGCCTGCAGTGGGTCATCGTGGCTGGCCCGTCACAGCCACCGGTTGCGCGTTGCGACCCGCAACACGCGGACAACAAAAAAGCCCCCGGCTCGCGCCGGAGGCTTGTATGTCATCGTGGCTGAAAGCTTAGGCTGCGGGTGTGCACCGGTCAATGCAGAAACAGCCCTCTGCACCGCCTTGGGAACGCACTGCCGCAAACCCGCAGCCACCCGATCCGGCACAGCCGCTGACGCCGCGCTAACCGGCGCAGCGCCGACAATGCAGCTCTGTTCCCAGCAACGAGGAAGATGACGATGGCCGAGTGGATCACCCTGGATACGCATCACGGCCCGGTACGGGCCTGGCAGGCCCTGCCGGACGGCACCGCGCGCGGCGGACTGGTGGTGGTGCAGGAAATCTTCGGCGCCAACCCGCACATCCGCAGCGTGGCCGAGCGCTTCGCAGCCGAAGGCTATGCGGTGCTGGCGCCCTCGTTCTTCGACCTGGTCGACGGCCCCGACGCCGACCCGGATGCGCTGCCCTACGACGCCGAGGGCGTGAAGCAGGGCCTGGAACGGGTCGGCGCGCTGGGCATGGAACGGGCGCTGGAGGTCGTGCGCGCGGCGGCCACCCGGCTGGCGCCCTACGGCAAGGTCGGCACCGTCGGCTACTGCTGGGGCGGCACGGTGGCGATGCTGTCCGCACTGCGCCTGGGGCTGCCGTCGGTCAGCTACTACGGTGCGCGCAACGTGCAGTTCCTCGACGAGGCGCCCAAGGCCCCGGTGATCTTCCACTTCGGCGCCCAGGACCACAGCATCCCGCCGGAAGCGGTCCAGGCCCACCGCGAGAAGCTGCCGCAGATGGCCACCTACGTCTATCCGGCCGATCACGCCTTCAACCGGGAGGTCGGACATGCGTATGATCCAGACAGCGCCGCCCTGGCGCTGCAACGCACCCTGGACTTCTTCTCGGAGCATCTTGGATGAGCGAATTCGAACTCGATTCACGCCTGGCCACCGATAGCGTGCTGGTGGCGGAAGGACCGTTGTCGCAAGTGCGGCTGATGAACGACGAACGATTCCCCTGGCTGGTGCTGGTACCGCGCCTGGCCGGGGTGACCGAGTGGATCGAGCTGGACGGCGAGCAGCAGGACAAGCTGCGCACCGAGCTCAACCGCGCCTGCAAGGCCCTGAAGGGCGCAGACGGGGTGGAGAAGATCAACATCGGGGCGCTGGGCAACATCGTGCGCCAGCTGCACTTCCATGTCATCGGCCGCCATGACGGTGATCCGGCCTGGCCGGGCCCGGTCTGGGGCAGTGGCCCGGCGCACCGCTACGAGCCGGCGGCGCTGGACCAGCATGTCGCCTACTGGAAGGAACGGCTAGGATATCCGGCCCAGTCCTGAGCCTTCGCCGACCCGATGCGATTCAACCTCGTTGCCGCCGTCCTGCTGATCCTGATCGGCCTGTTCATGCTCGCCAGCAATCTCGGCTGGACGCACCTGAACCTGTCCAAGCTGCTGTTGACCTGGTGGCCGGTGGCCCTGGTTGGTGTCGGCATCGCGATGCTGTTCGGTCGCGGCAAATAAGGAAGGCGGCGCATTGCGCCGCCTTCCCTCATGTAGAGCCGAGCCATGCTCGGCTTCAATGCAGGGCAACCGAGCATGGCTCGGCTCTACAAATCGCCTGCAATCGTCAGGTCCGCGGCAGGGTCACGCCGGTCTGGCCCTGGTACTTGCCGCCACGGTCGCGGTAGGACGTCTCGCAGACGTCATCGGCGGCCGCCTGGAAGAACAGCATCTGTGCCACGCCTTCGTTGGCGTAGATGCGCGCCGGCAGCGGCGTGGTGTTGCTGAATTCCAAGGTGACGTGGCCTTCCCATTCCGGCTCCAGCGGCGTCACGTTGACGATGATGCCGCAGCGCGCGTAGGTGCTCTTGCCCAGGCACACCACCAGGGTATCGCGCGGGATGCGGAAGTACTCGACGGTACGCGCCAGCGCGAAGCTGTTCGGCGGGATGATGCATTCGTCGGCGGTGATGTCGACGAAGCTGCCCGAGTCGAAGTGCTTGGGATCGACGATCGTCGAGTTGATGTTGGTGAACACCTTGAACTCGCGCGAGCAGCGCACGTCGTAGCCATAGCTGGACGTGCCATAGCTGACGATGCGCTGGCCGTTGGCCTGCTTCACCTGCCCGGCCTCGAACGGCTCGATCATGCCGTGCTGCTCGGACATGCGGCGGATCCAACGGTCACTCTTGATGCTCATGCTTTGTCCTGGGGGTACGAGGGGGCGCGAGGATTCTAGCAGGGGCCCGGCCTCGGCCGGCGGCCCCTGCCCCGGCCCTTACAGCAGCGACGACAGGATCGGGATCGAAGCCCGCGGGCGCCTGCCCACTTCCTCGATCAGGCGCTGTGCGGCATGGCGGTAGGCCTGGGCCGGCGCCGAATCCGGCTGGGCGACGGTGATCGGGGTGCCTGCATCGCCCTGTTCACGGATGCCGATCTGCAGGGGCAGAGAGCCCAGCAGCGGCACGCCGTACTGGGCGGCCATGCGCTCGCCGCCGCCCTCGCCGAACAGGTGCTCGATGTGCCCGCAACTGCTGCAGGTGTGCACCGCCATGTTCTCGACGATGCCCAGCACCGGCACCTCGACCTTCTCGAACATCTTCAGCGCTTTCTTCGCGTCCAGCGTGGCGATGTCCTGCGGCGTGGTGACGATCACCGCACCGGCCAGCGGAATCTTCTGGGTCAGGGTCAGCTGGATGTCACCGGTGCCCGGCGGCAGGTCGATCAGCAGGAAATCCAGGTCGTCCCACAGGGTGTCGTTGAACAGCTGGGTCATCGCCGAGGTGGCCATCGGGCCCCGCCAGATCATCGGCGTGTCCTCTTCGATCAGGTAGCCGATCGACATGGTGTCCACGCCAAAGGCACGCAACGGCTCGATGCTCTTGTTGTCCGGGCTTTCCGGGCGACCGGACAGGCCCAGCATGGCCGGCACGCTCGGCCCGTAGATGTCCGCATCGAGCACGCCCACGCGCGCACCGAGCTGCTGCAGCGCCACGGCCAGGTTCACCGAGGTGGTGGACTTGCCGACGCCGCCCTTGCCCGAACCGACCGCGATCACGTTGCGGATGCGGGCATGCGGCGTAAGTCCCTTCTGGACCTGGCTGACATGGGGACGGCGGGGAGAACTGTTCACAACGGGCACCGGCGGGGTCAGGGGGATAACCCGACATCATACAAGCTGGATGCAAGCTGACTGAAATTCAGGAATGCGACAGATTCGTGCACAGATTGTTAAGTTCATGTTACGTTCGATGAGCACTGTTTTGAGCTGCGGAGCCGGATATTCCAGCCCGCGCGATGGCGCATGCGCAGTGCCGTTTTTGTTTTTGCTCTCCAATGGAATTACATGAAACACGTCAGCAATACCGCACGTCGCAACACGCTCGCCGTCGCCCTGATGTCCGCTCTGATGGCCGCCGCCCCGGCAATGGCCCAGGACAAGGCGACCAACCTGGACAAGATCACCGTCACCGGTTCGCTGATCCCGCAGACCCAGGTCGAAACCCAGACCCCGGTGATGTCCATCACCGCCGAAGACATCCAGACCCGCGGCTTCAGCAGCGTTGCTGAAGTTCTGCAGCAGTCGTCGCTGACCACCGGCGGCCTGCAGGGTGGACAGACCTCGGGTGCGTTCACCCAGGGCGCCGAAGCCGCCGGCATGTTCGGCCTGAACCCGGGCTACACCAAGTACCTGATCAACGGCCGCCCGATGCTCTCGTATCCGGCGCTGTACAACGGCAGCGAGTCGTTCAACAACATCAGCGGCATTCCGATCGACATCGTCGAGCGCATCGAGGTCCTGCCGGGCGGCCAGTCGTCGCTGTACGGCTCGGACGCGATCGCCGGCGTGGTCAACATCATCCTGAAGGAACGCATGGACGGCGGCACGATGTCGATCCGTGGCGGCACCTACACCGAAGGTGGTGGCAGCAACATCCGCTTCAGCGCCGCCAAGGGCTTCAACGCATTCGACGACCGCTTCCACGCGCTGGTCAACGTGCAGATCGAAAACGGCAGCCCGATCTGGGGCTACCAGCGTGACATCACCAAGCAGAACAACCCGGTCGGCTATACCGCACAGCTGCCGTCGAACGACTTTGCCGTCATCGGCAACGCCGACAACAAGCTGTACATGATGGACCCGACCCGCTGCGCCAACGTCGCAGGCCTGTACGACGGCACCACCACCGTCGGCAAGCGTGCATCGGGCGAATCGTGCGGCTCGGTGTACAGCGCCGGCTACAAGACCCTGAAGAACGGCAAGAACAGCGGCCAGTTCTACTCGTCGATGACCTTCGACGTGAACGACAACTTCCAGCTGTTCGCCGATGTGCTGTACAGCAAGGAAAAGACCGAGTTCACCTCCGGCTCCAGCGCCCTGTGGTGGGGCACCAAGTCGGTGATGGGCGGCTTCTACGACCAGGGCCTGGGCAAGGTCGTGAACCTGCAGCGCGCCTTCGCACCGGAAGAAATCGGCCCGGGCCACTACAACAACATCCTGAACTCCGATGAGAGCCGTTCCTACCAGGTCACCCTGGGTGGCAAGGGCATGGTCGGCGACTGGGACTACAGCGCCAGCTTCACCCGCGGCGAATACCGCCTGGACCAGAACCGCTTCGCGCGCTGGAAGGACAAGATCGAAGGCTTCTTCGGCGACACCGTGCTGGGCCCGCGCCTGGGTACCACCGCTGATGGCTTCGGCATCTACAACCCGGACTACGCCGCGTTCTACTCGCCGATCACCCCGGACCAGTTCGCCAGCTTCACCGGCTATGGCACCCACCGCAGCAAGACCTGGCAGAACCTGGGTCGCGTGCAGGTGACCAACGGGTCGCTGTTCTCCCTGCCGGGCGGCGACGCCGGCCTGGCCGTGGTGCTGGAAGGTGGCAGCGAAGGTTGGGATTACTCGCCCGACCAGGCCTTCGTCGATGGTAACGCCTGGGGCGCCACCGCCGTGGCCGGTGCCGGCCACCGCAGCAACTACGCGGTGACCAGCGAACTGCGCATGCCGGTGTTCGAGTCGCTGACCATCAGCGCCTCGGGCCGCTACGACGCCTTCAAGATCGCCGACAAGACCGTTGACAAGGCCACCTACAGCATCGGCCTGGAATACCGCCCGGTTGAGAGCCTGCTGCTGCGCGGCAAGTACGGCACCGCATTCCGTGCGCCGACCCTGTCCGATGCCTTCCAGGGCATGAGCGGCTCGTTCGCCTCCGGCCAGAACGACTACTACCGCTGCAGCCAGATGGGCTACGCGCTGCGTGACGAAGCCTGCTCGTTCTACAAGACCACCTCGGTGTACAGCGAAAAGTCCGGCAACCCGGACCTGAAGCCGATCACCGCCGACGTGTGGAGCGCGGGCGTGGTGTGGGCCCCGGTGAGCAACTTCTCGCTGTCGGTCGACTACTACAACTGGAAGATCAAGAACGAGGTCAAGACCCTGAGCACCGACCAGCTGCTGCTGGCCGAGTACCAGTGCCGCAACGGCCTGCCGAACAACACCTCGGCCAGCTGCCAGAACGTGACCGACTGGGTGTCCCGCGACGCCGGTGGCAACCTGGCCCGCGTGTACACTCCGAAGCTCAACGTGGCCAGCCAGAACCTGGAAGCGGTGACCGTCGGCGCCAAGTACCAGCAGGACCTGGGCCGCTTCGGTTCGCTGATGTTCTCGGGCAACTACACCAACATGCTGAAGCGTGAAGTGGTGCCGCTGCCGGGCGCACAGAAGCTGGATCTGCTGAGCGATCCGTACAACATGTGGTACTACGACAACTTCGCCAAGGTGCGCGGCGATGTGTCGGTGGGCTGGGCCATCTCCAAGTTCACCACCACCCTGTACGCCAACTACGTCGGCAGCACCCCGAACTACCTGGCCTACACCGGCCGCAGCTATGACTACGTCCACTCCTCCGGCGCCAAGGCCGGCAAGTGGGGCTCGTACACCACCTACAACATGAGCCTGAACTACCAGGCGCAGGACGATCTGACCCTGTCGCTGATGGTCAACAACGTGTTCAACAAGCTGCCGGAAGGCCAGCGTTACAACTACCCGGGCAACGAATCGACCCCGTTCAACGACGGCTTCTACAGCGTCTACGGCCGTCAGATCTCGGCCCAGGTCAAGTACGACTTCTGATCCCGTCGTATTCCGGACTGCGTGTCTGGACCAGGCCCCGCTTCGGCGGGGCCTTTTTTTGTCCGTCGCACAGCACGGCCACATCCCGTTCACGGTTCAGACACGTTTGACATGAACCGAAACAAATCAATACGTATCAATGAGATGAAGGAGAAATGGGCGCTCCTGTCACTGCAAGGCGCGCCCATCACCCACAGCTTCATGACTCCCTCGTGAACGTTTGACAGGCTCGGTTAATGTCGTGTTAATCTCGGGTCATCGGCACGTGAAGCCGGTACCAGCGCCGGGTGGCAGCACGCTGCCGACCCCGGGCAAGGGGCACACGGAGACGCCGACAAGGACCTGTCCCGGTGTACGACGCAATCATTCGATTCAAGGGGATTTCAGATGATCAATCGCAAGTCGCTCAGCAAGCACCCGCTGAGCTTCGCCCTCGCCTCCGCCGTGCTGCTCGCTGCGGCTGCCCCGGCGATCGCACAGGACGCCTCGGGCTCGACGCAGACCACCGAAGAGGCATCCAAGTCCAAGGCCACCAATCTGGATACGGTGACCGTCACCGGCTCGCGCATCAGCCGCGACGTGTTCAACTCGGTCTCGCCGGTGCAGGTCGTCACCCGTGAAGAAACCACCCTGGCCGGCTTCAACTCGACCACGGCGGCCCTGCAGAGCACCGCGGTCACCGCCGGTGCGGCGCAGATCAACAACGCCTATGGCGGCTACGTCACCGACGGTGGCCCGGGCGCCAACACCCTGGGCCTGCGCGGCCTCGGCCCGACCCGCACCCTGATCCTGCTCAATGGCCGCCGCGTGTCGCCGGCCGGTACCCGCGGCTCGGTGGGCTCGACCGACCTGAACGTGCTGCCGAACTCGATCGTCGACCGCGTCGAAATCCTGAAGGACGGTGCGTCCTCGATCTACGGCTCCGACGCCGTTGCCGGCGTAATCAACATCATCACCAAGAAGAAGGTCGATGGCGTCAGCTTCGAAGCACAGCACAACGCCACCGATGGCGGCGGCGGTGAAGAGCGCCGTTACTCCATCATGTTCGGTGCCACCGGCGAGCGCTCGCACTTCTCCGGCTCCTATGAGTACTACACCCGCAACGAGCTGACCCTGGCCGACCGCAGCTGGGCCGGTGGCTGCCCGACCGACATGTACCGCGACATCGACGCGGGCGACTATTGGGGCAGCGGCGACTTCATCGACCCGCTGACCGGCAAGCCGAAGTGCTGGTCGCTCGATGCCGGCGGCACCACGCTGAACACCATCGGCACCAACACCCGTACCGGTGTTGCGGCCCCGGGCGGCGCCGGCACCCGCTTCAACCGCTGGCGCCCGAATGCGGCCATCACCACCGGCCTGGTGGGCTACGAAGGCGTGGACCTGAACACCCGCGACACCTTCGATCCGGCCATGCGCAACCAGTCGCTGATCTCGCCGACCAAGACCCACACCCTGTACCTGCAGGGTGGCTTCGACCTCAACGCACTGGGCGATGCCGAGCTGTACTACGAGTTCCTGGGCAACAAGCGCAAGTCGACCCAGACCGGCTATCGCCAGCTGACCCTGGACTATGCCGTGGGCAGCCCGCTGATCCCGGCCAACCTGCGTGACAGCGTTGCCGGTGCTCCGACCGACCAGACCAGCGGCAAGAACCTGGGCGTGCGTGCGTTCATCGGTTTCGGCAACGACACCAACAAGCAGAACGTCGACTTCCTGCGCTTCAATGCCGGCCTGCGTGGCCACCTGAGCTCGGAGTGGAACTATGACTTCAACGTCATGCACTCGCGCAGCGACGCCGACTACACCTTCGAGAGCTTCCTGACCAGCCGCCTGCGCCAGAGCCTGGACGTGGTCTCCAACGGTGCCGGTGGCTATGTCTGCCGGGACGGTTCCAACGGCTGCATCGCCGCGCCGGCGCTGAACACCAACACCATCGGTGGCAAGCTGCCGCAGGACTGGAAGGACTGGGTGTTCGTGCCGGTCACCGGCAACACGCTGTACAAGGAAACGACGGTCAACTTCAACGTCAACGGCCCGCTGTTCGACATGCCGTACGGTTCGGCCGGTGGTGCATTCGGCGTCGAGTACCGCAAGGCACGCATCGACGACACCCCGTCGCCGTACTCGATCAATGCCGACCTGTACAACCTGACCAACGCCACTCCGACCCGCGGTTCGGACTCGGTGTTCGAAGCCTACGGCGAACTGGAACTGCCGCTGCTGTCCGGCGTCACCGCTGCCGAGGAACTGACGGTCAACCTGTCCGGCCGCTACACCGACTACAAGTCCTACGGCTCGGATGAGACCTACAAGATCGGCGCGCTGTGGACCCCGGTGAAGTGGCTGTCGTTCCGTGCGTCGTACGGCACCTCCTACCGCGCACCGGCGCTGTTCGAACAGTTCCTGGGCGGCACCACCGGCTTCCTGAGCAGCAGTGCCGACCCCTGCAACGAGTATGGTGATCGCAACCCGAGCTCGCCGCGTTACCAGAACTGCGCATCGCTGGGCCTGGCACCGGACTACCTGGCCACCCAGGGCGTGACCGTGGTCACCCAGGGTGGTGCCGAGGCCGGCCTGGAAGCCGAAACCTCCAAGGCCAAGACCTTGGGCGTGGTGATCCAGCCGGAATTCGGCAGCGGCTTCGGTGACCTGTCCTTCGCCGCCGACTACTTCGACATCGAAGTGAAGAACGGCGTCGACAGCGCGGGCGGCGCGAACATCCTGTCGCGCTGCTACGACAGCGGCAGTGCCGACTTCTCCTCCGGTTCGGGTCTGTGCCGCCTGGTGGCCCGCAACCCGGTCAACAACCAACTGGTGGTGACCAACGGCTTCATCAACCTGTCCACCGACAAGGTCCGTGGCCTGGACTTCACCACCCGCTATGTCCGCGAAATCGGCCCGGGCACCCTGCGCACCACGCTGCAGTTCACCCACTACCTGGAACAGGCCAGCAAGGTCTTCTCCGACGATCCGCTGGTGGACTACAACGGCATGCTGTCGCGTCCGGAAAACACCGCCTCGCTGGACCTGAGCTACAAGTGGAAGAACTGGCAGGTGCGTTACGGCCTGGACTGGATCGACAAGATGGACAGCTACGCGTACTACGAGGAGCGCAACCCGGGTGACTTCGATCCGGCCACCTCGGCGTACAAGCTGTACACCCCGAACTACTTCCTGCAGGCCATCTCGGTGAAGTATGAAGCGGACAAGTGGTCGGTCACCGGTGGCGTGCGCAACTTCGCCGACCGCAAGCCGCCGACCATCTCGCAGGGTGTCTACAGCACCGTCGGCAACGCGCTGCTGTACAGCGGCTTCGACTACTTCGGTCGCAGCTACTTCCTGAACATCACGCGTTCGTTCTGATCCTGCTCCCTGCAACCGCCGCCCTTCGGGGCGGCGGTTCCATTTCAGGCACCGGATTCTCCGCAAGCCGGTGCCAACGCATTCCGAGGTTGCAATGAAGCGAGCCCTGCTGCTGGCGGCCCTGGCCAGCCTTTCACCGTTGCTGCACGCCAAGCCTGTGGCGCCCACCATCGAACAGATGGCCGCCTTCCCGGCCATCTCCAGCCTGTCGTTGTCACCAGACGGAAAACACATCGCCGGCCTTCGCGCCGATGGCGAGGAGCGCGTGATCGTGGTTTGGCGGACCGATGCACTGGACAAGCCACCCACGGTGATCGGCGCCAACCGCATGAAGTTCCAGAGCGTGTCGTTCATCAAGAACGGACAGCTGGCCGTCGTGCTGTGGCAACCCTACGACCTGCGCGCCGACCGGGTGACCAAGACCTTCGTCAGCAAGTTCTTCATCACCGACATCGAAGGCAAGCAGTGGAAGGAGCCGATCACGCCGCCGCGCGCCTCCAGTCGCAATGAAGAGCTCGAGCAGGCACTGGCCAACGCCACGGTGCTCGACACCCTGCCCAACGATCCCGACCACATCCTGGTGGTCAACGGTTCGGGCAGCAGTTCCGGTGACGTCTACAAGGTCGACCTGCGCAACTTCACCTCCCAGCGCATCCAGAAGACCGAAGAGCGCGTGGCGGGCTATATCACCGACCTGGACAGTGAACTGCGGGCACGCCTGCGGCAGGACGTCGACGGTACCGGCGCCTACGTCGCCACCGAGTTCCGCTCGCCTGCCAACGGTGCCTGGGAGGAGCATTTCCGCTCCTACGTGAAGAACCGCGACGTCAACCAGGTGATCGGCTTTGCCGATGATCCGAACATCGCGTTCGTACTCAGCAATGTCGGCCGCGACAAATCAATCGTCTACGAGTACGACATCACGGCCCGCAAGCAGAAGGAAGTGCTGTTCGAGCACAAACTGTTCAACGCCGGCTCGATGCTGATCAACCGCCACCGGAGCGGTGCGGTACCCTTCGGCGAGATCATGGGAATCGGCTACGCCGGTCCGCGCGGCGACGACATCCAGTGGACCTCTCCGCGCATGAAGGCCCTGGACCAGGGGCTGCGCCAGGCGCTTGGCATCCGCCAGGAGCCGCTGGCGATGGTCGATACCGCGAACGGCCAGCGCTACACCGCCAACTACGATACAGGCCTGAGCTACCGCATCGTCGACTACACCGCCGATCTTTCCAATGTGCTGGTGGCTACCTCCGGCCCTTCCAACCCGCCCGAGTATCACCTGCTGCACGACGGCAAGCTGACCCTGCTGGCCAAGACCTATCCGCAGATCCAGCCAGCCGCGCTGGGCACCACCCGGCTGGTCTACTACAAGGCACGCGACGGGCTGGACATTCCGGCATTCCTGACCACGCCCAGCACCGAGCTGTGCGGTGCCGGCCCGTGGAAAGCCGTGGTGCATCCGCACGGCGGCCCGTGGGCACGCGATGGCATGGACTTCGACGGCTCGATGTGGGTACCGCTGATGGCATCACGCTGCATGGCGGTCCTGCGCCCCCAGTTCCGCGGCTCGGCCGACTGGGGCCGCAAGCTGTGGATGGCCGGTGATGCCGAATGGGGCCAGAAGATGCAGGACGACAAGGACGATGGCGCGCAGTGGATGATCGACCAGAAGATCGCCCAGCCCGGCCACATCGCCATGTTCGGCTTCTCCTATGGCGGCTACTCGGCGTTCGCGGCTTCGGTGCGTCCCAATGGCCTGTACAAGTGCGCCATCGCCGGTGCCGGCGTTTCGGACATCAAGAAGATCTGGTCGCGCTTCTATACCAACCCGTTCTTCCGCCAGGCCCAGGCGCCGACCGTGGCCGGCCTCAACCCGGTCGACAAGGCCGGTGAAATGAAGATTCCATTGATGGTCTACCACGGTGACCGCGACCGCACGGTGCCGATCGAGCAGTCGGAGTGGTTCGTGAACAAGGCCAGGGGTTCGGGGCAGCCGGTCGAGTTCCACGCCATCGCCGACTACGCGCATGGTCCCGCCTGGACCCGCGCGATCATGGGTGACCAGCTCAGGCTGATCGACGACTACCTGGGCAAGGGCTGCGGCGGCGGCGGCCTGTAAGCCGCACCGCTTCCTGCAAGGGCGCCCACGGGGCGCCCTTGCACGTTCTGGCCCTTGCGCCCGGACATGACCTTCGACACCCTTGCAGGCCAGGCCGGCGGCGTATCGTTCGGCCCACGGCCGTACCTGCGGCTTCTCCCTGACTCACTCGGCCTGGAGGCCAAGAATAGTGATGACGCGCACTCCCAAGATCGTCCTGCTCAGCCTGGCCGTGTCGGCCGTGCTGGCCGGCTGCGGCAAGAACGAAACCCCGGCCAAGGATGCCGCGACCCCCGCCCCGGCCACCGCCGAAGCCACCACCTACAAGCTGGACGACAGCAAGCTGCCGGCCTACAACGCCTTCCAGCCGAGCGACCTGGACACCACCAAGGACGCGTGCACCGCCTTCGGCGACTACGTCAACAGCAAGTGGCTGGCCGCCAATGAAATCCCGGGCGACCGCACCAGCTGGGGCGCGTTCACCATCCTCGACGAGCGTTCGGTGGCCGTGCAGCACCAGCTGGCCGAACAGGTTGCGCAGGTCAAGAACCCGAACCACATCGAGAAGATCGTCGGCGACCTGTGGGCCACCGGCATGGACGAAGCCAAGATCAACGCCCAGGGCATCGAGCCGCTGAAGGCCGACCTGGCTGCGATCGACGGCCTGCAGGACAAGGCGGCCATCGCCAACTACCTGCGCACCAGCGCCGCCAAGGGTGACAACCTCCTGTTCGGCTTCGGCGCTGAAGCCGACTTCAAGAACTCCGGGGTGAACATGGCCTATGCCAGCCAGGGCGGCCTGGGCCTGCCGGATACCACCTACTACACCGATGCCAAGAACGCCGACAAGCTGAAGGCCTATCAGGCGCATGTCGCCAAGGTGCTGGAGCTGTCCGGCGTGGCCGCGGCCGATGCAGCCAAGCAGGCCGAGGACGTGGTCAAGTTCGAAACCCGCCTGGCCAAGGCCTCCAAGTCGCGCGTGGAGCTGTCGCGCAACGTCGAGCTGTACTACAACCCGGTCACCCTGGCCGACGCCGACAAGCTGACCCCGAACTTCAGCTGGACCGAGTTCTTCAAGTCGCAGGGCGTGGCCGCGCCGGAGAAGTTCTCGCTGGCCATGCCGGCCTTCCATGAGGAAGTGAGCAAGTCGCTGGCCGACACCGATCCGTCGGTGTGGCGCGCCTACCTGCGCTTCCACACCGTGGACAGCGCCTCGCCGTACCTGGCCGATGCCTTCGTGCAGGAGAACTACGAGTTCTACGGCAAGACCCTCAACGGCCAGAAGGAGCAGAAGCCGCGCTGGAAGCGTGTGCTGGGCACCATCGAAAACGATGCCGGTGAAGCCTTCGGCCAGCTGTACGTGAAGGTTGCCTTCTCGCCGGAAGCCAAGGCGAAGATGGAAGAACTGGTGAAGAACCTGGCCGCCTCGCTGAAGGACCGCATCCAGGGCCTGAGCTGGATGAGCGAGGAAACCAAGGCCAAGGCCATCGCCAAGTGGGAAACCTTCACCCCGAAGATCGGTTACCCGGACAAGTGGCGCGACTGGTCGGGCCTGCAGACCCAGCGCGACAGCTACCTGGGCAACGTGCGCGCGGCCAACGAGTTCAACTACAAGTTCAACCTGTCCAAGATCGGCAAGCCGGTGGACAAGACCGAGTGGGGCATGACCCCGCAGACCGTCAACGCCTACTACAACCCGCTGCAGAACGAGATCGTGTTCCCGGCCGCCATCCTGCAGCCGCCGTTCTTCGATCCGAAGGCCGACGACGCGCTGAACTACGGCGGCATCGGTGCGGTGATCGGCCATGAGATGACCCACGGTTACGACGACCAGGGCGCACGCTTCGGGCCGACCGGCAACATGGAAGACTGGTGGACCCCGGCCGACAAGAAGAACTTCGAAGGCCTCACCGGCAAGCTGGTCAAGCAGTTCGACCAGTACAAGGTCGACGGCCAGGCAGTGAACGGCCACCTGACCCTGGGCGAGAACATCGCCGACCTGGGCGGCCTGGCCACCGCCTACGACGCCCTGCAGAAGGCCACCGCCGGCAAGGAAGATGCGAAGGTCGACGGCTTCACCCGCGACCAGCGCTTCTTCTTCAACTGGGCCACCGTGTGGCGCACCAAGTACACCCCGGAAAACGCCAAGGTCCGCCTGGCCACCGACCCGCACGCCCCGGCGCAGTTCCGCGCCATGGGTGCGCCGTCGAACCTGCCGACCTTCGCTGCCGCGTTCCAGTGCAAGGCCGGTTCGCCGATGGCCCGCACCGGCGAGCAGCAGGTGGTGATCTGGTAAGCCACGGCTGACGCTGCGGCAGACCTGCAAAGGCCCGGGAATCCCGGGCCTTTGTTTTTCACAGCGCCCGTCATCCACGCATGGCCCAGGCCGTTGGTAGATGCCGGCCCTGGTCGGCGCACGGCCCGGCGGCGCCACCGTGACGCGTGCATGCCGCGCCCATGCACGGCTTGCTATAGTGCGCGCGCCCTCAATCCATCACGGATTCGTTCCACATGCCCAATTTCCGTCCGCTTGCCATCGCCCTGGGCATCAGCCTGGCGACGCTGGTCCCGACCCACGATGCGTTCGCCGCCAAGAAGAAGGCCGCGCGCGCCCCGGCCGTCAGCGCCCAGTGCAGCGACTTCTACGACGCCACCAACGCAGGCTGGCTGAAGGCCAACCCGGTGCCGCAGACCGGTGCCACCACCGCGCTCGGCCAGCTGGTCGAGCGCAGCCGCCAGCAGCAGCGTGAACTGCTCGACGCCGCGATGAAGTCGCCGCAGGGCAACGTGCAGAAGCTGCTGGGCGACTTCTGGGCCAGCGGCCTGGACGAAGCCGCCGTGGAAGCGGACGGCTCCAACCCGATCGCGCCGCTACTGACCCGCATCAACGCCATCAAGAAGGCCAAGGATGTGCCGGCCTCGATCGCCGCGCTGCACCAGGTGGGCATCCCGGTGGCCTTCAACTTCGGCCCGGACGTCGACCTGAAGGCACTGGACCGCCACATCGGTTACTTCATGCAGGGCGGCATGGGCCTGCCGGACCCGGCGTTCTATACCCGCACCGACGCCGATACCGTGGCGCTGATGGGGCGCTACCGCAACTACGTCAAGCAGATCCTGGCGCTGACCGGCACCCCGGCGGCCAGGCTCGATGCCGAATCGCAGGCGGTGATCGCGCTGGAGACCGAGCTGGCGCGCAATGCGCAGTCGCTGGCCGGCATCAACAACCCGTTCAACAACTACGCGCCGATCTCCACCAAGGAGCTCAACAGCCGTTACCGCAACCTGCAGCTGGACGCGTTCCTGAAGGCACAGGGCGTGGACGACGACCTGGTCTCGCTGGCCGACCCGGGCCTGTTCAAGCAGCTCGATGGCATGGTCACCAAGCTCAAGCCGGACCAGTGGAAGGCCTACCTGCGCTGGCGCGTGGGCGACTCGATGGCACCGTACCTGTCCAAGGCCTACCGCGACGCGGAGTTTGAATTCCGTGGCCGCGTGCTGCGTGGCGAAACGCTGCCGCCGCAGCGCTGGGAAGACGTGCTGGAGGCGATCAACGTGGCCGCCGGCCCGATGGTCGGCCGCGAATATGCGGCCCGTTACCTGTCGGCCGAAGACCGTCGCCAGGCGGCGTGGATCGTCGACAAGCTGCGCGAAGTGCAGATCGAGGCGGTCAAGAACAACAGCTGGATGAGCGCCGAAGCCAAGACCGAAGCGCAGGCCAAGCTGGCTGCGCTGAAGATCGAGATCGGCACCCCGTTGCGCGACCTCGACTACAGCGTGCAGCCGATGGGCCGCGGTTCGTTCGGCGGCAACATGCTGATCGCGTCGACCTGGCGCCACCGCGAGGAAATGAAGCGCATCGGCAAGGGCAACGCCGACCGCCGCTGGGACGTGCTGCCGCAGCAGCCGTCGCTGGCCTACGACCTGGCACAGAACCGCCTGATCGTTACCGCGGCGATCCTGCAGGGCCCGGTGTTCAATGCCAAGGCCGACGCCGCCGACAAGTTCGGCAGCTTCGGTGGCCTGGTCGGCCATGAGCTGACCCGTGCGATCGACGCCAAGGGTGCACTGGTCGACGCCAAGGGCGAACTGCGCAGCTGGTGGACCCCGGCCGACAAGACCGCCTGGACCCTGCTTGGCAACCGCGTGGCCGCGCAGTACAGCGCCTACGATTTCCCGGGCGTGAAGGGTGCCAAGGTCAACGGCACGCTCACCCAGGAAGAGAACCTGGCCGACATCGCCGGTCTGGAACTGGCCTGGGCGGCCTATACCGCGCAGGAGCCGAAGGCCAAGCCGGCACAGCAGCAGGGCTTCTTCCGCGCCTGGTCGGCGTTGTGGGCACAGCAGCTGTCGCCGAACGAGGCGGTGCGCCGCCTGACCGCCGACATCCGCGCGCCGGGCCTGTGGCGCAGCAACGGCACGCTGGCCAACCTGCCGGCATTCGGTGCCACCTTCAGCTGCAAGGCCGGCCAGCCGATGCAGCGCAGCGAAGCCGACCAGATCAAGGTCTGGCGCTGAGCCACGCGCACTACCCGTAGTACAGGGGGCGCCTTCGGGCGCCCTTTTTTGCGGGTGCAGCACGATCCCGGGTTAACACCGCGCGTGCTATCGCTGCGGCTTCGTCCATCGCGGAGCCCCGACATGGCACACAAGAACACGATCTGCCTCTGGTACGACAACGGCGCGCTCGAGGCCGCCACCTTCTACGCCAGCATCCTGCCCGACAGCGCGGTGATCGCCGTGCATCGCGCCCCCGGCGACTTTCCGGATGGCAAGGAAGGCAACGTGCTGACGGTCGAGTTCACGGTCTGCGGCATTCCCTGCGTCGGCCTCAACGGCGGCACCGCGTTCAAGCACAGTGAAGCGTTTTCCTTCCAGATCCAGACCGAGGACCAGGCCGAGACCGACCGCCTGTGGGATGCGATCGTCGGCAACGGTGGACAGGAAAGCCAATGCGGCTGGTGCAAGGATCGCTGGGGCATCTCCTGGCAGATCAGCCCGCGCATGTTGATCGAAGCCGTGACCAGCAAGGACAAGGCATTGGCCAAGCGCGCCTTCAACGCGATGATGCCGATGAAGAAGATCGACATCGCCACCATCGAAGCGGCAATCAAAAAAGGGGACGGAGGGGATTAAGTCGTTTCTCCCCATGCCCCGTGTGCAGATGCAGATTGCGACTTAATCCCCTCCGTCCCCTTTTTGCGAGGTGTTGATGTCCTGGGATGCGATCGTCGTTGGTGGCGGCCACAACGGCCTGGTCTGCGCGGCCTATCTGGCGCGCGCTGGAAAGAAGGTGCTGGTGCTGGAACGTCGTGGCGTTCTCGGCGGTGCTGCAGTCACCGAGGAATTCCATCCCGGCTTCCGCAACTCGGTGGCGTCGTACACGGTGTCCCTGCTGCAGCCCAAGGTGATCGACGACCTGCAACTGCATGCGCATGGGCTGCGCATCATCAATCGCCCGGTCAACAACTTCCTGCCGATGGAGGATGGTCGTTACCTGCTGTCGGCACCGGGCCGCACCCAGGCAGAGGTCGCGAAGTTCTCCGAGCGGGATGCGCAGCGGCTACCCGAATACGAAGCGCGCCTGGAGATCTTCGCCGATGTGCTGCGCGCGTGGGCCCTGCGCGCGCCACCGGATGCCGGCGTTGCGGGTGGTTGGCGCGCGTTGCCTGCGCTGTGGCAGATGGGTCGTCTTGGTCGTGAACTGGCCACGCTGGATGCCTCGCTACGGCAGGAGCTGCTGGACCTGTTCACGCTGTCGGCAGCCGAGTATCTGGATCGCTGGTTCGAAAGCGAACCGATCAAGGCGCTGTTCGGCTTCGATGGCATCGTCGGCAACTACGCAAGCCCCTATACACCGGGCAGTGCCTACGTACTGCTGCACCACGTATTCGGCCAGTGCAATGGCGTGAAGGGTGCGTGGGGCCATGCGATCGGCGGCATGGGCGCGATCAGCCAGGCGATTGCAGCCTCGGCACGCGAGGCCGGAGCGGAACTGCGCGTGGAGGCCGGCGTGCAGCGCGTGCGAATCGAACAGGGCCGCGCGGTGGGCGTCGAACTGGCCAACGGCGAGATCCTGCGCGCACGCACGGTGGTCGCCAATGTCAATCCGAAACTGCTGTACGAACAATTGCTGGAACCGGCACAGGTACCCAACGCGACACGCGAACGCATGGCGAACTGGCGCTGCGGTTCCGGCACGTTCCGGATGAACGTGGCGCTGTCGCGGCTGCCGGAGTTCCGCGCCCTGCCCGGGCCCGGCGATCACCTCAGCGCCGGCATCATCATGGCACCCAGCCTGGATTACATGGACCGCGCCTGGCTGGATGCGCGCCGCGACGGTTGGGCGCGCGAACCGATCGTGGAAATGCTGATTCCGAGCACGCTGGACGATTCGCTGGCGCCGCCCGGGCAGCACGTGGCCAGCCTGTTCTGCCAGCATGTGGCGCCGGTGTTGCCTGAAGGCCGCCATTGGGACGATCACCGGGAGACCGTGGCCGACCTGATGATCGCCACCGTCGAACGGCATGCGCCCGGCTTCACCGCCAGCGTGCTCGGTCGGCAGGTGCTGTCGCCGCTGGATCTGGAACGCACCTTCGGCCTGGTCGGCGGCGACATCTTCCACGGCGCACTGAGCGCCAACCAGCTGTTCTCGGCACGGCCGATGGTCGGCCAGGCCGGCTATCGTGGCGCCCTGCCCGGGCTGTACCTGTGCGGTTCGGGCACACACCCCGGCGGCGGCGTCACCGGTGCACCGGGGCACAACGCGGCGCAGGTGGTGTTGCAGGATCTGTAGAGGCGTGCCGACCAACGGTCGGCACCTGCAGCGTCAAATGATCCCATTCAAAGCGTGCCAGCCAGGGTTGGCACCTGCCCGCGTGGGAGAAGGCGTGCCGACCAACGGTCGGCACCTGCAGCGTCAAATGATCCTTCGGATCATTTGACGCTGCGCAGATGGTTCGGGCGCTTCGGTGGGCCGGGCGGGCGGCGCCTGAACGGCGGCTGCCCGCGCCAGTAGCGGATCAGCAACCAGCCGAACAGCATGCCGCCGAGGTGCGCGAAGTGGGCCACGCCCGGCTGCCAGCCGGTCATGCCCAGCACCAGCTCGCCCACACCGAACAGGATCACGAAAGTGCGCGCCTTCATCGGGATCGGCGGGAACAGCAGCATCACCCGCTGGTTCGGGAACAGCATGCCGTAGGCCAGCAGCAGGCCGAACACGCCGCCGGAGGCGCCCAGCACCGTGGCAGGGTTTTCCAGCAGCGTACCCACCAGCAGCTGGCAGACACCGGCACCGGCCACGCACACCAGGTAGTACAGCAGGAAGCGCTTCTCGCCCCAGGTCTGCTCCAGCGGCGCGCCGAACATGAAGACCGCCAGCATGTTGAAGAACAGATGGCCGAAGCTGCCATGCAGGAAACCGTAGGTCAGCAGCTGCCAAGGCTGGAAGTTGCCACCCGGCGAGAACGCGTCGAAGCCCTGCTGCAACGGTTGCAGCATGAACGGCTCGAAGGTCTGCATGCCGAGCAGGAACGGCTGCTGCAGCAGGAACAGGATCGCGTTGGCGATCAGCAGGGCCTTGGTGACGGTTGGCAGTCGCGGGAACATGGGAGCACCGGCATGGAACGGCCTCCATCATAGCCGCAGCATCGTGTCTTGTTGGCGACCCGCAGGTCCGGCCTGTTCAGTCGCCAGCGGTGCTCAGCCCGGGCCCCACACCGCTGCGTCCAGCGCCGCCGCCGGATCGGTCGCCGGCATCCGCACCCGGCCGTTCTCCACCCGCACACCCTCGGCGCGCAACCGTTGTGACTGCTCGCGCCAGCCGGCCGACCCTTCTTCCATGGCAATGCGCCCGTCCGAGCGCAGCACGCGGTGCCAGGGCAGGTCCGGGTCGTCGTTCTGGCCCAGGATGCGTGCGGTCAGGCGTGCACGCCCGGGCAGGCCCGCGCGCATCGCCACCTGGCCGTAGCCCATCACCTGCCCCGCCGGGATTGCGCGGATCACCGCCAGGATGCGCGCACGCGCCTGCTCCGGCGTCAGCGCCGCAGGCGGGTCACCAGCAGAACGCCGATCAGCACCAGCACGGTGCCGGCGATCTGCGCCGGCCCCATCGGTTCGTCGAGCAGCCATAGGCTCATCACGATGGTGGAAACAGGGCCCAGCATACCGACCTGCGCGGCCAGCGACGAACCCACGCGCTGCACCGCCAGCATGATCGCCAGCACCGGCAGCACCGTGCACACGGTGGCATTGACCAACGACAGCCACTGCACCGGCGCCGGTGCCTGCCACAGCAGCGGCAGCGGATGGGTCACCGCGAAATGCAGCAGCACCAGCACGCTGGCCACGCAACTGGCATAGGCGGTCAGCCGCACCGCACCGATGCGCGCGACCACCTGCCCACTGCCGAACAGGTACAGCGCATAGCTGAGGGCACTGCCCAGCACCAGCAGGCTGCCGACGATGATCTGCCCACCCTCGCGATGCAGATCGTGGCCGAAGGCCAGCAGCACGCCGAGGTAGCTCAGCACCAGCGCACCGATCTGCCAGCGGCCCGGCCGCTGGCGCGCCAGCAGCACGTTGATCAGCAGTACCAGGGTCGGGTTCAAGTACAGGATCAGCCGCTCCAGGGTCACGCTGATGTACTGCAGTCCCTGGAAGTCGAGCAGGCTGGACAGGTAGTAGCCGGTGAAGCCCAGCCACAGCACGCGGGCACGGTCGGCCCAGGACAACGGCTCGGCCCGGCGCGCGGCCCACGCTGCCATCAACGCGAACAGGGGCAGCGCCATCAGCATGCGCAGGGCGAGCAGCGTGGTGGCATCGACGCCGTGGCGCAGGCCGAGCTTGACGATGATCGCCTTGCCCGACGCGGCGATGGCGCCGATCGCCGCCAGGCCGATGCCGCCCAGCGCAATGCGTGGGGAAGCAGTGGCGATGCGGGAAGCGGGAGTGGACATCAGGACGACGGCGGGCCGCGCAGAGCGGCCCGGTAAGGCGTGGGGGACGCTCATTGTCGCATGGGGGCGCCCGCTGCCCTGTAGAGCCGAGCCTGCGCTCGGCGTCGCCAGGCCGGGGCGAAAGGCTGCCGAGCAGGGCTCGGCCCCACAACATCCCGGCTCAGCGCATCAGCACCACTTCTTCGGCCGAGGTCGGGTGGATCGCCACGGTGTCGTCGAACTGGGCCTTGGTCGCGCCCATCTTCACCGCCACCGCAAAGCCCTGCAGGATCTCGTCGGCCGCTTCGCCCAGCAGGTGGATGCCTACCACGCGTTCTTCCGGGCCGGCACAGACCATCTTGAACAGGCTGCGCTGGGTACCATTGGCCAGCGCCTGCAGCATCGGGCGGAAGCGGCTGTGGTAGACGCTCACCTGGTCGAAACGCCGGCGCGCTTCTTCCTCGCTCATGCCCACCGCGCCCAGCGGCGGATGCGAGAACACCACGCTGGCCACGTTCTCGTAATCCATTTTGGACTGCGGGCGCCCCCCGAACAGGCGGTCCATCAGCCGCCGCGAAGCGGCCACCGCCACCGGGGTCAGGCCGACCTTGCCGGCGATGTCACCGACCGCGTGCACGCTCGGCACGCGGGTGGTCTGCCACTCGTCCACCTGCACCTGGTCGTGCTCGCCGATGTCGATGCCGAGCGCTTCCAGACCCAGGCCACGGCTGTTGCCGCGGCGGCCGGCAGCGAAGAACACCGCATCGAACACACTGTCGATCGGGCCGTCATGGCCGAACGCCCGCACGCGCTCGCCATCGCGCTGCAGTTCGCGCAGGCGATAGTCGAAATGGATCCGCACGCCCTGCTGTTTCAGGTTCTCGGCCAGCTGATCGGTCAGCTCGTAATCGAAGCGCTCCAGCAGGCGCTTGCCGCGCACCAGCAGGCTCACGCGGCTGCCGAGCGCCTGCAGCAGGCCAGCCAGCTCCACCGCGATGTAACCACCACCGATGATCGCCACCTCGGCCGGCGCCGCACGCAGGTCGAAGAAATCGTCGGAGACCAGGCCCAGCTCCGCGCCGGGAATATCCGGACGCAGTGGATGCGCGCCAGTGGCGATCAGGATGTGTTCGGCGCTGTAGTGCACGCCATCACTGCAGGCCACGGTGTGCGCATCAAGCAGATGGCCACGTGCCGGAATGCGCACCACGCCGGTTTCGTCCAGGCGCTTGTGGTAGCTGGTGTGGATGTTGCTGATGTAGGCCTGGCGATGGATCACCAGTTCCTTCCACGACAGCGCCGGGCGTGCCTCGACATCGAAGCCCATCGCATTGGCCAGGCCGATGCGCTCGTGCAGGTCGGCCGCCAGCCACATCGCCTTCTTCGGCACGCAGCCGACATTGACACAGGTTCCGCCCAGTTCGCCGGGTTCCAGCATTGCCACGCGCTTGCCGTGCTGCGCGGCGCGGATCGCGCCGGCCAGGCCGGCGGAGCCGCCGCCAAGGACGATCAGGTCGTAATCATAGGATGCAGTGCTCATCGGAATCGCTCGGGTCGGTAAGGGGCAGGATCGATCGCTGGCGTGTGGCCGCAGACGAGATCGGCGATCCGCTGGCCGATGCCGGCGCTCATGCTGAGGCCGAGCATGCCATGCCCCGCTGCAGGCCAGACGTGAGGATGCGCGGGCGCGCGGCCGATCGGCACAGCGCGTGCGCGCTCATCGCTCACCCCTGCTTCGTCCTGTGCCGCATCGGTGGCCACTGCCGGTAGGTCATTGCACGCCACAGCCATTCCATCGGACCAAAGCGGAAGCGCGCCAGCCACGCGTGCGAAACAGCCACCTGCACGGCAAACAACAGCAGCGCGAACAGCAGCTGCACGCTGCGCGGCATCATCTCGAACCTGCCCAGGCCGTAGTGGTAGAAGGTCCAGGTACACAGCAGCGACTGGCCAAGATAGTGGGTCAACGCCATGCGCCCCACCGGCGCCAGCCACGCCAGCCGCGTGCGCCAGTGCACGATCCACGCCAGGTAGCCCAGGCACATCGGCAGCCCGCCAACCGTGACCAGGGCCATCGCCGCGGTCACCGGCAGGTTGTAGGCGCCGGGTGCAAGGTAGGGTTTCCAGGCAACCCCCAGCAGCGTGACCAGCAGCCCCAGCGGCAGTGCGATCCAGCGCAGCGACGCGTACAGCCGCGGGAAGCGCTCCGGCGTCGCCAGCGCGCCACTGCCGGCGAACCAGCTGCCGAGCAGGAACATGCCCAGCACTTCCGGGCCGCTGATCAGCAACGCGCCCATCGAGGTGCCGAACTCGCTCAGGCGCTGCACAGTGGCCTGCGCCCAGCTGCCCTGCCCGTACACCTGCCGCTGCAGGTCGATGCTCTGCTGCGCCTCGGCAAGCATGCCCTGCACCTCTTCGGCCGACGCCATCGACACCATCGCACCCACCAGCAGCATCATCGCTACACCGCCGAGGTAGACGATCACGCCCATCCACGGCAGCCAGCTGCGCGGCGCCTCGCGGCAGGCCAGCAACGGCAACGAGACCAGCGCATACATCACCAGGATGTCGCCGGACCAGACCAGCAGTGCATGGCACAGGCCGATCAGCAGCAGGCCGGCGCTGCGGCGCAGGTAGAACGGGGTGAAGTCGCGCCCGGCCACCTCGGCGCGTTGTGCCATCACCGCAAAGCCGGCACCGAACAGCAGCGAGAACAGGGTGAAGAACTTGCCCTGCACGAACACATAGACGAAGGCGTCGGCCCAGTAATCGATGCCCCGCCAGTGCACGTCAATGCCGGTGAAGGCCAGGTCCAGCGGGCCGCTGAAAGCCTCGATGTTCATCAGCAGGATGCCCAGCAGCGCAGCACCACGCAGCACGTCCAGCACGGCGATGCGTTCGCCGGAAGCCACCGGCTGCAGGGAAGGAGAAGCGGCGTTCACGGGGCGTCCGTCAGGCAGGTCCGCCATTATGCCGCCGGCCCGTGCACCATGGATGGCCGCGGCGTGTTCCAGAAACGCAACGGCCCGCCGAAGCGGGCCATTGCTGCCATCACGATCGCGCTGCGATCAGTGCTGGTGACCGCCGTCGCCGTGGACGTGGCCGTGGTCCAGCTCTTCCTTGCCGGCTTCGCGCACGTCGACGATTTCGACGTCGAAGTGCAGGTCCTTGCCAGCCATCGGATGGTTCAGGTCAACGTCGACGACGCTCATGCCGACCTTCTGCACGGTCACCGCACGCGGGCCGAAGTTGGTCTGCAGCACGACCTGCTGGCCCGGCGCCAGCTTGGTATTGCCGAAGTGCTTCTTCGGCACGCGCTGGGACAGGCCCTCACGACGCTCGCCGTAGGCATCGGCCGCCTTGACGTCGACGTTGAAGGTCGCGCCGGCTTCCTTGTCCATCATGGCGTTTTCCAGGCCCGGGATGATGTTGCCGTGACCGATCAGGATCGCCAGCGGCTCGCCGCGGTCCTTGGACGATTCGATCGGCTCCTGGCCGACTTCGGAAACGGTGTAGTGGAAGCGGACAACGCGGTCTTTTTCGATCTTCATGCGCAACTCTGTCTGGATCTGCCGGAGGCAGGCGGGTTGGGGCGGGTTGTCGCCCGGCGGGGACGCCGCCATCATGACGGCCAATCCAAGGTGGCGCATTATCCGGAGATCATGCACATCACGCCAGTTTCGTCCGGCCAGCGCCGGTTTCTCGCCCCGGCCCTGCTGCTGGCCCTGCCCCTGTTGATGACCGCCTGTGGCGGTGGCAAGGCCACCCGCCCGGCCCCGCCCCCGCCCACGGCGAACTGGCCAAAGACCGTGCCGGACAACCCCGAGGCTGCCAACTCGGTGCTGATGCGCGCCATCAGCCTGGTCGGCACGCCCTACCGCTATGGCGGCAACACCCCGGATTCGGGCTTCGACTGCAGCGGCCTGGTCGCTTATGTCTATCGCGAGATGCTGGACCTGCGGCTGCCGCGCACCTCCCGCGACCTGGCGGCGGTGCAGGGCCCGAAGATCGACCCGCAGCGCCTGGCCACCGGCGACCTGGTGTTCTTCGGCAGCCGCGGCAGCGTCACCCACGTCGGTATTTATGTAGGTGAAGGGCGTTTCGTGCATGCGCCGAGCACCGGCGGCACCGTGCGCCTGGACTCGCTCAGCGGTCCCTACTGGAAGGACCACTACACAGGGGCGAAACGCGTCCTTCGCTAAAATGAACAGGCGATATATTCAAAACTGTGACGAACATCACTGTGCAACTAACGAATTACTAACGGAATTTTTAACTTATCCGCGCTTTTACAGGGCATGATGCCCCATCGTTTTTTCCTGTGACCGACGCGTGACGACTGACGACCTGAAAAGCGAAGGCCAGACTTCCGTATCTTCACGTAGTGCCCGCCCGCTGTTGCTTGGCCTGGCACTGTGTCTGACCAGCCTTCCGGCCTGGTCGCAGACTGCTCCGAACCGTTCCGATGTGACCCCGGCCCCGGTGGCCGAGAGCACCGCCCGACCGGCCGCCAAGGCCGAGGCTGCCGCTCCGCAGCGCAGCCGCGTCGATGCCGCCGCCAGTGCCACGCTGGCCGCCCTGCTGCCGCACCTGGCCGCCAACGACACCATTCCGCTGATGGACCGCTCGGCCGTGGTGGCCGGCGACCTCAGCCGCCTGCTCGCCAACTACGACACCAGCAGCGCCGCCAATGGCAGCGTCGTCGGCACCGCCGCCGACAACGGCAAGGTGCAGTCGCTGCTGCGCCGCGCGATGACCCTGCTGGGCACCCCGTACCGTTGGGGTGGCAGCAACCCGGACAGCGGTTTCGACTGCAGCGGCCTGGTCGGTTATGTGTTCCGTTCGGCCCTGGGCATCGAACTTCCGCGCGTCTCGCGCGAGATGGCCCACGATGACAATGCCGAACTGATCAACGACCGCACCGCGCTGGCCGCGGGTGATCTGGTGTTCTTCGGCCGCAAGGGCCGCGTCGACCACGTCGGCATCTACGTCGGCGATGGCCGTTTCCTGCATGCGCCGAGCTCGGGCAAGGACGTCCGCGTGGACACCCTGCTCAGTGGCTACTGGGGCAACAAGTTCATGCAGGCCCGCCGGGTCGACCTCTGACCGGCTGGCGTCACAGCGCCGCCTGATACGCAAAGCAAAGCCGCTGCCCTGCAGCGGCTTTTTTGTTGGGCCCGCGTAATGGTGGGTAGCTGCCGACCTTGGTCGGCACCGCCTCCATCCACGCATGGCGTGGATCTACCACGGCCGGCAGCGCGTCAGCCATCTCCCAAACGAAAGGCCCGCCGGTCAGGGCGGGCCTTTCATCTCCACGCAACCTCAGCTGCGTGGCGGTGTCGGGTCAGGATCGTCCACGCCCACGTTGCTGGACGGATTGTCATACACCGCCTGGTCCAGCAGCCCGGTTTCCTTGGCCACGATCACCGGCACCAGCATCTGGCCGGTCACATTCGTCATCGTGCGCATCATGTCGAGGATGCGGTCGATGGCATACAGATAGCCGATGGTCTCCAGCGGCAGGTTGGCTGCGCTCAGCACCACCGTGGCCATGATCACCGCGGTACCCGGCACGCCGGCCGTACCGAAGCTGCCCAGCACCGAGGCGATCAGCACCACCACGTACTGCTCCGGGGTCAGCGGCACACCGCTGTACTGCGCGATGAACACCGCGCACAGCGCCGGATAGATCGCGCCGCAGCCATCCATCTTGATGCTGGCGCCCAGCGGCACCGCGAATGAACCGTAGTCCTTGTTCACGCCCAGGTTGTGGGTGATCGAACGCAGCGCCACCGGCATCGCGGCGAAGCTGGACGAGCTGACGAAGGCCACCTGCATGCCCGGCGCCGCGCCGCGGAAGAACTTCAGCGGGTTCAGGCCGTGCGCCAGCAGCAGCGCGCTGTAGACCACCACGATGTGCAGGGCGCAGGCCACGTACAGGGCCAGCACGAAATGGCCCAGCGGCAGCAGCTTTTCGAAGCCATAACTGCCGACCAGGCCGGCGATCAGGCCGAAGGTACCGATCGGGGTGACTTCCAGCACGAAGCGGGTCACCTGGATCATGATGTCGCTCATCTGGCCGACCAGCTTGCGCGCCTCGGTCACCTTCTCGCCCAGCTTGACGATGGCAAAGCCCACCAGGCCTGCGAAGAAGATCACCGGCAGGATCGAGCCGCGACCGGCCGCCAGCACAGTCTCACCGGCCGCATTGACCTTGGTACCGATGCCGGACAGCGCGTAGAAGACATTGGCCGGCACCACGTCCAGCAGCACCTGCACCACACTGGGCACTTCGCGCGGCACGTAGTTGCTGGCCATTGTCAGCTGCAGCCCGCCGGCACCGGGCTGCAGCACGGTCCCCACGCCCAGCCCAACGCATACCGCCAGCGCCGCGGTGATCACGAACCAGAGGAAGGTGCGGCCACTGAGCGCGGCGACCGACTTCTGCCCGTGCAGCGACGAGATTGCGTTGATGACCGCGAAGAACACCAGCGGCACGGCGATCATCTTGATCAGGGTGACGTACAGCTCACCGAGCGGGCCGAACCACGTTTCCGCGGCCGGGCCAAGCGCCCAGCCGGCCAGCGCGCCGAGCACGAAGCCACCGACCACGCGCTGCCAGAATGGAATCCGCAGCCAGGCAGAGACCAGCTTCATAGGCAATCCAGAGGGGAAGGAAGGGATGCTGGCACGATAGCCCAAGGCGGCCCGCAGAACGACCGCCCGGCCGGCAAATCAGTGTGTCATCGGCGTGCCTTGCAGGGGCGGGCATAATGAACGTCCCGTTACAGTTTGTGAGATCCCAGCGTCCATGCGCCGTTCCGTCTCCCTGTTGGCCGCCTGCGCCACCACCCTGCTGCTGGGCGCCTGCGCCAGCACCACCCCCGCCTCTGCCCCGGCCGGCCTGAAGGTCGCCGTCGACCCGGTCGCCCATCCGGCCGGCGAGACCCCGCAATGGTGGTACCGCAGTGGCGCCGCCCAGGCCGCCGCCAACGGCGCGATGTCCGGCAAGGCGAAGAACGTCATCCTGTTCCTCGGCGACGGCATGAGCCTGACCACCGTGGCCGCCTCGCGCATCTACGAAGGCCAGCAGAAGGGTGGCTCGGGCGAGGAGAACCTGCTGTCCTGGGAGCGCTTCCCGGCCACGGCGTTCAGCAAGACTTACAACACCGATTCGCAGACGCCGGATTCGGCCGGCACCATGACCGCCATCACCACCGGCGTGAAGACCCACATGGGCGCGATCGGTGTCAGCGCCGGCAGCCGCACCGACTGCGCCGACAGCCTGTCCAAGGGCCTGCTGACCTGGCTGCAGCTGGCCGACAGCGCCGGCCTGGCCACTGGCGTGGTGTCCACCGCGCGCCTGACCCATGCCACCCCCGCCGCCACCTACGCGCACTCGCCCGAGCGCAACTGGGAAAACGACACCGACCTGACTGAAGCGGCCAAGGCTGCAGGCTGCAAGGACATCGCACAGCAGCTGCTGTCGACCTCGCGTTATGGGCGCGGCCCGCTGGTCGCTCTCGGCGGCGGTCGCGGTGAATTCACCACCGTGGAAGAGCGCGATCCGGAATACGACGACAAGGTCGGCCAGCGCCTGGATGGCCGCAGCCTGGTGCAGGAATGGCAGCAGGCGCACCCGCAGGGTGCCTACGTGTGGAACAGCAAGCAGCTGGCGGCGGCCGCCAATGCGCCGGCCATCCTCGGCCTGTTCGAACCGGACCACATGCGCTACGAATACGAGCGCCCGCAGGATCCGGGCGGTGAGCCGAGCCTGGCCGAACTGACGGCTGCAGCGATCAGGAATCTGGCCAGGCACCAGGAAGGCTACGTGCTGATGATCGAAGGCGCGCGCATCGACCACGCCAACCACAGCGGCAACGCCTTCCGTGCACTGACCGAGACCGTGGCGCTGTCCGACGCGGTGCGCGTGGCCAACGAGCTGACCTCGGCCGACGACACCCTGATCATCGTCACCGCCGACCACTCGCATACGCTGAACTTCGTCGGCTACCCGGCACGTGGCAATCCGATCCTGGGCAAGGTGAAGGACAAGGGCGGCGAAGATGGTGCCGGCAAGCTGGACTACGCGCTGGACGGCACCGGCCAGCCGTACACCACGCTGAGCTATGCCAACGGCCCGGGCCATACCGGCAGCAGCAACCAGCAGCCGGCCGGCCCGAAGCGTTACCCGCACAACCCGAGCAGCTTCGAACCGGCCAACGGCCGCCCGAACCTGCGCGAGGTCGACACCGAGCATCCGGACTACATGCAGGAAGCACTGGTGCCGATGAAGTCCGAATCGCACGGTGGTGAGGATGTCGGCATCTGGGCGCGTGGCCCGGGCAGCAAGGCGATCCGCGGCACGCTGGAACAGAACGCGATCTACCACATGATCGTGCAGGCCACCCCGGCCCTGCGCGAGCGCCTGTGCCAGGCCGGCACCTGCGATGACAAGGGCGTGCCGGTGCAGCTGCCGGCACCGACGGCCTTCGAGCGCAAGGCCGAGGCCAAGTGATCGTGCGGCAGGCCCGCCTCGACCGCGGCCGCTTCGCGCGGTCGCTGGTCCTGCTCGGCGTACTGGCCGGTTCCAGCGCGCTGGCGCAGGCGCCGGCCTGCCAGCTGCTGACCGACGAACACGGGTTGTGGCCGCTGCCCAACTGCGAGGTGGTCGATCACCGGCCGAAGATCAGCGCCGATGCGCTGAAGAACCTGAACTACGACGACCACGGCCTGGCCGTGGTGTATGCCGACCAGGGCTTCCACTACGTCGACCGCAAGGGCCGCAGCCTGCCTGTGCTGACCTGGGACAACGGCCCGGAAACACCGCAGGAAGGCCGGCTGCGCGGCCGCGTCGGCAACCGCGTCGGCTACTTCGACCTGACGTTCCGCCAGGTGGTGCCCGGCACCTTCGATTTCGGGTGGCCGTTCCAGGATGGCGTGGCCGAGGTCTGCAACGGCTGTCGGCGCGGCACGCCGGATGCCGATGGCCACACGCCGATGGAAGGCGGGGAGTGGTTCCGCATCGACCGCGCGGGCCGTCGGGTGAAGTAGGTTTTTCGGCAGGGCTGCGCCCTGCACCTGCCGATGCAACGGCAACGGCCGAAGCAACAGCAACAGCAACAGCGTGCATTCCGTGGGATGGCGGGGCGGCCGGCAACCACGGCGGTTGCTGTTGCTCCTGGTAGGTGTCGAGCTTGGTCGACACGATTTTTCTCTCAGATATCGAATTGAATACGGGGTCAGATCCGTTTTCCGCAGGAAAACGGATCTGACCCCAAGAGCCATTCCGACAGTTCGCAGGAAACTGCCAAAGGCGGGATGGGTCCGGTTGCGGGAGTGTCCGCGGCATGGATGCCGCGGCCAAGCCCCCATGGGTGAGGGCGCTTTGCTTGCGAAGCACTGCTTCGCAAGCGCCCGAACGCACAGCCGCCAGCGGCTGGGCCGGCCTGGGGGTTTACGGCGTCTCCCGCAACCGGACCCACCCCGCCCACCCTCAGGAAACCAGCTTCTGCTGTTGCTGTTGCTGTTGCCGTTGCCGTTGCCGTTGCTCTGGATCGTAGCGGGTGCAGGGCGCAGCCCTGCCGAGCAACCCTATACTTGCCGCCGTGACTGCCTTCCCTGCCCTCGTTCCGCTGGATGCGCCACTGCTGGTGGGCTACAGCGGCGGTGTCGACTCGACCGTGCTGCTGCACTGGCTGTGGCGCAGCGCCAAGGCCTCCGGCACGGCGCTGCGCGCGGTGCACGTGCACCATGGCCTGCACCCCGATGCGGACGACTGGGTGCTGCATTGCCAGCAGCAATGCGCAGCGCTGGGCATCGAACTGGCCGTGCATCGCGTGCAGATCGACCCCACATCGGGCCTGGGCCTCGAAGGCGCAGCACGGCAGGCGCGACGCGCCGCGTTCGCCACCGAACTGCGCGACGGCGAAACACTGGCGCTGGCGCAGCACCTGGACGACCAGGCTGAGACCTTCCTGCTGCGTGCCCTGCGTGGCTCCGGCGTCGATGGTCTTGCCGCGATGTCCGCAGACAGCCGCGTAGGCGAACACCGTGTGTGGCGACCGCTGCTGGCGGTGCCGCGCCGTGCGCTGCTCGATTACGCGCACCAGCACGCGCTGCGCTGGGTTGAAGACCCCAGCAACGCCGACGACCACGCCGATCGCAATTTCCTGCGCCTGCAGGTGCTGCCGTTGCTGCGCCAGCGCTGGCCGCACACCGCCGCGGCATTGGCGGGCAGCGCCCTGCATTGCCGGCAGACCCGCGAACTGCTGGACGAGGAGGACGCCGAGCTGATCGTGCATCTGGAGGTGGCACCGCGTGTGCTGTCGCTGCAGCTGCTGCGCCAGGTGTCACCGGGCCGCGCCGCGCGCGTGCTGCGTGCCTGGGTGATCGGCCATGGGGCCGCCCCACTGCCGGCCACGGTGCTGCAGCAGGCGCTGGACGAGCTGCTACCAGCCAGCAACGATCGCCAGGCGCGGGTGCGCTGGCACGATCATGCCATCCAGCAATGGCGCGATCACGCCTATCTCCTGCCCGCGCAACTGCCGGCGCTTCCCCATGATTGGCAGGCCGGATGGGATGGACGCGCGCCATTGGCGCTGCCCGATGGCGGTCAGCTGCACCTGCACGGCGCCGAGGCCTTCGAACGGCCGCTCCAGGTCCGTGCGCGTGTGGGCGGCGAACGCATCCTGCTGCCCGGTCGCCAGCATTCGCATGCGCTGAAGGACTGCCTGCAACGCGAACACCTTGCCCCCTGGCGACGCGCCCAGCTGCCGCTGGTCTTCGATGGAGCGCAGCTGCTTGCCGCCGCCGACGTGGTCATCGCAGCTGCCCTGCAGGCCTGGTTGCAGGCCCACGACGCGCAGCTGCAGTGGCGTCCCGGCGGCTGGTGAATTGACCCCCGCGCGCAGCCCGTCCACACTTGCCGCATGGCCAAGAAGTCCCCCGAAAACGCCTCCCCGGTCGCCCAGTTCGAGCAGTCGCTCGAATCGCTGGAACAGTTGGTGGAGCAGATGGAAACCGGCGAGCTGAGCCTGGAAGCGTCGCTCAGTGCTTACGAACGCGGTGTCGGTCTGTACCGTCAGTGCCAGCAGGCGCTGGAGCAGGCCGAATTGCGCGTGCGCCTGCTCAGCGATCCGGCCCAGCCGGAAACGGCCGAGCCTTTCGATCCGCCCAACCATGACGGCTGAAGCCCTGTTCGCGCGCTGGCGCGACCGTATCGAAAGCCAGCTCGATGCCGCCCTGCCCTCGCCCGCCGAAGCACCGCAGCGCCTGCACCAGGCCATGCGCTATTCGGTGCTGGGCGGTGGCAAACGCATGCGCCCGCTGCTGGTGTATGCCAGTGGCCACCTGTTCGGCGCGCAGCCGGAACAGCTGGACGCGGCGGCGATGGCTGTCGAGCTGATCCACGCCTATTCGCTGGTGCATGACGACCTGCCGGCGATGGACGACGACGCCCTGCGCCGCGGCAAGCCGACCACCCACATCGCCTTCGACGAAGCCACCGCGATCCTGGCCGGCGACGCCCTGCAGACGCGTGCCTTCGGCCTGCTGGCCGATGCGCCGCTGCCGGCCACGCTGCGCGTGGCCTGCCTGCAGACCCTCGCTCACGCGTCCGGCGCCTCCGGCATGTGCGGTGGCCAGGCGCTGGACATCGATGCCACCGGCCAGCAGCAGACCCTGGCGGCACTGACCCGCATGCATGCGCTGAAGACCGGCGCGCTGATCCGTGCAGCGGTGCGCATGGGGGCGCTGTGCGGCCAGGCCCACGAGCCGCAGCTGGCCCAGCTCGACAGTTTCGCCGATGCACTCGGCCTGGCCTTCCAGGTCCGCGATGACATCCTCGATGTCGAAGCCAGTTCCGAACAGCTGGGCAAGACCGCCGGCAAGGACGAGGCGCAGGACAAGAGCACCTTCCCCGCGCTGCTCGGCATGGACGGCGCGAAGGCGCAGCTGCGCGAACTGGCCGCACGCATGCAGGCCACGTTGGCCGGCCATGGCGAAGAGGCCGATGCGCTGCGCGCGCTGGCAACGCTGGCGGTGGAACGCGATCACTGATCGCCGCCGGTGACGCTGCCCTCAAACAGGAACGCCCGGCAATGCCGGGCGTTCCTGCTTGCGCATGCGGCCGGTATTACTTGATCAGGCGCAGGGTGAACGGGTAGCGATAGGCTTCGCCGTTGTTGGCCTTGACTGCGGCAATGATGCAGAACACCAGGTTGATGATGCCCACGATCGGCGCCAGGATGCCGCCGATGATCACCACCATCAGGATGATGCTGATGACCATGGCGATGGTCACGGTGATCTGGAAGTTCAGCGCTTCCTTGGCCTGGTCGGTCACGAAGGCCTTGCTGGCGTCATCCTTGTTGATCAGCCAGATGATCAGGGCGCCGATGAACCAGGTGAAGATGCCCAGCAGGTGCGCAGCCAGCGCCATGGTGCGCTGGTCGGCCGGGGCATCGGTGGTTGCCGGCGGCGGCGGGACGTTATCGAATTCGCTCACGACAAAACTCCTTTTCATTGGGTGGTCTTGACCCACCAGCACCAAGCTGGTTGCGTCAGGCGCGCATAGCTTACGTCATCAATGCCATCAATCATTACCGGCGACGGTCATCCGCCCCAGCAGGATCGAACCGGTCCGGATGTGCGAGCGCGTGTCGACGTCGCTGCCGACCGCCTCGATGCTGCTGAACATCTCGCGCAGGTTGCCGGCGATGGTGACGCCGTCCACCGGGTACTGGATCTCGCCGTTCTCGACACAGAAGCCGCCCGCGCCTCGTGAGTAATCGCCGGTCACCCCGTTCACGCCCTGCCCCATCAGCTCGGTCACCAGCAGGCCGTCACCCATCTGCCGGGCGATCTCTTCCAGCGAGCCGGCATTGGCCGCCAGCTGCAGGTTGTGCACGCCGCCAGCATTGGCGGTGGTCTGCAGGCCCAGCTTGCGCGCCGAATAGCTGCCCAGCACGTAGCGCTGCAGTACGCCGTCACGGACCAGCGCCGAACTACGGGTGGCCACGCCGTCGCCGTCGAAGGCGGCCGAGCGCAGGCCACGGCGCAGGTGCGGCAGCTCGTCGATCTGCATCCATTCCGGGAACAGGCGTTGGCCGACGCTGTCCAGCAGGAAGCTGGCCTGGCGGTACAAGGCGCCGCCGGACACCGCCGACAGCAGGTGGCCGACCAGGCTGCGCGCCACTTCCGGGGCGAACAGCACCGGCATGCTGCCAGTAGCCAGTGAACGCGGCTGCAGGCGGGCCACGGTGCGCTCGGCGGCACGACGGCCGACCCGGCCCACGTCTTCCAGGTCCTCCCGGGCAAGCGCGCTGGTGTACCAGCCATCGCGCTGCATGCCATCGCCCTGCCCGGCGATCAGCGCGCAGCCGACCGAATGGTGGGTGCCGCGCTCACGACCAAAGAAACCATGCGAATTGGCATACACCGACAGGCTCTGCATGCTCGACACCGATGCGCCGTCGGAATTGCGGATCTGCGCGTCGGCCTCGCGACCGGCCGCCTCGCAGGCCAGGGCCAGGTCCACCGCCTCATCGGCCTGCAGCGCCCACGGGTGCCAACCGTCCAGCTCCGGGAAGTCGGTGGCCATCAGTGCGGCCTCGGCCAGGCCGGCAGCCGGGTCATCCTCGGTATGCCGGGCAATCGCGCAGGCCTGCTCGACCGTAGCGGCCAGGCTGGCCTCGTTCAGGTCACCGGTGCTGGCACTGCCCTTGCGCTGGCCGAAATAGACGGTCACGGCGATGCCGCGGTCACGCGTGGACTGCACGGTCTCGACCTCGCCGAGGCGGACATTGACCTCCAGTCCGCGGTCCTCGCTGCAACTGACCTCGGCCTGGCTGGCGCCCAGCGCGCGGGCGCGGTCGAGCAGCTGCTGGGAGAGGTCGGCCAGCCGTTCCAGCCGGGCCGGGCTGTCGTCGCCGACGGCCACTTCAGGGGCGATCACGTTCAATGCTTTATCCTGTACAGGTTGGGCCCGGCATCACGCCGGGCGACTTTTTTTGAGATCAGGTAGGGACGATGCGCGGACGCGACGAAGAAACCGGTGAATTCCACGACAAGAGCCGCAGCCAGAACCGGCGCGACGCGCTCGACGTCCTGGCCCTGGGCGAGAAGCTGGTGTCGTTGACCCCGGCCCAGCTGGCGCGCCTGCCGATCCCGGAAGACCTGCTGCCGCATATCGCCGAGTGCAAGCGCATCACCGCCCACATCGCCCACAAGCGCCAGCTGGCGTTCCTGGCCAAGCACATGCGCCGCGAGGACGAGGCAACGCTGGACGCGATCCGCGATGCGCTGGACGCCAACAGCGAGACTGGCCGCCGCGAAGTGGCGATGATGCACCGCGTGGAAGACTGGCGCGACCGCCTGTTGGCCGACGGTGACAAGGCGCTGGCCGCCCTGCTTGACGACTACCCGCAGGCCGACCGCCAGCAGCTGCGCACCCTGGTACGCAACGCGCAGGCCGAAAAGGCGAAGAACAAGCCGCCGCGCGCCTACCGCGAGATCTTCCAGGTGCTGCGTACGCTGATGCTGCCGGCGGCGCTGGGCTTGAAGACGGCAGGCGACGAACACGCCGGCGATCCGGTCGACGAGGCCGACGAGGACTGAGTCCGCGCCGGCCCGGGCGGTGGCCGCGGCCATCGCCACGCTCAGGCCTGCGTACCGCCGACGGTGATGCCCTCGATCAACAGCGAGGGCTGGCCGACACCCACGGGCACACTCTGCCCGTCCTTGCCGCAGATGCCCACGCCCTCGTCCAGGGCCAGATCGTTGCCGACCATGCGCACCTTCTGCATGGTCTCCGGGCCGTTGCCGATCAGGGTCGCGCCCTTCACCGGGGTGGTGATGCGGCCATCCTCGATCAGGTAGGCCTCGGTGGCCGAGAACACGTACTTGCCGCTGGTGATGTCGACCTGGCCACCGCCGAAGTTCACCGCGTACAGGCCCTTCTTCACCGAACGGATCATCTCCTGCGGGTCGTGCTCGCCGGCGCGCATGTAGGTGTTGGTCATGCGTGGCATGGTCAGGTGCGCGAACGATTCGCGGCGCCCGTTGCCGGTCGGGGCCATGCCCATCAGCCGCGCGTTGAGGCTGTCCTGCATGTAGCCGACCAGGATGCCGTCCTCGATCAGCGGGGTGCACTGGCTCGGGTGGCCTTCGTCGTCGATGTTCAACGAACCGCGGCGACCGTCGAGGGTGCCGTCGTCGACGATGGTCACCCCCGGTGCGGCGACGCGCTCGCCGATGCGGCCGGCGTAGACGCTGGTGCCCTTGCGGTTGAAGTCGCCTTCCAGGCCGTGGCCGACCGCTTCGTGCAGCAACACGCCCGGCCAACCCGGGCCGAGCACCACCGGCATCATGCCGGCCGGCGCCGGCACCGCGTCCAGGTTCACCAGCGCCTGGCGCAGCGCTTCCTGGGCCAGGGCTTCGGGGCGGCCGCTGGCGAACAGCGCTTCGTAGCCATAACGGCCACCACCACCGGCGTAGCCGGACTCGCGACGGCCGTTGTGTTCGACGATGACCTGCACGTTCAGGCGTACCAGCGGGCGCACGTCGGCCGCCAGCACGCCGTCGCTGCGGGCGATCAGCACCGTATCGACGCCGCCGGACAGGCTCACCATCACCTGCTTCACGCGCGGGTCGGCGGCACGCAGGTAGCCATCCAGGCGCTTGAGCACCTCGACCTTGGCCTCGTTGCCGATGCCGTCGATCGGGTCCAGCGCCGGGTACAGCGCGCGCGCATTGCCGCGCAGCAGCGAACGTCCGGTCTGCGCACCGCCCTCGCGCGAGATCGCGCGCGCCGACTGCGCCGCCGCCAGCAGCGCATCGGCATGGATGTCATCGGAGTAGGCGAAGCCGGTCTTCTCGCCGGAAATCGCCCGCACGCCCACGCCCTGCTCGATGGAATGGGCGCCGTCCTTGACGATGCCGTCTTCCACGCTCCAGCTCTCGCGGCGGGCGTGCTGGAAATAAAGGTCGCCGAAGTCGACACCAGGGCCGAGCAGCTGCCCGAAGGTGCGCTCCAGGCCGGCGGTATCCAGGCCGCCGGGGCGCAGCAGGCGGTCTTGGGCAAGCGTCAGGGCGATATCAGTCATGGTTTCGATCTGGGGGTGCGGGGGCGCTCAGGCAAGCCCCGTGAACAGGAAGCCGTGCTCAGCGCAAGCGCGGCAGGTCGGTGACGGTCGGCGGAATGGCCGGTGCAGGTGCCGGCACGGGCGGTGATGGGGTCTTGTCGCGGCTGCGCTCGATCACTTCCACCTTCGGCTCCTTCCATGGACCGGTCACCTTGTAGGTACGGGCGCCAATCTCGCCCAGCGGCTTGGACAATACCGCATTGGTGGCCGCGCCCAGCGCCGCCCCCACCGGGCCGCCGGCCACCGCACCGACCACGGTCAGCAGGTTGCCCGCGCGCGGGTTGACGTCGATGGTCTGGTCGAACTGCTGGTTGCGCAGGTCGGCCTGGCCACGGATGGTGATGTTGGCCGCCGGGCCTTCGATCAGCACCTTGTCGGTGCGCGCCATGCCCTGACCGAACTGCATGCTGCCCTCGATCTGGTTGAACGCGAAGCCCTTGGAGAAGAAGTCGCGGAAATCGAACATCAGCCGCCGCGGCAGCTGCGCGACGCTGAGCAGGCCCAGCACGCGGCCGGCGCCCGGCTCCAGCTCCAGCAGCTGGCCATTGCGCGCATGCAGGTCGAGGCTGCCCTGCAGGTTGCCCAGCTGGAAGTCCGACGGCCCCCCGCTCCAGGCCGCCTGCAGCTGCGCCTGGCCGGAACCGCCGCGCAGCTGGCCGCCGTAATCAAGGTTCTGCATCAGCCCGCCCAGGTCCTCGCTGCGCACCTGCGCGGTCAGTTCGGTACGGGCGCCGCCCGTACGGCCGAGCCAGCGGCCGGTGATGTCGATTTCCTGGTCCGGCGCGCGGAAGCGCAACGCGTCCACGTTCAGGCCGTTGGCCAGTGGGCGCGTGCGCAGCACCGCCTGGCCCAGCACCACCTTGCCGAACTTCAGGTCGGCGATGTCCAGCGCGAACGGCGGCAGCGTGGCCGGGTCCATGTCATTGGCACCGGCCTGTACCCGCGCCGGCGCGGCGGCCGCACCCGGTGCCGCCGGCAGTGACTGCCAGTGCACCCGGTCAAGCTGGCCGCTGATGGTGCCGCCGTCGGCGTTGGGTACGGTCAGGCGGCCGGCCAGCGACGGCCCGTCCAGGCGCACGTCCAGTGCCTGCGGGCCCGGGTGCAGCTGCAGCCGGGTCTGCTCGAAGACTCCGCCGATCAGCTTGAGCTGGCCGACCTGCACGTCGACCGCGCGCAGCGGCATCGCGTCGTCGTCACTCCCACCGCGCGCCAGGCTGATCCACTCCAGCGCATCCAGGGTCGGGCTGCGGCCATTGACCGTCAGTCCGCTCGCCGGCGGCTCGCGGTCGACATGGTCGCTGCCCAGCGTGACCTGCACACCGGTCTGGTTGTTGTGGCTGCGCGCGGCCAGGGCCAGGCGCTGGCCGAACGCCACATCGATGCGGCCGGCGCCCATCGGCAGCTGCGCGGCCACCGTGGTCGCCAGCGGCTCGGCGGCCGGCTTGTCCAGCGGCGCCGGCAGGTCGAGCCGGGTGCCGACCAGGTCCGAACTCAGTCGCAGCTCGCTCGGCGGCGCAGGCGCGCCGGGCGCCACCTTGGGCAGGTTGACGCCGATGGTCCAGGCCGAATTGCCGTTGATGTAAGGCTTGAGCCAGGCCATCTCCGGAGCACGGTCGATCAGCACGCTGGCATCGAGGCGGGCGGTCAGCTGCGACTCGAAGGCGCGCGTGCTGTCATGCACGTAACCTCCGGCACGCAGGCTCAGCCGTCCTTCCTGGCCGAGGTGGCGCACCGCCAGGTCCTCGGCGCCGAAACCGCCATTGCTGTAGCGCGCCTGCCCGTGCATGTTGTCAAAGGTCAGCTGGAAGCGCTTGTCGACCAGCTTCACGCCGGCCAGATCGACCGTGCCCTGCAGGTGGCCCTCGCCCTCGTCCTGATGCAGCGGCTGCAGCAGATCGAAGGTCACATGGGCCGGACCACTGGCGACCAGATTGTCCAGCGTATCGCCGTAATCCTTGTGCAACGGGCTCTGGCGCAGCATCGCCAGCAGCTTGCCGGCCTCGCTCGGCGCGTCGGCACGTACGTACAACGGCTGGTGCCCGAAGTCCGGAATGCCCGCTTCGAATTTCTGTACCGCCACGCCGGCAAGATCACCCCGTCCACGCATGTCGAAGCCAGGGCCGATGAAGGCGATGTCGGCGTCGACCTGGCTCATCAGCGGCCAGTCGTGCTGGAAGCGGATGTCGCCATTGGTGATGTGGCCGGTGGCCTCGAAGCGGCCATCATTGTTGTCGAACGGCCAGTCGTCCAGGTCACCGGTGACCAGGCCGACGCCATTGCGCACCTGGCCGCCAGCCAGCGCCATGTCCAGCCAGTCGGTGGCGCCCTTGCTCATCTTGGAGTGGATCCAGAAGCGCTTGGCCGCCGTCATCGGCACGTCGTCCAGCTTCGCGGCCAGCTGCAGCCACGGCCGCGTGCCGTCGCCCTGGAACCAGACCCCGCCGCGCACGTCGGCCGCGTAGTCGGTGCCGTCCACACGCATCGCCGGCGTCCCGATCCGCCAACCACCGCCCTCGTCGCGCCAGCCCACGATCTGTCCGGCCAGGTGCAGGTCATGGCGCACGCCGAAGCCGGTCGGCCAATCGAACTGCAGCTGCCGTTGCGGTTGCAGCTGCAGGCTGAAGCCGTCGGCGTCGCCTTCAAAGCGCCCGCCCAGGCCGCGCAGGCCGGGCGAGTTGCCCACGCTGGCGAAACCCAGCGACTGCAGTTCACCCTGCGCCCACAGGGGGCCATCGCGTTCGCCCGACAGCTGCAACGCGCGCACGTCCAGCTGCGGCCTGGACAGGAACAGCCAGCGACGCAGGCCCGGCTCAAGGCGATCACTCAGGGCCAGCGCACGCAGTGCGATGCCGGCCTGCACTTCACCGGAACGGACCTGCAGCTGTTTGCCGACCTGCAGCTGCAGGCCATCGAGGCGCTGCTCGCCGTCTTCATTCTTCAGCCGCAGCTGCGGTACCTGCAGCGCCCAGCCCTCGGCCTGGCGCTGCCAGCGCAGGCGGGCCTGCAGTCGCTGCAGCTGCAGCTGCGGCGCCGCCATGCCGGGTATCGGTGCGCCATCAATGCGCACGTCGCGCAGGTCCGAATCCGTGGTCAGCGCCACCGGCGCGAAATCGCGCAGGGTCAACCACAGGTTCAACTCGCCCTTGCCCTCGCGCAGGCGCACGCCGCCAGCCGCCAGCAAGGGCGCCCAGGCGTGGAAATCGACCGGGTCGGCGCCCAGCCAGGCCTCGCCGTTGCCGCGCGCACGGTCCACGTCCAGCACCGCGGTCAGCGGCAGCGCTTCGGGCTGCGCCCAGGCGCGTACGCCCACGCGCAGGCGATCGCCATTGACCCGCATGCGCAGGTCGATGCGCGGCAGCGTGGTGTCGATGCCCAACGTCGGCGCGTGCACGCCCAGGCGCCCTCCGATCACCTGCAGCTCGCCCAGCCGGCGCAGCGCATCCAGCGGATCGCCGCCGTTGTCCGATTGCGGCAGCCCGCGCACCGTCCAGCGTCCGTCCTCGCCCTGCTGCAGATCCAGCGCCAGGCCACGCAGGCGCAGCTCGGTCAGCGAGCGCCCGGGCAGCAGCCCGCTGTACATCGATACCAGCACCTCGGCCTCGCCGATCGCCAGGCCCTGCCCGGCGCCGATGCGCAGGCCTTTCAGCTGCAGCAGCGGGCCACGACGGGTCCAGGCGGTCTGCAGCTGGTCGAAACGCACCGGCTGGCCGGCACGCTCGCTCAGCCAGGCGGCGATCCTGTCAGGATGACGCTCGGCCAGCGGCAGCAGCTGGCTGAGCGTGCCCACCAGCAGTGCAAGCCCGACCAGGCCCACCGCACAGGCGGCAATGAAATGACGGCGGATCCTTCGCAGTCGCAGGCGCGGCGGCGCGCTCATCGGCCACCGCCGGCCTGCAGCCGGCGAGGATCAGAGCAGAACGACATCGAATTGCTCCTGCAGGTACTGCTCGTCCGCCTGGAAGCGGATGCTCTTGCCGAGGAACTCTTCCAGCTCGGCCACCGCCGAGGATTCCTCATCGGTAATGCGCGCGACCACCTTGGTCGAGGCGATCACCAGCAGGCGCGCAGCATCGAACTGGCGCACGGCACGGGTGATCTCGCGGAAGATCTCATAGGTCACCGTCTCGGTGGTCTTGATGCTGCCGCGGCCGCTGCACTGCGGGCAGGTCTCCGACAGCTGGCGCTCCAGGCTTTCCACCGTACGCTTGCGGGTCATCTCCACCAGGCCCAGCGGCGAGAAATCATAGACCGTGGTCTTGGCATGGTCGCGGGCCAGCGCCTTTTCCAGCGTGCGCAGCACCTGGCGACGATGCTCCGCATCATCCATGTCGATGAAGTCGATGATGATGATGCCGCCCAGGTTGCGCAACCGCAGCTGCCGCGCCACCGCCTGCGCCGCTTCCAGGTTGGTGCGGAACACCGTTTCTTCCAGGTTGCGCTGGCCGAGGAACGAGCCGGTGTTGACGTCGATGGTGGTCATCGCCTCGGTCTGGTCGATCACCAGGTAGCCACCGGATTTCAGCGGCACCTGCTTGTCCAGCGCGCGGCCGATCTCGTCCTCCACGCCGAACATGTCGAAGATCGGGCGGTCACCGGAGTACAGCTCCAGCTTCTCGGCCAGCACCGGCATGTACTTGGCGACGAAGGCCTGCAGTTGGCCGAAGGTCTCCTTCGAGTCCACCTTCACCTTGTCCACGTCCTTGCGGATCAGGTCGCGCACCGACCGCAGCGGCAGGCTCAGGTCTTCATAGATGATGCTGCACGACGGCGCTTCGCGGCCGCGGCGCTCGACCACGTTCCACACGCGCGACAGGTAGGCGATGTCCTCGGCGATGGCCTCGGCCGGCTGCCCTTCGGCGTTGGTGCGCACGATGTAGCCGTAGCCGCCGTGCTGCGCCGACAACTCGGTCACCAGCGCCTTCAGGCGGGCGCGCTCGGTTTCATCCTCGATGCGCGCGGACACCCCCACCACCTTGGACTGCGGCAGCAGCACCATGTAGCGCGAGGGAATGCTGATCTGCGTGGTCAGGCGTGCACCCTTGGTGCCGATCGGGTCCTTCACCACCTGCACCACGATGTCCTGGCCGTCACGCAGCAGCTCGACGATCGGCACGCTGGCCGGCGGCGGCAGCGTCGTGTTCTCGGTGTCGGCACTGGCCACCGGGGCCGGGCGCACCACGTCGTTGGCGTGCAGGAACGCGGCGCGCTCCAGGCCGACCTCGACGAACGCGGCCTGCATGCCGGGCATGACCCGCTGCACCTTGCCCTTGTAGATGTTGCCGACCACACCCCGGCGCCAGCCGCGCTCGATGTGCAGTTCCTGCAGCATGCCGTTCTCGATCACCGCGACCCGGGTTTCGCGGGGGGTCACATTGACCAGGATTTCCTCAGACATCGGCAGCCTCCCTGGCGGCATCGGCAGTGGGGGCCGGCACGCCACAGCGCGCCAGCAGACGATCGGTATGCAGCAATGGCAGCCCCATGACGCCGGAGTAGCTGCCGGAAAGATGTTCGATCCAGCGCTCGGCCCCGCCCTGGATGGCGTAGGCCCCGGCCTTGTCCAACGGCTCGCCGGTGGCGACATAGGCGGCGATGTCGGCGGCGGCGATCGGGGCAAAGGTCACTTCGGAAATGACCAGTTCGCTGTCCAGCCCGTCGGCGCCGACCACCACCACCGCAGTCATCACCTGGTGGGTGCGCCCGGCCAGACGCGCCAGCATCGCGCGCGCGCCGGCGGCGTCGGCCGGCTTGCCGAACACTTCACCGTCCAGCACCACCTCGGTGTCCGAGCCGAGCACCCGCGCCTGCGGGTCCTCGGCCAGCACCCGGGCCAGCCCGGCGCGCGCCTTGTCGGCGGCGACCCGGCACACATACTGTTCGGCACTCTCGGTCGCGGCGCGCTGCTCGACGACCTCCAGGTCCAGGGCCTGGAAGGGGCGTCCGAGTCGGGCCAGCAACTGGTTGCGTCGGGGGGAGCGGGAAGCAAGATAGAGCATCGGCACAGCATAACCTGAGCCCGTCACCTGAATCGTCGGCAACCCGTTACGGAACGCGTACAACCCCTTACAGGCTCACAGCGCGTTCATCGCTACGACACCACCCTCACCGCACAACAAGGAGATCCCATGCGCCTGACCGCCACCCCGCTGCTGCTCGCCCTGTCCCTCGCCCTTGGAACCTCGATGACCGCCCATGCCGCCCCGTCGTCGCCGTCGATCGCCGCCGCGGCCGAAGGCACCCTGCTGAACATTTCGGCCAACGCCGAGGCCACCCGCGTGCCGGACGTCGCCACCCTGTCGGCCGGCGTGGTCACCCAGGCCGCCGACGGCAACAGCGCCATGCGCCAGAACGCCCAGCAGATGGACAAGGTGCTGGCCGCGATCAAGGCCGCCGGCATCGCCGAGCGCGACGTGCAGACCAGCGGCGTCAGCCTCAACCCGCAGTACCGCTATGCCGACAACGAGGCGCCGAAGATCACCGGCTACCAGGCCAGCAACACGGTCAGCCTGAAGGTCCGTGACATCGCCAAGCTCGGCAAGGTGCTCGATGCGCTGGCCGCTCAGGGCGCCAACCAGATCAACGGCCCCAGCTTCGAGATCGACCAGCCCGAACCGGTCTATGACGAAGCCCGCCTGGCCGCGCTGAAGAAGGCCCAGGCCCGCGCCCAGACCTATGCCAAGTCGCTGGGCCTGCAGGTGCGCCGCATCGTCAGCATCTCCGAGAACAGCAGCGGCGGTTTCCGCCCGATGACGATGATGCGCACCATGGCGGCCGGTGCGGCGATGGACAAGGCCACCCCGGTCGCACCGGGTGAATCGACCCTCTCGGTCAACCTGGACGTGGTGTTCGAACTGGGCCGCTGATCGCGTCCGCCACGGTCGACGACACAGGCGGGTCCCGCAGGGGGCCCGCCTTTTTCGTGCCCCCGCCGACACTGGCTGAAGGCCAGCCCAACGATCATGCCCCTGCCTCTAGGCAGTAGCCGTCATGCCGCGCTACTGATGGACTGCCAGCCGCGTGCGGCAACCCCGCCACGGGCCCTGGTGCGTTGAGGACTTCGTCACTGGCATGGAGGTGGATCATGGTTCGTACGTACCCCGTTGCATCCCTGCATTTCGACCCCGCCCGGGTGGCCGCCTGGAGCGCGGCGATCGCCCTGCACCTGCTGGCCTTCCTGTTGCTGCTCATCCCTGCGACCTACCAGGCCGTGCAGGTCCCGCGTGAAAAGACGCCGGTCCGGCTGATCGAGAAGATCCCGCCACCGCCAACGCCGCCGGTTCCGGTCCCGCCCAAGGAGATCGTCCAGGTGGTGCCGAAACCGCGAACGCAGCCGGTGGTACCGCCACTGCCGGCGCCCACCGCGACCGTGGAGGAGACCCAGGGCATCGCGCTGCCGGCCGCCGAACCGGCTCCGCCGCAGCTGGCGCCCAGCATCGACACGTCCACCCCTCTGGCCGGCGCCCAGCTGCAGTACCGCAGCGCCCCGCCGCCGACCTACCCCATCCAGTCCCTGCGCAACCACGAACAGGGAACAGTGCTGTTGCGGGTGGAAGTGGACAGCCATGGCCAACCGGTCGCGGTCAGCGTCGAGCGCAGCAGCGGCTCGCGCAACCTGGACCAGGCCGCCCGCCAGCAGGTGCTCCGGCACTGGCGCTTCGAGCCTGCCCAGCGTGACGGCGTGGCAGTTCCGGCCATCGGCCTGGTACCGGTACAGTTCTCGCTGCCCGACTGAGCCCCACCACCGGCCCGGCCTCGCGCCGGGCCGGTCCCTGCCGCTGCCCGGGAAATGCGGACAGGCCAGGGACCAAGCGTTACCGATTAAGCAAAATTTCACGACTTCGTCACCTGCAGGAAACCTAGATTGGCGCGTCCCGGTATCGATCCGGCGACAGCCCTCAACGCTACGGTTTTCCAGTTAGGAGAGAAGCTGTGAAACACCCGATCCAACGGCCCGCCAGCCGCCGCCGCAGCACCCTGGCATCGTCCATCACCCACATCCTCACCGGCGGCGCCCTGCTGCTGGCCGGCGCCGTCGCTTCCTCCTCCGCCTTCGCGCAGGAAAAGGCCACCAACCTCGACCGCATCACGGTCACCGGCTCCAACATCCCGCGCACCAACACCGAGACACCGTCGCCGGTGCAGGTGGTGACCCGCCAGGAAATCGACCGCACCGGCAAGACCTCGCTGGCCGAGTACCTGCAGACCATCACCGCCGATGGCGCCGGCTCGATTCCCAAGACCTTCGGCAACGGTTTCGCCGGCGGTGGTGCCGGCATTTCGCTGCGCGGCCTGGGCGCCGGCTCGACGCTGGTACTGTTGAACGGCCGCCGCATGGCCACCTATGGCCTGGCCGATGACGGACAGAAGGTCTTCACCGACCTCAGCACCATTCCGCTCGATGCCGTCGAGCGCGTGGAAGTCCTGAAGGACGGCGCTTCGGCGATCTACGGCTCCGATGCCATCGCCGGCGTGGTCAACATCATCCTGCGCAGCGACTTCCAGGGCGCCATCCTGCGTGGCTCCTACGGCCTGTCCGGTGACAGCGATGGCGACGCCCGGAAGGCAACCCTGACCGCCGGTACCGGTGACCTGGCCACCGATGGCTGGAACGCCTTCTTCAGCCTGGACGTTGGCAAGACCGACGCGATCAAGATCAGCGACCGCAAGAACCGCAAGTGGATCGGTACCGGTGACACCCGCCCGTGGGGCTATGACAAGACCGCCCAGTTCCTCGGCGGTGCCTACACCCGTGGTGGCACCTCCGGCGGTTCCGGCCCGAACGGCTCCTACCTCGACGCCACCGGCCATCTGGTGCCGCTGCCGGGTTGCGCCGGCCTGACCACCATCGGTGGGCAGACCCCGGCCAGCATCGCCGCCGATGGCTGCCTGTGGGATCCGGCGCAGCAGTACCGCGACCTGATTCCGGAAGAGAAGTACGTCAACGTGTTCGGTCGCGCCAGCTTCGCCTTCGGTGAAGGCGGCGAGATCTACACCGAGATCGGCTACTCGAAGAAGGAAACCATCTTCAGCAACACCCCGTCCGGCGTGTCGGGCGGCTGGGGCTATCCGGGCGGCCCGGTCAATGCCAACAGTGGCCCCGGTGCCACCGTGCTGGGCCCGAACCATCCCGACAACCCGACCCCGGGCACGGCGCGCCGCGTGCGTTACTCGGCCTGGGATGTCGGCCCGCGCGTGACCGACAACACCAATGAGTTCAACCGCTTCCTGGTCGGCATCAAGGGCAACTGGGGCGACTGGAGCTACGACACCGCCTACCTGCACTCGGGCACCGACCTGACCAACAAGCGCACCGGCTTCCTGCGCTACAGCGCCGTCCAGTGTGCACTGGGCAATGCCAACTGCGCCGGTGGCGTGTGGCGTATCGGTGATGATGCCGGCAAGAACTCGCAGGCGCTGTACGACTACATCTCGCCCACGATCAGCGCCCGCGCCAAGTCCAGCCTGGACATGTTCGACTTCACCGTCTCGCGCAGCCTGATGGACCTGAAGGGTGGTCCGCTGGGCCTGGCGATCGGTACCGAGTGGCGCAAGACCAGCAACAGCCTGACCCCGCAGACCTACACCGACCAGGGCGACATCATCGGCCTGGGCTACTCGGCCTATGACGGCACCCAGAACGTCTACGCCGGCTACGTCGAACTGTCGGCACCGGTGCTGGAACAGCTGGAACTGTCCGGCGCCCTGCGTTACGACAAGTACGAAAGCGGCGAAGGCAAGGCTACGCCGAAGCTGGGCGTGAAGTGGACCCCGGCCGACTGGATCGCCCTGCGCGCCAGCTACGCCGAAGGTTTCCGCGCGCCGAACCCGGCCGAGAACGGTGACGGTGGCCTGGCCGCCTTCTCCACTGCGGTCGACCCGGTGCGTTGCCAGATCAGCGGCGGCGCTGCCAGCGAATGTGGCGCCAATTCGGTGGCGATCATCACCAAGCCGAACAAGCTGCTGAAGCCGGAAGAGTCCAAGAGCTACTCGGTCGGCATCGTGCTGCAGCCGACTTCGACCACCTCGATGACCGTCGATGCCTGGCAGATCAAGCGTACCAACGAGATCGTGCAGGGCAGCACGGCGGCGGCGATCCTGGCCGGCAACGTGCTGCGCGACAGCAACAATCTCAATGGCGTGGCCAACAGCGGCACCATCCTGGCGGTCAACACCGGCTACGTGAATGCCAGCTCGTCGCGCGTGCGCGGTATCGATACCGATATCCGCCAGACCTTCGAGATCGGCCCGGGCCAGCTGGAGCTGGACCTGCAGTGGAGCCACATCCTGAAGTTCGAGCGCACCGAAGGCGGCGACACGGTTGATTACGTGGGTACCCACGGCAACTGCGACGTCACCAACTGCATCGGTACGCCGAAGGACAAGGTCAACTTCGGCACCACCTGGAAGCAGGGCCCGTGGAGCGTCAGCGGCATCGTCAACTACATCAGCAAGATGGACAACATCGACAGCCGTGGTGGCAGCTACCTGGCCTTCTACGCTGACGGTACGCCGGTGAAGAAGATCTCTTCGTTCACCACGATGGACCTGTCCGGTCGCTGGAGCATCAACGACTCGTTCGAACTCAACGCCTCGGTGGCCAACGTGTTCGACCGCATCGCCCCGCTCGATCCGACCACCTACGGCGCGGTGAACTACAACCCGATGCACTTCTCCGGTGCGCTGGGCCGTTACTACACCGTCGGCTTCAAGTACACGTTCAAGTAAGACCGGTTGCAGCGTCACCTTCGAAGGCCCGGGCCGTTGCCCGGGCCTTCGTCGTTTTCACGCGGGCCGGTTCCTGCAGGCTGGCGCTTGCCTGCTGACTCTTGCGGACATGTTCACGAGGACATGGCTACCGTATGCTCGCGGCATTCGCGCCGCAGGGGATCTCCATGGCCGCGACATCGCAACGGCTGGGCCTGCCCGCGTTGACTGCACTGGTAGTCGGCTCGATGATCGGCGCCGGCATCTTTTCACTGCCGCAGAACGTCGCGCGCAGCGCCGGCCCGGCCGCCGCCTTGATCGGCTGGGCGGTCAGTGGCGCCGGCATGCTGATGCTGGCCTTCGTGTTCCAGGCCCTGGCCAATCGTCGCCCCGACCTGGATACCGGCATCTACGCCTATGCGCGCGAAGGCTTCGGCAACTACATCGGCTTCTCCGCGGCGTGGGGCTACTGGGTGGCGTCGGTGCTCGGCAACGCCAGCTTCTTCGTACTGATCTTCAGTGGCCTCGGCCACTTCGTGCCGGTCTTCGGTGAAGGCAATACACCCGCCGCCGTAGCCGCTTCATCACTGCTGCTGTGGACCGTGCACCTGCTGGTGCTGCGCGGCCTGCGCACGGCCGCCATCGTCAACGGCCTGGTGACGGTGGCCAAGCTGCTGCCCATCGCGTTGTTCCTGATCCTGGCGGCGGGCGCGTTCCGCATGGACGTGTTCCGCGCCGATTTCCTCGGTACGCCCGCACTCGGCGACCTCGGCCAGCAGTTGCGCGGCATGATGCTGGTGACCGTGTGGGTGTTCATCGGCATCGAAGGGGCCAGCATCTATTCGCGGCGTGCCGCGCGCCGTGCCGACGTCGGCCGTGCCACGGTGATCGGTTTCCTCGGGGTCTGGCTGCTGCTGGTACTGGTCAGCCTGCTGTCGATGGGCGTGCTGTCGCAGGCCGAGCTTGCCGGGCTGCCCAACCCGTCGATGGCCTACGTGCTGCGCGCCATCGTCGGCGAATGGGGCGCGACGGTGATCATCATCGGTTCGATCGTCTCCGTGCTCGGCGCATTGCTGGCCTGGGTGCTGCTGTGCGCCGAAGTGCTGTATGCCGCCGCCGGTGATGGCACCATGCCGGCCTTCCTCGGCCGCGAGAACGCGCGTGGCGTGCCGGCCAATGCACTGTGGTTGAGCAATGGCCTGATCCAGTTGTTCCTGCTGATGGTGCTGGTCAGTTCGGGCAGCTACACCGGGCTGGTGCTGCTCGCTGCGTCGATGAGCCTGGTGCCCTACTTCCTGTCCACCGCGTTTGGCGTGCAGCTGGCCTGGCGCGGGCAGGCCTACGCCGGCGAACCAGGCGTGCGCTGGCGCGATTTCGGGGTCGCACTGCTGGCCAGCGCCTATGCGCTGTGGCTGGTGTATGCCGGCGGCCTGGACAACCTGCTGCTGTCGGTACTGCTGTACGTGCCCGGCGTGGTGTTGTTCGCTTTGACCCGGCGCCAGCGCGGCGAGCGGGTATTCACGCGCTGGGAGTGGGTACTGTTCGGCGCGATCCTGGCGGTGGCGATCGCCACGCTGGTGGCCTTCTGCAGAGGTGAGCTGGCACTGTAGAGCCGAGCCCGCGCTCGGCTTCACACAGGCAGCCGAGCATGGCTCGGCTCTACAACTGGCGATCCGCCAGCATGCCGATATCCTGCATCCAGCGCTCGGCCAGCTGCGGCCACGCCGCGACCGGTGCATCCTTCATGCGCAGCCCGAATGCGTGGCCGCCGCGTGCAAACAGATGCATTTCCACCGGCGCGCCCGCGTCCGCCAGGGCACGGTAATAGGCCAGCGATTCGCGCACGTCATCGGTGCGATCGTCGGTGGCCTGCGCGATGAACGTCGGCGGCACCTTGTCATCCACGGTGATGTCCCTGACCAGCGACAATCCCTTCCCGTGCCCTGCCCGCAGGTGCCCGGAATACATCACCATCGCGAAATCGGGACGGCTGGGTTGCTCATCCGCAGCATCGACCGGCGCGTAGCTGCGCAGCGCGTGCGTGCTCAGTCCCGCCACCACGTGACCACCGGCGGAAAAGCCGATCGCCCCGATCCGCTTGGGATTGATTGACCAGCGCTCGGCCTGTGCGCGCAGCAGGCCCATTGCACGCTGTGCATCCTGCAGGGCCATCGGCACTTTCGGAATGTCGCGGCAGTTGCACTCGGGGTCCCAGTTCGGGCCAGAGGCTGGCACCCGGTACTTCAGCAATGCACAGGTGATGCCCTGTGCGGTCAGCCAGCCGCAGATCTCGCTGCCTTCCAGGTCCATCGCCAGCACCCGATAGCCTCCGCCAGGCACCACCATCACTGCGGTGCCGGTGGCCGGTCCCTTCGGTGGAAACACGGTGAGGGTCGGCGCAGCGACGTTCTGCAGCATCATCCAGTGTTCGCCACTGGCTTCGGAGATCACTTCGCTGACCTGCTCGGGCCCCTTCAACTTCGGCGGCGCGATCACCGTGCCCTGCGGCCACAACGGAAGCTCGGTGGTGCCCTGTGGCGGATGCCAGGTGGAAGGCGCGGCCTTCGTTGTGGCGAACGGCACCATCGCCAGCAGCAGGAAGCTCGAGGACAGCAGCACGCGCATGATCGGCATCCATGGTTGCAGCAGCAGAGTGTAGCGACAAAAAAAAACCTGCATCTTGCGATGCAGGTTTCTCAAGGTGGCGCCCGAAGTTGGACTCGAACCAACGACCCCCTGATTAACAGTCAAGTGCTCTAACCGGCTGAGCTATTCGGGCAGACGACTAGTATAACCACTCTTCACGCGCGATGGTAGGGGTGATTGGCAATCATTGCGGCGGCCCGATACAGCTGCTCGGCCACCACCAGGCGCACCAGCATGTGCGGCAGCGTCAGCGGTCCGATCGACCACTTCTCATCGGCCAGCGCGGACACCTCCGGCGAATGCCCTTCCGGGCCACCAATCAGGAACGCCAGGTCGCGGCCCTGCCCGCGCCAATGCTCCAGGCGCTGTGCCAGCTGTTCGGAACTCAGCTGTCGTCCTGGCACATCCAGTGCCACCACATAGGCGTTCTTCGGCAGCGCAGCGATGACCCGCTTGCCTTCATCTTCAGTGGCGCGGCGCGGATCACGTCCCTTGCCGCGCAAGCCGGGCTCGATTTCCACCAGCTCGAACGGCAGCCAGTGCGACAGCCGCTTCTGGTACTCGGCGAAGCCCTGCGCGACCCAGCTGGGCGCGCGTTCACCGGTGGCGATCAGGCGGGCTTTCATCTACACGGTCCTCCAAAACGTCGACGGCGCCATCGGCGCCGTCGAAGGGATGCATCAACGTGCGGCTCAGGCCACTTCGTCGTCGCTGGACGGCGGCTGGTCGCCAACGGTCCACAGGCGCTCGAGGGCGTAGAACTCACGCACGCGCGGCAGCATCACATGGACGATCACGTCGCCCAGATCGACCAGCACCCACTCGGCTTCGCGCTCGCCTTCAACACCCAGCGGCATCACGTCGATGTTCTTGGCGAAGCGCACGACTTCATCGGCGATCGACTTGACGTGGCGGGTCGAGGTGCCCGAAACGACGATCATGTAGTCGGCAACGCTGGACCGGCCGCGCACGTCGATCTCGACCAGGTCCTTGGCCTTCAGGTCTTCGGTGGCTTGGCGGACGCTGGCCAGCAGTTCCGGCACGGACGGCGGCGGGCTGGGCAGATCGACCTTGATGGTCTGGGGCTGGGTCTGGTTGCTCAAAATGGATCGACTCGATAAACGTGGGGGCGATTATACGGGGATGGCACGGCGGCGCCATTCACGCTGTGGCCGGGCGGTACAGCCCGTGTGCAGCGACGTAGTCCGCGACAGCCGGCGGCAGCAGGGCGCGCCAGGGGCCACAGGCGGCGATCTGCGAGCGCACGGCGCTGGCCGATTCCTCGCGCAGCGGGTGGTGCAGGCGCAGGATGCGTCCGGCCGGGCTGGCGAACAGGGCCTGTTCGTTGTCGGCCCAGCGCCCCTGCAGGGCACGCCCCAGTTCACCGTCGATCGACGCCTGCAGCGGGCTGCCCGGCCGCTCGGCCACCACGAAGTGGGCCAGCCCGAACAGGGCCTCCCATTCGTGCCAGCCGGACAGGCCCAGCAGGCTGTCGGCGCCCACCAGCCAGGCCAGTGGCCGGCTTGGGCCCAGCTCGCCGCGCAGCTCGCGCAGGGTATCGACGGTGTAGGACGGACGACCGGGATAGCGCGTGGCACGGTCCAGTTCACGACGGTCCAGCAGCAGGCCCGGTTCGTCGCCGATGGCCAGCGACAACATGGTGCAGCGCTGCTCGGCGGTAGCGCCGGGCACCGCACGGTGCGGCGGATCGCCTGCCGGCAACATGCGCACGGCCACCTGCAGTTCGTCCCGGGCGGCTCGCGCGATTGCCAGATGCCCCAGGTGCACCGGATCGAAGGTGCCCCCGTAATAGATCCGCAGGCTCATCGTTCAGGCCCGCGCCAGCAGGCGCACGGCACGCGGTTCGGCCACGGCCACCAGCAGGCGCTCCAGCGCCAGCCAGGCATCGCCGTCGGCCCGCCCCTTGGCGATGCGGTCGACCAGCCCGGCTTCGGCCACGAAGCGTTCCCAGCGCTTGCCTTCCGGGTGCCGCTGCAGCGCGCGCTTGTAGGGCGCCTGCCGTGATTCCCAGATGCCACGCGATTTCATTTCGGCGGCCAGGTTGCCGCCACGGGCCTGCACACGGGCCAGGCCGGCACCGGCCAGCAGTTCACGGATCACGATCGGCATCAGTGCGGCCACCGCTTCGCCTTCGCCGCGCAGGCCAGCCAGCATGCGCAGCACGGCCGGCGGCTGGCCGGAGAACGTCGCCTCCACCAGCCGGAACACGTCGTAGCGGGCAGCGTCAGCCACCAGCGATTCCATCCGCTCCACATCCAGCGGCTGGCCATCGGCCAACAGCGCCAGCTTGTCGATTTCCTGGGCGGCGGCCAGCAGGTTGCCCTCCACCCGCTCGGCCAGGCGTTGCACGGCGGCCGGGTCGGCACGCAGGCCCTTGCCGCGCAGGCGGCGCTCGATCCAGTCCGGCAGTTCGTGCGGCTTGATCGCCCAGGCCACCGACAGCACGCCGATGCGGCTGACCGCCTCGGCCCACTTGCCCTGATGGGCCTTGCTCCATTCATTGGCGGTGATCATCAGCACCACGTCCGGCGCCGGATTGGCGCAGAACTGGCTGATCACTTCGGCGCCGTCCTTGCCGGGCTTGCCGCTGGGCAGGCGCACCTCGACCAGGCGGCGGGCGCTGAACAGGCTGGGCGCATTGAAGCTGGCGTCGAGCTGGTTCCAGTCGAAATCCCGCCCGTCGGCGTCGAACACTTCGCGTTCGCCGATGCCGGAGGCGCGCGCGCGCGCGCGGACGGCATCTGCCGCCTCCAGCACGCGCAGGGTTTCCGGGCCTGCGATCAGGTACACCGGCGCCAACGGGGTGTCAGCGCCCTGGCTGGCCAGCTGCTCCGGACGCAGTTCCATCGTCGCTGCCGCTCAGTGCTTGGCGTCGGCGGCCGGCACCGCACCCTCGATCGGCTTGGCCTTCGGCGCGGACAGGCTGCCGCCCTTCTCGATCTCGGCGCGGACCACGCTGTCGATACGGCGGATGATCGAGGCGGACATTTCCCGGCGCAGCTCCGTGGCCAGGATTTCGCGTTCGGTGGTGGTACCGGTGGCGTCGGTCGGCGGCGACACATAGTCGCGCGACAGTTCGATCACCTGCTGCGGCACCAGTTCGCTGCCATCCTCGCGACGGAAGATGAAGATCACCGCGTAGCGCAGGCTGTATTCCTGTGCGCGGCCCTGCGAGTCGATGGCGATCGGCAGGTCACCCCAGCGCTCGGACAGCACCTGCAGCTGGGCGTTGGGTCCCTTGCTGTCCTCATCGGCCAGCTTGGCACCGGAGGCCAGCAGGCTGCGGTTGAGCAGCTTGACCAGTTCACTGTACGGGGCGGTGGAGACCACCTTCACCGGGGCAGTGTCGGTCGGCAGCATCAGCTTGTTGCGCAGATGGAAACCGCAGCCGGCGAGGCCGAGGACAAGAACGAGGGCAAGCAGGATTCGGGTCATGGAGACAGTCTGGCGGAGCCGGGCGATCACGGCAACACACAGCGTGCCCGAAGCCGCGTGAATGCAGGGCCATCAGGCGCCCGGCCCTGCTCATGAAATGGCACCGGCCACCGCGCGGGTGACCGGTGCCGGGGACATCAGGCAGCGACGATGTTCACGATCTTGCCCGGGACGATGATGATCTTGCGCACCGTCAGGCCTTCCATGAACCTGGCCGCGTTGGGCTCGGCCAGGGCCAGCGCCTCGACCTGCTCGCGCGCGGCATCGGCCGCCACCTCGATGGTGCCACGCAGCTTGCCGTTGACCTGCACCGCCAGGGTCAGCGCATCGCGCACCAGCGCGCTGCTGTCGGCCTGCGGGAACGGCTGGTCTTCCAGCAGCGTCTCGCCATGACCCAGCACCTGCCACAGGGCGTGGCTGGCATGCGGGGTGATCGGGTTGAGCAGCAGCACGATCGCCTGTAGCGCTTCCTGGCGCACCGCGCGGCCCTGCTCGCTGCCATCCTCGAACTTGGCCAGCGCGTTCATCAGCTCCATCACCGCAGCGATCGCGGTATTGAAGCTGTGGCGGCGGCCATAGTCGTCACCGACCTTGCCGATGGTTTCATGGGTCTTGCGGCGCAGCGCCTTCTGGTTGGCATCCAGCGCCGCGGCATCCAGCGCCGGGGCGGCACCGTCGGCAGCGTGCTTCTGCACCTGGGCCCAGAGGCGGCGCAGGAAGCGGGCCATGCCGTCCACGCCGGCTTCGTTCCACTCCAGCGACTGTTCCGGCGGTGCGGCGAACATCGAGAACAGGCGCACGGTATCGGCGCCGTACTTGCCGACCATCGCCTGCGGGTCCACGCCGTTGTTCTTCGACTTGGACATCTTCTCGGTACCACCGACCACCACCGGCTGGCCGTCGGCGATCAGGGTGGCGCCGGTGATGCGGCCGCGCTCGTCGCGCTGCACTTCCACGTCGGCCGGGTTGATCCAGTCCTTCGAGCCGTCCGGGTTCGGGCGGTAATAGGTTTCGGCGATCACCATGCCCTGGCACAGCAGGTTGCGCGCCGGTTCGTTGCTGTCCACCATCCGCGCGTCGCGCAGCAGCTTGTGGTAGAAACGGAAATACATCAGGTGCAGGATCGCGTGCTCGATGCCACCGATGTACTGGTCCACCGGCAGCCAGTAGTTGCCGCGCTTGTCGACCGCATCACGGGCACCCGGCGAGGTGTAGCGGGCGTAGTACCAGCTCGACTCCATGAAGGTGTCGAAGGTGTCGGTCTCGCGCTCGGCCGCGCCGCCGCAATCCGGGCAGGTGGTCTTGCGCCATTCCGGGTCGGTCTTGATCGGCGAGCCGGTACCGGCGAAGGCCACGTCTTCCGGCAGCACCACCGGCAGCTGCTCTTCCGGCACCGGCACCGCGCCGCACTTGGCGCAGTAGATCACCGGAATCGGGCAGCCCCAGTAGCGCTGGCGGCTCACGCCCCAGTCGCGCAGGCGGTAGTTGACGCGGCGCTGGCCCTGGGCCTTGCGCTCGAAACGTTCGGCCAGGGCTTCAAAGGCGCCCTGGAAATCCAGGCCGTCGAACTCGGCCGAGTTCACCAGCTCGAAGGCACGGCTCTTGTCGCTGTACCAGTCCTGCCAGCGGCTACCGTCCCAGTTGCGCTCCTCTTCGGTGCGCGCATCCTTCAGCGCGATCACCTGCTTGATCGGCAGGCCGTACTTGTTGGCCACTTCGTTGTCGCGCTGGTCATGGCCCGGAACGGCCATCACCGCGCCGGTGCCGTAGCCCATCAGCACGAAGTTGGCGACCCACACCGGCACCGGCTCGCCGGTGACCGGATGCAGCGCGCGCAGGCCGGTGTCCATGCCGCGCTTTTCCTGGGTTTCCAGTTCAGCCTCGGACACGCCACCCTGCTTCAGGTCGGCCAGCATCGCCGCCAGCTCCGGGTTGTTCTTCGCCGCATGCAGCGCCAGCGGGTGCTCGGCGGCGATCGACACGAAGGTCACGCCCATCACCGTGTCCGGGCGGGTGGTGAACACGCGCAGCGGGTCCAGCGCGCTGCCATCGACATCGCGCACATCGAACTGGATCTCCAGGCCCTCGGAACGGCCGATCCAGTTGCGCTGCATGGTCTTGACCGATTCCGGCCAGCCGTCCAGCTCGTCCAGGCCGTCCAGCAGTTCCTGGGCGTAGTCGGTGATGCGCAGGAACCATTGCGGGATCTCGCGCTTCTCCACCAGCGCACCGGAGCGCCAGCCGCGGCCGTCGATGACCTGCTCGTTGGCCAGCACGGTCTGGTCGACCGGGTCCCAGTTCACCACCGCGTTGCGGCGGTAGGCCAGGCCCTTGCGCATCAGGCGGGTGAACATGCGCTGCTCGTGGACGTAATAGTCCGGACGGCAGGTGGCGAACTCGCGCGACCAGTCGATGGCATAGCCCAGCGACTTCAGCTGGCTGCGCATGTGGTCGATGTTCTTGTAGGTCCACGCCGCCGGCGCGGTCTTGTTCTTGATCGCAGCGTTTTCCGCCGGCAGGCCGAACGCGTCCCAGCCCATCGGCTGCAGCACGTTGTGGCCGGTCATGCGCTTGTAGCGGCTGATCACGTCGCCGATCGTGTAATTGCGCACGTGGCCCATGTGCAGCGCACCGGACGGGTACGGAAGCATCGACAGGCAGTAGTACTTCGGCTTGTCCGAAGTCTCGTCGACCTCGAAGGCACGGGTGGCGTCCCAGTACTGCTGGGCGGCGGATTCAACCTGCTGCGGGTCGTAGGCGTTGGTTTCAGCGCTGGTCATGGAACACGCGGATGCGGCGGCAAAGCGGTACAGCGTACCGCAGTGCGGCAAATGGCTCCAATCCTGCCTGCCGGACGCCGGCGCCGCGGCGCTCGGGGAGGCGTCTCAGCGCGGACGCGACAGCGGCAGGGCCGCCGCCAGCCAGACCAGCCAGCAGGCGAACGCGAGCCGTTGTGCCATCGGCGCCGGCAGTGTGCCCTGCAGGGCGAACGCCGCCAGCGCGGCCAGCACGCCGCAGCCCAGGGCCACTGCGCCCGAGGCCCGGCCATGCGCCTGGCGCAGATGGGACACGCCCAGCAGCACGGTGCCGGCGACGAAACCCAGCACCCAGATCATCCAGGCGCTGGCATGCAGCTGGCTGGCGGGCCCATGCAGGTCATCCACGTCCAGTGGCAGCAGCCCCATCGCGGCAAAGGCCAGACCGGCCAGCAGCAGCATCTGGCTGCCGACCCGTGGCGCCCAGCCAGCAGTGGCCGGCAGACTGCGGCGCAGGCGTTCAGCCACCGCCACCGCCAGCACGCCGGGCAGCACGAAACCCAGCAGATTGAAGGCCAGCGCATGCGGTACACCGCGCGCACCCAGCAGCGCCACCGGGTGGCGAGCCTGGGCATAGCCGTCCAGGCCGGCACCGAAGCCGGCCACGGCCAGGACGAATACGACTGCCGCAAGCAGCCCCAACCAACGATCAAGCCGGACCACGGACATTGCGCGCAATCACCCGGAAAGGAATGGACCACGGCATTGTCGCGGCAGCGGCGCGATGCGCCAAGCGCGGCGCATTTCAGAGCACTTCAATATCCGCCTGCTGCGCCTACCGTGATGCTCGAGGCATGGCAGTTCCGCCCTGTCGCAAGCGCGCCTCCCCATCGAAGCCTGTCGCCTCCGGCTAGTGGGTGATCCACACGCTGCACTGCGCCCCTGCCGGCCCGCCAGCACCACTCGAGGGCGTACTCCGTGATGGCAGGGTTGAGACCGACATCGATCGTCACCATAGAATCGGTCTCCAGATGCCAAGCGATGCCTCCCCCATGACCGAGACGACCTACGTATTCGACGCCACCACTGCGACCTTCGAGGCCGAAGTCCTGCAGAAGTCGCTGCAGACGCCGGTGCTGGTCGACTTCTGGGCCACCTGGTGCGGGCCGTGCAAGACCCTGGGCCCGATGCTGGAAAAGCTGGCTGCCGAGTACAACGGCGCTTTCGAGCTGGCCAAGGTCGATGTCGACAAGGAACAGCAGATCGCGGCGGCCTTCCAGATCCGCTCGGTGCCCACCGTGTTCCTGGTCAAGGGCGGCCAGCTGGTGGACGGCTTCCCCGGCGCCATTCCGGAAGGCCAGCTGCGTGAATTCCTGGCCCAGCACGGCATCGTGCCGGCCGATGTCGGCGATGCCGCCCCTGAAGATGACGCCCCGCTGGACCCGCAGGCGCAGGTCGACGTACTGCGCGCGCAGATCGCCGCCGAGCCGGACAAGGATGAGCTGAAGCTCGACCTGGCCCTGGCCCTGCTGCAGATCGGCGGCGTGGACGAGGCCGGTACCCTGATCGACGGCCTGCCGGCCAATCTGGCCACCGACGACCGCGCCGTGCGCGCCCGTGCCCGCCTGGCCTTCGCCGCTGCGCTGAAGGATGCCCCGGCGGCCGAGGTGCTGGAGGCCCGCATCGCCGCTGATGGCAAGGATCTCAAGGCCCGCCACCTGCGCGGCGTGCAGCTGCTGCTGGGCGGGCATGACGAGGCCGCCCTGGCGCAGTTCCTGGAAATGCTGCGGATCGACCGTGGATTCGAGGAGGGCCTGCCACGCAAAGCCTTGATCGACGCCTTCAATGTGATCTCCGACGAGGACCTTGTGGGCCAGTACCGCCGCAGGATGGCGTCGCTGCTGTTCTGAACGGAAGCCCGCTCCGTTCAGAATCCCTGCACTGAACGCGGGCAATAATGCGCGCGCTGGCGGCCTTGCGGTCGCCACGATCCGTTCGGGGGGATGAGGTCGGGGCCATGGGGTCTTGCAGCTGCACCCCCGCATTGCCGGGATTGCAAACTGTGACCGTCGTCCGCTCTCTGTCGTTCGCCATGCGTTTAACGGGCGCCCTGCTCTGCGCCCTCCTCCTGCCGCCTGCCATCGCCGGCGCCCAGGACTGGAACTACCGGGTCCGGCCCGGCGACACCCTGTGGGACCTGGGTGGGCTGTACCTGAAACCCTCGGTACGCTGGCAGCAGCTGCAGCAGCACAACCGCATCGACAACCCCTACCAGTTGCCGCCGGGCCAGCTGCTGCGCTTCCCGATCAGCTGGCTGCGCACCGAACCGGCGCCGGCCCGGGTGCTGTCGGTGCGCGGCAAGGTCGAGCTGTCCGGTGCCGATGGCACGGCGACCCGTGCGCTCCAGGCCGGCGAGCAGCTGCATATCGGTGACACCGTGGAAACCGAGGGCGATTCCAGCATCACGCTGGAATTCGCCGATGCCTCGCGCCTGCAGCTGCGCGAATACTCGCGCCTGCGCCTGGACCAGCTCAGCCGCTATGGCCACACCGGCATGGTCGACACCCGCCTGCGCCTGCAGCAGGGGCGCGCCAGCAACCGGGTGACGCCGGCGCGCGGCCCGGCCTCGCGCTACATCATCGATGCACCCACCGCGACCAGCAGCGTGCGCGGCACGGTGTTCCGGGTCAGCGCCGGGGATACCGGGCACGTCGGCGCCACCGAGGTCCTGCAGGGCAAGGTGCAGGTCGGCAACCCCCATGGCCAGCGGCTGGTACGGCCGGGGCAGTCCACCCGCAGCAGCAGCGCCGATGCGGCCCCCGCCGCGGTCTCGGCCCTGCTGCCGGCGCCGGCGCTGCGCAATGACGCGCTGCGCCTGGCGCCGCTGCCGACCCTGCTTGCCTGGGAACCGGTCACTGGCGCCGATCACTACCGGGTGGAAGTGGTGCAGGCGGCAACGCCGGAGATCCTGCTGTTCGCCACCACCACCGCCGACACCCGGTTGGCGATCGGCGACCTGCCGCCCGGCCAGCTGCGCCTCCTGTTGCGCGCGGTCGACGCACAGGGCGTCGAAGGCCTGGATGCGAGCGCCGATTTCGAGCTCAGTGACCAGCCACCGCCGCCGCTGACCGTATCGCCGCTGCATGGGCAGACGATCAACAGCGACCGCCCGCGCTTCCGCTGGAGCCAGGCCCCCGGTGCACGCAGCAGCGTGCTGCAGATCGCCGCCGAACCCAGCTTCCGGCAGCCACTGCAGGAGCAGGCTACCCATGCGACCGACCTGCGCCTGGCGCAACCGCTGCCGCCCGGACAGTACTACTGGCGCGTGGCCTCGCGCGATGCCGAAGGCCACCAGGGCCGCTATGGCCAGGCGCTGCCGCTGCAGCTGAGCAACGAGCCGGTGGACCCGGCACTGCAACCGCCCGAGGCCGCGCACGGCGAGCTCACCCTGCGCTGGCAGGCCGGCAGCGAAGGACAGCGCTACCGGGTGCAGGTGGATCGCCGCGGTGACTTCAAGGCCCCATTGATCGATGAAACCGTGGCCCAGCCGCAGGTGAGCTTCAAGCGCCCGTGGAGCGGCACGCTGCACGTGCGCGTGCAGTACATCGACGATGACGGCCACGCCGGCGAGTTCTCCCCTGCCCAGCAGATCCCGTTGCCATGCCGCCTGTGCTACGGCGCCGGTGGCGGTGCACTGCTGCTCTGGTTGTTGTTGTGAGGCGCTCGCCGCTGCCATGGTCGAAGCGGATCCTGCTGGCCCTGCTGGCCGGCGTGCTGACCATCGTGGCCAGCCAGGGCCAATGGCTGTGGCGGCAGGACGAGGCGGCCTATGACGCACTGGTCGGCAACTGGGACTACCGCCCCGACCCCAGCGTGCTGATCGTGGCCATCGACGAAGGCAGCCTGCAGCGTATCGGCCAGTGGCCCTGGCCGCGCTCGGTGCATGCCCGCCTGCTGGACCGCCTGACCGATGCCGGCGCCGAACGCGTTGCGCTGGACCTGATGCTGTCCGAACCCGACCGTCGCGACAGCCGCCAGGATGATGAGCTGGCGGCCGCGATCCGACGCAACGGCCGGGTGGTGCTGCCGGTGCTGGCGGCACCGGCGGCCGGCGACCGCATGGCCGAGGAAATGCTGCCGATCCCGCAGATCGCCGCCAGTGCTGCCGCGATCGGCCACACCGATGTCGAGGTGGATGGGGACGGCGTCGCCCGCGGCGTCTATCTGCACGCCGGTATCGGACGGCCGCACTGGCCGGCACTGGGCCTGGCACTGGCCGACCTGCCGGCGGGTGCGGTACGCGGCCTGCCCGACCCCGACCCGGCGCTGGGCTCGCCCTATCAATGGCGTCGCGATGATTACGTGCGCGTGCGCTACGCCGGCCCGCCCGAGCGGCTGCCGCAGGTGTCCTATGCGGACGTGCTCGATGGGCACGTGGATGGAGCGATGCTGCATGGCCGCCGCATCGTGGTCGGGATGACGGCCAGCGGCATCGCGCCTCGCCTGCTGACCCCGACCACCCGCGAGTTCTGGATGAGCGGCAGCGAGTACCAGGCCAACATCACCTCGATGCTGCTGCAGCACAAGCAGATCGACGTGCTGCCGCACGCCTGGCAGCACGCCATCAGTGGCGTGCTGGTGGCGCTGTGCGTGATCCTGCTCGGCCTGCGCCTGCCGTGGCTGGTCGCGCTGTGTTCGCTGCCGATGCCGCCGCTGCTGAGCTGGCTGCTGCTGCGCACCGGTGACCTGTGGTGGGCACCGGCCAGCGCGATGCTGGGCGTGGTGCTGGCACTGCTGGTCTGGGCGGTGTGGCGGATCTCGGCCTGGCACCGCCTGGCCAACCGCGATGCCCTCACCGGCCTGGGCAACCGCCTGCGCTTCGAGCAGTCACTGCAGCAGGAATGCGACGCCGCGCGGCGCAGTGGCAAGCCATTGAGCCTGGCGCTGATCGACGTCGACCACTTCAAGCGCCACAACGACCGCCATGGCCACCAGGTCGGTGACCGCGTGCTGCGTGATGTCGCCCGCCTGATCGGCGCCCATGCGCGCCGCCCGCGCGACATGGCGGCGCGCTACGGTGGCGACGAATTCGCACTGGTGCTGCCGGATACGCCGGCCGAGGGCGCGCGCCGGGTGATCGAGGACCTGATTGCCTGCGTGCGTGCACTGCCGGCGCCGGGCGATGGCAGCGATGACGGCGTCACGCTCACCATCGGGGTATTCACCCGCGTGCCCGACGGTGACCTGCAACCGCACCATTTCGTGGAAGGCGCCGACACCGCCCTGTACCAGGCCAAGGCCAACGGCCGCGACGGGTTCATGATCGACGGCGGGACGTGACTCCCGGGGTGCAACATACGCATGCGAATGGTTAGACTGGGCACCTCGCCTCGCGCCCCGGACCCGCATGAACGCCCGCCTGTTCCGCTTCGGCATCAACCTCTGGCCGCCGTTCCTGTTCACCGGCATCCACGTCACCCGGATCACGCCCGATTACCGGCAGATCGACGTGGCACTGCGACTGCGGCCGTGGAACCGCAATTACGTGGGCACGCATTTCGGCGGCAGCCTGTTCGCGATGACCGATCCATTCTGGATGCTGGGCCTGCTGCACATCCTCGGCCGTGACTATTACGTTTGGGACCGGGCCGGTGCGATCGATTTCCTCAAGCCTGGCCGGGGCACGGTGCGCACTTCGTTCCGCATCGATGATGCACTGCTGGCCGAACTGCGTGCCGAAGCGGCCGGCGGCGAAAAGGTGCTGCGCTGGTTCAGCAACGATGTCGTCGACGAAAGCGGCGAAGTGGTCGCCCAGGTACGCAAGCAGGTGTACCTGCGGTTGAAGCCGCACGCACGCTGATCCAGCACGCGCGCGCTATCCTCGGCCTCCCTGCCATGGAGGCTCCGATGCGCCCGTATGCGCTTGCCACACTGCTGACCCTGCTGTCCTTCACCACCCACGCCCTCGACCTGCCACCGGTGCAGTATCCGACGCTGCCGGCCCAGGCGGCCAATGCCGCCGGTTTCGTCCCCCAGGGCTGGGCACTTGAATCGAGCGTCGAAGGCGATCTCGACCAGGATGGCCGCGCGGACCTGGTGCTGGTGCTGCGTCAGCAGGCGCCACGCAACGTCATCGAGCACGATGGCTTGGGTCCCTCGCCGTACGACAGCAACCCGCGCATTCTCGCCGTGGCGTGGTCGCGCCCGTCAGGCTACGTGCTGGCGGTGCAGGACCACCAGCTGATACCACGCCCGGACAATCCGGTGATGAGCGACCCGCTCGAAGACGGCGGCGTCAGCATCCAGCGGGGCACCCTGAAGGTCGCACTGTTTTCATTCGCCAGCGCGGGCAGCTGGTCAATGGGCACGACCGCCTTTACCTTCCGTTGGCAGGACGATGCCTTTGCGCTGATCGGCTACGACCAGAATTCGGTGATGCGCAATTCCGGGCAGACCGAGTCGGTGAGCGTGAACTTCTCCACCGGCAGGGTAAAGCGGAGCGAAGGCAGCATCGAGGACGACAAGGACAGCGTGCACTGGGAGGCCCTGCACAGCCGCCGCCGCTGGACGCTGCAGACCATTGGTGATGGCTGGGCATTCGATCCGCTGGCGGGCAGCGACTGAGACGCTGCTCAGTCGCGCGCAGCAGCGGCCGGGGCGTTCTCCATCACCAGCGGCACCGACAGCCATGGGCTCTCGTCGGTGCTGCGCGACGGTGAACGCCGCGGCACCTGCAGACGGCGGCCATCGGCCGACAGCTGCGGTGCCCGCACCGGCGAGCGGAACTGCGCAGGCAGGCGCTGCAGCGCATCCACCGGATCCTGCGCCTGCTGCCGCAGCCAGCGCTGCGCGCCGATCAGCCGCACCATCGCGGCGGCATCCTGGGTCCGTGACGAATAGGCCGGATAGACCGGGCGGGCAATATCGGTCAGCACGCACCCCAGGATGTTCGACAGGCAGCCAAAGTCATGCTGCGGCGGTGCCGGCACCGGCAGCGGGCGATCCGCTTCCAGCGCCGCCATCGCCGCCGCGCCGCAGGCCCAGCCCAGATTGCCCGCCGCGCGCGCCAGGGTGCTGCTGCGATCCAGGACCAGCACCCCGCTGAATTCCTGCGCCGAAGTTTCGATCGCAGCCCGGCTCATCGCGTACTCACCCTGCATCGCACGGCACAGGCTCTGTTCGGCGGCCAGCATCGGCTGCATTGCCTGATCGCATTCCGCTGGCAACGGATGGTCGGCCGGCAGTTCGACCAGCATGTCGGCCAGCAGTTGGGCATTGGCCTGCACCAGGCTGGCACCGATGATGCTCTCCACCAGGTAACTGCCGCCCGTCACCAGCCGCCGGCCCAGCTGAAGCCCCCTGCAACTGCCACGCAGCGCACCGTCGATATCGCCCTGCACATAGGCCAGCGCGCGTGCGCTGGTGGCATCGATCATCAGGCCATAGGTCGGCATCGGCACCAGGATGCCGTCGCCCTTGGGCCGGAATGGCGACACGAAGTGGTCCGCATCGGCCAGCTGGTCCAGGCGCGCATGCAGCTGCTGGTGGCCAGCGTGGGCATCGACGAAGCGCTGCGGGTCGGCGCGCACCTGGCCCAGGCAGTCACTGGCGGTCGGCCCGCAGCTGGCCGCCGGTCGTGATCGCAGCGCGTCATGGTCCTCCGCCAGCTGCGGTCCGGCGCCGCCATTGCCGCGCGGATCGGCCTCCCAACGCTGCACGTCGCGGGCCAGGGCCTGTTCGCGCTGGCGCGCGTCCAGATCGTCGAACGCGAGCGTCCACAGCAGCGCAAAACCGTTGTGGCCGTGGACAGGCAGGCGGGCCTGCAGGCGCTGCTGGGCCTGTAGCCGCGATTCCGGCACCGGCCACATGCGCGAGGCGCACCACACCACGATGGCCAGCACCAGAAGGCCTGCCAGGGTCCAACCCAGTCCGCGCAGAATCTTCAACACAGCTTCCCTTCCATGTGCCGTTGCCGCAGTCGATTGCTCAGCGTAATCGAGCGGCCGTGACCGCTACAATGCGCACATGTCGCTCGAAGCCCCCGCCCTGGTCCCCCGCCCCTCCCTGCAGCGCCTGTTCCTGACCGGCCTGCTGACCCTGCTGCCGATCTGGCTGACCTGGGTCGTGGTCAAGTTCGTGTTCGTGCTGCTGTCGGGCATTTCCAGCCCGTTGGTGGTGCCACTTTCCGAGCAGATCGCGACAAGCTTTCCGCACTACCTCGGCTGGGTCCGGGCCGAGTGGATCCAGAACACCATCGCCCTGCTGGCCACCCTGCTGGTGATCCTGGCGGTGGGCGTGGCCAGCCGCCGCGTGCTGGGCCAGCGCCTGCTGCGCTGGGTCGGCGCGGTCATCAAGCGCATTCCGCTGGCCAGCATCATCTACGACAGCGCCAAGAAGCTGCTGGACATGCTGCAGACCGAACCGGGCAGCACCCAGCGCGTGGTGCTGATCGACTTCCCGCACCGCGACATGAAGTCGGTCGGGCTGGTCACCCGCGTGATCAAGGAACACGGCACCGACCGTGAACTGGCCGCGGTGTACGTGCCAACCACGCCGAACCCGACTTCGGGTTACCTGGAAATCGTGCCGGTGGAACTGCTGACCCCGACCGACTGGACCGTCGACCAGGCCATGAGCTTCATCATTTCCGGCGGCGCCGTCGCGCCGTCCAGCGTTCCGTTCACGCGCGCCGGCGATCGCAGCGAATGACCGCGGCGCCGATCGAGCGCCCGTTGCAGGACCGCGCGGTCCTGCTGTTCATCGTGCTGGCTGCGTTCTTCTGCGGCAATGCGGTGCTGGCCGAACTGATCGGAGTGAAGATCTTCGCGCTGGAAGACACCCTCGGCATCGATCCGCTGAACTGGAACCTGTTCGGCCAGACTGGTTCGCTCAGCTTCACCGCCGGCACCCTGCTATGGCCGGTGGTGTTCATCATGACCGACACCATCAACGAGTTCTTCGGCAAGCGCGGCGTGCGCTTCATCTCGTGGCTGGCCGTGGTCCTGATCGCCTATGGCTTCCTGTTCGCCTTCGCGGCGATCTCGCTGGCGCCGGCCAGCTGGTGGGTCACCTCCATGGACGGGCACGGCGTGCCGGACTACCAGGCCGCATTCGCAGCGGTGTTCGGCCAGGGCATGTGGACCATCGCCGGTTCACTGGTGGCCTTCCTGCTCGGCCAGCTGATCGACGTGGCGGTGTTCCATCGCATCCGCCAGGCCACCGGCGAGCGCCACGTGTGGCTGCGTGCGACCGGGTCCACCGCGATCTCGCAGGTGGTGGACAGCTTCGTGGTGATCTGGATCGCCTTCGTGCTCGGCCCGCAGCACTGGCCGACCTCGCTGTTCCTGGCCGTCAGCAGCGTCAACTACATCTACAAGATGGGCTTTGCAATTGCCCTGATTCCGGTGCTGTACCTGATGCGGCGTGCGATCACCCGCTATCTGGGCGCAGACAGGGCCGCTGCGCTGCGCGCGGCGGCGGCGGCTGACTGAAGCCCCAGCGGCGGCAAGCTGACTGCGCCTTCACGCTGGCCGTACGCGGCCGGATCGTGCAAGCTCCACGGTCTGTGTTCCACGGAAGCTCCTGATGCCGCATCCCACCCGCGCCCTGGCCGCCGCCATCGCCGCGTTGTTCCTGTTCAGTGCCGTGCCGTCGGCCGAAGCAGCGAAAAAGAAGGCCAGCCGCCCTGCCGCCGCGCAGACCCGCCAGGCTGCCAAGCCCAAGGCCAGGCCCGCCCGCGCCACCGCACCGGCGCGTGGCAGCTCGGCACGCCGCGCCGCGCCGCGTCCGGTGGCGCCGGCCCGTGCCGTACCCAAGCAGGTACAGCTGGAGCGCCTGTACGACGAGTACTGGGATGCCTCGATGCGGTTGAACCCGCTGCAGGCCACCTTCCAGGGCGAATCCCGCTACAACGACCAGCTGCCCAACATCCTGTCCGCCGCCTGGCGCCAGCAGTCGCACGACTTCACCACGCAATGGCTGGGCAAGGTCGAGAAGCTCGGCAGTGATGGCCTGCAGGGCCAGGACCTGCTCAGCTACGAGATCTTCGTGCGCGACGCACGCGCCTCGCTGGCCGCCGAGCGCTACCCGAGCTGGATGATGCCGATCAGCCAGTACTACAACATCGGCAGCATCATGGCGATCCTCGGTGCCGGTGCCGGCGCGCAGCCATTCAACACCGTGCAGGACTACGACACCTGGTCGCGCCGTTCGCTGGGCATTCCCGAACTGTTCGACCAGGCCATCGACAACATGCGCCAAGGCATGAAGGCCGGCGTGGTACAGCCGCGCGACCTGATGGAAAAAGTGCTGCCGCAACTGGATGCGGTGATCAAGCCGACCGCCGAAGAGAGCATCTTCTGGTCGCCGATCCGCACCATGCCCAACACCATCCCGGCCGAGGACAAGGCGCGCATCAGCGCCGAGTACAAGCGCATGATCGAACTGCGCATCATGCCGGCCTATCGCGCCCTGCGCGGCTTCATCGCCACCGAATACCTGCCGGCCACGCGCGCCAGCAGCGGCCTGGGCGCACTGCCCGATGGCCAGGCCTGGTACGCCAGCCTGATCGTGCAGACCACCGCCAGCGACCAGACCGCCGCGCAGCTGCACGCGCTGGGCGAACAACGCGTGCAGGAACTGCAGGCGCAGATCGCCACGGTGATGAAGGATGCCAAGCTGCGCGGCACCCCCACCAAGCTGCTGCGCAGCATGCGCAACGACCGCCAGTTCCAGTACGGCGATGCCAATGCGCTGATCAACCGTTACCGCCAGGTGCAGCAGCAGGTCAACGCACGCCTGCCGCAGGTGCTGGATACCTTGCCCAAGGCGCCGCTGGACGTACGCGCGGTGGAACCGGAGCGTGCGCTCACCGCCGCTGCCGCTGCCTACCAGCCGGCACTGCCCGGGCAATCCGCGGTGCTGTACGTGAACACCCGCGACCTGCCCGGCCGCAAGCGCTGGACCGTGCCGGTGCAGTACCTGCATGAAGCGATCCCCGGCCACCACGTGCAGCTGGGCCTGCAACAGGAGCTGGCCAAGCTGCCGCGCTTCCGCCGCCTCGGTGGCGATCTCGCCTTCGTCGAAGGCTGGGGCCTGTACGCCGAAACGCTGGGCGAGGACCTGGGCATCTACACCGATCCCTACGACCGCATCGGCTACCTGTACTCGCGCCTGCTGCGCGCCGCCCGCGTGGTGGCCGATACCGGCGTGAATGCCCAGGGCTGGAGCAAGCAGCAGGCTGTCACCTACCTGCAGAAGACCGTGGACATGAGCAGCGACGATGCCAACGCCGAAGTCGAGCGGGTCATGGCCCAGCCTGGCCAGGCACTGTCGAACGTGGCCGGCCTGACCACCATTGTCGCCCTGCGCGACAAGGCCAGGGCGCGCCAGGGCGCCGCCTTCGACCTGCGCCGCTTCCACGCCGAACTGCTGAAGGACGGCTCGATGCCGCTGGACGTGCTGGACCGCAAGATGGAACGCTGGATGGCCCAGCCGGCCAGCGCCACGCCCGCCCCGTCACCCTGAGCCTTCCGGAGCCGCCATGCGTCCTGCCGTCGCCCTGTTCGCCGCCGTGCTGGGCCTGCTGCCGCTGGCCACCGTTGCCGCACCGGTGCTGGCCCCACCGGATGCGGGCATCGACGGCCTGATGCAGGCCTACGACGGCCAGGTGCCCGGCGCCGCCGTACTGGTGCTGCATGACGGCAAACCGGTATTCCGGCGCGGCTATGGCCTGGCGGTGGTGGAGGACGGCACGGCGGTCACCGCGGCCAGCAACTTCCGGCTGGCCTCGGTCAGCAAGCAGTTCACCGCTGCGGCGGTGTTGCTGCTGGTGGAAGATGGCCGGCTCGGGCTGGACCAACCTGCCCGGCAATGGCTGCCCGAACTGCCCCCGGCTGCGGCCGCCATCACCATCCGCCAGCTGCTCTCGCATACCGGTGGCCTGCCCGACTACGAAGACCTGATGGACCCGGCTGATGCTCGGCAGGTGCATGACGCCGATGTGCTGACCCTGCTGTCGCGCCAGGACCGGCTGAACTTCGCGCCCGGCACGCAGTACCACTACAGCAACAGCGGCTATGCGCTGCTGGCACTGATCGTCGGCCGCGCCTCCGGCCAGGATTTCGCAGCCTTCCTGCAACAGCGCATCTTCCGCCCGCTGGGCATGGCCCACACCGTGGCCCATCAGGACGGCATCGATACCATCGCCGCACGCGCCTATGGCTACAGCTGGATCGATGGCCGTTGGCGGCGCACCGACCAGAGCACCACCAGCGCCGTGCTCGGCGATGGCGGCATCTATTCCTCGCTGGACGACCTGGCCCGCTGGGATGCGGCGCTGTACGACGACCGCCTGCTGTCGAAGGCCTCGCGCCGCGCGATGTTCAGCCCCGCCACATCGACGCCCGAACCGGATGTACCGCACTACGGGTTCGGCTGGCGGCTGAATGGCCCCGTGCAATGGCACAGCGGCGAGAGCATCGGCTTCCGCAACGTGATCGTGCGCCACCCGGAAAAACACCTGACCGTGATCGTTCTGACCAACCGCAACGACCCCGAACCCTATCCGCTGGCGCTGAAGATCGCCCAGCGCTGGCTGGACACCCTGCAATGACCGCCGATTCCGGTGCCCTGCTGGGCATCCACCACGCCGCACTGATCTGCAGCGACTACGCACGTTCAAAAGACTTCTACGTGCGCATCCTCGGCCTGCGCGTGCTGGCCGAGAACCACCGCGCCGCGCGCGATTCCTGGAAGCTGGACCTGGCCCTGCCCGACGGCGGCCAGCTGGAACTGTTCTCCTTCCCCTCGCCGCCGCCCCGTCCCAGCCGCCCGGAAGCCCAGGGCCTGCGCCACCTCGCGTTCCGCGTGGCCACGCTGGAACCCTTCATCCAGCGCCTGTCAGCGCACGGCGTAGTGTGCGAACCGATCCGCGTGGACGAGTACACCGGCCGCCGCTTCACCTTCTTCGCCGACCCCGACGACCTGCCGCTGGAGCTGTACGAAGCCGGTTGACGTCCCCGGGGGTCAGATCCCTTTTCCGACGGAAAAGGGATCTGACCCCATCGCCGCCACCGGAAACGTCATCCACGCATGGCATGGATCTGTGTCGACCAAGGTCGACACCCACCAACCGCACCAGCACCGGCAGATCGCCGGAAACTGTCGAAGGAGGGGCATTGTGGGTTTGCGGGGTGTGAGCCGCATGGATGCGGCGACCAAGCCCCCAGGGACGGGTTTACGGCGGCCCCGCAAACCCACAGTGCCCCGCCATCCCTCAGCAAGTCCGCTTTTGCTGTTGCTCCGGCTGTTGCGGCTGCCTCCGCAGGTGCAGGGCGCAGCCCTGCAAAGCCCCCCTTCCCCATACCCCGCCGAATGGGTATACAGTCGACCCATGCCGGCACCGTGCCGGAATGAACCCTGGGAGGGGACCATGCGCAACACCTTCAAGACCCTGCTGCTGGCACTGCCGCTGTGCCTGGCCGCCCTGTCGGCCCAGGCCGCCGACGGCGCCGCCGGCCGCTGGAAGACCATCGACGACAAGACCGGCAAGGTGAAGTCGATCGTCGAGATCAGCCAAGCCGCCAACGGCACCCTGACCGGCAAGGTGGTCGACATCCTGCACTCGGACAAGGGCCCGAACCCGGTCTGCGATGGATGTGAAGGCGCCAACAGGAACAAGCCGGTGAAGGGCATGACCATCCTCTGGAACCTGAAGGCCGATGGCGCCAACAAGTGGTCCGGCGGCACCATCCTCGACCCGGCCAACGGCAAGACCTACAAGTCGAAGATGGAGCTGCAGCCGGGTGGCACCAGGCTGGACGTGTCCGGCTGCATCGCCTTCATCTGCCGCGCGCAGACCTGGCAGCGCGAGTAAGCGCCCCGGCCCCCGCTTCATCCCCGTGACCCGGCCCCGGCCGGGTCACGTCGTTGCGGGCATGCGATACTCTGCGGTTCCCCTCGGCTTCACCCCGCGACCATGACCCGTACCGCGCTCGTCACCACCGCCCTGCCCTACGCCAACGGCCCGCTGCATCTGGGCCACCTGGTCGGCTACATCCAGGCCGACATCTGGGTGCGTGCGCGGCGAATGAGCGGCGGCAAGGCCTGGTTCGTCTGCGCCGACGACACCCACGGCACGCCGATCATGCTGGCCGCGGAAAAGGCCGGGGTCACCCCGGAAACCTTCATCGCCAACATCCAGGCCAGCCACGAACGTGACTTCGCCGCCTTCGGCGTGGCCTTCGACCACTACGACTCGACCAACTCGGCGGCCAACAAGGCACTGACCGAGCAGTTCTACCTGAAGCTGGAAGCGGCCGGCCACATCAGCCGCCGTTCGGTCGCCCAGTTCTACGACCCGGCCAAGGGCATGTTCCTGCCCGACCGCTACGTCAAGGGCATCTGCCCGAACTGCGGCAGCCCCGACCAGTACGGCGACAACTGCGAAGTCTGCGGCGCGACCTATGCACCGACCGACCTGAAGGAGCCGCGTTCGGTCATCTCCGGCGCCACGCCGGAAATGCGCGATTCGGAGCACTTCTTCTTCGAGGTGGGCCACTTCGATGCATTCCTGCGCGAATGGCTGGCCGGCGATGTCGCCCTGCCGGGCGTGAAGGCCAAGCTGGGTGAGTGGCTCAACGCCGAAGGTGGCCTGCGCGCGTGGGACATCTCGCGCGATGCGCCGTACTTCGGTTTCCAGATTCCCGGCCAGCCGGGCAAGTACTTCTATGTCTGGCTGGATGCGCCGATCGGCTACCTGTCCAGCTTCCAGACCCTGTGCGGCAAGCTCGGCGAAGACTTCGAAGCGCACCTGCGCGCCGGCACCGCCACCGAACTGCACCACTTCATCGGCAAGGACATCGTCAACTTCCACGGCCTGTTCTGGCCGGCGGTGCTGCACGGTACCGGCCACCGCGCGCCGACCCGCCTGCACGTCAACGGCTACCTGACCGTGGACGGTGCCAAGATGAGCAAATCGCGCGGCACCTTCGTGATGGCGCGTACCTTCCTCGATGCCGGCCTGGAGCCGGAAGCGCTGCGCTACTACTACGCCGCCAAGTCCGGCGGTGGCGTCGACGATCTTGACCTGAACCTGGGTGATTTCATCGCCCGCGTCAACGCCGACCTGGTCGGCAAGTTCGTCAACCTGGCCAGCCGCTGCGCCGGCTTCATCAGCAAGCGCTTCGACGGCCAGCTGGCCGCGCAGCTGCCCGACGCGGCGCAGTACCAGCGCTTCGTCGACGGCCTGGCGCCGATCCGCGAAGCCTACGAGCGCAACGACCCGGCTGCGGCGATCCGCCTGACCATGACCCTGGCCGACGAAGCCAACCGCTACATCGACGACGTCAAGCCGTGGGTCATCGCCAAGCAGGAAGGCGCCGACGCGCAGCTGCAGGCCGTGTGCAGCCAGGGCCTGAACCTGTTCCGCGTGCTGGTCACCGCACTGAAGCCGGTGCTGCCGGCCACCGCCGCGCAGGCCGAGGCCTTCCTGGCCGCGCCGGTCAATGACTGGACCGAACTGGCACAGCCGCTGCTGGGCCACCGCATCACCGACTACACCCCGCTGTTCACCCGTATCGACCCGAAGAAGATTGACGCCATGATCGACGCCTCCAAGGACACCCTGCAGCCGGCCGCCGCTGCCGCCCCCGCCGCCAGGACCGACGCCGCCAAGCCGGCCACACCGGCCCCGGCCAAGGACGACGCGAAGAGCGCCGATGCTCCGGCCTATATCGGCATCGACGATTTCGCCAAGCTCGACCTGCGCATCGGCAAGGTGCTGGTGTGCGAGTTCGTGGAAGGTTCGGACAAGCTGCTGCGCTTCGAACTGGATGCCGGCGAACTGGGCAAGCGCCAGATCTTCTCCGGCATCCGTGGCAGCTACGGCGAGCCGGAAGCCCTGGTCGGTCGCAGCGTGGTGTTCATCGCCAACCTGGCCCCGCGCAAGATGCGCTTCGGCCTGAGCGAAGGCATGATCCTGTCGGCCGGTTTCGACGGCGGCGCGCTGGCGCTGCTGGACGCCGACAGCGGCGCGCAGCCGGGCATGCCGGTCCGCTGATGCCTGCAGCGGGCGCGGCCACCGCCGCGCCTGCCGGCAGCATCGGCCAGCGGAGGCAACGCGATGGGAAGCAATGGAATGGAACTGGCGCTGTTCGACTTCGACCACACCGTGACCACCTGCGATACCTATGGCCGTTTCCTGCGCCGCGTGGCCACCGCCGAACAGCTGGCGCAGGCGTGGTGGAAGGTCGGCCCGTGGCTGGCCGCATACAAGCTGAAACTGATCTCGGCCGAACGCATCCGTGCACGCGTCACCCGCCTGACCTTCAGCAACCGCCACAGCGATGACATCGCCACGCTGGCCGCAGGCTTCTCGCGTGAGTTCCTGCCCGAGGTGGTGCGCCCGGAAATGCTGGAGCAGATCCGCTGGCACAGGGAACAGCAGCATACCGTGGTGATCGTGTCCGGCTCGCTCGACCTGTACCTGCGGCCATGGTGCGAGCAGCTGGGCCTGCAGCTGATCTGCAACCGGCTGGAAAGCCAGGACGGCCGCCTGACCGGTCGCTATGCCGGTGGCGACTGCGGCCCGCGCAAGGTCGAGCACATCCGTCGCCAGTTCGATCTGTCCCGCTACGTGCGCATCCATGCCTACGGTGACAGTTCCGAAGACAAGCCGATGCTGGCGCTGGCCCACGAGCGCTGGTTCCGTGGCAAACCCCTGAAGTAACCCCGACGCGCAGCCTTCGCCACGCATGAGCCTGATCCCGCCCCTGACCGAACGCCTCGACCGCCTGCTGCCGCAGACCCAATGCGGGCAGTGCGGCTACGACGGCTGCCGCCCATATGCGCAGGCGATGGCGCGCGGCGAGGTGGGCGTGGACCGCTGCCCGCCGGGCGGCGATGCCGGCGCGCGCGCGCTGGCGCAGGTACTGGGCGTGCCTGCCATTCCGTTTGATCGTTCGCGTGGCGAACACAAGGTGCCGCAGGTGGCGCTGATCGTGGAAGCCGACTGCATCGGCTGCACCAAGTGCATCCAGGCCTGCCCGGTGGACGCCATCGTCGGCGGCGCCAAGTACATGCACACGGTCATCGCCGATCTGTGCACCGGTTGCGAACTGTGCATTCCGCCGTGCCCGGTGGACTGCATCGAGTTGCTGCCCCTGTAACAGGGGTCGGATCCCTTTCCGCGGGAAAGGGATCCGACCCCATCCCGCAGTTATGGCACGGCCGCCGTCACCACGATCTCGACCTTCCACTCGGCGTGGGCCAGCTTGGCTTCGAAGGTTGCGCGGGCCGGGGTCGCGCCCTCGACCACCCACTCGTCCCACGCCTTGTTCATGCCGTCGAAGTCGGCGATATCGGCCAGGAACACTTCCGCGCGCAGCACGTGCTGGCGATCACTGGCGACCAGTGCCAGCAGCTTGTCGATCTCCGCCAGCACCTGCCGGGTCTGCCCGGTGATGTCCTGGCTCGTGTCTTCCGGAATCTGGCCGGAGAGGTAGGCGACCTTGTTGTACACGGTCATTTCGGACATGCGCGGTCCGACGTCGTAACGCTCCATCATGGGCGTGGCTCCTGCGGGTGATCAGGCCTGCATTGTCCTCCAATCCGGTCGACGGTGGGTGCACGGGCACCTTCCGCGACACGTCACTACCGGGCTCCGACGGTCCCACTGGTCAAATGACGATGACAGGCGCACGATGCGCCACGCCCGCGTTGACACCGCCCTCGCCCCTCCTGCCGCACCCTTGCGCCGATGACCGTCCCCGTCGATTCCACCACTGCCCCTTCCACGCCAGCCTGGAAGCGGGTTGCCACCATCGTCATCCCGCTGCTGATCCTCGCCCTGGCCCTGCACGGCCTGGCCAACGAGTTCGACGAGCACGGCTACCGGGCCATCCGCCAGGCGTTCCGCCAGCTCAGTGGCATGCAGATCGCGCTCACCGTGGTACTCGGCCTGGCCAGTTACGCCTGCCTGATCGGCTTCGATGCCATCGGCCTGCGTCGCAGCGGCATCCGCGTGCACCCTGCGCGAGTCGGCATCACCGCGTTCCTTGCGCACACGCTGGGCCAGACCGTGGGCTTTGCCGCGTTGACCGGCGGCGCGGTGCGCCTGCGTGGCTACCGCAGCGCCGGCCTGGACCTGGCGCAGATCGGCCAGGTGGTGCTGATGAGCACGCTCGGCTTCGTGTTCGGGGCATGGCTGCTGATCAGCGTGGCACTGTGCATGGAACCTGCAGCGGCAGCGTTGGCATTGCCATTGAATCCCGATGCCGTGCGCATCGTCGGCATCGTCGCCCTGCTCGCATATCTCGGCACCGTGCTGCTGGTCGGCCGCGATGGACGGCAGTTCAGCGTGTTCGGCCATGCGTTGTGGCTGCCCGACCGCCGCACCATGATCGGCGTCACCGTGCTGAGCGTGATCGAACTGGTGCTGGCCAGTGCCGCGTTCTACGTGCTGCTGCCGGACTCCACGCCGACCGGACTGCCCGGCTTCGTCGGCCTGTACCTGGTGGCCGTGCTGGCCGGCCTGGTCTCGACCGTGCCCGCCGGCCTTGGCGTGTTCGAGTGGAGCCTGCTGAAGCTGTTACCGCAGGTGGCACCGGCGGCGGTGCTGGCAGCGGCGCTGATCTACCGCGTCACCTACTACGTGCTGCCGCTGGTGCTGGCCACCCTGCTCGCGCTCGCGCCCGCCCTGCGCCAACCGCTGCAGGCCAGCGCCGGGGCAACCCGTGCGGGCTGGAACGCGCTGCGCCCGTGGCTGCCGCAGATCATCGCGCTGGCGGTGTTCAGCATCGGCGCCGCACTGGTCATCGACGGCACGCTGCCGACGCCACGCCGTCACCTGGTCAATGCCTCGCTGCCGATCCTGGAGACCTCGCACCTGATCGGCAGCCTCAGCGGCGTCGCACTGCTGCTGATCGGCCAGGGCCTGGCCCGGCGCAGCCACGCCGCGTGGGTGCTGGCGATGGCGGTGTGCATGATCACCCCGCTGCCGCTGTGGCTGCGGGGTGGCCAACTGTTGATCGCCGTCTCGGCAGTGCTGGTTGCGATGGCACTGTGGGCCGCACGTCGCGAGTTCTACCGTCAGGGCGCGCTGCTGGACGAAGCCTGGTCATGGCCGTGGCTGCGCAACCTCGGCCTGGTGCTGGTCGCGGTCACCTGGCTGCTGTTCTTCACCTACAGCCATGTCGAGTACCAGAACGAGCTGTGGTGGCAGTTTGCGATATCCGGCAACGCACCACGCGCGCTGCGCGCGTTGCTGGTCGTGGCGATCGCGCTGGTGATGTTCGGCCTGGCGCGGCTGCTGCACAGCACGCGCAGCCCGCTGCCAGCCGCCGACGAGGCCACGCTGCAATCACTGGCGCCGGTACTGGCCGGTGCCACCGATACCCAGGCCTGCCTGGTGCTGACCGCCGACAAGGCGGTGCTGCGCGACGAGGCGAAACAGGGCTTCGTGATGATGCAGCGCTACGGCGGTTCGCTGATCGCGATGGGCGATCCCGTCGGCCCGCCGGAGGTCGCCCGCGCATTGATCTGGCGCTTCCGCGAGGAAGCCGACCGGCTCGGCCTGCGCCCGGTGTTCTACCAGGTCGGCGAGTCCTACTGGCAGACCTACCTCGACCTGGGCCTGGGCCTGGTCAAGCTGGGCGAAGAAGCGATGGTGCCGCTGCACGATTTCGGCCTGGAAGGCCGCGAACGTGCGGACCTGCGCCAGGCCTGGAACCGCGGCAAGCGCGGCGGCCTGTCCTTCCGTGTGGCACCGGTGGAGGAAATTCCCAGCCTGCTGCCGCGCCTGCACGCGATCTCCAACGCGTGGCTGGAAGACAAGGCCGGCGACGAAAAGGGCTTTTCGCTGGGCAGCTACGACCCGGATTACCTGGTGCGGTTCCCGGTGGCACTGGTCGAGGCCGAAGGCCAGATCGTGGCGTTCGCCAACCTGTGGCAGGCGCCGGCCGGTGCCGAGCTGTCGGTGGACCTGATGCGCCACGTCAACGAGGCGCCGAAGGGCACGATGGACTTCCTCTTCATCGAGCTGTTCCTGTGGGGCCGCGCGCAGGGCTATGCACGCTTCTCGCTGGGCATGGCGCCACTGTCCGGGCTGGCACAGCATCGCCTGGCCGGCCGCTGGAACCGCCTGGCCGGCCTGCTGGCGCGGCATGGCGAACGCTTCTACGGCTTCAGTGGCCTGCGCCGCTTCAAGTCGAAGTTCGACCCGCAGTGGCGGCCACGCTATCTCGCTGCGCCGGGTGGCATGCACCTGCCGGCCGCACTGCTGGATGCCACGCGCCTGATCTCGCTGGACCCGCGGCGCAACTGAAGCCCCGTACCACCAGGCATACCCGGCGCCACCTGTCGCCCGGTAGGTGTCGACCTTGGTCGACACGCTCATCCCCAAGGCGCCCTCAGCCCCAGCGCCGACCAAGGTCGGCGTCTACCAAGCGCTACATACCGCCCTTGAGGATCACCTCGGCCAGCCGATCATAGTCACCACCGAAATGGTGGTCACCCGGCAGCTTCACCTTCTTCACACCGTCATTGGCCGGCAGGTCCGGGCACAGTGCGTCCTCATCCTTGTCGCCGTACACGCACAGCGTTTTCTCCGCCGGCAGTCTGGCCACTTCCGGCGCGATCGGCAGGCCGTCGCCGCCGCCGCCCAGCCAGTTGCTGACGTGGAACTCGAAGTCGGCCTTCTTGCCTACCGACAGCAGCACGATGCGATCCAGCGCTGCACGGGTATCGGCATCGAGCTGGTTGATGGTCGCCGGCAGCACGTCGGCCCCCTGCGAGAAACCGATCAGCATCACCTTGTCGCGGTGCCACTGCTGGCGGTAGTGATCGATGATCTTCTGCAGGTCAGCAGCGAAGCCCTTCGGCGTGCGCTCGCTCCAGAAGTAGCGCAGCGAGTCGATGCCGACCACGGCCACGCCGTGCTCGTTGAGCGACGACGCCACGTCCTTGTCCAGGCCGGCCCAGCCACCATCACCGGAGACGAACACGGCCAGCGTGTCGCCGTTGCCGGTCGACGGTACTTCCACCACCGGCAGGCCCTTCAGCGCGGCCGGCGGCGGTGCCAGGCTGACGCCTGCCTGCGCACCCATCACCCGCGCTGCAGCCACCAGGCCCGGTGAGGCATCACCACGCGCCGTGCGCTTGAACTCGCGCGCCATCGCCACCTGCTGCACGAAACCGCTGGCCTCGCCCGCCTTGCAGCCGTGATCACCGGCTGCACTCAACCACGGGAAGTTCAGTTCGGCGGGTTGCAGCGTGTTGCGCTTCACGCCATCGCCGCAGACCATGCGCTCGTGGTTGTGGTCCGGGCAGAAACCAGTGGTGAGCAGGCCGGCGAACACCTGCGTATCGGCCTGCGCAGCCAGCGCATAGGCCATTTCAGCGCCTTCGCCATCGCCGCCGACCAGCGGCAGGTGGTACCCGGGCAGATGCAGCGAGGCCTGCAGCCAGCGCGAGAAATTCTCGACATCGCCGGAACCGAACGAACAGGTCGGGTTGCCTTCGCGCTTGAGCACGCCGCGCAGGTGCGCGATGTCCACGGCGGCGACCATCGCACCGTCGGCACGCAGGGCCTCGATCGGCAGACGGCTGGTATCGCCACCGGGAGTCGGTTCGTGGAACCAGATCACCACCCGCTGCGGGGTACCGGCCGGCATATGCACCGGAATCTGTTCGAACCGCCCGTGGCTGAACTGCTGCACGGTCGCTGCCGCGGTTGCCGGCAGTGCGGCCAGCGCCAGCACCACGCCCATTACCCTGCCCAGCCCTGCACGCTTCATATCGCAGCCCCGATGGAATGCGCACACGATACGCTGCCTCCACGTGCACGGCACGTACCGGTGCAGGCCGTTGGGGTTTCAGCAGGCTGCGGCGCGACGACTGCGCCGATACAGCGCCACCGCCAGATACAGCAGCCAGCCCACGATCACCACGATCACCACTTTCTGCCCCAGCCCGCGCGGCGGCCCGCCACGCCACAGCACGTGCAGCCACAGCAGCACGAAGGCCAGCCAGGCCCAGCCCCAGAGCAGGCCGGCGGCGGATTGCCAGCCCGGTTCGCGGCGCAGGTACCAGGCCTGCAGCAGCATGCCGACGCTGGCACACAGGAACGCAGTGTTGGCCGCCAACCCGTGGATGAACGGTGCCAGCAGCGGGGTTGCTTCGGGCAGCCAGCTGTCACCGATGGCGACCGTGGCCAGGCCCAGCGCCGAGACCGTGAACAGCAGCGGCGCCGCCGCGCTGCGCCGCGGGCCGATGCTGCCGCGATAAAGGGCGATGCCGAGCAGGGTGATCGCCAGTGCCAGCAGGCAGTACGCCGCACGCAACGCCAGCCCCCACGGCCCGTGCAGGTAGAGGCTGAGCGTGGCCCGCACCCAGTCCAGGTCGGTGCGTGCGAACTGGGTCCACAGCGCGGTAACCAGGAACAGAACCAGGGCTGCCAGCGCCAGCAGCGCCGCCGGACGCGCGCGGCTCATGCGGAGGCTTCCGGGTGCCGCGCCTGCCATTCGGCCAACGCCTTGCGATAGCGCTGCAGCTCGTCGGCATACAGGTCCAGCACGCACAGCGGGCAACCGCTGCCACAGCATTCGTTGGGACCGGGCTCTTCCGGCGGCAGCGGACGGGGATCGGGATCAGGGACGGACACGGTTGGAAGCGGCAATCGGTGGAAACGGGCCCCAGTGTAGCGGGCTGGCTCAGCGACCCAGCTGCCGCCGCAGGTTGTCGCGCGCGGCCGCGTCGAGGCGCTGGTGGAAGAACTCGCTGAGGAAGATGCGCGGTGCGCGCAGCAGGCCCTGCAGGAAACGGCGGCGGCCAGCGCGATACAGGAAGCCCGGCACCACGCCCTTGTACTCTTCGGCCACGCCCCGGTCATAGGCGGTGAACACCGGTTCCGGCGCGGCCAGGATCGCCATGTCGCAGTCCAGGAACAGCGCGGCCTCGGCATCGACATCGTCCGGGCCGAGCGCGCCATGGCGGGCGGTCAGCAGGATCAGCTGCTCGACCCGGGCGGCATCGACAGCGGCGAGTTCCGGCGCCTGCGTGATCGCCTGCAGGGCCATCTGCGCCGAACGTGCTTCGTTGTCCTTTCGCCCCGCCACGTAGATCGCATCGTGGTAGAGCACGGCCAGGTAGACCTCGGCCGGCTGCTGCCAGCCGGGGCCGTCGGCAACCTCCTGGCAGTGCTGCAGCACCGCGCGCACGTGGCCGAAGTGATGGTAGGCGCGTGGTGGCGTTGCATAGCTGTCCTGCAGCGCCTGCCACTGCGCCGGAGCGAGCGTCAGCGGGGAAAAGTCCATGCCCGGATCATCCCGCCTGCGCGGTTGACGGGCAAGCTGTCGCTTTTTTCACCACGTCCTCACAACGCCCTTCGCACTAGGCCGCAACGCGGTTGTCCACAGCTTTCCCGAGCGCTGGTCCACACCGGTTGTGGATGAACGTGCGGACCGACCAACGGTCGCTGCAGCGGTGCGCGCACAGGTCTACACTCGCCTCAGGCGGGAGCGCCCGCCGCTGCCGGGAGCCGTCATGTACCGTCCTGCCGCCCGATTCGTTCTGCTCGCACTGGCCGCATTGGCAGCACCGTCCGCGATCGCACAGGATCATCCGGGAACGGCCGCGCCGCTGGCCGTTGCCAGCACCGCCACTCCGGCGATGCCGACGCCGCAGCAGGTGTTCGCGATTCCAGCGGCGATGCGCGACATGCTGCGCACGCAGGTGATCAATCACGGTTACTCCCGCGAGCAGCGCCTGCAGGCGCTGGTGGAGATGATCTTCGACCGCCACGGTCTGGACCTGCAGTACGACGCCGATGCGACCTTCACCGTCAGCGAGATCTGGCAGCAGCGGCGCGCCAACTGCCTGGCCTTTACCCTGATGTTCGTCGCGCTGGCACGCGAAGCCGGCATCCAGGCACGCGTGCAGGAAGTCGGCCAGGTCGTGTCGTGGTACCAGGACCAGGCCCAGGGCCTGGTCTACAGCGTCGGCCACGTCAATGCCGGGGTCGGCTTCGCCGGCCGCTTCGCCACCGTCGATCTGGATCGCAACGTGCTGTACGACCGCCGCGGGCCGCTGCCGATCAGCCAGGCACGGGCATTGGCACACTTCTACAACAACCGCGGCGCCGAACGCATGGCCAGCGGCGATCTGGTGGGTGCACGCACCTTCTTCAATGCCGCGCTGGCACAGGACAACAGCTTCGCCGCCACCTGGAACAACCTGGGCGTGCTGGAAAACCGTACGGGCGATACCGCCGCCGCGCGCCGGGCATTGGAAACGGCGCTGCGACTGGACGGCCGCCAGGACGCTGCACTGACCAACGCCAGCGCGCTGTACCGGAAGCTGGGCATGGTCATGCAGGCGCAGGCGCTGGAGCAGCGCCTGCAGTCGGTGCAGCGCGAGGATCCGTTCGCGCAGTACATGCTCGGCGCCGAGGCCGAACGCGCCGGCCGACTGGATCAGGCGATCCGCTATTACCGGCAGGCCGTGCGCCTGTACGACACCGCACACCAGTTCCACTTCGGGCTGGCGCGGGCCTATTTCCTGGCCGGCCAGCTCAGGCGCGCCGATCGTGAACTGCTGCGCGCGCAGGCGCTGGGCGGTGCCCCGCAGCAGGCGCGCTACCAGGCCAAGCTGGACAGCCTGGCCCGCTGGCGCGCACAGCAGCAGGCCAGGCGCTGAAGGCCGGTCAGGCCTTCTTGAGGAAGCAGGTCTTCAGGACAAGGCCCTTGATCTTGTCCGAGTTGCCTTCGATGTGCTCGGCATCGTCCTCGACCAGGCGGATGTTGCGGATCACGGTGCCCTGCTTGAGCGGGATCGAGGAACCCTTCACCTTCAGGTCCTTGATCACGGTGACGGTGTCACCGGCCTGCAGGGTATTGCCGTTGCTGTCACGCACGACCAGGGTCGAACCGGCACTTTCCTCGGCGGTCCATTCGAAGCCGCAGTCGGCGCAGATCCACAGCGCGCCATCGGCATAGGTGTTTTCCAGGGTGCACTGCGGGCAGGCGGGGGCAGAAGACATCAGCAAGTACCTCAAAGTGAATCAACAGCCGCCATTGTAACCGCCCGGCTCGCCTGCCCTTTTCCGGGCGGCGCCCGGCTCCCGGCTTGACCCGATCCGGCCTCCCGATACGGAATGGGAGGCCGCAGGAACTTGCAGTCGGCGGCGAACTGCAGCAGAGTGCGCGGCCCCTGATCGCCCCCGGAACTCCCCATGCGCCTCGGCATCGACTTCGGTACCAGCAACTCCGCCGCCGCCATCGTGCATGAGGGAACACTGCTGCCGATCCGCTTCGGCGACGCCGAGCAGTTCCGCACCAGTGTGTACTTCCCCGGCGTGGTGCCCGACCCGGACGACTTCCAGCTCGACGACGGCCAGGAACACCAGCTGCAGCAGATGATCGACAGCGCCGCGCGCGCGGCGCGTGCCGCCGGCCAGGAACGCGCGCCGCAGGCGCTGCGCCGCGAAGCCCTGCGCGCGCTGCGCCGGGAATGGATGGAAGCCCGCGCCGGCAAGGAACGCAGCGCCAACGACCTGCTGCAGAACGCGGTCTACGGCGACGAAGCGCTGGAAGCCTATTTCGAGGAACACGAAGGCAACCTGGTGCAGAGCCCGAAGTCGATGCTCGGCTACAACCTGCACCCGCGCGCGAAGCAGACCATCACCGGCATCGCCGCGCACATCCTCGAACACATCCGCCTGACCGCCAGTGCCCAGCTCGGCCGGCCGCTGCGCGCCGCCCTGCTCGGGCGCCCGGTGCAGTTCCGCAGTTCGATCGGCGCAGCCGGCAACGACCAGGCGCTGGACATCCTGCGTGAAGCGGCCACCCAGGCCGGCTTCGACCAGGTTGATTTCCTCGAGGAGCCAGCCGCGGCGGCCATGCATTACCACGCCGAAAGCCGCGAGCGGCACCAGGCGGTGATCGTCGATATCGGCGGCGGCACCACCGACATCGCCCATGCCGAAGTCGGCGGCGACGACGCCCCGCGCATCCACCGCGCCTGGGGTATCGCCCGCGGCGGCACCGACATCGACCTGGCGCTGAGCCTGTCCAGCTACATGCCGCTGTTCGGCCGCGGCATCACCCGCGTACCGGCCCACCACTACGTGGAAGCGGCCACCGTGCAGGACATGACCCGCCAGCGCGAATTCCGCCTGCACAAGTACGACCATGTCGACGCGCCCTGGGGCGAGCGCCTGCAGGCACTGCAGGACACCGGCAACACCGCCCGCCTGTACCGTGACGTGGAACGCGCCAAGATCGCCCTCAGCGCTGCCAGCGAGCACCGCAGCACGCTGGACTACATCGCCCGCGACCTGCATGCCGACAGCAGCGCCGACGGCCTGGCCGCCGCCGCCCATGGCTACCTGGAGCAGATCCGCGAGCTGCTGGCCCAGGTCCGCAGCGACATCGGCGGCGACCCGGATGCCGTGTTCCTGACCGGTGGCATGTCCCGCGCCGGCTACCTGCGCCAGGCGGTGGCGGCCGCCTTCCCGGGCGCCCGCATGGTCCACGGCGAGCCCTCGCTGGGCGTGGTCCAGGGCCTTGCGCTGGCGGCAGCCAGCCAGGATTAACAAAACGTTACGCGGTCTAAGTTACTCTTGGTCGGCTAGAACCCTGCTGCCCCTTCCACCGGCCATGCCGGTGTGTGTCCACGGTGCAGCCTGGCCCGCCCAGCGGGCCTAGCGGCCATGCCTTCCTGGCTCGTTCATGGTCCGCGCAGCACCTGAGCCGCCATTGAGACCCGCTTTGGGCACCCGCCAGGCCCCTGAGGCCTTACAACCTGACGCAGCACCTGCACCCATCGACTGCCGCCGTTGTGACGCGGTCTGTTGCCGGTTGCCCGTGCTGCTGCAGCCCGGCGACCACGTGCCCGGCCAGTTCCTGTCACGCGACACCCACGGCCGTGCCGTGATGGCGCGCAACGAGGAAGGCTGGTGCGCGGCGATCGATCCCTATCACCTGCGCTGCACGATCTATTCGCAGCGCCCGGCGATCTGCCGCCAGTTCTCGATGGGCGGCGATGACTGCCGCCGCGAGCGGCAGGACTACCTGCGCCAGGCCGATGCCTGGGCGCTTTCCTCCCCTTCCACCTGACAGGAGCAACCATGCCCCGCAAGGCAAAGACCCCCGCGAAGGCCAGCAACAGCATCCGCAGCGAACGCAAGGGCGCGGCCGCCAGCACCGTGGTCAGCAGCGATTCGATCGCTTCGGACCTGGCAGCGTTCCGCAAGGCCGGTGGCAAGATCGAAGTCCTCGGCACTACCTGGGCGCTGAAGAAAGCCAGCTGACCCAGCTCCGACCGCGGCGGCGCTGCCGCCGCGGCCTGCCGGACCGCGCTCAGCGATCCAGGCGTACCCGCACACTGCCCGAATGCGACTGGATGCGGATGTCACCGTCGCCATTGCCGAGCCGAGTATCGAGATGGCTGCCGGGGCCGTAGCGCGGCCGTTCCACCTGGCCGGCGTCGCTGTTGATCGACCCGCTGAAGCTGTTCACCGACAGCTGCGCCGAAACCGTGCGTGGCAGGCGCAGGTTGACCGACGCGCTCACCGATTCGACATTGATACGGCCCCCCGGCGCCAGCCCGGCCGCCGACAGGTCGATGCTGCCCGACACGGTTTCCACCGCCAGCCGCTGCACCCGCCCGGCATCGACCTCGACCCGGCCGGATACCGTCTGTGCACCGATGTCACCGGACACGCCGCCGCCGGCTTCGATGCGGCCACTGACCGTGTTCACGTCCAGCTTCGGCGTCTGCAGGCGCGCGATGACACCGCCGCTGACCGTATTGAGCTTGCTGTCGCCGCTGCGACCGGAGGCGCTCAGGCTGCCGCTGACCGTGTCGGCCTGCAGGCGGCGCACATCGATGCCGCTGATGTCCTGGCTGGCACTGACCGTACTCAGCAGCAGTTCCACCGAGCGCGGCACGTTCAGCACCAGCGTCGCGCCGCCGTTGTTGTTGCGACGCGGATACTCGATCTCCCAGCGCACGCGGTTGGCACTCTTCTCCTGGCGCAGCTGCAGGCCATCGCTTAGCGTACCGGTGAGCTGCACGTCGTTGCGGTCCCAGCCACGCACGCTCACTTTGCCGGCCACGTTGCTCAGTTCGATGCGGCCGCCGGCGGCCAGGCTGTGGCGCTCGTCGATCCGTGTGTCAGCCAGGGCCACCGCGGGCAGCAGCAACAGCGCGGCGCAGCAGGTCATCAGGGTTCGTGTCATCGGGGGTCTCCTCAGGTCGTCAGGCCGGACTCGGCGGCATAGGCCGCCTGCCGGGTCAATTCCAGCCGCAGCGCATAGGTGCGCTTGAGCTGGCCAAGCAGATGCGGCGCGCGTGGATCCTGCGCCAGCGCGGCCCGGATCTGTGCCGCGCTTTCATCGAGTTCGTGCAGCGCCGGCTGCCATTCCGGCGCCCGGCCTGCGGGCAACGAGGCCACTGCCTGCTGGTACTGCTCGGTCATCGCCGCGGCCTGCAGTTGCAGGGTAGACGGCACCGGCGCGTCCGGTTGCGCATGGCGCCACGGCGCCACCGCGTAGAGCGCCAGGCTTGCGGCCAGTGCGGCCCCCACCGGCAACCACCAGCGCCGGCGCGAACGCCCCGGCAGCACCACCACGTTGCCGGTCGGCGCAGGCGCCGCCTGTGGTTCACGCGGCGGCAGCTGCGCCGACAACCGCGCCCAGCCATCGGCGGGCAGGCCGCGTTCGGAAGGCAGCGCGCGCAGTCGGGCCACCAGATCGTGGTCGGAATCGTGTTCGTGTGTACTCATGTCATGTCTCCCAGCCGTGCGCGCAACAGGCCGCGCGCACGATGCAACTGTGCCTTGGAGCTGCCGACGGCCATCTGCAGCTGCGCGGCGATCTCCTGGTGTTTCCAGCCCTCGATGTCATGCAGCACCAGTACCGCGCGCGCCCTCGGCGGCAGCGTCGCCAGCGCGCGCTCCAGGTCGCGCTCGGTACCGGCGCAGCGGTCGTGTACGGCCAGTTCCTGCAGTCCTCCGTCCACATCATCAAGACTGTCGTGGTCCTGCCCGGCGGCGCGCCCACGCAGTTCCATCAGCGCAGCGTTGACGCCCAGGCGATGCAGCCAGGTCGACAGGCTGCTCTCGAAACGGAACCCCGGCAGCGCCTTCCACGCCTGCAGGAAGGCTTCCTGCAAGGCGTCTTCGGCACGCGCCTGCTGGCCCCCGCACAGCCGCCACAGCACGGCGAACACGCGCGGTGCATGCCGCCGGTACAGCAGTTCATAGGCCGAGGTATCGCCGGCGGCGGCCGCCCGCACCAGGGCGGGTTCATCGACGGCGTCGTGGGCGGCAGGCGGCGCGGGCATGGTGGTGTCGAGCATATCGCTTGGATGCGGCGGCCCGGGAAAAGGTTTAGAGCCGGACGACGATCACTGCCGTGCAACCTTTTCGACACCTGCTGCATCCATGGAAGGTCCTTCGCGAAATTGCCGTCCAGGAGTCCTGCCATGTCCAGCCCAACCTGCGCCGCCCTGCTGGTGATCGCCGCCTGCGTCGTGCTGCAGGCACTGGGCCTGTCGCTGCAGCTGCACCCCGGTAACGGCCGTGCCTGCCTGCAACAGCATCGCCAGGCGCTGATGTGCCTGGCCTGGGCCCCGGCGGTCGAATCCCCGGCACGCGCCGGGTAACATCGAAGGTCGTTATTGCCACCTGTTGTCGCCCCATGATGTTGTCGCTGAAGGATCACCTGCCGCCCTGGACCCACCCGTGGTTGAACTACGCCGGCGTCGCCCTGCAGATCGTAGGGGTGCTTCTGGTCGCGTGGCTCCTGCGCGTGCTCGCCCGGCGCCTGATCCGCCGCTTCGCCGAGCACTACACGTTGCCGCCCGAGATGGTGATGGGCGCGCGCCGGATCACCAGTTTCGTGGTCTATTTCAGTGCCCTGCTGTACATCCTCAGCCTGCTCGGCGCGAAGCCCTCGGTGCTGTGGACCGCGTTCACCGGCTTCGCGGCCGTGGGCGCGGTGGCCTTCTTCGCGGCCTGGAGCGTGCTGTCCAACATCTTCTGCACGCTGCTGATCTTCACCACCCGCCCGTTCCGCCTGCACGACTACATCGAAGTGCTGGAGAACGGCGAGAAGCCGGGCCTGAAGGGCCGGGTGATCGACGTGAACCTGATCTACACCACGCTGCAGGAGACCGGCGAGGGCCACGAGGGCACGGTGCTGCAGCTGCCGAACAACCTGTTCTTCCAGCGCACGGTACGGCGCTGGCGTGACCCGGCGCAGGCCCCCGGCGGCATCCAGGGCGACGGTTGAGGGTGGAGTTTTCGGCAGGGCTGCGCCCTGCACCTGCAGAGGCCGAAGCCGAAGCCGAAGCAAGATCAAGAGCGGCATTCCGTGGGATGGCGGGGCGGTGTGGGTCCGGTTGAGGGGGGCCAGATCAGTGAGCGCCATGGATGGCGCCTTTGATGTTGACGTTGCTTCTGCAGGTGCAGGGCGCAGCCCTGCAATAAAACACCCCTTTACCTCAGCTGGCTGTCCTTGCTGCCACGCCGGTTGTACCCGGCATGCGCCTGGTCTTCGTCGTCCCGCGCCTGCTGGCACGCAACGCACAATCGCACACCAGGCACAGCCTGGCGCCGCGCCAACGGGATCGGCGCGTCGCATTCCTCACAGTGTTCCAGACCGGGTCCCTCGCGCAGCTGGCGCCGCGCGCGGGCGATCGCGTCGTCGACGGTGGCGTCGATCTGGTCCTGGACCGCGCCGTCTCCTGCCCAACCGGTGGCCATGGCTATCCTCCGCAGGTGTGTCGCCCGATATGGGGACGATACACCCCGGCAAAAAGGAAGGCCTTCATGTAGAGCCGAGCCATGCTCGGCTGCTCTTCAGGATGCCAAACAGAACGCCGACGGATCCGATCAGGCCGATTGCGGCTTAATCCCCTCCGTCCCCTTTTTGCTTACCAGACCAGGTCGTCGGGCACCTGGAACTGCGCGTAATAGGCGTCGTCTTCTGCGTTGCCGGTGGAGATCTCGGCGGTCGAGCCCGGCTGGCCGTGGTCGACGATGATTGCTTCGGGTGCGCGTTCACGCACCTTTTCGGCGGCGGCGCGGGGCAGCAACACATAGCCCTCGCCGTGGGCGACGATGACCAGCACGCCCACCGACAGCGCCTTGCGCAGCTTGGGGTCGATCAGCAGGGTACGGATCGCCGCGCCATCGCTGAAGCGGTACTCGTCGTCGCCCTTATGGGGTACGGCATGGGCCGTGATGATCTGCCTGGCCTGGGCCTTCTGTTCAGCCTGCCTGGCCTGGGCATTGCGTTCGGCGGCCAGTGCGCGGTCGCGCTCGACCTTCTCGGCGCGGGCACGTTCAGCCTCGCGCTGGACCTCGGCCGAGGTCGATTCGGCCTTGCCCTGGCGGGCCTTGGCCTGCTCGCGTGCGGCGGCGCTGGCCTGCGACTTCTTGGCCAGGCCGGCCTTGAGCAATTGTTCCTGCAGCGCGTTGGGCTTTGCCATGGTCGGTGCGTACCGCGTGTAATCTTGGATGCCCCATTCTACCGACGCCCCGCCGGCCCTGCATGGCAGTCCTGAAGTACCTCACCGGTTATCCCGAACCCCTGGTTGCCCAGGTCAGCGAGCTGCTGGCGCAGGGCAGGCTCGGCCCCTGGCTGCAGCAGCGCTACCCCGACCCGCACGAGGTGCGCAGCGACCGCCAGCTGTACGACTACACCCAGGAGCTGAAGGACCGTTACCTGCGCAAGTCGGTGCCGCTCAACAAGGTCTGCTACGACAATACGCTGGAAGTGATCAAGCACGCGCTGGGCACCCACACCGCCATCTCCCGCGTGCACGGCGGCCGCCTCAAGGCCAGCCGCGAGATCCGCATCGCTACCGTGTTCCGCCAGGCACCCGCGGCGTTCCTGCGCATGATCGTGGTGCATGAGCTGGCCCACCTGAAGGAAGCCGACCACAACAAGGCCTTCTACCAGCTGTGCCAGCACATGGAGCCGGAGTACCTGCAGCTGGAGTTCGATACCCGCCTGTACCTGACCGAGCTGGCCAACCGCGGCCAGCGCTGACCGGCCGCAGCAGCTACACTGCGCGCCCCCTGCCCGACCTGCCTGCCATGGAACCGATCCGTCTCGACAAACGCCTGTCCGCCCTGCTCGGCATCCCGCGCGGCGAAGCGCGGCGCTACATCGAAGGCGGCTGGGTCACGGTCAACGGCGACGTGGTGGAACAGCCGCAGCGCCCGGTCGATGGCAGCGCGGTGATCGTGGTGGCCGAACAGGCCAGCGATGAAAAGGCCGAGCGGGTCAGCATGCTGCTGCACAAGCCGGCCGGTGTCGCCGCCGAAACCCTGTGTGCCCTGGTCAGCAGTGACAGCCGCAGCGAACTTGATGCCAGCGACATCCGTCCGTTGCAGCGTCACTTCCACGGCCTGCAGCTGGCCGCCTCGCTGCCGGCCAGCGACAGCGGGCTGGTGGTGGTCAGCCAGGATCCGGCCACGCTGGCCCACCTGCAGCGCAACCTGGGCCGTACCGAGCAGGAATACCTGATCGAAGTGGCCGAAGGCGGTCCCGAGCGCGGGCCGTGGCTGATGGCGCGGCTGCAGCAGGAATCGGGCGGCGCCAAGGTCAGCTGGCAGAGCGAGCAGCGCCTGCGCTTCGCCGGCAAGGGCCTGACGGCCAAGGGGCTGCGTGTGGCGGTCAGCGCCGCCGGCCTGCAGGTCACGGCCGTGCGCCGCCTGCGTATCGGACGCGTGGCGCTGGGGCCGCTGCCGCCGGGGCAGTGGCGCTACCTGGGCAGCGACGAGCGGTTCTGAGGTGTGCGGGTCAGGGCCCTTTCCCGTGGAGAGGGATCCGGGGGTCGGATCCCGTGCCGAAGGCAGGGGCTCTGACCCCCTGTCGATCCTGCAGGCATTCCTTCACGCATGGCGTGGCTCTACCATCGGGGCATGAGCCTGCCCAAGCCGCTGTGGCGACGCCTGCTGCGTGTTGCTGCGATCATCCTCGCCGTGCTGGTGCTGCTGGTCCTGTCCGGGCTGCTGCTGGCCGACCATCTCACGCCGCAGGCGCATGGCGCGCCTTCGCACGTGCTGCCGCTGCAGCCGGCACAGACCCGCATCGACCAGCAGATCGTGCCGCTGCAGGCGGCCCATCCCGGCCAGTCGGGCGTGGCCTTCCTCAGCGATGGCATGGATGCCTTCGCCGCCCGCGCGATGATCACCACCCAGGCCGGCCGCAGCCTGGACCTGCAGTACTACATCTGGCACGACGACCTGATCGGCCACCTGATGGCCAAGGCGCTGTACGACGCCGCCGAGCGCGGCGTGCGCGTGCGCATCCTGCTCGATGACATGAATGCCAAGGACAAGGACGCGCTGATGATGGCGCTCGATGCCCATCCGAACATCGAGATCCGCCTGTACAACCCGTTCCGCAACCGGACCGGCATCCTGCGCATGGTGGAGATGGTGCAGCGCTTCTTCAGCGTGAACCACCGCATGCACAACAAGAGCTGGATCGCCGATGGCCGCGTCGCAATCGTCGGTGGCCGCAACATCGGCGAGGAGTACTTCAGCGCGCGCACCGACGTGAACTTCCAGGATCTGGACCTGCTGGTCGCCGGCCCCGCCGTGGAGCAGGCCAACCGGATCTTCGACGACTACTGGAACAGCGAAACCGCCATTCCGGTATCCGCGCTTGCCTTCCATACCGACGCACAACTGCGCCTGCTGGTGCGCGAATCGGACCACGAGGCGCAGCGGGACGTGGCCCGCCCCTACCTTGCGCGCGTGGCCGAATCACGCCAGCGGCAGCGCCCGAGCCCCGAGCCGTTGCACTGGAGCGGTGCCGTGCGCATCGTGTCGGACCCGCCGATGAAGCACCGCAGGGATGATCGCGCCACCTGGCTGGTGTCGACCCTGATCAGCGAGCTGCAGGCCGCCCGGCACAAGGCCCTGTTGATCTCGCCCTACTTCGTGCCCGGCAACGAGGGCCTCGATGGCTTTTCGGCAATGGCCGGGCGGGGCGTGCAGGTGGGCGTGGTCACCAACTCGCTGGCCGCCAACGACGTCGCCGCCGTGCACGGGGGCTACATGGGCTACCGCGTGCCACTGCTGGAAGCCGGCGTCCACCTGTACGAGCTGAAGGCACAGGGTCAGTCGGGCGATGCCGGCGTGTTCGGCAGCAGCGGCGCGAGCCTGCACACCAAGGCATTCCTGATCGATGACCGCCGCGGTTTCGTCGGCTCCTTCAACCTGGACCCGCGCTCGGCCTACCTGAACACTGAAATGGGTGTGCTGTTCGACGATCCGGTGCTGGGTACACAGCTGCGGGACGAATACCTGCGCCTGGCTGACCCCAGGCACAGCTGGTGGCTGGCACTGGACGACCGCCGCCGGTTGCGCTGGCTGGAGCGCGAACCGCCACCGCACTGGGTGGAGGCCGAGCCAGGGGCAACGGCGCGCAAGCGCTGGTTGTCGCGGGTGATCAGCTGGCTGCCGGTGGAATCGCAGCTGTAGCGCTCAGGACGCCGGAGTGGCCTCATCCTGTCCGGCCTCGTCCAGCGTTTCCACGTTGCGCCCATGCAGGCGCCGCCAGATCCAGCGCAATGCATGCGGCGGTGCCGAGGGCAGCTGCTCCAGCAGGGCCAGCATGCGGCTCTGGCTGGCATGCCCATGGCGGCACAACAGGCTGGCCGCTGCGGCCGCGCTCGCCAGGCGCAGGCTGTCGGCCAACGATCCTTCCGCATCCACCGCCAAGGCCTGGTGAACCGGCTCAGGCAACTCCCATGCGGCAGCGACCCGCTGCGCCAGCGGCAACGACCACTGCTGCAACAGCTGCAGGGCCAACGCCGGCTCCACGGGCTCGCCACGGGCCTGTGCCTCCTGCAGCAGCTGGCGCATCACCAGCGCCGCACCCAGCCCCTGCACCAGGCCCAGCCACTGCGCGGCGAAGGCATCGCCGAAGGTGACCGTGCGTGCGTGGTCGGCCGCTGCACGCGATGCCAGCAGTGCGTGCTCCCAGATGATCGCGCTGAACTGCGGGAACACCTCGCATTGCACCTGCATCACCGGCTGCACCAGTACCGCACTGATGATCTGGCGCACGCCCTCGGTGCCGACCAGGGTCACCGCCCGCTGCAGGCTCTCTACCGGGCGCTCGTGGACCTTGTAGGCCGGGCTGTTGGCGATGCGCAGCAGGTTGCCGGTCAGCACCGGGTCCTGGCCGATGATCGCGGCCATCACCCGGGCCGAGGCGGCATCGTCGTTGACGGTCTGGATCAGCTGCGGCAGCAGCTGCGGCCGGCGGGGCAGCTGCCTGGCCGCCCAGTCGCGGTCCTGCAGCGCGCGCGCCACCGCCTCGCCCAGGCCTGGGTCCTGCAGCGGCGTTGGCTCGCCGGCCAGCCGTGGGTACAACGCAAGCGCATGCAGCCCGCGTTGCAGGTGAGCGGCGATCTCCGGCGACGGCAGCGCCTCGCCCTGCAGGCTTGCGGCTGCGGCGGCCACCGCCTGGCGGGATGCGGCAACCAGCCGCGCCGGTGCCGTCCCGGTCGAACGTGTCAGCCAGCCGCGCAGCGATCTCCACCATGCCGCTGTCATCGCCGCCCGTCCTGTCGTTGTGATGCCCTTGCCGTCACTGACCGCCCTGCCTCTTCACGCCCATCCGGCCACCCGCCGTCGTCGCAGCATCGGCCGCACTTTCATCTTCTTTAACCTGGCGGCCGCCGACGTCGACGGCAACGGCCGGGCGAATGGACTAGAATGGCGCCGCGCGACCCGTCCCCCAGCCATGACGACGTCGCTTTTTTTGTTTTGGGACCCTACCGTTCACTGGCCGTTCGCTGCAGTTCGCCGCTGTTCGCGCCATCGGAGACGCCATGCTATTCGAAACCCTCGCCACCACCGGCCACGAACAAGTGGTGTTCTGCCACAACCACGATGCCGGCCTGAAGGCGATCATCGCCATTCACAACACCACCCTGGGCCCGGCCCTGGGCGGCGTGCGCATGCGCCCCTACGCCAGCACCGACGAGGCACTGGCCGACGTGCTGCGGCTGAGCCGGACGATGACCTACAAGAATGCGCTGGCCGGCCTCAACGTCGGTGGCGGCAAGGCGGTGATCATCGGCGACCCGAAGGTGGACAAGACCGAGGTGCTGTTCCGCGCCTTCGGCCGTTACGTCGACTCGCTGGGCGGCCGCTACATCACCGCCGAAGACGTCGGCACCGACGTCAACGACATGGAGAACATCTACCTGGAGAGCCAGTTCGTGACCGGCGTGCACCAGGTCCATGGCGGCTCCGGCGATCCGGCCCCGTTCACCGCCTACGGTGCGCTGCAGGCGCTGATGGCGGCGATGCGCTTCAAGTTCGGCCACGAGGAAGTGGGCAAGACCAGCATCGCGGTGCAGGGCCTGGGCCACATCGGCATGGAGCTGGTGAAACTGCTGCGCGACCGCGGTGCCAAGCTGTATGTCACCGACCTGGACAGCGCACTGGTTGATCGCGCGGTCAGCGATTTCGGCGCCGAAGCGGTCAAGCCCGACGAGATCCACGAAGTGAACGCCGACGTGTTCGCACCGTGCGCGCTGGAAGGCGCCATCAACGCCGACACCCTGCCGCGGATCAAGGCCAAGATCATCTGCGGTACCGCCAACAACCAGCTGTCGAGCCTGGAAATCGGCGATGAACTGCACGCGCGCGGCATCCTGTATGCGCCGGACTATGCGGTCAACGCTGGCGGCGTGATGAACGTGTCGCTGGAGATCGATGGCTACAACCGCGAACGCGCGATGCGCCTGATCCGCAGCATCTATCACAACCTCACCCGCATCTTCGAACTGTCGCAGCGCGAGAACATCGCGCCGCAGCGTGCGGCCGACCGCATCGCCGAAAGCCGCATCCTGTCGATCGGCAAGCTGAAGATGCCGCTGGGCCGCAGCACCCCGCGCCTGGGCAACCTGCGCGGCGGCTGAGCCTGCCGATGTCGCGCCGGAGCTGACGTCCCGGCGCGACCTCCCGCTCAGAACCCGGTGCTGTAGCGCAGCGCCGCCTGGCGCGCGCCCTCGCCACCGACGCGCTGGTCGAAGCCCAGGCTCAGGCGGCCATTGCGGCCCCACCACGACTCCAGCGCCACGCCGAACAGCGCACTGCCACGCGGTGCGTCCCATCCCGCCAGGGGTGCCCAGGCATCGACACCAACGAAGCTGGCCTGCCAGTCCGCATCGGCACCGTCGAGCCGTTGCTGCCACTCGGCGTGCCCGCGCAGCGTCCAGCGCCCCCAGCCGCGCTCGCCGCGGATACCGGCCAGCATCTGGCTGCGCTGCACGCGGTTGGCGTCGCCACGCAGGCCGAAGCCGAAACCACCCAGCTCATTGAAGGCATCGGTATCCACGCGCGTGGTGCTGGCACCCAGATACGGTGTCAACGACGCGCCCGCGCGGCCGAAACGATAGCCGCCTTCGACGCTGGCACTGCTGAAGCGTCCGCCGTAACGTGCGGAAACACCATAGGCACCGGCGCCCAGCAGCAACTGGCGATCCAGCGCACGGGTGAACTGGCCGCTGCCGACCTGCGCCAGCGCATAGCCCCGGCCCAGGTTCCAACCGGCGTACAACTGTGCCTGCGCCTGGCGATCACGCCCACGATCGCCGCCGAAGCTGCTGCCACCATTGCTGCGGGTCTCGCCAAAGGCCACGCCCATCAGCCCATTGCTGCCCAGCGGCAGGTCCTGGCCGGCCATCCAGCCACGGCTGTCGGCGGCATTGCCGGCAAAACTGCCCTGCCCGGCCTCACCGAGCGCGCTCTGCCAGGCCCCGCGCAGGCGCGGCGCCGCCTGCACGCGATCGAAGCGCTCGGCGATCGCACGGCGCGACATGTCGATGCTGTCGAAGGTGGCCGACTCGGCCCGCGCATGCGCCTGCCCGGACAGGCTCTGCAGGCTGGCTGCCAGGCCCTCGCTGCCACCGCCGGTCCACTGCAGCGCACCGGCCGCCGTGCCGAAGGCCGAGCCCTGCAGCGCAGGACTGCCATCGAGTGCGCTGAACGCATCTTCCAGTCGTTGCGCCGCGGACTGCGCCGAGGCCGCGAGCCCGGTCGCCGCCGCCGTCACGCTCACCTGGGTCAGGTTCAACCAGGCAGTGTTGCTGTCATAGCCATAGCTGCTCTGCAGCAGCGACAGGCCCTGCAGGCCGCTGGAGGAGGCCGGGCTGCTGAAGGTGCCGCTCAGGCCGCCGGCCGCATGGACCAGGTCCTGGCGGCTGCCGTTCTGCGGCACGTAGCCGGAGACGAAGCCATGCACGCGCACGCCACCATTGATCGAGGCCGTGCCGGTCACCTGCAGCGCATTGGCACCGAGCGCGATCATCAACTGGCCACCCGCCTGCTGCGTGTAGTTGCCCTCGATGGTGCCGGTGGTGCTGCCGGTGGTCAGGAACACGCTGCTGCCGTTGACCACGTTGCCGATCACGCGCGGCGTGCCGCCATTGAACTGCAGGCCGGTCGAATCCGGGTCGGGCTGGCCGAGGATGGTCACGTTGGAACGGATGACACCGCCGTTCTGCAGCGACAGGATGCCGCGTTCGATGCGGGTGGCGCCGCTGTAGCTGTTGTTGCCTGCGAGCACCAGGGTGCCCCCGCCCTGCTTGACCAGGCCGCCGCTGCCGACGATGTCGTTGCTCCACAGCGAGCCGCTCGATGGCGCATCGACATTGGCCACTACATCACCCCAGTCGAAGCGGCCCGGGCCCTTGATCGCCCGCGAGATGTCGAGCAGGCCGTAGCCGAACACCGCATCCACGCCGGGCGCGCCGATGTCCTTGGCCGTGCCCAGCAGGGTCTGCCGCACCAGGTTGTTGTCGAAGTACGGGTAGCGCTGCCAGACCAGCGCGGCGGCGCCGGAGATCAACGGGGCGGCGAAGGACGTCCCGTAGTTCCAGTAGTAGGTGCTGCCATTGGCATCGGGATAGACCGCGCTGCCCGGCGCCGCCAGGCAATAGCGCGCCGCCTGCCCGCAGGCATTGGCGTAGCTGGCCAGCGTGCCCGGTGCATAGGGATCCACTGCGGTCGCCACCAGCCAACCGCGCTCCAGGTCGGCCGCCGGCAGCGAGCCGGCAACGCCCAGCTGGCTGGGCAGGGCGGCCAGGCTGCTCGGTTCGGTGCGCGCATCGTTGCCGGCCGCGAACACCACCAGGCCGCCATGGTTGATGACGAACGGACGGTACTCGGCCGCCACCTGCGCGGTGGTCGGCAGGTCGGTCCAGTACAGGCCGCCCCACGAGTTGTTCATCACCTTCACGTTGTAGCTGATCAGGTCCTGGTGGACCTGCGCCACGCCCAGCGGACCGCTGAAGGAATTGCCCTTGCCGCTGCCGTCATCGACCGGCGGCTTGTCGGCGATGATCCGCGCCGAAACGATCTGCGCACCGGGGGCGATGCCGCCCGGCCAGGTTCCCACCGGCGCGCCGGCGGCCAGGCTGGCTACCGCCGTGCCGTGGCCCACCACGTCGTCCACCAGCAGGTTGTTGCGCGCCGGATCAATGTAGTTGAGGTTGCCCACCACCCGCCCGTTCAATGCCGCTGCGTTGCGCTGCACGCCCGAGTCGACGATGCCGATGCGCACGCCCTGCCCGGTCAGGCCGACGGCCTGTGCGGCACGCGCATTGGTCACTGACAGGTGCGCGTCGAAGGCCGGTTCCTGCGGCTTGGCCGGAGGCGGTGCCGTCGGAGGGGGCGTCGTTGGGGGTGTGGGGGTGGTCGGAGGGGGATCGATGCGGACGTTGCCGCCGCCTCCGCCGCCGCCACATGCCGTCATTGCCATCGCCAGCGCCGTTGCCAGCGCGGACCTAACCATCGTCGTGCGTTCCATCGATTCCTTCCCATGAACGTTGACCTGCCTACATCCCGGCAGGCGTGCGGTGCCGCCCAGCGGCGGCCCTCCCCGACCCTCTATACTTGGGCCGACCCCCACGCAGTCTGCCGGGAAACCGGGGCGCTTCCAACGTCCGCGGTCTCCTTTCCGAACATTGCTTACGCATCAACGAGATTGCCATGTCCAACATCGTCATCGCCGCCGCCAAGCGCACCGCCATCGGCTCCTTCCTCGGCCAGTTCAACGGCGTGCCGACCCCCACCCTCGGCGCGGCCGCCATCGCTGCCGCCCTGGAACAGTCGGGCGTACCGGCCAGCGACGTCTCCGAGGTCCTCATGGGCTGCGTGCTGCCGGCCAACCTCGGCCAGGCGCCCGCCCGCCAGGCGGCGATCGCCGCCGGCATTCCGCTGTCGACCGGCGCCACCACCCTCAACAAGGTGTGCGGCTCGGGCATGAAGACCATCATGCTCGGCCATGACCTGATCAAGGCCGGTTCGGCCAGCATCGTGGTCGCCGGTGGCATGGAATCGATGTCCAACGCCCCGCACCTGCTGCCGAACTCGCGTACCGGCAACCGCTTCGGCAACTTCCAGGCGGTCGACCACATGGCCCACGACGGCCTGGTCAACGCCTATGACGGCAAGGCCATGGGCGAATTCGCCGAATGCGCCGTGGACAAGTACCAGTTCAGCCGCGAGGAGCAGGACGCCTACGCGATCGAATCGGTCAAGCGCGCGCAGGCCGCACAGGCCAACGGTGCGTTCGCCGACGAGATCGTCGCGGTGAAGGTAGCCACCCGCAAGGGTGACGTCGAGGTCGCCACCGACGAGCAGCCGGGGCGCTCGGATATCGCCAAGATCCCGAGCCTGCGTCCGGCCTTCAAGAAGGACGGCAGCGTCACCGCCGCCAGTTCCTCCAGCATCTCCGACGGCGCCGCCGCGGTGGTCCTGCTGACCGAGGAAGACGCGGCCGCCCGTGGCATCACTCCGCTGGCCCGCATCGTCGGCCACGCCACCCATTCGCAGGAACCGGAGTGGTTCACCACCGCCCCGATCGGCGCGATCCACACGCTGCTGGCCAAGACCGGCTGGTCGCTGGACCAGATCGACCTGTTCGAGATCAACGAGGCCTTTGCCGTGGTGGCAATGGCGCCGATGCGTGAGCTGGGCATCCCGCACGACAAGCTGAACGTGAATGGCGGTGCCTGCGCGCTGGGTCATCCCATCGGTGCCTCCGGTGCACGCCTGGTGGTGACCCTGGTCAACGCCCTGCGCACGCGCGGTGGCAAGCGCGGCATTGCCACCCTGTGCATCGGTGGCGGCGAAGCAACGGCAATCGCCATCGAATTGATTTAAAAAGATTTAACGATGATTTCGCAAAAATGAATGCGGGATCGCTTGACACCCAATCTTGGCTTGTCATCATGTTGTCGGCGCGCAGCATGCGCGTTGCCTAATTCTAACGACGAGGATTTACACAATGAGCATCAACAAGCTGCTGGTCGCGATGTCCCTGGCTCTGGCCCTGGCCGCCTGCTCGAAGCAGGAAGCTGCCCAGGACGCCGCTGCTTCGGCCAACGAAGCCGCCACCGAAGCCCAGGCTGCTGCCGACCAGGCCGCCGCTGCCGGCGCCCAGACCGCCGACGCTGCCCAGCAGGCTGCCAACACCGCCGCCACCGCTGCTGACGCTGCGACCGACGCTGCTGCCAACACCGCTGCTGCCGCGACCGACGCTGCTGCTGGCGAAGCCAAGGACGCTGCCAAGGCTGCCGAAGCTACCGCTGAGCAGGCCAAGGACGCTGCTGAAGAAGCCAAGAAGTAATAACTTCTTTCTTCACGCTGTTCCGGAAAAGCCGCTGGTTCGCCAGCGGCTTTTTCTTTGCGCCACTGCGACCTCGCGGCGCGGGCATCGCGACCCCGCCTTCACAACGGCATGAATAGGCTGGCGTCCCCATCCATTGCAGTACCGGAGACCGCCATGAAGATTCGCCCGATCACCACCACCCTGCTGGCCGCCTCCCTGCTGCTGGCCCTGGCCGCCTGCAAGGGCCCGGAAGCCGAACAGGCCAAGCAGGACGCGCAGCAGGCCGCTGACAGCGCCGGCGCGGCTGCCCGCGATGCCGTCGACAAGGCGGCAGAAGCTACCCGTGACGCCGCCGACAAGACCGCTGCAGCCTCCGAGCAGGCCGCCGCCGATACCCAGCAGGCGCTGGACAAGGCTGCAGACGCCACCGCCAACGCTGCCGACAAGGCCAAGGACGCCGCAACCGACGCCGCCGCACACGCCAGCGACGCGACTGCCAACGCCGCACAGAAGGTGGCCGACAAGGCCCGCGATGTCGCCAATGACGCGAAGGCGAACGCCGCCAAGGAAGAAGCCAAGCACTGAGGCGTACCGGCAGCCAGGCATGGGCCCGGCGCTACAGGAAAAGCCGCGGCACTGCCGCGGCTTTTCTGCTTTTCGCTTTGCGTTTTTTCCGTTGATTCCGTGGTGGGCGCTCCTACGGCAGCGCGCGCACCAGCATCGCCGACAGATCCACGCCCGTCGGCAGGGTCCCGAACACCAGCCCATGCTCCGCTTGCAGCCGGCTGCGCACGAACGCCTCTGCCATCGGACTTTGCGCACGCAACAGCAGCGCGGCCTGCAACAACAGCACTGTGCGCTCGCAGAACAGCCGCGCCTGCGACTCATCCGGTGGCGGTGCTGCTGCCCACCGCTGCAAAGCCGCTGCGTAGCGCGCATCACGATCGGCCACCGCCGCCAGTTCAGCGCGCAGCGCCGCCAGCGCCTCCGGTTCGCGCGCCAGCGCGCGCAGCACGTCCAGACACTGGATGTTGCCGCTTCCTTCCCAGATCGAATTCAACGGTGCCTGCCGGTACAGCCGCGGCAGCATCGATTCCTCCACATAGCCCGCGCCGCCCAGGCATTCCTGTGCTTCATTGACGAAGGCCGGCGCGCGCTTGCACAACCAGTACTTGCCCAGCGCCGTCCCCACACGCGCCAACGCCGCTTCGTTGGCATCCACGCCGGCCCGGTCCACCGCACGCGCGATGCGCATCGACAGCACTGTGGCCGCTTCCGACTCCAGTGCCAGGTCGGCCAGCACATTGGTCATCAACGGGTGCTCGACCAGCAGCTTGCCGAACGTGCGGCGATGACGTGCGTGATGCAGCGCCTGCGCCAGCGCCATGCGCATTTCCGCCGCCGCGCCCAGCATGCAGTCCAGGCGGGTCATCATCACCATGCCGATGATGGTGGCCACGCCCCGCCCCTCCTCGCCCACGCGCCACGCCTGTGCCCCGCAGAACTCGACTTCGCTGGAGGCATTGGCCCAATCGCCAAGCTTGTCCTTCAAGCGCATCAACCGGAATGCGTTGCGGTCGCCGTCGGCCAGCCGGCGCGGCATCAGCAGGCAGGTCAGTCCTCCCGGCGCCTGCGCCAGCACCAGGAAGCCATCGCACATCGGTGCGGAAAAGAACCACTTGTGACCGACCAGGCGATAGCGCTCGCCATCGATCGGTTCAGCGCGCGTGCTGTTGGCACGCACATCCGAGCCTCCCTGCTTCTCGGTCATGCCCATGCCCAGCGTGATGCCGGCCTTGTCCGCCACCGGTACATCGCGCGGGTCATAGACCGGCGCTGCGGCCTTGCGCGCCCACTCGGCCAGGTGCGGCTGCGTGTGCAGCACCGCAACTGCCGCATGGGTCATCGTCAACGGGCAACTGGTGCCAGCCTCGGCCTGGTGGTGCAGGTAGCTCAACACCGCGCGCGCGACATGCCCGCCCGGTTGCGGCTCGTGCCAGGACAACCCGGCGACCCCGTGCGATTTCGCTGTGCCCATCAACTGGTGATAGGCCGGATGGAACTCCACCGTATCGATGCGATGGCCCTGCGCATCATGCGTGCGCAGGCGCGGCCGATCGCGGTTGGCATCGAAGCCGAGCCGGTACAGTTCGTCACCCGCCAGCGCGCCATAGACCGCCAGCCGCGGCGCAAAGCCGCCAGCGCCTTCGCGCTGCACCGCCTCCATCAGCGCCACGTCATCGGTCCACAACTGGCGCCCCGCGAACGACGGCGGCTGGTTCAGCACCACATGGGTTTCGTAGGGCGCATTGCTGCTGAAGCTGGGTCCACTCATCCGGTCCGTCCTGGCGGCAAGAGATCTGCGGTTCGATTGTGCCGCATCGCCTGCCAAGCCCGTGTTCAGGCCGATTCTCACCCTGTGCACGAGCGGCCGGCCACAGTGACCGCATGGCAGTCAATGACGATCTGGTGGTCCTGCGCCCCGAAGGGCTGTACTGCGCCGCCGGTGATTTCCACATCGATCCCTGGCGACCGGTCCCGCGCGCGGTCATCACCCATGGCCACGGCGATCACGCACGCCCGGGCATGGGCGAGTACCACTGCAGCGACGGCAGCCTGCCGATCCTGCGCTGGCGCCTGGGCGATGTGCCGGTGCAGGCGCATGCCGAGGGCGTGCCGTTCCGCCTGGGCCGGGTGCAGGTATCGCTGCATCCCGCCGGCCATGTACTGGGGTCTTCGCAGGTGCGCATCGACGACGGGCAGCAGGTCTGGGTGGCGTCCGGCGACTACAAACGCCAGCCTGATCCAACCTGTGCGCCGTTCGAAGTGGTGCCCTGCGATACCTTCATCACCGAGGCCACCTTTGCCCTGCCGATCTATCGTTGGCCGGACACGCCCAGCGTCGCTGCGGAGATCGTGGCGTGGCGACGCGAATGCGAACAGCGCGGCGAAGCTGCCATCCTGCTGTGCTATGCACTGGGCAAGGCGCAGCGGGTACTGGCCGAACTGCTGCCGCTGGACGATCGCCCGGCCTGGCTGCACGGTGCCATCGCCAATGGTGTGGAGGTGTATCGGCAGGCCAACGTGCCAATGCTGGAGACGCTGGCGGTGGCCGAGCAGGGTCGCCAGCCGGATGCCGCCGGCCAGTTGATCCTCGCCCCGCCCTCGGCCGCCGGCACACCGTGGATGCGCCGCTTCGGCCGCTACCAGCTGGGCTTCGCATCGGGCTGGATGCAGCTGCGCGGCAACCGGCGTCGCCGCAACGTCGATCGTGGCTTCGTCATTTCCGATCACGTCGATTGGCCCGCACTGCTGCAGACCATCGAACAGACCGGCGCGCAGCGGGTGATCGCCACCCATGGCAATACCGATGCGTTGATTCCCTTCCTGCGAGAGCGCGGCGTAGCGGCTGAAGCCCTCCGTACCGATTTCGGGAGCGAGGAATGAAGGCCTTCGCGGCGCTCTACCAGCGCCTGGACCGCAGCACCGCCACGCTGGACAAGCGTGCGGCATTGATCGATTACTTCCGCCAGGCAGGCGCGCACGATGCGGCGTGGGCGCTGTACCTGCTCAGCGGTGGCAAGGTGGGCGGCGCACGCCGCAAGATCGCCGCCAGTGGCGAACTGCGCGCCTGGATTGCCGAAGAATCCGGCTTGCCGCCATGGCTGGTGGAAGACAGCTATGCGCAGGTCGGTGACCTGGCCGAAACGTTGACCCTGCTGCTGGATGATCCATCCCAGCCGGCCGCCGACCGTGCGTTGGCGGATTGGATCGAACAGCATCTGCTGGCGGTGGCCAACCAGCCCGAAGCGGTACGCCGTGCGGCGGTCGTCGCGGGCTGGCAGCAGCTGTGCAGCAGCGAACGCCTGGTGTTCAACAAGCTGCTGACCGGCGCCCTGCGCGTTGGCGTCTCGCAGCGGCTGGTGCAGCAGGCACTGGCGGAGTGGTCCGGCCTGGACATCGCGCGCATCGCCCAGCGCATGCTTGGCGAGTGGGTGCCCTCGCCCGCACTGCTGGGCCAGCTGCTGTCGCCGGATGAGCTGCCACTGGACCGGCAGCAACCCTACCCGTTCTTCCTCGCCTCGCCACTGGAAGGCGATCCTGCCGAACGCCTCGGCCCCATCGAAGATTGGCTGCTGGAATGGAAGTGGGATGGCATCCGCCTGCAGCTGCTGCGCCGGCGCGGCGAGGTCGCATTGTGGTCACGCGGCGAAGAGCGGCTGGATGGTCGCTTCCCCGAAATCGAACAGGCGGCGATGGCGCTTCCCGATGGCTGCGTGCTGGACGGAGAGCTGCTGGCCTGGGACGAAGCCACGGACCTGCCGCGTGCATTCACCGCGCTGCAGACCCGCATCCAGCGCCGCAAGCCCGGTGCGGCTACCCTGCGCAACACGCCGGTGCGCGTGCTCGCCTATGACCTGCTGGAACACGATGGCGCGGACCTGCGTGAGTTGCCGTTGCGGGAACGGCGTGCACGGCTTGCCGACGTCGTCGGTGCCCTGGGTGATGCACGGATCCAGCTCTCACCCGACGTTGCCGCCGAAGACTGGCCGCAGGCGGCGGCGATGCGCGATGTGGCACGCGAACGTGGCGTGGAAGGGCTGATGCTGAAACGTCGTGCCTCACCCTACCAGGCCGGGCGACGCCGCGGTGACTGGTGGAAATGGAAGGTCGATCCGCTCACCATCGATGCAGTGCTCCTGTACGCGCAGGCTGGCCATGGGCGGCGCAGCACGTTGTACACCGACTACACCTTCGGCGTCTGGGACGGCGACACGCTGGTACCGGTGGCCAAGGCCTATTCGGGCCTGGATGACAAGGAGATCCTCGCGCTTGATCGCTGGATCCGCGCCAATACCCGCGAGCGCTTTGGCCCGGTGCGCAGCGTACGCCCCGAACACGTCTTCGAACTGGGCTTCGAGGCGGTCAACCGCAGCAGCCGGCACAAGTCCGGTATCGCCGTACGCTTTCCACGCATCCTGCGCTGGCGCCACGACAAGCCAGCCAGCGAGGCCGATCAGCTGGCTACCCTGCAGGCGCTGGCGCGATGAACCGCAGCCAGGCACTACGCCGGCTGGAAGACTGGTTCGCGTCGAAAGGCTGGCGCTCGTTGCCGTTCCAGCGCGCGATGTGGCGGCACTATCTCGCCGGCGGATCCGGGTTGCTGCACACGCCCACAGGCAGCGGCAAGACACTGGCGATGTTCGGGGGACCGCTGCTGCAGGCCATGATCGACCCACCGCCTTCGCCCCGCCGCGCCAGTGCGGTACGCCCGCTGCAGGTGCTGTGGGTGACGCCCTTGCGCGCGTTGGCCAGCGACACCGCGCGTGCGCTGCAGGCCGTGGTCGATGGGTTGCAGCTTGGATGGCGTGTCGGCCTGCGCAGCGGTGACGCCAGCAACCGCGAACGACGACAGGCACGCGAGGGCCGCATCGACGTACTGGTCACGACGCCGGAATCGCTGGCGCTGCTGTTGAGCTATCCGGATACGCTGCCGCGCATGCGCCAGCTGCGCTGCGTGGTGGTGGACGAATGGCACGAACTGCTGGGCAACAAGCGCGGCGTCCTGCTGCAGTTGAATCTGGCCGTGCTGCGCGATGCCGCGCCTGCATTGCAGCTGTGGGGGCTGTCGGCCACGCTGGGCAATCTGGATGAGGCGCGCGACGTGCTGCTGCCCGGACAGCCCGACGCGCCGATCGTGCAGGGCGTGCGCCCGCGTGCGACCACGGTGCGCAGCCTGCTGCCCGAACCCGGTGAACGCTTTCCCTGGGCCGGGCACCTGGGCCTGGCCCAACTGCCGCGGGTGCTGGACGCATTGATGCAGGCACGCAGCAGCCTGCTCTTCACCAACACCCGTGCACAGGCAGAACTGTGGCATCAGGCGCTGGCGTCGGTTTGGCCCGAGGAACACGACACGCTTGCGCTGCACCACGGTTCGCTGGATCCGGCGCTGCGCCAGCAGGTGGAGGACGGGCTGCGTGCAGGAACGCTGCGCTGCGTGGTCGCCACCTCCAGCCTCGACCTCGGCGTGGACTTTCCCGAGGTCGAACAGGTACTGCAGCTGGGCAGCCCGAAGGGCGTCGCCCGCCTGCGCCAGCGCGCCGGACGTGCGCGCCATCGTCCCGGTGCCAGTGGCGCGATCCTCTGCGTGCCGAGCCATGCGCTGGAACTGGCCGAGTACGCAGCCGTGCGTCGCGCACTGGCCGAAGGCGTGGTCGAAGCACGCAGGCCGCCGATGCTGTCGCTGGACGTTCTGGCCCAGCATGCGGTCAGCCGTGCCCTGGCCGGTGGCTTCCACGGGGATGCGCTGCTGGCGCAGGTCCGGCGCACCCATGCGTTCGCATCCCTGGCCGAGGACCAGTGGCAGGCCGTGCTGACTTTCATCGTGCAGGGGGGCCAGGCCCTGGCCCAGTACCCTGACTTCCACAAGGTCGTGCAGGACGCCGATGGCCGCTACCGGATGCACGACCGGCGCCAGGCACTACGCCACCGGCTGTCGATCGGCACCATCAGCAGCGATGGCAGCGTGCGCGTGCAGTTCCTGCGCGGGGCCGGCCTCGGCGCCGTGGAGGAACAGTTCGCCAGCCGCCTGCGCCGCGGAGACCGCTTCCAGTTCGCCGGGCGCCTGCTGGAGCTGGTGCAGCTGCGCGACATGACCGCCTTCGTGCGGCTGGCACGAGGGCGCGGTGAAGGTGTCGTGCCCCGCTGGCAGGGAGGCCAGCTGCCGCTGTCGATGGCACTCGGCGGCGAACTGGAGTCGGTGCTGTCAGGCGCCGACGACAGTGCGGAAGCGCGCTGGCTGGCACCGCTGCTGGCACTTCAGCAGCAGGTGTCGGCGCTTCCCGGCCCGGACCACGTGCTGCTGGAGGACGTACGCCGCCGCGAAGGCCAGTTCCTCTTCGTCTATCCCTTCGCCGGACGCCACGTGCACGAGGCGCTGGCCGCCCTGTTGGCACTGCGCTGCACCCGCCAGCAACGCAACAGCATCGGCTATGCCGTGAATGATCACGGCCTGGTGCTGGCACCGGCGCAGGCGATCGACCTGGACGCGGCGCAATGGCATGCGTTGTTCACCACCGATCAGCTGCTGGACGATCTGCGTGCGGCGGTGAACCTGGGCGAGCTTGCGCGGCGCCAGTTCCGTGGCATCGCGCGCGTCGCAGGCCTGCTGGTACCCAGCCTGCCGGGGGGCATGCCGCGATCGCTGCGCCAACTGCAGGCCTCGGCGGGCCTGCTGTACGACGTGTTGCGCGAGCATGACCCCGAGCACCTGCTGCTGGCGCTCGCCGAACGCGAAGTGCTGCATGACAGCCTCGACCTGCCGGGGCTGCGCCAGGTGCTGGTCCGGATCGGCGCGCGACGCATGTCGATGCAGCGCCCTGCATCGCTGACGCCCCTGGGCTTTCCACTGTGGGCCGAACGCCTGCGCGGGCAGTTCAGCAACGAGGACTGGCGTACCCGCGTGCAACGCGCGGCCCAGCAGCTGGAACGTCGCCATGGCCGATGAAATACCACTGCTGCTTGCCGGCGAACCGGTGACCCTGGCGGGCGCACGCGCACTCTACTGGCCGGCGCGGCAGGCGCTGCTGATCGCGGACCTGCACCTGGGCAAGGCCGATGTGTTCCGCCGCGCCGGCATCGCGCTGCCCAGCGGCGGAACCGGCGAAGACCTGCAACGCCTGCAGGGTCTGCTGGACAGGCACGCCTGCCGCGAACTGTGGATCCTGGGCGACATCCTGCATGGGCCGGCGCATCGCGCCGCCTGGTACCAGCAATGGCTCGGCTGGCGCGAACGCAACACCGCACTGGACGTTCATGTCCTGCGCGGAAATCATGACCGGCAGCTACCGCATGCCCAGCTGCAGGTGCAGATCCACGAGGAGGTGCGGCTGGCGCCGTTCCTGCTGCGCCATGAACCGTGCGCAGATCCGGCGTGGCACGTGCTCGCAGGCCACCTGCATCCGCAGGTCGCACTGCCCGCATTGCGCCGGCGCTTCCCGGCCTTCTGGCTGCGCGAGCGGATGACGGTCCTGCCGGCCTTTTCCGGGTTCACCGCCGGAATCGTGCCTGCTCCCGCCAGCGGCGAACAGATGATCGCCTGCGTGGAAAACGGCCTGGTGGAACTGCCAGTGGCTTGAATCAGGCCGGACGAATGTCCAGCTGCGGCATCAACTGGAACTCAGGCGTGTCAACTTCACGTCGCCGCGGCAAGGCCTGGATTGCCGCCAGCATCTCCTGTGCGCAGGCGCGGATGCGTCCGTGGTGCTCCGGCGATGCATGACTGATCAAGCTGCCCACATGGAATTCGAACACGTCCTCCAGTACGTCGGGCTGGTCCTCGTGCAGCATCTGCAACAGTCCGCGCAGCTTGCAGATTTCCGATTCCAGCTCCTCGACCGCGAACCACATGGCGTCCTCCTCTTCAACAACAGGCGGCACGTCCGGGCCGCGACAGGCCGCAACGGCAGCGCCGCCCGGGCCACGCGCGATGTCAATCACGGAAAGGAAAACGGGCGACGCGCAATCGCGTGCAACCTACTTCTCGCATATACACGGTGAGGCAACCGTTAATTCGCGTGACAGCGCGCTTCACGCATTCGCAGTGATCGCGCTGATGCCAGGCATCTGCGCCCCTGCAGCCAACGCGTCGACAAATGCCGGATCCAGCGCAAGCGAACCGAACCAGCCATGCTGGGTACCGCTGAGCACGCGCAGCATGTGGCCACGCCCACCCGGCAGGCGCCCCATCGGCCCGAGCAGCACGTCGCGTGCCTTTGCCCAGGCATCGCGATCAGACTGGAACAGCGGCGTCAGCCAACGGCTCCAGCGCTGGTAGACCGCAACGTGCGCCCTGCGCTGCGCCTGGTAGGCCTGCAATGCAGCGCCTCCCCCGCCATGTGCGCGCACGGCATCGCGCAATGCCAGCGCATCGAGCAGCGCCATGTTCACGCCCTGCCCCAGCTGCGGGCTCATCGCATGTGCGGCATCGCCGGCCAGCACCATGCGGCCGCAATGCCAGCGCGTCATCACGGCGTCACGGTAGACCGCGCGCGCCAGCTGGCCGGCATCATGCAGATGCGCAAAGCGCGCGCTGGCCTGCGGCCACAGCGCGTGCAGCTCGTCCAGCCAGGGCGTCATGCCATCGGCCTGCCATCGTTCGAAGTCGGCGCGTGGCAGGCTCCAGAAGAAGCTCAGGCGCGGCGTGTCATCACCGGGCCGCGTACCGACCGGCAGCAGCCCGATCATCTTGCGCGCGGCCACGTAGCGCTGCCGCAGCTCCTGCAGGTGCGGCCAGTCCTCGGCCGGCAGCAGGCACCACAGTGCGCCCCAGGGATACACGCGGTCCAGCCCGGTGCCGCCTTCGATCGAGCCGCGCAGCGTCGAAGCCGCACCATCGGCGGCCACCACCAGGTCGAACGGCCCATGCATACGGCCCTCACTGTCATGCAGGCGGCCCTGTGCGGCATCCACTGCGGCGATGGTGACGCCGGCATGCAGCTGGCCCGCACCCGCACGCGCCCCGTCCAGCAGCGAGAACAGCGCCCCACGCTGCATGCCGAGGCCGTGCAGGCGCGCGTCCAGGCCGTCATAGCGCATGTCCATCACCGTGCGCTCGCACGGTGTATCGCCATACAGACGGTGCACCGGCGCCGCATGCGCGCGCACGGCATCAAGCAGGCCCATCTGCCACAGCACCTGCAGGCCGCTGGGCTGCAGCAGGAAGCCGGCGCCAACCGGCCCCGGCGAGGGCACGCGTTCGAAGATCTCCACCTCGTGGCCATCACGAGAGAGCAGGATGGACAATGCCTGTCCAGCGGTGCCGTAGCCGATCACGGCGATGCGCAGTCGTTCCTTCATCGGCGCATTGTGCCCGAGCGCAAATCCGGATGGCCACCTGGAACCCTGTCCACAGCGCCGCAATGCCCGTCGCGACGCAAAAAAAACCCCGCCGAAGCGGGGTTTTCAACGCACTGTCGAGTGGATCACTCGGCCGGCGTGATGTTCGAAGCCTGGGCACCCTTCGGGCCCTGGGTCACGTCATAGGTGACACGCTGGCCTTCCTGCAGGCTGCGGAAGCCCTTGGAGTTGATGGCGGAGAAGTGCGCGAACACGTCGGCGCTGCCATCCTCCGGCGAGATGAAGCCAAATCCCTTGGCGTCGTTGAACCACTTGACGGTACCGTTCGGCATGGTGATGCGAGACCTTATGCAATGAATGGGTGGTGTACGCTGAACCCGCGCACAAGCTGAGTATGCAAAGCTTGCTCGGGGAAGACAATCACCCCCGCGCCAATTCGCCCACCAGTTCCGGAAGTCCGTTGCTGGCCGCCTGCACGTTCGCCAGTACTTCGGCCATCGTAATCTCCTCGCCATCACCGCAGCCGGCGGCCCAGTTGGCGATGATTGCCAGGCAGGCGTAATCCAGCCCCAGCTCGCGTGCCAGCGCGGCCTCCGGCATGCCGGTCATGCCTACCAGGTCGCAGCCGTCACGGCGCATGCGGGCGATCTCGGCGATGGTCTCCAGGCGCGGGCCCTGCGTCGCGCCGTAGCAGCCACCGTCATGGACCGTGACGCCGGTCACTTTCGCTGCCGCCAGGATCTTGCTGCGCAGCATCGGCGTATAGGGGTGGCCGAAATCGACGTGGACCACGTCGGTGCCTTCTTCTTCACAGATCGTGCTGATGCGGCCCCAGGTGTAGTCGATGATCTGGTCCGGGCAGGCCAGCACGCGCGGGCCGAAGTCTTCGGTGATGCCACCCACCGTGTTCAATGCCAGCACGCGCTGCGCGCCCAGCTGCTGCAGCGCGGCCAGGTTGGCGCGGTAGTTGATCTTGTGCGGCGGCAGTGAGTGCCCCTCGCCATGCCGCGCCAGGAACGCCACGCGATGGCCGAGCAGCGTGCCCACGCGCACCGGGCCGGACGGGCGGCCAAAGCGGGTGTCGACCTCGTGGGTCTGCACGTCGTCGAGCTTGGCCAGGTTGTAGACACCGGTACCACCAATCACGGCCAGGGCGATCTGTTGCATTCAAAGCACTCCATGGAAAGACGAACGCCGGCACCCGAGGATGCCGGCGGTGGAAGAAGACGCGCCGCAGGCAGCTGCGCCGTTACTCCTTCATTGCGTAGATCGCCGGCACGCAGCGCAGGGTCTCGTTGACGTCCATGCCGAAGCCGAACACGTAGCGGTCCGGCAGCTCGATGCCGGCGTAGTCGGCGGTCACGTCCGGCAGTGCGCGGTCGTGCTTCTTCACGGTCATCGCGGCGATGCGCACGTCGGTCGCGCCCTGCTCCAGGCACCAGGTGCGGACGCCCTGCAGGGTGTAGCCCTCGTCGAGGATGTCGTCGATCAGCAGCACGCGGCGGCCGAACAGCGAGGTGGCCGGCTTGTGCTTCCAGACCAGGTCTCCGCCGGTGGTTTCACCGCGGTAGCGGGTCGCGTGCAGGTAATCGAACTGCACGTCCTGGCCGCGCGCGCCCAGTTCCAGCGCCAGCTGGCCGGCGAACGGCAGCGCACCATGCATGATGGACAGGAACAGCGGCACCTCGCCCTTGTAATCGCGCGCGATGGCGTCGGCGATACCAGCGATGGCCTTGTCGATGGTGGGGCGGTCGACCAGCAGGTCAGCCTGGGCCAGGGCCTGGGAAATGGTGAGGTTGGGCATCAGACGGTTCTTCCAAGGGTTTCAAGCAGACGGGATTGGGTGTCGCCATGGCGGGCGTCGGCCAGCAGGCCGTCCCAGCCGAGCGCGCCGCGACCAAGCAGGCCCAGCAGCGCAGCAGTATTGAGGGAGCGTCCCTGCACCGCGTGCAGGGCTTCATCGACCAGTTCCGGGTGGCAGACCAGCACCACGTCGCAGCCGGCATCCAGGTGCGCGTGCACGCGTGCCGGCACGCCACCGGCGCTGTGCGAGGCGGCCATGCCGATGTCATCGGAGAACACCACGCCACGGAAGCCGAGCTCGCCACGCAGGATGTCCTGGATCCAGCGCGGGGAATAGCCGGCCGGCTCCGGCGCCACCTGCGGATAGATCACGTGCGCCATCATCACCGCATCGGCACCGGCGGCGATGCCGGCCTGGAACGGCACCAGGTCCTGGGCGCGCAGTTCGTCCAGCGCGCGCGGGTCGATCGCGGTATCGACGTGGGTGTCTTCCAGCACGGTGCCGTGGCCGGGGAAATGCTTGAGCGTGGCGGCCATGCCGACCGCATGCATGCCGCGCACATAGGCGTCGGTGAACGCGGCCACCACCTGCGGGTCTTCACTGAAGGCACGGTTGCCGATGGCGCGGTTGCCGCGGCCAAGGTCGACCACCGGCGCGAAACTCAGGTCGAGGCCGCTGGCACGTACTTCGCTGGCCATCAGCCAGGCATGCTGTTCGGCCAGGGCCAGCGCCTGCTGCGGGTCGGCGGCGTACAGCGCGCCGATGTCCTGCAGCGGCGGCAGCGCGCTGTAGCCCTCGCGGAAACGCTGCACACGGCCGCCTTCCTGGTCCACGCAGATCAGCTGCGGGCGCGGGGCGGCGGCACGGATCGCCGCACTCAGATCGGTCACCTGCTGGCGCGAGGCGAAGTTGCGCTTGAACAGCACCACCCCGGCCACGGCGTCGTGCTGCAGCCAGTCACGTTCCTGGGCGGTCAGTTCGGTGCCGGCAACGCCGATCAGCAGCATGGTCGATCTCCACAACGCGCGCCCGCATGGCGCAGTGCCGCATTGTCGCAGAACCGGCCGACAGGCGCAGGGGTCAGACGAAGGGGAGTGTGGGGTCAGAGCCCCTGCGGGGATCTGACCCCGGGGTCGGATCCCCGCAGGGGCTCTGACCCCGATCTGCTCAGACCTTGCAGCCGTCCGGGCCGCAGGCCTCGTCGCCGTCAGCCGAAGCTGCCGGGGCGCCCTGTTCGGCTGCGATCTGGCGAAGGGCGTTGGCGAAGGCCTCTGGCGGCTGGGCCCCGGAAATGGCCCACTTCCCATCGATGACGAAAGTCGGCACCGAGGAAATGCCCAGTGCATGGGCCTGCGCCAGCCTGGCTTCGACCTCGGCCAGGCCGCGGTCGGAGCCCAGCATCTGCGCGATTTCAGCACCGTCCAGGCCGCCAGCCACGCCGGCCTTCACCAGCACTGCAGTATCGGCCAGATTCTGGCCATGCTCGAAGTGGGCACGGAAAAGTGCTTCGCCGACCGAATCCTGCACGCCGTGCTGGCCGGCCAGCCACAACACCCGATGGGCCGGCAGCGTGGTCACCCGCACCTGGCCCTGGCTGAAATCCATCGGCAGGCCCTCGGCCCGCGCGGTGGTCTGGGTCTGGCCGAGGATCTGCTCGGTGCGCTCGACGCCACCGAACTTGCGCACATAGGCCTCGCGCAGCGGCACCGGGGTGGCGTCCGCGTCCGGGTCCAGCTGGAACGGCTGCCAGTGGATATCGAGTTCAGGCGCATTGGCGCCGAGCAACTGCACACCCTGCTGGAAGCGATGCTTGCCGATCCAGCACCAAGGGCAGACCACGTCGGAGTAGATGTCGATTCTCATCCCCACCACATGGGGCCCGCCTCCCTCGAAAAAAGGGGACGGAGGGGATTAAGTCGTTTCCAGCACAGCTGGGGTAAAGACGACTTAATCCCCTCCGTCCCCTTTCTTGGGGGCTTCACCACTGTGAATAGGGGTGACTGGCCAGTGCGACGTTGTAGTAGCGCGCGTCGTCGGTGACTTCGGCACCCACCCAGTCCGGCAGTTCGATCGCCTGGTCGGCGCTGTCCAGCTCGACTTCGGCCACGACCAGGCCGGCGTTGTCGCCGAGGAACTCGTCCACCTCCCAGGTCAGGCCGGCGTGTTCGACCAGGTGGCGGCGCTTGTCGATCAGGCCACCGACGCACAGCGCCAACAGGGCGCGCGCATCCTCCACCGGGATCGGGTAGTCGAACTCCTGGCGGGTATGGCCGATGGTGCGCGACTTCAGGTTCAGCGCGGCGTGGTCGCCTTCGATGCGCACGCGCACCGAGGCGTTCTGGGTGCCGCGGTCGAGCGCGCCCATGTCGTTGATGTAGCCCTGCGCCATCGGGATCACCCGATGCGCGGCAGTGCGCCAGCCATCACTGCTGACGAGGAATTTGCGTTCGATTTCGATGCCCATCGCGCCATTATGCGCGATGGGTGATGACAACCTGTCAGCGCTTCTCGAACACCGCGATGCTTTCCACGTGCGCGGTATGCGGGAACATGTCCATGGCACCGGCGCTGACCAGGGTGAAGCCCTGTTCGTTGACCAGATAGCCGGCATCGCGCGCCAGCGAGCCCGGGTGGCAGCTGACGTAGACAATGCGCTTGAACTGCTTCAGCGGCAGCTGCTGCAGCACTTCGATCGCACCCGAGCGCGGCGGGTCCAGCAGCAGCTTGTCAAAGCCCTGGCGCATCCACGGGGTGCTGCGCTGGTCCTGGGTCAGGTCGGCGCTGAAGAACTGCGCGTTGGCCAGGCCGTTGCGCTCGGCGTTCTCACGCGCACGCGCCACCAGGCCGGCATCGCCTTCCACGCCAACCACCTCGCGCACGCGGCGCGCCAGCGGCAGGGTGAAGTTGCCCAGGCCGCAGAACAGGTCCAGTACACGCTCGTCCTCACCCGGTTCCAGCAGGTCCAGGGCGTGGGCGATCATCTTCTCGTTGAGCTTGGCATTGACCTGGATGAAGTCCAGCGGGCGGAACGCCAGCTCGACATCCCACGGCGCCAGACGGAACGACAGCGGCACACCCTGCCCGTCCAGCGGCTGCACGGTATCCACGCCGCCGGACTGCAGGTAGATCACGAAGCCATGCTGCTGGCCGAAAGCCGCCCAGGCCGCGCGGTCGGCATCGCTGAGCGGCTGCAGATGGCGAACGGTCAGGACCACGGCCTGGTCACCGGCGATGAATTCGATCTGCGGGATGTCACGCTTGCCATCGAGTGACTCGATGAAGGTGGACAGCGCCTCGACCTTGGTGCCGATCTCGGGGATCACGGTCAGGCACTGGCTGAGGTCGGCGACGAAGCGCGGATCCTGTTCACGGAAGCCGACCAGGGTCTTGTCCTTCTTTTCGACCCGGCGCACCGAGAAGCGGCCCTTGCGGCGGTAGCCCCAGCTCTCGCCGACCAGCGGCGCGAGCACGGTGCCCGGCTTCACATGGCCGATCCGCTCCAGGTTGTCCATCAGCACGCGCTGCTTGGCCACGATCTGCTGGTCTTCGTCCAGGTGCTGCAGCACGCAGCCGGCGCAGGTGCCGAAATGAGGGCACTTGGGGGTCACCCGCTGCGGCGAGGCCTGCAGCACCTCCAGGGTGCGCGCCTCGTCGAAATGGCGGCTGCGGGCAGTCTGCTCAGCCATCACCACCTCGCCGGGCAGCGCGCCGCTGACGAAGGTGACCTTGCCGCCCTCGCCTTCACGGCGGGCGACACCGCGACCATCATGGCTGAGGTCGAGGATCTCGGTCTGGAATGGGGTACGGTCAGTGCGGGAACGGGATCGGGCCACGTGGCAACAGGCTGCGGGCAAAAATGGGGGCGTATTGTCGCAGATCCTGACCGACGGGGCCTGGACCCGCTTGCGCCCGTGGCCGTCGTGCTTGATGATTGGGCCAGCTGACATGGAGGCAGCCCTGATGCAGATGACCCCGCGGGCCGCACGGCCCCGCTTCCTGCTTGTCGAGGACGACATCATCAGCCGCGGTTTTTTCAAGGCGGCGTTGGAAACGTTACCGGCGGATGTGGATACCGCAGATTCGCTGGCCAGTGCCCTGGCCAGTGCCGAACCCGGCGCGCATGATCTGTGGCTGATCGACGTCAACCTGCCGGATGGCAATGGCGCGCAACTGCTGCGTGAGCTACGCCGCTCACATCCCGACACACCGGCGCTGGCACATACGGCCGACGGCGATACCTCCATCCACGCCCGCCTGCGCGAAGCCGGTTTCAGCGACACCCTGGTCAAGCCGCTGGGCCGCGACCAGCTGCTGAAGGCCGTGCGCCGTGCGCTGGTCAACAGCCCGGCGGGAATCTTCGTGGCACAGGCCCCGGCCGCGGTCGAGCTGGCCGTTCAGGACTGGGACGAGACTGCGGCATTGGCCGCGCTCAATGGCCAGCGCAACCACCTGATCGCACTGCGCGAGCTGTTCCTGGCCGAGTTGCCCGGTGTGCGCGACGCGGTCGAGCAGGCGGTGGACCAGCACGACGAGCGCCAGCTGCGCAGCCAGCTGCACCGGTTGCAGGCGAGCTGTGGCTTCGTGGGGGCGGCACGGTTGGGCCGGGCGGTGCGCCAGCTGCATCATGCACCCGAGTCCGGGCAGGCCCAGGACGGGTTCCGCGCCGCGGTAGCTGCCCTGCTGCATTGAGGGTTTTTCGGCAAGGCTGCGCCCTGCACCCGCAGAGGCTTCAAGCCAAGCCAAGGCAACAGCAACAGCAACGGCATGCATTCCGTGGGTTGGCGGTGCGGTATCGGAGGGCGGGGACGCCGTAAACCCGTCCTTGGGGGCTTGGCAGCCGCATCCATGCGGCTGACACCCCGCCCTCCGATACCGCCCCACCTCTTACAGTTTTCCGCGATCGGGTAGATCCACGCCATGCGTGGATGAATTTCTGTCAGATATCGAAATCAATCTGGGGTCGGATCCGTTTTCCTGCGGAAAACGGATCCGACCCCACGCCGTTCCGACAGTTCGCGGAACACTGTCGAAGGCGGGGTGGGTCCGGTTGCGGGAGTGTCCGCGGCATGGATGCCGCGGCCAAGCCCCCAGGGACGGGTTTACGGCGTCTCCCGCAACCGGACCCACCCCGCCTACCCACGGATAGCCAGCTTTTGCCGTTGACGTTGATTCGGCAGGTGCAGGGCTGCAAGCCCTGCCGCCCCCCCTACCTGCGCGGCGCAAGCTGCTCGAGCATTTCCCAGGACTTCAGCCCGCGCGCGCCCAGGTGATGGGCCAGCACCCGCCGCATCGGCAGGCGCAGGCTGGCCAGATCGGCGGCATCCGGTTCTTCGTCGGCCGCGAGGGCCAGCAGCGCCGAGCCAGTGGCCGCCGCCCGGCGCTCCCCGCCACGCTCGCTCAGCAGGCGCTGCGCCCCTTCCTGCGGGTCCAGCTCGTAGCGCGCCGCCGGGTCGATCGGCTGGCCATCACTGGCACTGTCCAGCTCGAAACCCAGGCCCAGCGCGGACAGCAGTTCGCGCTCGAAACGGCGCAGGGTCCAGGCCAGGCCGGCACCGACCGCCAGCCGCGCGCGTGCCTCACCGTAGGCAAGGTACAGCTCCGGCAGCGGGTCCTGGCGCGGGGCCAGGCGCAGGGTCAGTTCACTCAGGTAGAAGCCGGCCAACATCGCCTGGCCGACCAGGCGTGGCGCGGCATCCAGCGCCTCGGCACCCCGCAGCTGGGCCAGTTCACCCCGCTGCTGGGCACTGAAGCGGATCCACTGCAACGGCTGCAGGGCGGCGCGCAGCACCTGGCCCTTGGCGGTGGAAACGCCACGCGCCAGCAGGCCGATACGGCCATGCTGCGCGCTCAACACTTCGACCAGCAGGCTGGTCTCGCGGTAGGCCCGTGCGTGCAGCACGAAGCCGGTGTCGTCCTCGATCATCATCGAAGCGACCGTCGCGGCTTATTCGTAGCCGAAGGCCTTCAGCGCGGCCTCGTCGTCGGACCAGCCTTCACGCACGCGCACCCAGGTTTCCAGGAACACCTTGGCCCCGAACAGACGCTCCATCTGCAGGCGGGACTTGGCGCCGATCTCCTTCAGGCGGGCGCCGCCCTTGCCGATCACGATGGCCTTCTGGCCCTCGCGCTCGACCCAGATCACCGCACCGATGCGCAGCAGGTTGCCATCCTCGGTGAAGCGCTCGATCTCGACGGTGGTTGCGTACGGCAGTTCCTCGCCGAGCTGGCGCATCAACTGCTCGCGCACCAGTTCACCGGCCAGGAAACGCTGGCTGCGATCGGTGATCTCGTCCTCGCCGAACATCGGCGGGGCTTCCGGCAGCAGCTTCAGCACGTCGCGCACCAGCGCTTCCAGGCCGTTGCGCTTCTGCGCCGAGATCGGGTGCACGGCGGCGAAATCACGACCTTCGGTCACCTGCTGCAGGAACGGCAGCAGCGCGCCCTTTTCCTTCAGGCGATCGATCTTGTTGACCACCAGCACCACCGGGATGCCGGCGTCGCGCAGCACGTTGAACGCCAGGCTGTCCTCTTCATCCCAGCGACCGGCTTCGATCACCAGCAGGCCGGCATCGACGCCTTCCAGCGAGCCACGCGCGGCGCGGTTCATCACCCGGTTCATCGCCCGCTTCTGCACCTTGTGCAGGCCGGGGGTGTCGACCAGGACCAGCTGGCCTTCCGGATAGGTGGCGATGCCCAGCAGGCGATGGCGCGTGGTCTGCGGACGGTTGGAGACGATGCTGACCTTGGCGCCGACCAGGGCATTGGTCAGGGTCGACTTGCCCACGTTCGGGCGGCCGATGACGGCCACGCTGCCGCAATGATGGGGAGTTTGTTCGCTCACTTGGAATCCAGTTGTTCTAGGACGGCCGCAGCCGCCTGTTGTTCGGCAAGCCGCCGCGAGGCGCCTTCGCCCTCGGTGCTGGCGGCCGGGTCGGCTACGTTGCAGCGTACCCGGAAGTGCTTGGCGTGGTCGTCACCGGATTCTGACACCAGTTCATACTGCGGCAACGCCTTCTGTCGGGCCTGCAGCCATTCCTGCAGGCGGGTCTTGGGGTCCTTCTCGGGCCGGCCGGAGGCCGGCAGTGCCTCGATCGAAGCGCTGAACCAGGGCAGTACCACCGCCCGGCAGGCCTCGAAGCCGGCATCCAGGTAGATCGCAGCCACCACGGCTTCCACCGCGTCGGCCAGGATCGAATCACGACGGTGGCCGCCGGACTTCATTTCGCCCGGACCCAGGATCAGTCGATCGCCCAGTTCCAGGGTGCGCCCGATCACCGCCAGCGCGCCTTCACGCACCAGCTCGGCGCGGGCACGGGTCATCGCGCCTTCGTCAGCCTTGGGCCAGCGCTGGTATAACGCCTCGGCCGCCATCATGTTGACGATGCTGTCGCCCAGGAACTCCAGGCGCTCGTTGTGTGGCGCACCGGCACTGCGATGCGTCAGCGCCTGCTTCAGCAGCGCCGGGTCGCGGAAGGGATGACCGATCAGGTCACCACGTTGGAAAGGTTTATTCGGCACCGCTTCGGGTCAGGTCCTGGGATGAATCGAATTTGCCAACCACGTCCAGGTTGCCGACCAGCGGACGGCGCACTTCGTAGTTGACCTTGAGGGTCCAGCCATTGTCGCGGCGGTCGAACTTCACGTTGGCCGGCTTCACGTTTTCCGAGTAGTTGATGTACAGCCGCTTGAAGAACAGATCCTGGATCCGGGCCGGTTCCATGCTGCCCACACCCGGCTCGTTGGCCAGGCTCTTCATCGCCGAGCGCACCGCGTAATACTCCTGGTACATCGGGAACAGCTTCATGCCGATGTAAAGGAAGAAACCGACCACGATCAGGACCGCCAGGAACGAGGTCAGGGTCATGCCACGCTGCGTGTTCATCGTCTTCATTGCGTTCTCCCCAGATACGCGTTGGATGTGAAAATACTCGGTTGATGCCCGATCAGTTGATGCTCGAGCCGATCCGCGACGGCTCGAAGCCATCCTTGCAGAACCAGCCCTGGCAGTTCAGCCAGATCAGGAAGGCCTTGCCGCGCAGGTTTTCTTCCGGCAGCAGGCCCCAGAAACGGCCATCGTCGCTGTTGTCACGGTTGTCGCCCATCACCAGGTACTTGCCGGCCGGCACGGTCCACTGGCCCTGGCCACGCGGATAGTCGGTCTCCAGCACGGTGTGGGTACGACCCGGCAGGTGTTCGACCAGCAGGTTGGCACCCTCGCCCTGGCCCTTGTGGCCTGCATAGATGCCCTTGTTGTCGTACTTCAGCGGTTCGCCGTTGAGGATCACGCCGTCGCCTTCGAAGACCACGGTGTCGCCCGGCACGCCGATGACGCGCTTGATGAAGTTCTCACCCTTGGCCGGATCGTTGTCGCTGTGGCCGGGGAAGTGGAACACCACCACGTCGCCGCGCGACGGCTCGCCAAACGGCACGATCTTGGTGTTGCTGATCGGCAGGCGCAGGCCGTAGGAGAACTTGTTGACCAGGATGAAGTCGCCGATCAGCAGGTTCGGCATCATCGAGCTGGACGGGATCTTGTACGGCTCGGCGATGAAACTGCGCACGATCAGCACGATCGCCAGCACCGGGAAGAACGCACGCGAGTAATCCACCAGCACCGGCTCGGAGTCGAGCAGGCCCGCGCGCTGGGCGCGACGCTTGGCGAGGTACAGCTTGTCCGCGAGCAGGATCAGGCCCGAGGCCAGGGTCAGCACGACCAGGAGGATCTCAAACAGTTTCATTCAGGGTCCTTTGCAACGTCACCAGACGACCGGCCCCGCAGGGCCGGTGCGGGCCTTACTTGTTGTCCATCTGCAGGACGGCCAGGAACGCTTCCTGCGGAATCTCCACGCGTCCGACCTGCTTCATGCGCTTCTTGCCTTCCTTCTGCTTTTCCAGAAGCTTCTTCTTGCGCGAAACGTCGCCACCATAGCACTTGGCCAGCACGTTCTTGCGCATGGCCTTGACCGTGGTGCGGGCGATGATCTGCGAGCCGACGGCGGCCTGGATGGCCACGTCGAACATCTGGCGCGGGATCAGGTCCTTCATCTTCTCGCACAGCTCGCGGCCACGTCGGTCAGCGTGGCTGCGGTGCACGATCAACGACAGCGCATCGACCTTGTCACCATTGATCAGCACGTCCACGCGCACGAACGGGCCTGCGTCGAAGCGCACGAAGTGGTAATCGAGCGAGGCGTAGCCGCGGCTGACCGACTTCAGCTTGTCGAAGAAGTCCAGCACCACCTCGGCCATCGGCAGCTCGTAGCTGATCTGCACCTGGCTGCCCAGGTAGTTGATGCCGATCTGGCTGCCGCGCTTTTCTTCGCACAGCTTGATGATGTTGCCGATGTACTCCTCGGGGGTGAGCACGTTGGCGCGGATGATCGGTTCGCGGATTTCCTCGACCTGGTTCACCGCCGGCAGCTTGGCCGGGTTGTCCATGTTGATGATCGAGCCATCGGTCTTCAGGACCTCATACACCACCGTCGGCGCGGTGCTGATCAGGTCCAGGTTGTATTCGCGCTCCAGGCGCTCCTGCACGATTTCCATGTGCAGCATGCCCAGGAAGCCGCAGCGGAAGCCGAAGCCCATCGCCTCGGAGCTTTCCGGCTCGAAACGCAGCGCGGCATCGTTCAGGCGCAGCTTGTCCAGCGCTTCGCGCAGGTCCGGGTAGTCTTCGGCATCGACCGGGAACAGGCCGGCGAACACGCGCGGCTGCATTTCCTGGAAGCCCGGCAGCGGCTTCGGCGCCGGGTCGCCGGCCAGGGTGAGGGTGTCGCCGACCGGCGCACCATGCACGTCCTTGATGCTGGCGGTGACCCAGCCCACTTCACCGGCACGCAGCGCCGGCAGCACCTTGCGCTTCGGCGTGAACACGCCGACGTTGTCGACCTGGTGGTTGCGGCCGGTCGACATCACCTGCAGCTTGTCACCGGCCTTGATCTCGCCCTGCATCACGCGCACCAGCGACACCACGCCGAGGTAGTTGTCGAACCACGAGTCGATGATCAGCGCCTGCAGCTTGTCGGTGTCGCGCGGCGCCGGCGGCGGAATGCGGTGCACGATCGCTTCCAGCACGTCCTGCACGTTGAGGCCGGTCTTGGCACTGACCGGCACGGCGTCGGAGGCATCGATGCCGATCACGGCCTCGATCTCGGCCTTGGCGCGCTCGATGTCGGCGGTGGGCAGGTCGATCTTGTTGATCACCGGCACCACTTCCAGGCCCTGCTCCACGGCGGTGTAGCAGTTGGCCACCGACTGGGCTTCCACGCCCTGCGCCGCATCGACCACCAGCAGCGCGCCTTCGCAGGCGGCCAGCGAGCGGCTGACTTCATAGGAGAAGTCGACGTGGCCGGGGGTGTCGATGAAGTTCAGGTGGTAGGTCTGCCCGTCCTTGGCCAGGTACGGCAGTGACACCGACTGCGCCTTGATCGTGATGCCACGCTCGCGCTCGATCGGATTGGAATCGAGCACCTGCGCTTCCATCTCGCGGGCCTGCAGGCCACCGCAGAGCTGGATGATGCGGTCGGCCAGCGTGGACTTGCCGTGGTCGACATGGGCGATGATGGAGAAGTTGCGGATGTTCCGCATCGAATCAGAAGACATAGGTGGCGGCGGCGCGCGGCGTCGTCAGGGTAACGGTCGATTATCGCACGCCCAGCGACCGGCCGCGAAAACCGGCTGCCGGGCACCGGCCCGGAACGACCGAAGCCCCGCCGGGGCGGGGCTTCGGGGGAGGCCCAGGGGCCGCCGGAGCGGCCCCGGCAGGCCCTACTGGCCGGCCTTGACCGCCACGAAGGCGCTGTTGCCATTGGCCGTGCGGACCAGCAGCATGACCACGTCGTCCTTCTTGAAGCTGGACAGCGCCCGGTTCAGGGCATCCACGCTGCCGACCGCGACGCGGCCGACCTGCAGGATCACCATGCCCGGCGACAGGCCGGCATCACGCGCCGCCTGGCCCTTGACCCCGGTGATGCGCACGCCTTCGTTGCCGTTGAGCCCGAACTGCTTACGCTGAGCTGCGCTCAGGTCGCTCACGTCCAGCCCCAGCAGGGCATTGGCCCCGGTCTGCGGCGCCGCCTCGGCACCGCCGGCCGACGGCCCGCGGGCACTGGCCTGCCCGTCTTCACTCAGGGCGGTCAACGTGGCACTGAGGTCATGCGGCTTGCCGTCGCGGTACACCACCAGGTTCACCTTGCTGCCCGGCGCCATCGCACCGATCAGCGGCGGCAGATCGGACCAGCTGTTGACCGGGCTGCCGTTGACCGAGCGGATGACGTCGCCCACCTGCACGCCGGCCTTGGCGGCCGCACTGCCGGCCACGATCTGGTTGACCAGGGCGCCACGGCTGTCCGGCAGGCCCAGGCCCTGCGCCTTCAGCGAATCGATCGGCTCCACGACCGCGCCGAGCTGGCCGCGGGTGACCTTGCCGCTCTTCTTGATCTGCTCCACCGCGCTCATCGCCAGGTCGATCGGGATCGCGAAGCTGATGCCCATGTAGCCGCCGGACGCGGAGAAGATCTGCGAGTTGATGCCGACCACTTCGCCGCGGGTGTTCAGAAGAGGGCCACCGGAATTGCCCTGGTTGATCGCCACGTCGGTCTGGATGAACGGCACATAGCGCTGGTCGGGGCCGCCCGTACTGCGGCCGACGGCGCTGACCACGCCGGCGGTGACAGAATGGTCGAGGCCGAACGGCGAGCCGATCGCGACAACCCACTGCCCCGGCTTCAGGCTGTTGGAGTCACCCACGCGCACGGTTGGCAGGTTCTTCCCATCGATCTTCAGCAGGGCGACGTCGTACTGCTGGTCGCTGCCCACCACCTTGGCGGTGAACTCACGGCTGTCGCCCAGCTTGACCTTCACGTCACTGGCGTCGGCCACCACGTGGTAATTGGTCAGCACATAGCCATCGGGCGAGATGATGAAGCCCGAGCCCATGCCACGGCCCTTGATGCTGGGGCCACCGTCTGGCCCACCCGGCCCCTGCCCCGGCATCGGGAAGTCGGGACCAAAGAAGCGGCGGAAGAACTCCGGCATGTCATCGTCGCCCATCGGGCCGCGCGCGGCCTGGCGGTTGTTGCGGACGATGGTGGTATCGACGTTGACCACGCCCGGGCCGACCTGTTCGACCAGGTTGGTGAAGTCGGGCAGGCCACTGACCAGCGGCTGCGCCGGTGCCCGCGCGGCCGCGGCTGGCACGGGCTGGGTCTGCGCGACGGGCGCCGGCGCCTGTGCGCAGGCCACCAGGGGAAGGGTCAGGGCCAGCAGGCCAATGGCCTGCGTGCGGAGTCGGGGAGTCATCGGACGGCAACCTCCGGGTCGGGTGGAAAGAGGAATACGGGCCCCGCCGACGGCGGGGCGTGAAGGCGCCCGGCTCAGTCGCGCGGGCGCGGCGGCACCGGCAGGTCATCCTGCAGGCGCGGCTCGAACGGATAGAACGCGGCACTACCGGCGTGGGCCGGGAAGCTGGCATTGAGCGCGCCGCCAGCGGCGGGCGCCAGGCTGGAGCGCGGCCATGGCCGGGCCTGCAGCCCGCTGACCTCGCCGAACGGCAGGTTGCGGTTGGCGTTGGCCGGCACGGTCGGGGTCAACGGTGCCTGCACGGCCGCGATGGCGCGCTGCGAAGTGTCGTCGCGCTGGGCGGCACGCGCGGCCTGCTGGCTGCGCGTAGCGCTGGCACGGCGGGCGTCCTGGCGGCGGCCCGCCGCGGCCATCGCTACGGCCGGCGCAGCAGCCACGGCCACTGCGGCCGTGTCCACCGAAGCCTCGGTGACTGGGGTCGGCGCGGCCGGTGCCAGTTCCGCCTGGCTGGCGATCACCTGCGGCGCCAGCGGTTCACCCGGCGTCGCCTCCTTCAATTTCTCGCCGCCGATGAACAGGGCGACCGCGGCGACCGATGCGGCCAGCGCAGCACCGCCGCCCCAGGCGCGCCAGCCACTGCGACGCACCTGGCGACGCGGCTCGGCCTGCGGCGTCGGCTCTGCCGCAATGGCGGCCGCAACGGCGGCACTGAAGCCGGCCGGTGCCAACGCCGGGGCCTGCCCGCGCATCACGTCGCCCAGCAGCTGCCAGCGCTCCTGGCAGCCGGCCAGTTCGGGGTCGTGTTCCATCCGGCGCAGCAGGAAGCGCGCTTCATCGGCACCCAGCTCGCCATCGACCAGGGCCGACAGCTGCTCGCGATGGCGCTGGTCCAGGCGCTGCCCGGCGGGCGATTGATGGTTCTGCGATTCGTTGAACGGGTTACTGGTCATACGCGGCTCTTCTCACGGGTGGCGCTGCCGATGTCCAACAGCGGCCGGAGTTCGGTGTCGATCGCCTCGCGCGCCCGGAAGATCCGGGAACGCACGGTGCCGATCGGGCACCCCATCTTCTGCGCGATATCCTCGTAGCTCAGGCCTTCCACCTCGCGCAGGGTGATCGCCGACCGGAGTTCCTCCGGCAGCGCGTTGACGGCCTTCATGACCGTCTGTTCCAGCTCCTGGCGCATCAACTCGCGCTCGGGCGTGTCGGTGTCCCGCAGGCGGGTACCGCTGTCGAACTGCTCGGCGTCACCGATGTCGATGTCATCGGTCGGCGGACGACGATTGTGTGAAGCCAGGTAGTTTTTGGCGGTATTCACGGCGATTCGATGCAACCAGGTTGAGAACTGGGCATCGCCACGGAAACTCCCGATCGCGCGGTAGGCACGGATGAAAGTGTCCTGGGCGACGTCCTGACATTCGCTCCAGTCGGCGATGTAGCGACCGACCAGGGCCACGACCCGATGCTGGTACTTGCGCACCAGGACATCGAACGCGGCACTCTCGCCGTGCTGCACGCGCCGGACCAGCTCCAGATCCAGCTCCTGAGGTGTATCAACATCGGCCATGAGGGGCCGCACTCCTGTCAGCCCAACCGACGTCGGGCAATGAGACTGCCAATCCCGGGAAAAGTTCAGTCGCCGATCACCTGGCGCCGCACCAGCTTTTAACCACCATTCGGTTAGCGTCCCGATCCACGGCCATGGATCCGGGGGCGCCACTCCCCTGCTATTGGGATTTGACGCGGGGGAAACAACCTCTGGATCATAGCCGCTTCTCCATACACAACCGGATGGAACGTCCATGCTCTCAGGCTTCGATGGTCTCCGCTTCAGCCACTGGCACCCCGAGATCCGCGACGACGGCGTGGTGGTTCTCTCCCTGGATCGCCAGGACAGCAGCGTCAATGCGATGTCGCAGGACGTGCTGCTGGAACTGGGCGACCTGCTTGAGCGCATTGCCCTGGACCCGCCCAAGGGCGTAGTCATCCAGTCGCTGAAGAAGGCCGGCTTCATTGCCGGTGCCGACCTGAAGGAGTTCCAGGAATTCGACCGTCGCGGCACCGTCAACGACGCGATCCGGCGTGGCCAGGCCACCTACCAGAAGCTGGCCGAGCTGCCCTGCCCGACCGTGGCGGCCATCCACGGCCACTGCCTCGGCGGTGGCACCGAGCTTGCCCTGGCCTGCCGCTATCGCGTGGCCTCCAATGACAGCAGCACCCGCATCGGCCTGCCGGAGACCCAGCTGGGCATCTTCCCGGGGTGGGGTGGCAGCGCCCGCCTGCCGCACCTGGTGGGCGCCCCGGCAGCGATGGACATGATGCTGACCGGCCGCACCCTGTCGGCCTCGGCCGCGCGTGGCATCGGCCTGGTCGACAAGGTGGTGGCACCGGCGGTGGTGCTCGACACGGCCGTTGCACTGGCGCTGTCCGGCACCACCCGCCCGTTCAAGCAGCGCGCCACGGCCTGGGCCACCAACACCTGGCTGGCACGCACGCTGCTGGCACCGCAGATGGTCAAGCAGGTCGCCCGCAAGGCGAAGAAGGACCAGTACCCGGCGCCGTACGCACTGATCAGCACCTGGCAGCGCAGTGGCGGCAAGCCGATCCAGGCCCGCCTGGACGCCGAGCGGCGTGCCGTGGTGAAGCTGGCCAGTACTCCGACCGCGCGCAACCTGATCCGTATCTTCTTCCTGACCGAACGCCTGAAGGGCCTCGGTGGCGGTGATTCCGGCATCCGCCACGTGCACGTGGTCGGCGCCGGCGTGATGGGCGGCGACATCGCCGCGTGGGCCGCCTACAAGGGCTTCGAGGTGACCCTGCAGGACCGCGAGCAGCGCTTCATCGACCCGGCCATGGAACGCGCGCAGGCGCTGTTCGCCAAGAAGGTGCGCGACGAGAGCAAGCGCCCGGCCGTGGCCGCGCGCCTGCGTGCCGACCTGGAAGGCAACGGCGTGGCCGAGGCCGACCTGGTGATCGAGGCAATCATCGAGAACCCCGAAGCCAAGCGTGCGCTGTACCAGACGCTTGAGCCGAAGATGAAGCAGGACGCCCTGCTGACCACCAACACCTCGTCGATTCCGCTGGTGGAACTGCGCGACCACATCCAGCGCCCTGCGCAGTTCGCGGGCCTGCACTACTTCAACCCGGTAGCGCAGATGCCGTTGGTGGAGATCATCCATCACGACGGCATGGCGCCGGAGACCGAGCGCCGCCTGGCCGCGTTCTGCAAGGCGCTGGGCAAGTTCCCGGTGCCGGTGGCCGGCAGCCCGGGCTTCCTGGTCAACCGCGTGCTGTTCCCGTACATGCTGGAAGCGGCCACCGCGTATGCCGAGGGCATTCCGGGCCCGGTGATCGACAAGGCCGCGGTGAAGTTCGGCATGCCGATGGGCCCGATCGAACTGATCGATACCGTGGGCCTGGACGTGGCCGCCGGCGTCGGCCGCGAACTGGCGCCGTTCCTGGGCCTGCAGATCCCGGCCGCACTGCAGACGGTGGAACCGGACAAGCGCGGCAAGAAGGATGGCCAGGGCATCTACACCTGGGAGAACGGCAAGCCGAAGAAGCCGGACGTGGCCAGCGACTACCAGGCCCCGGCCGATCTGGAGGACCGCCTGATCCTGCCGCTGTTGAACGAGGCGGTGGCCTGCCTGCACGAGGGCGTGGTGGCCGACGCGGACCTGCTGGATGCCGGCGTGATCTTCGGCACCGGTTTCGCACCGTTCCGCGGCGGTCCGATCCAGCACATCCGTGCGGTCGGTGCCGATGCGATCGTCGAGCGGTTGAAGGCGCTGCAGCAGCGCCATGGCGACCGTTTCGCGCCGCGCCCCGGCTGGGACAACCCCGTCCTGCGCGAACCGGTGGTCTGAGTTCATCGGCCGGGCCTGCGGCCCGACACCCGCAGAGGCAACGTCAAGTTCCACAGCAGAAGCCAGAGCCAAAGCGGCTCTGGCCTTTCTGTTTGTTGGGCGGGGCGGTGTCGGGTTGCGGGGACGCCGTAAACCCGTCCTTGGGGCCTTGGCCGCGGCAGCCATGCCGCAGACACCCCGCAACCCGACACCGCCCCACCCCTGACAGTTTCCCGGTGACGGTGGGTGAACTGCGATGGCTGTAGGTGTCGACCTTGTTCGGCACGGATCATTACGAACTGGTGGGTGTCGACCTTGGTCGACACCAGGAGCGAAGCGACCGGCGTTTGATTTTGATTTTCTTTTTTCTTCTCCGTGGCTGGACGCACACGGAAACTGTCAGAGGCCGGGCGGGTGGGTGGCGCAGGACCGTTGGCGCCATGGATGGCGCCATCGAGCCCCCATGGGTGAGGGCGCTTTGCTTGCGAAGCACTGCTTTGCAAGCGCCCGAACGCCCAGCCGCCGGCGGCTGGGCCGGACCGCGGAGCGGGGTTTACGGCGTGTCCTGCGCACCCCACCCGCCCGGCCAAGCGCGGCTTTTGCTTTACGCGACCAAGCAACCAGCCACGAGGGGCTGCGTCGTTGGCTGGAACACCCTGTTACCCATACGGGGCATGTGCCCGTCACAGCTGCATGCGATGCTCACCACCTGATCCCTGCCAGCGAGAACGCCCGCATGACCACCATCATCGCCCCGCGCGTGCACGACATCGGCGGCCTGGAAGTCCGTCGCGCCGTCCCCACCCTGCAGGCGCGCAGCATCGGCTCGTTCGTGTTCGTCGACCAGATGGGCCCGGCACTCATGCACCCCGGCACCGCCATCGACGTGCGCCCGCATCCGCATATCGGCCTGGCCACCGTCACCTACCTGTGGTCGGGCGCGATCGGCCACCGCGACACGCTGGGTTCGGATCAGGTGATCCGTCCCGGTGACGTCAACTGGATGACCGCCGGCCGCGGTATCGCCCATTCCGAGCGCACGCCGCAGCCGGACCGCGATCACGACAACCCGATCCACGGCATGCAGACCTGGGTCGCGCTGCCGAAGTCGCATGAAGAGATCGAGCCGGCGTTCTACCACCATGCCGCTGCCACCCTGCCCGAGCAGCGTCGCAACGGCGCGTGGCTGCGGGTGATCGCCGGCCGTGCGTACGGCGAGGAATCGCCGGTGAAGGTGTTCGCCGACACCCTCAACGTGGCAATCGATCTCGACCCCGATGCGGAAATCGATATCGACGACGGCCACCGCGAGCGCGCGTTGTACATCCTCGAGGGCGACGCGCAGCTGGATGGCGTGGATATTCCCGCGCAGCACCTGGTGATCCCCGAAGCCGGTGCACGAGGCCGCCTGCGCGCGAAGACGCCGGTGAAGGCGATGCTGTTCGGTGGCGAGCCGCTGGATGGCCCGCGCCACCTGTGGTGGAACTTCGTGTCGAGCTCGAAGGAGCGCATCGAGCAGGCCAAGCACGACTGGGAAGCCGGCCGCTTCGGCACCATTCCGGGCGACGACAAGGAATTCATCCCACTTCCGCAGTACTGAACATCGCGTGTTGCACACATCTGAAGGTGTATCCCTGCCACCCGGCGTTGACGCTACAGTCACCCGCTGATCACTGAAATGTGACATAAATCACACTTTAGATCGTCAAAGGAGTGCAACACATGAGCATGGGTAAACGCTTGTCCGCCGAGTTCCTCGGCACGTTCTGGCTGGTTCTGGGTGGCTGTGGCAGTGCGGTGCTGGCCGCCAAGTTCGGTGGCGACGGCAATCCGCTGGGTATCGGTTTCCTCGGCGTGGCGCTGGCCTTCGGCCTGACCGTGGTGACCGGCGCCTATGCGTTCGGCCATATCTCCGGCGCGCACTTCAACCCGGCAGTCAGCGTCGGGCTGTGGGCCGGTGGTCGTTTCCCGACCAGGGATCTGGTGCCCTACATCATCGCCCAGGTTGCCGGCGGTCTGCTGGCCGGCTTCATCCTGCTGCAGATCGCCTCCGGCGCCAGTGGCTTCGCCATCGATGGCAGCCAGGCGGGTGCGTTCGCCAGCAATGGCTATGGCACGCTGTCGCCCGGCGGCTACAGCGTGGCAGCCGCCTTCCTGTGCGAAGTGGTGCTGACGGCAGTGTTCCTGATCGTGATCATGGGTTCCACCCACGGCAAGGCACCGGCCGGTTTCGCCCCGCTGGCGATCGGCCTGTCGCTGACCCTGATCCACCTGATCAGCATTCCGGTCACCAACACCTCGGTGAACCCGGCCCGCTCCACCGCCGTGGCCTTCTTTGCCGGCAGCGGAGCAGTCAGCCAGCTGTGGCTGTTCTGGGTCGCTCCCCTGCTGGGCGGCGCGATCGGCGGCCTGATCTACAAGTGGATCGGCAGCGACCGCTGATCCACGCGGCTCCCATTGCGGCCCACCCTCGGCCGCAATGGTTACTTCTGCAACCGCGAATTGTGCGATTGCTCACGTTCCGTTAAGGTTGAGTTGACCGTCCGTGCACATGCCGGATGGGGCGGCATCCGGGGATGGGATGCCACGGCCGCCGGCCCTGCTGGCGGAGCCAAACAACTCATCACCTTGGGGGATGCATGAAGTTCGTGCCTGTCATGTTGTCGAGCCTGCTGTTCGCTGCGGCCCAGACCGCCGCGCAGGCGCCGTCCGAATGTCCTTCGCTGCCAGCCAGCAGTGGCCTGCAGTGGCAGCAGCAGGTGCAGGCCGATTTCCTGGTCTGCCGCGCCAGCACACCTGATGGCCGCGAAGTACTGAGCCTGATGCTCAGCGCGCGTGACCCCGCCATTCCGCTGAGCCGCTCGCTGCGCCAGGAAAAAGGCAGCTTCGGCGGTGAATCGCTGTACTGGTACCAGCCCGACCTGGGCGGCCAGCAACCGCCGGGTTACGCCGAACGGCGCATCAGCGTGGTCAAGATCGACAAAGGGCGTTACGCGCAGATTGCGCTGTATCCGGACAGCGCGCAGGAGCTGAGCTCACTGCAGCAGCTGGCGCAGGGCATGAGCCTGACCCCTTCGGCCGTGGCCGCCGGGCGCTGAAGGTGACGGGGATGACTGCCTGGCAGCATCCCCGCAATGCACCTCGATCGGCAGGTAGTGCCGGCCGCCGGCCGGCAAACCCTTCGGTCCTGATCAAAAGCAGGTGCCGGCCGGCGGCCGGCACTACCTCAGAACCTGCCTTCCTGGAAATCGACGAAGGCCTGCATCAGTTCCTGCCGCGTGTTCATCACGAACGGGCCGTGCCGCATCACCGGCTCGCGCAACGGACGGCCGGCCACCAGGATCAGCCGCGCGCCTTCGCTGCCAGCCGAAACATGCAGCTGTTCGCCGCCGCCCAGCACCGCCAGCTCCTGGCGCGCAACATCACGGGCGGCGTCCTGTTCACCCACCGTCAGTCCGCCTTCAAATACATAGGCAAAGGCGTTGTGGCCTTCCGGCAGCGTGTAAGTCCAGGCCCGGTCGGGCGCCAACGTGATGTCGAGATACAGCGGCTCGGTGGCCGGCTGCACGATCGGGCCGCGGGTGCCGTCTACCGAGCCGGCGATCACCTTCACTTCCACGCCGGCTGCCGGCTGCACCACGGGAATGCGCTCGGGCGCGAACTCCTGGTACTTCGGCTCGGTCATCTTCTCCTTCGCCGGCAGGTTCACCCACAGCTGGAATCCACGCATCTGCCCGCTTTCCTGCTCGGGCATCTCCGAGTGCACCAGGCCGCGGCCAGCGGTCATCCACTGCACGCTGCCCGGGGTCAACAGGCCTTCGTTGCCATGGTTGTCGCGATGCCGCATGCGTCCGTCGAGCATGTAGGTGACGGTCTCGAAACCGCGGTGCGGGTGTTCCGGGAAGCCGGCGATGTAGTCCTCGGCCCGGTCGGTGCCGAATTCATCGAGCAGCAGGAACGGGTCCAGGTCCGGCAGCGTCGGGCCGCCGATGACGCGGGTCAGGCGCACGCCGGCACCGTCGGAGGTGGGCATGCCACGGATGGTGCGCAGCACGCGGACCGGTTCGGGAAGGCTCATGGCGACTCCTGTGGGATGGATGCCCCTGAAGATGGACGCCACATGGCCGTACGCCAATGGATGGCACCGCAACCAATTGTTCCATCCCTGATGTTGGCTGCACGTCAGCGCCACCGTCGTACGACCAAAGTACTACCGCCGATTCGTCCTGTGCCAATTGACCCTGTCGTGGGCAAGCAGGACTCTTTGACTGTCTTTCCGGGAGAGAGCACCTCATGAAAGGGTTTTCCAAACTGGGCTGGGCGGCACTCGCCCTGCTCGGCGCATTCTGTCTGGGCACCGTCGCCCTGCGCCGCGGCGAGCACATCAACGCACTGTGGATCGTGGTGGCCGCGGTCTCGCTGTACCTGGTCGCCTACCGCTTCTACAGCCTGTTCATCGCCAACAAGGTGATGCAGCTGGATCCGACCCGGGCCACCCCGGCGGTGATCAACAACGATGGCCTGGACTACGTGCCGACCAACAAGCACGTGCTGTTCGGCCACCACTTCGCCGCCATTGCCGGCGCCGGCCCGCTGGTCGGCCCGGTGCTGGCCGCGCAGATGGGCTACCTGCCCGGCCTGCTGTGGCTGGTGGTGGGCGTGGTGCTGGCCGGCGCAGTGCAGGACTTCATGGTGCTGTTCCTGTCCAGCCGTCGCAACGGCCGCTCGCTGGGTGACCTGGTGCGCGAGGAGATGGGCCAGGTACCCGGCACCATCGCCCTGTTCGGTGCGTTCCTGATCATGATCATCATCCTGGCGGTGCTGGCGATGGTGGTGGTCAAGGCGCTGGCCGAAAGCCCGTGGGGCATGTTCACGGTGATCGCGACGATGCCCATCGCGATCCTGATGGGCGTGTACATGCGCTACATCCGCCCCGGCAGGATCGGCGAGATTTCGGTGGTTGGCCTGATCCTGCTGCTGGCCGCGATCTGGTACGGCGGCAAGGTCGCCGCCGACCCGGTGTGGGGGCCGGCGTTCACCTTCACCGGCACCCAGATCACCTGGATGCTGATCGGCTACGGCTTCGTCGCCTCGGTGCTGCCGGTGTGGCTGCTGCTGGCCCCGCGCGACTACCTGTCGACCTTCCTCAAGATCGGCACCATCATCGCGCTGGCCATCGGCATCCTGGTGGTGATGCCGGAACTGAAGATGCCGGCGCTGACCCAGTTCGCCGCCAGCGGTGATGGCCCGGTGTGGAAGGGCGGCATGTTCCCCTTCCTGTTCATTACCATCGCCTGCGGTGCGGTCTCCGGTTTCCACGCACTGATCTCCTCCGGCACCACGCCGAAGCTGCTGGCCAATGAAGCGCACATGCGCTACATCGGCTACGGCGGCATGCTGATGGAATCGTTCGTGGCGGTGATGGCGCTGGTGGCGGCCTCGATCATCGATCCGGGCATCTACTTCGCGATGAACAGCCCGGCCGCCGTGATCGGTGCCGATGCAGCCTCGGCGGCGCACTACATCACCAACACCTGGGGCTTCACCATTACCCCCGAGCAGTTGACCGCGACCGCGGCCGCCATCGGTGAACCGACCATCCTGCACCGCGCCGGTGGTGCACCGACGCTGGCGGTAGGCATCGCGCAGATCCTGCACGAAGCGATTCCCAGTGGCAGCGACGCGATGATGGCGTTCTGGTACCACTTCGCGATCCTGTTCGAAGCCTTGTTCATCCTGACCGCGGTGGACGCCGGTACCCGCGCCGGGCGCTTCATGCTGCAGGACCTGCTGGGCAACTTCGTGCCGGCCCTGAAGAAGACCGAGTCGTGGACCGCCAACATCATCGGTACCGCCGGCTGCGTGGCGCTGTGGGGCTACCTGCTCTACACCGGCGTGGTCGATCCGTTCGGCGGCATCCAGACGCTGTGGCCGCTGTTCGGCATCTCCAACCAGATGCTGGCTGGCATCGCGCTGATGCTGGGCACGGTGGTGCTGTTCAAGATGAAGCGTGACCGCTATGCGTGGGTCACTGCGGTACCGGCGGTGTGGCTGCTGATCTGCACCACCTACGCCGGCTTCATCAAGATCTTCGACAGCAACCCGGCGCAGGGTTTCCTGGCGCAGGCACACAAGTTCCAGGCCGCGCTCGCCAGCGATACGATCACTGCACCGGCCAAGTCGGTGGCGCAGATGAAGCAGATCGTGGTCAACGCCTACGTCAACACCGGCCTGACCGCGCTGTTCCTGCTGGTGGTCGGCGCGGTGCTGGTGTATTCGATCAAGACCATCCTGGCGGCACGCCGCAACCCGCAGCGCAGCGACCGCGAGACCCCGTACGTGGCGCTGAAGCCGCATGAAATGGTGGATCTGTGATGAGCACGCAACTGGTTCCCGCCGGCCAGTACCAGGCGCACCGCCGCATCTGGCGGCGCCTGGTGCAGACCGCACGACTGTGCTGTGGCATTCCTGACTACGACAACTACGTCCGGCACATGCTGGATAAGCACCCGGACCAGGAGCCGATGGACTACAAGACGTTCTTCCGCGAGCGCCAGGAAGCGCGTTACGGCGGACGCAACGGCGGGCGCTGCTGCTGAAGGCCAGGCCTGCCTTTCAGCAGGCAAGAGAAAGCCGAGCGCGGGCTCGGCTCTACACGGGCAGAGCGGGTTCGCGGCGCACGCCGCGAACCCGCAACAGGATCGTCCGGCCAAGACTCAGGCGCCGGCCATCCACTTCAGGATCAGGCCGGTGACATACGCCAGCCCGGTGCCGGTGGCATAGCCCACCGTACCCAGCAGCACGCCCACCGGCGCCAGCGTCGGATGGAAGGCTGCGGCCACCACGGGGGCCGAGGCGGCCGCGCCGATGTTGCCCTGCGAACCGATCGCGAAGAAGAACAGCGGCGCGCGCAGCAGCTTGGCTACCCCCCACAGCACCAGCACGTGCGTGGCCATCCAGATCGCGCCAAGCAGGAACAGCCACGGCCGATCCAGCAGCGACAGCAGGTTCATCTGCATGCCGATGCAGGCGATCAGGAAGTACAGGAACACCGTGCCCAGCCGCGAAGCGCCTGCGGCTTCCAGCCGGCGCGCACGGGTGAAGCTCAGGCCCAGGCCCATCGCCGTGGACAGCAGGATCACCCAGACGAACTGGCTGTCGAGGCTGAACTGGCTGGCCCAGCTGACATTGGCCTTGAACCAGCCCGACAACGGCGCGGCGATGGCATGGGCCAGGCCGACGCCACCCAATGCCACGCCAACGATCACCATCAGGTCGGTCATGCTGGGAATGCGCGCGTTCTGTGCCTCGTAGGCGCTGATGCGTGCCTTCATCTCGTCGATGGCGCGGGTGTCGGCACCGTTGCGGGTATCGATCTGCTGCGCGCGGTTGGCCAAAAACAGCAGGATCGCCATCCACAGGCTGGCGCAGGCCACGTCGACCACCGCGAACTGGCCAAAGGTGGTGGCATCGGTGCCGAACACCTCGCGCATGGCCACCATGTTGGCGCCGCCACCGATCCAGCTGCCGGCCAGCGCGGCCATGCCGGCCCAGGTATCACCGGCCACCGTTTCCGGATGGATCAGCTTCATCAGCTGGAACGAGACGATGGCGCCGAGCATGATGCCGGCGGTACCGGCACAGAACACGATCAGCAGCTTTGGGCCGAGCTTGATGACGCCTTTCAGGTCGATCGACAGTGTCAGCAGGACCAGCGCAGCGGGCAGCAGCACGTCGCGCGCGACCGGGTTGTAGAGCGAGGTGTTGTGGCCATCGATGACACCGGCGGTGTTGTAGATGGCGGGGATGAAGTAGCACAGCAGCAGTGCCGGCACCCAGGCGAAGATCTTCTTCAACAACGGGGTCGGACCACTGGCGGCCCAGAAGATCAGGGCCAGGGTGGCGGCAATCAGGCCCAGTCCAACGATGTCGTTGCTGATCAGGGCGGTAGCGGGTTCGGTCGGCATGGGATCCTCTGTCGATCGAAAGAGCGGAGAAAAAAAAGCGCCGCATGACGCGGCGCAGGTCGAGATTAACATTGTCTTCACGCCGGGTCATGCTGCGCTGCTTGCCGCCTTCCCCTGCATTGACGACGATTGCGGCATCACCGTTGTGGAGCAGGCCCATGCAGCTTGGTGCGTTCTCTGTCAGCCTGTCCGTGAAGGACCTGGCCGCCTCCCGCGCGTTCCACGAAGCCCTCGGGTTCTCGGTCACCGGTGGCGATCCCACGCAGAACTGGCTGGTAATGCGCAGCAACGGCACGGTCATCGGGCTGTTCCAGGGCATGTTCGAGGGCAACCTGCTGACCTTCAACCCCGGCTGGGACCAGCACAGGCAGGAGCTGCCCCACTTCCAGGATGTGCGTGAACTGCAGGCGGAACTGGATGCCAAGGGCATCGAACTGGCAGTCCGCACTGACCCCGATGGCCAGGGGACCGGCTACCTGCAGCTGGCCGATCCCGACGGCAACGTGATCCTGATCGACCAGCACGTGGCGCGGCCGAACGGGCGGTAATGCGAACAGCCATTGCGTGGGTAGGCGTCGACCTTGGTCGACGGGCCGCATGCCAACCAAGGTTGGCATCTACCAGGACGGCCGGATCAGGCCGGGCGCGAGGCACTGAAATCGAGCGTGACACGCGTTCCGCGCGGCTCGCAGGGCTGCAGCTGCAGGGTCCAGCCCAGGTGCTCGCACAACCGCGCGATCAGGTCCAGGCCGATGCCGCCGCCACGATCGGCGCGTCCGCCACGGGCCATGCGCGCGTGGATGGCGGCAATCTCCTCCGGGCTCATGCCATGCCCTGGGTCCTGCAGCGTCAGCACCGCCGACGCACTCAACTGCAGCTCGATATGGCCGCGGCCGCTGTTCTCGATGGCATTGCGCAGCAGGTTGCCGATCGCCGCCTGCACCACTGCCATCGGCGCAACGATATCCACCGGCGCCGCCTGGATGCCGATGCTCAGGTCCTTGTCACCGAGCAGGTGGCGATGGTCGTCGACGATCTCCGGCAGCAGCTGGTCCAGGGCGATGCGCTCGGCACGCGCGGCCAGGCGTGCCGGATCACGCGCCAGCACCAGCAGCAGCTCGATCAGCTGCTCCACGCTCTGCGCTGTGCGCAACACCCGCTGCATCTGCTGGCGGGCGCGCTCGGGCAGGCCCGGTTGCTCCAGCGCGAGCTCGGCAGCACCGGTCATCACCGCGATCGGCGTGCGCAGTTCGTGGCTGGCGGTGCTGATGAAGACCCGCTCGCGCTCGACGAACTGCTCGTTGCGGTCCAGGTAGTCGTTCAACGCACCGGCGATGGTATGCAGCTCGGCGCTGCCGCGCGGATCGACCTCGATACGCTGGCCCTGCACGCCCGGCCGCAGCCCGGCAATGTGCTGTGCCAGCAGGCTCAACGGACGCACCATCCGCTCCATGCCGAACGACGCCATCAGCACGGTGACGAAGATCATGATCACCCCGGCCAGCATCACCCAGCGCGTGGCGAACTGTTCCAGGTCATGGAAATCGGAGATGTCCAGCGCCAGCGCCACCCGTCCCATCGACTGCGTTTCACGGACCATCACCGCCGTCTCGCGGCCCTTGACCATCACTCCGTCATGCAACCCAGGATGCAGGGAGCGCAGGCTCTCTGGCAGATTGACTGCGTCAAAGCGGTACAGGCTCAGCGTGTCCGAGTCCTGCCAGCGATAGTGAGGTTCGTGCTCGACATGCTCGACGATGCTGTCCAGTTCGGAATTGAGCAGCGCGCGCCACGCGGCGTGCTCGGCGTGTTCGTGCACGTAGTTGCCGACACTGAATACTGCAATCGACAGCAGTGCCAGGTACCCGAGCAACCACCACACCACCCGCCGGTACAGCGGCCCCGGCTTACGCGCCCTCATCAGCATTCCTGCCTGCGTCGGCAGCGTCCATCAGCGCCAACCGATAGCCCACCCGCGGCAGCGTATGGATCAGCTTGTCGGCAAACGGGCCGTCGACGCTGCGGCGCAGCTCGTAGACATGCGAGCGCAGCAGATCGCCATCCGGTGGCTCGTCGCCCCACAGGGCGAACTCCAGCTGCTGGCGGGTGACCGCACCGGGGCTGGCGCGCATCAGCACTTCCAGCAGCTTGCGGCAGGCCGGGTACAGGTGCAGCACCTGGCCACCACGCTGGGCTTCCAGGGTCGCCAGGTCCAGCACCAGGTCGCCCACCTGCAGGCGCTTGCGCGGATTGCGGCCCTGCGCGCGCAGCAGCAGCGCCTCCAGCCGCACTTCCAGCTCGGGCAGGGCGAACGGCTTGGTCAGGTAGTCGTCGGCACCGGCGCGGAAGCCGGCGATCTTGTCCGGCAGCTCGTCGCGCGCGGTCAGCATGATCACCGGCACCTCCGACGCGTGCTCGGCGCGCAGGCGACGCAGCACCTCCGGCCCCTCCATGCGCGGCAGCATCCAGTCCAGGATCACCGCATCGTAGGGGTGGCTGCCTGCCAGGTGCAGGCCGGTGATGCCATCCGGGGCCACGTCGAGCACGTGCCCGCGCGACTCGAAATAGTCGAACAGGTTGGCCACCAGCTGGCGGTTGTCCTCGATCACCAACAGACGCATGCACGAAAGATCCACGGAAGTTCGTACCATGGTAGCGCCGACCATGTCGGAATGCGGTCGCCCTGCGCCCGCTCCGACGCCTTTCCTACCCCAGCCACGTCAGAGTGGCGGTTTTGCTCCCGGAGCCTGCCGTGCCCGTAGCCCTGCCCCGCCGTTGGCGCCTGCCCCTGTTGTGGCTGCTGATCATCGCCGCGTTGGCCGCCGGTATCGGCCTGCGCCAGCCGCAGCCGCCGGACGAGCCGCGCTTCGTGCTGGCGGCCCGTACCATGGTCGAAAGTGGGGAATGGCTGCTGCCGCACCGGGGCGTGGAGCTGTACGCGGAGAAGCCGCCGGTCTTCATGTGGCTGCAGGCGGCCGCTTACGAGGTGGTCGGCAGCTGGCAATGGTCGTTCCTGCTGCCGTCGCTGCTGGGCGCCCTGCTCAGCCTGTGGCTGGTGTCGGACCTGGCACGGCGGCTGTGGTCGCCGCGGCATTCCCTGTACGCCCTCGCGGCGCTGTTCTGCACCCTGCAGTTCGGCCTGATGGCCAAGCGCGCGCAGATCGACATGGTGCTGGTCGGCATGACCACGGTGGCCCTGTGGGGATTGATGCGCCACCTGTGCGAGCGCCGCAACCTGCCCGCGCTGTGGCTGGCCGGTTTCGCCGCTGGCCTCGGCACGGTGACCAAGGGCGTGGGGTTCCTGCCGCTGCTGATGGTGCTGCCGTGGTTCGGCTGGTGGCTGTACCAGCGCCGCCGCGGGCGCAGCGTGGACGGTCCGCACCCGGCAACGCTGCTGTGGCTGATCCCGGCCTTCCTGCTGGGCGTGGCGGTGTGGCTTGCCCCGCTGGGCTGGGCATTGCTGCATGAGCCCAGCGCGTCCCTGCAGTCCTACGCCCACGAACTGCTGTTCAAGCAGACCGGCACCCGCTACGCCAACGCCTGGCACCACCGCCAGCCGGTCTGGTACTACCTGCAGGTGATCCTGACCTTGTGGCTGCCGGGCAGCCTGTTGCTGCCGATGCTGTTCAAACCCTGGTGGCGCCGCATCCGCCGTGGTGACTGCCGGCAATGGCTGCTGTTGGGCTGGGCGCTGCTGGTGCTGGTGTTCTTCAGTGCCAGCCCCGGCAAGCGCGAGGTCTATGTGCTGCCAATGCTGCCGGCGATGGCGCTGGCGGTGGCCCCGCTGTTGCCTGGCCTGCTGCGACGGCTGTGCGTGCGGCGCTACCTGTTCGGCTACACCGTGGTGCTGATGCTGGCCACCGGCGTGCTCGGCGTGATGCTGATGACCGAGCATCCGTGGGCCCTGGCACAGCTGGAACGACGGGCGATGCCCGATTCGCTGCTGCCGGTGCTGGGAGATGGCCTGCTGACCTTTGCCATTGCCCTGGCCACGTTGATCGTGTGGCTGCGGGTGCGACGTGCCGCAACGCTGGTGTTGCTGACCCACGGCATGCTTTGGATGCTCTACGGCCTGGTGCTGATCCCGGCGCTGGATCCGTACGCATCAGCGTCGGCGGTGATGCGCCGGGTGGGCGCGCGGATCGGCCCGGATGCGGAGCTGGCACTGGTCGCCTGGCGCGAACAGAACCTGCTGCAGGCAGATCGGCCGGTGCGCGAGTTCGGCTTCAAGCGCCCGTGGGCCGAACAATGGCATGACGCCGGCCCGTGGCTGGCCGAGGCGCCGGGCAAGCGCTGGGTGCTGGTGCTGGACGATGCGATGAGCCCCTGCGTGGACCCGGCCAAGGTGATCGACATCGGCATTGCCAACAGGAATCGTTGGCAACTGCTTCCCGGTACGGCCTGGGACCCGAAGTGCCACGCCGAGCGCACCGGATCGACCGCCGAAGAAGACTGAACGGTGACGCGCGCCGGGGACTCATTAACCCGGCGCGAACGGGCGTCCGACCCTTCTCCGACATCGAGGTGACGAGCATGAGCGCGGATTCCGGAACCGCCCCTTCCCAGCATGCCCGTTCGTCCCATTGATGCGGCAGCGCCGCTTGCGACATCACCACTGGCGTCAAGATTCGCCGTAACTCACTTCTGGCTGCCTGTCGCAATCGGTCTGCCCGTGTTTACGCTGCTGATGGGTTTCGGCGGTGATCAATGGGTGGCCGATCACCTGTTCCGCCTCGAAGGTGGCCACTGGGCGTTGCAGGACGCCTGGGTCACCCGCACGGTGGTGCACAAGGCCGGCAAGTGGCTGAGCACGTCGGCGGCGCTGGTCGCGATCCTGTTGTGCGTGCACCACTGGCGCAAGGGGGGCGATCGCACCCTGCGATGGGCGCTGCTTTATGTCGTAATTGGCATGGCGCTGGGTACGGGCGTGATCTCCCTGCTGAAGACCCTGGTGCCGATGGAATGTCCCTGGGACCTGCTGCGCTACGGTGGCCATCAGCCCTATATCGGGCTTTTCACGCAGCGCCCGGCCGGCATGGCCGCACAGGCCTGCTTCCCTGCCGGCCACGCCAGCGCAGGCTATGCGTGGCTGTGCCTGTACTATTTCGCCCTGCTGTGGCGCCCGTCATGGCGCTGGGCAGGCTTGTGGATCGGCCTCGGCACCGGCCTGGTGTTCGGCATCAGCCAGCAGCTCCGGGGCGCGCATTTCCTTTCGCATGATGTTGCCACCGCGTTGATATGTTGGCTGCTGTCACTCGGCCTGTACCTGATCGTCAAAGGCATCCTGATCCGCCGTCAGCTGGACCGTCCCAACCGCCAGGAGGCAAACGCATGAGTGCATCGGTCCAACGCCCCGCCCGCCCTTCCGCGCTGGCGGGTCTTCGCCACTGGCGGCCACAGCTGTCCACCGAAGCACTGATCGCGTTCACCAGCCTGTTCTTCGCGGTGGCCGGCAACGGCCTGTTCTGGCACAGCGCGATGGCCAGCCATCCGGGCAGCCTGCGCTACGCGCTGTCGCTGCTGCTGTTGCTGCTGGGTGCGCACGGCGTGCTGCTGGGCATCCTGGTCTGGCGCTGGAACGCCAAAGTGGTGATCAGCCTGCTGCTGCTGGTGACCGCATTCGCCGCACACTACATGAGCCGCTACCACATCTACCTGGATGCGGACATGCTGCGCAACGTGCTGGCGACCGACCCCAAGGAAAGCCGCGAGCTGATGACGGTATCGCTGCTGTGGGCGGTACTGCTGCTGGCAGTGCTGCCGATGGTGGTGCTGTGGCGCGTGCAGCTGCGCCGCCGCAGCTGGGGCCGCAGCCTGCTCTGGCGCGTCGGCTTCCTGGTGGTGGCGGCAGTGACGGCTGTCGGCGGCGCGTTGATCTCGTTCCAGGATGTCTCGGCACTGATGCGCAACCAGCGTGAAGTGCGCTATCTCGCGACACCGGCCAATGTCCTGTTGGGCATGCCGCGTGCATTGCGTGGCGACAATCCGGTGCAGCGCGCGCCGAAGCTGCCGATCGGCACCGATGCCAAGGCCACCCCGCGCGCGCCGGCCAGCAAGCCGCGCCTGCTGGTGATCGTCATGGGCGAGACCGTGCGTGCGCAGAACTGGGGGCTCAACGGTGGCCGCAACACCACCCCGGAACTGGCGCAGGCCAGCGTGATCAATTTCCCGGACATGCATTCGTGCGGCACCAGCACCGAGGTTTCGTTGCCGTGCCTGTTCTCGCCGTGGGGCCGCCATGACTACGACGAGAAGAAGATCCGCGCGCACCAGTCGCTGCTGCACGTATTGAACCGTGCCGGCATCGCACCGTTGTGGCGTGACAACCAGTCCGGCTGCAAGGGCGTGTGCGAAGGCCTGGACTTCCAGTCGCTGTCCGATGCCACCACGCCGGGCCTGTGCGCCGATGGCCGCTGCATGGACGAGATCCTGCTGCAGGACCTGGCCACCCAGGTACGCGCCAGGCCCGGCGACCGGGTGGTGGTGCTGCACCAGCTGGGCAACCACGGTCCGGCCTACTTCGAGCGCTATCCGCCCGCATTCCGCCGTTTCACCCCGACCTGCGATACCCGTGACATTGGCCGTTGCTCGCGCGAAGAGATCACCAACAGCTACGACAATGCCGTGCTGTACACCGATCACTTCCTGACAAAGACCATCGGCACGCTGCAGGGCATGCAGGATTACGACACGGCGATGATCTACCTGTCCGACCACGGCGAGTCGCTGGGCGAGAAGGGCCTGTTCCTGCACGGCGTGCCCTACGCCATCGCCCCGGCCGAGCAGACCCGGGTACCGATGACGATGTGGTTCTCGCCAGGCTTCGCCAGCAGCCGTGGGCTGGACCTGCAGTGCGTGCGCAAGCGTTCGGCGGCGTATACCGACCATGACAACCTGTTCCCGTCGGTGCTGGGCCTGATGCAGGTGAAGACCTCGCTGTACGAACGCGACCGCGACGTGTTCGCCAACTGCGAGAGTTGAGGGGTGTTCGGCAGGGCTTGCAGCCCTGCACCTGCAGGGGCAACGGCCAAAGCAACAGCAACAGCGTGCATTCCGTGGGATGGTGGGGTGGGTCCGGTGGCGGGAGACGCCGTAAACCCATCCTTGGGGGCTTGGCCGCGGCATCCATGCCGCGGACACTCCCGCCACCAGACCCACCCCGCCTTCGACAGTTTTCCGCGATCTGTTGGACATGCCGATGGGGTCGGATCCGTTTTCCGTAGGAAAACGGATTCGACCCCATTTTGATTGTCGATATCTGACAGATGTGTCGACCAAGGTCGACACCTACCGACAGCACACGGAATCTGTCAGAGGTGGGGCGGTGTCGGAGTGCGGGGTGTCAGCCGCATGGATGCGGCTGCCAAGCCTACACGGACGTACTTGCGGCGTCCCCGCACTCCGACACCGCCCCGCCAAACCACGGATAGTCCGCTGTTGCTGTTGCTTCGGCTTTGCCGTTGCTTGAAGGCCTCTGCGGGTGCCGGGCGCCGCCCGGCCGACTTCCGCCACTTGCGGAGGCAGCGGCTGCCCACTAGCCTTCGGCCGTCGTTCACCACCCAAGGACCGCCCTTGAAACACCGTCATCTCCTGCTGGCCTCGGCAATCGCCGCCGCCACGCTGGCCCTGGCCGCCTGCAAGAAGGAAGCTGCCCCAGGCACCGATACCGCCAGCAGCAGCGCCCCGGCCGGCGAAACCGCCGACCAGTTCGTGGCCCGCATCAATGCCGAGTTCAAGGCCGCCTACCCGGAGATGACCTCGGCGCAGTGGCTGTCCTCCACCTACATCAATAGTGATTCGGAACGCATCGCGGCCAAGGCCAACGAGCGCTCGCTGACCCAGCTCAACAGCTGGATCGAACAGGCTGCGAAGTTCGACGGCAAGCCGATGAGCGAGGACAGCAAGCGCGCCATCCACCTGCTGAAGCTGATGTCGTCGATGCCGGCACCGCGCGACCCGGCCAAGCTGGCCGAGCTGACCCAGATCGCCACCCGCATGGAAGGCAGCTATGGCGCCGGCAAGTACTGCACCGATGCCAACGATCCGAACTCCTGCCGCCAGCTGGGCGAGCTGGAGCAGGTGCTGGCACGCAGCCGCGACTATGACAAGCAGCTCGACGCCTGGCAGGGCTGGCACAGCACCACCAAGAACATGCGCGGCGACTACCAGAAGTTCGTCGGCCTGGTGAACGAAGGCGCCAAGGGCATGGGCTTCACCGATGCCGGCCAGATGTGGCGCAGCGGCTATGACATGCCGCCGGAGCAGATCGGCCCGGAAACCGACCGCCTGTGGGAACAGGTCAAGCCGATGTACGAGCAGCTGCACTGCTACGCACGCGGCAAGCTGGACAAGACCTACGGCAAGGACAAGGCCGAAGTGGGCAACGGCCTGATCGCCGCGCACCTGCTGGGCAACATGTGGCAGCAGGACTGGTCGAACCTGTGGGACCAGCTGGAACCGTACCCGGGCGCCGGCAGCCTGGACATCACCGCGGCGCTGGAGAAGCAGTACCAGACCAACCTGAGCGCGGCGCTGGCCAAGGCCGGCAAGGATGCCAACGTGGCCGCGCAGTACAAGGCGCAGCGCGAGGCCGAACTGCGCACCGCCAAGCAGATGACCGAACGCGCGCAGGACTTCTACGTGTCGCTGGGCATGCCGTCGCTGCCGCAGTCGTACTGGGAACGCACCCAGTTCATCAAGCCCGATGACCGCGATGTGGTCTGCCACGCCAGCGCCTGGGACATGAACATGGAAGGCGACGTGCGCACCAAGATGTGCATCAAGCCGAACGAAGAGAACTTCACCACCATCTACCACGAGCTGGGCCACATCTATTACGACCTGGCCTACAACCCGCTGCCGCCGCTGTTCCAGGGCGGTGCCAACGATGGGTTCCATGAAGCGATCGGCGACACCATCGTGCTGGCGATGACCCCCAAGTACCTCAGCTCGATCGGCCTGGTCGATGCGCCGACCGAAAGCCGCGAAGCGGTCATCAACAACCAGATGCGCATGGCGCTGTCGGGCGTGTCGTTCCTGCCGTTCGGGCTGATGATCGACCGCTGGCGCTGGGGTGTGTTCGATGGTTCGATCACCGCCGACAACTACAACAAGGCATGGTGGGACCTGAAGGCCAAGTACCAGGGCGTGGCGCCTGCCAGTACCCGTGGCGAGGAGTTCTTCGATCCGGGCGCGAAGTACCACGTGCCAGGCAACACCCCGTACACCCGCTACTTCCTGGCGCGCATCCTGCAGTTCCAGTTCTACAAGGGCCTGTGCGACGCGGCCGGCTACAAGGGCCCGCTGCATGAGTGCACCTTCTACGGCAACAAGGAAGCCGGCCAGAAATACTGGGCGATGCTGAGCAAGGGTGCCAGCCAGCCGTGGCAGGCCACGCTGAAGGAGCTGACCGGCACCGACAAGCTCGATGCCGGCCCGATGATCGAGTACTTCACGCCGGTCAACGAGTGGCTGAAGCAGCAGAACGAAGGCCAGATGTGCGGCTGGCAGGCCAACGCGGCCCCGGCGGCAAAATGAAAAAAGGGGCGGGTCCGCAAGGATCCGCCCCTTCCTGGTAGTGCCGGCCGCTGGCCGGCAACTACGCGATGAAGACCCCGCGGGCAGCCGGCCAGCGGCCGGCTCTACCGCAATGCCTGTCAGCTGTCCTTCTTCGCCGCCATCGCCGCGGCCAGGTCCGCCTTGAACTCCTCGAAGGTCTGGCCCTTTTCCTTCGCTTCGGCCTGTGCGGCGTCGCGCAGCGCATCGGAGTACATCAGGCGCACCGGCGTGCCGTTGCGCTCGTGCAGTTCACCGGCCTGCATGATCAGCGCCAGTACCTGCGCGGCGGAGTCACTGTGGCCGGCGATACGGCCGTCCATGCCCAGCACCCATTCGCCATCGCGGCGCACGACACCGGCCAGCAGGGTGCGCTGCGCGTCGCGCAGTTCCGCATGCGGCTCCACCGGCGAGGCCTGGGCAGCGGCCTTGTTGGCGGCCTGCTTTTCCTGGCGACGGCGCTGGTCGCGGCGGGTCTTGGAGCTGGTGGACATGGTGCGGTACCGCTGCGAGGGGGGCGCAAGGATAGCGCACCCCCGCCCGCCACACCGCTTCACACCCCCTCAGTCCAACACTTTCCCGTGCCGCCAGTAACCCATGAAGGTGATCGTGCGGCGGTCCAGCCCGCACTCGCGGACCAGATGGCGACGGATCGCCATCACCGCTCCCGCCTCGCCTGCCACCCAGGCATACAGCGGCCCCGCCACGCTGGCATCGGCCTGTTCCCAGAGGATCTGCGCGTCGACGTCGATCTCTTCCAGTTCTTCGCCAGCGACCACGCTCGAGGCGGCCAGGCGCGCCTGCACCGCCTGCAACAGAGGCGCCCCGTACGCCGCCTGCCCGCGCGGCAACCAGACCAGCTCGGCCGTGGCCGGCGCCTTCAGGCGAACCGCATCACCGGCCTGCGCCACTTCCAGCAGGGCCAGCGTACGTGGCGGATCCACCCTGGCCGCCAGTTCCTCAAGAATGCCGGCCACTGCCGGCAGCGCGGTCTCGTCAGCCACCAGCAGCACCTGGCCAACGCCGGCCGGCGGCTTCCATTCCCAGCCCTCGCTGCTGTCGGCGCAGTCGGCATCCGGGGCCAGCAGCACCACGCGGTCGCCCGGCCGTGCATGGATGGCCCATCGCGAGGCCGGCCCGGTCTCGCCATGCAGCACGAAATCAACATCGACCTCGCCCTGCTCTGCACGCAGCTGGCGGAGGGTGTAGGTGCGCATCGGCGGGCGCTGATCGTCCGGCAGGGCCCGATAGCGTGGGTACCAGTCCTCGCCGCTGGGGACCTGCGGCACCTCCTGGCCGGGCAAGGGGAAGAACACCTTGATGCGCTGGTCCGGCCCTCCGGTCGTCATCCGCGCCACGTCGGCACCGGTGAACACCATGCGGTCCAGGGAAGGGGAAAGAACGCGGCGCTCCTTCAGCGCCACCTCGAACAGGCGGTAGGTCTGCTGCGCAGCCATGGGGAACCTCATGCAACGACAGTGGATCGGCTGGCTGTCGTGCACCTGTGCACCGGCTGGCTGGAGTGTCCAGCCTAGTCCGGCGGTTTCCCGTCGCAAGCGTTGCGGGCGTCGTAGCCTGCCCTACCCCTGCGCGCTGCTCAGTGACCCGTGCAGGCTGCCTGCGCCGCGCGTTCGCGCCGGTGTTCCCAGTACCAGAACACGAAGCCGGCGCCGAAGAACCCAGCCTGGCCCAACGCCAGGTGCAGCGGGCTGGCGCTGAGCAGCGGCGACACCACGCCGGCCACCACGGTGCTGATCATCAGCTGCACGAAGGCCTGCAGCGACGAGGCCAGGCCGCGCTGGTGCGGGTACATGTCCAGCACCGCCAGCGCCAGGATCGGGAAGATCAGCGCCATGCCCATGCCACCCAGGAAGATCGGCAGCACCGCCCACGGCAGCACGAACTGCGGCGCCAGCGCCACGTAGCCGACGTTCAGCAGCACCGACAGCGCGCACAGGCCGAAACCAATGGATACCTGGCGGGTGGGCGTGGTGTGCCCGGCCATGCGCCCGGACAGGAACGAGCCGGTGGTCATGCCGCCGATGGTGGGGATGAACAGCCAGGCGAAACCGCCCTCGCCCAGGTGCAGGTGTTGCATCACGAACACCGGTGCCGAGGAGATGTACAGGAAGATGCCACCGAAACCGATGCTGCCGGCCAGCGCCAGGCGCAGGAAGCGCGGATTGAAACCGATGCGCACGTAATCACGCATCAGCACCCGCGGCGACAACGGAACGCGCGCTTCGAGCGGATGGGTCTCCGGCAGGTAGCGGGCGGTGGCCGCCAGCAGAACCAGTGCGAACACCACCAGGAACCAGAAGATCAGCGGCCAGCCAGCACCGCTGAGCAGGATCCAGCCACCGATGATCGGCGCGATCGCCGGGGCGATGCCGAACAGCATCGACACCTGGCTCATCAGCCGCTGCGCGTCGTGACCGTGGTACAGGTCGCGGATCACCGCGCGGCCGACGATCATGCCGACGCCTGCAGACAGGCCCTGCAGGGCGCGGAACCCCAGCAGCGTGGTCAGATCGGTGGACAGCGCACAGCCGACCGAGGCGCCGACGAACACCACCAGGCCGCCGAGGATCACCCGCTTGCGGCCCCAGGCATCGGACAGCGGGCCGTGTGCCAGGCTCATCAGGCCGTAGAACAGCAGGTACACGCTGATGGTCTGCTGCACCGCCACCTCGTCCACCGCCAGGCGCTGGGCCAGCTGCGGGAACGCTGGGAAGATGGTGTCGATCGAGAACGGACCGAACATGGCCAGGCCGGCGAGCAGCAGGGCCATGCGGCGGGTGGAAGGAGCAACAGCGGCGGTCATGGAGAAGGCGTCCGGCAGGGCCATGCGCGGCACGCACGGCGGGCGCCAGTCCCCTGCAGCAGGGACGGCGCCAGATGAATTCGGGTATCCGCCCATCATAGGTGGGGATTGCGCCTGATGCCATGCAGCAGTGCACAAAACGCACGGGCGGGCCATCGGCCATTCAGGCGCCGCGGCCGGGCCCGCAGGCGGCTGGCGCGCCCGCAACGGGCTATAATCGGCGGGCAACACGGTGGGAGAAGCGGAACACCGCTGCCGAAGGCGCAACGCCCGTAATCGCTCAGGCCCGATACCACCCGTAACACAACTCTGGAGAGACCGGTTCGATCCGGCGCCGAAGGGGCACGAAGCCGCGGTTTTCCGCGCTTCCAAACTCTCAGGCAAAAGGACAGAGGGGCGCCCCGCAGACCGCCGACCGGCGGCTTGTGCCCGTGCGTGTGCCCTTTCCTGACGGATCCTTCGCCATGTCCCAGAACACCCCTTCCCTGCGTGAGCTCGAGCACCACAATGCGTTCGTCGAGCGCCACATCGGCCCCAACGATGCCGAGATCGCGCAGATGCTCGACGTCGTCGGCCACGCGTCGCTGGATGCGATGACCGATGCCATCGTACCGGCCAAGATCAAGTCGCCGGCGCCGCTGGCACTGCCGGAATCGATGACCGAAGTGCAGGCACTGGCGAAGATCCGTGCGATCGCCGACAAGAACACCGTGCTGCGCAGCTTCATCGGCCAGGGCTACTACGGTACCCACACGCCGAACGTGATCCTGCGCAACATCCTGGAAAACCCGGCCTGGTACACCGCCTACACCCCGTACCAGGCCGAGATCTCGCAGGGCCGCATGGAAGCGCTGATCAACTTCCAGACCCTGTGCGCCGACCTCACCGGCATGGAAATCGCCAACGCCTCGCTGCTGGACGAAGCCACCGCCGCAGCTGAAGCGATGACCCTGGCCAAGCGTTCGGCCAAGTCGAAGTCGGACACCTTCTTCGTGCACGACGCCGTGCACCCGCAGACCCTGGAACTGCTGCGTACCCGCGCCGAGCCCATGGGCATCGTGCTGCGCGTCGGCACCCCGGCGGAGGCACTGGAAGCAGAAGCCTTCGGCCTGCTGCTGCAGTACCCGGACACCTTCGGCCAGATCGGCGACTACAAGGCGCTGGTCGAGGCCGTGCACGCGCGCGGCGGCCTGGTGGCCGTGGCCACCGACCTGCTGGCGCTGACCCTGCTGGCCGCCCCGGGCGAATGGGGTGCGGACATCGTGGTCGGCAACAGCCAGCGTTTCGGCGTGCCGTTCGGCTTCGGCGGCCCGCACGCCGCATTCATGGCCTGCCGCGACGCCTACAAGCGCTCGATGCCGGGCCGCCTGATCGGCGTCTCGGTCGATGCCCAGGGCAACCCGGCCTACCGCCTGACCCTGCAGACCCGCGAGCAGCACATCCGCCGCGAGAAGGCCACCTCCAACATCTGTACCGCACAGGTGCTGCTGGCGGTGATGGCCTCGATGTATGCCGTGTACCACGGCCCGGAAGGCCTGACCCGCATCGCCCGGCGCACCCACCGCCTGGCCTCGATCCTGGCCGCCGCGCTGCGCGAGGCCGGCGTGCAGGTCGGTGGCGACTTCTTCGACACCCTGCATGTCACCGGCGTGCACGCCGATGAGATTCACGCCAAGGCCCGCGCCGCCGGTTACAACCTGCGTGCGATCGACAGCGACTCGGTCGGCATCAGCCTGGACGAGACCGCCACCCGCGCCGACGTGGTCGCACTGGCCGCCGTGTTCGGTGCGCAGGCCGACGTCGACGCGCTGGATGCCAGCACCGCCGATGCGCTGCCGGCCGGCCTGCTGCGCCAGTCCGCATTCCTGACCCATCCGGTGTTCAACACCCACCACAGCGAGCACGAACTGCTGCGCTACCTGCGCTCGCTGGCCGACAAGGACCTGGCGATGGACCGCACGATGATCCCGCTGGGCTCGTGCACCATGAAGCTCAACGCCACCGCCGAGATGATCCCGGTGACCTGGCCGGAGTTCTCGCAGATCCACCCGCTGGTGCCGGCCGACCAGGCGCTGGGCTACAAGGAACTCATCGACACGCTGGAAGCGATGCTGGTGGAATGCACCGGCTATGACGCGGTCAGCCTGCAGCCGAACTCCGGCGCGCAGGGCGAGTACGCCGGCCTGCTGGCGATCCGCGCCTACCACCGCTCGCGCGGCGAAGGCCACCGCGACATCTGCCTGATCCCGGATTCGGCGCACGGCACCAACCCGGCCTCGGCGCAGATGTGCGGCATGAAGGTGGTGGTGACCAAGACCGATGCCAACGGCAACGTCGACGTCGAGGACATCCGCCTCAACGCCGAGAAGTACAGCGACCGCCTGGCCGCGATCATGATGACCTACCCGTCCACGCACGGCGTGTTCGAGGAAGAGGTGGTGGAGATCTGCGAGATCATCCACAAGCACGGCGGCCAGGTGTACACCGACGGTGCCAACATGAATGCCCTGGTCGGCGTGGCCAAGCCGGGCAAGTGGGGGTCGGACGTTTCGCACCTGAACCTGCACAAGACCTTCTGCATCCCGCACGGCGGTGGCGGCCCGGGCGTCGGCCCGTGCGCGGTCAAGGAGCACCTGGCCCCGTTCCTGCCGGGCAAGCTGGGTGACAACGGCCCGGTCGGCATGGTCAGCGCGGCCAGCTTCGGCAGCGCCTCGATCCTGCCGATCAGCTGGATGTACATCGCGATGATGGGCCGCGACGGCCTGCGCAAGGCCACCCAGGTCGCGCAGCTCAACGCCAACTACATCGCCAAGCGCCTGGCCCCGCACTTCAAGACCCTGTACACCGGCCGCAACGGCCTGGTGGCGCACGAGTGCATCCTGGACGTGCGCCCGCTGGAGAAGACCAGCGGCATCGGTGCCGAGGACGTGGCCAAGCGCCTGATCGACTTCGGCTTCCACGCCCCGACCCTGAGCTTCCCGGTGGCCGGCACGCTGATGGTGGAGCCGACCGAGAGCGAATCGCTGCACGAACTGGATCGCTTCATCAACGCGATGATCCAGATCCGCGAGGAGATCACCGCGATCGAAGACGGCCGCCTCGACCGCGAGGACAACCCGCTGAAGAACGCGCCGCACACTGCCACCGCAGTGACCGCCAGCGAGTGGACCCACGCCTACCCGCGTGAACTGGCCGCCTTCCCGCTGGCCAGCCTGAAGCAGAGCAAATACTGGCCGCCGGTGGCGCGTGTCGACAACGTGTACGGCGACAAGAACGTGATGTGCGCCTGCATCCCGGTCGATGCCTACAAGGATGATGAAGTCGAGGCGTGATTCCTCACTGCATCGGTAAAGAAAACGGCCCGCGCAAGCGGGCCGTTTTCATGGGGCGTGTGGACCAAGGCCCACACCCACAAGCATCCGATCACGGGTCCGGCATCTGCCCCAGGCTCAACTGCCACGACACGCCAAAGCGGTCCTGCACCCAGCCGTAGCGATTGCTGAAGTCATAGTCGCCCACCGGCATCAACCAATGGCCGCCCTCACCCAGCAAGCGTGCCGCGCGCTCGAACTGCTCGGCACCGGAACACTCGACGAACAGCGAGATCGACGGCGAGAAGGTGAAATCGTGCACGTCCAGGCTGTCGAAGCACAGGTAGTGGGTGCCACCGAGCAGGAAGATGGCCTGGCGGACCTGCCCCGGCACGCCGGCGCCGGCCCCCTCGGGATGGCGTTGCAGGGCCAGCAGCCGGAAATCGGCAAAGGCTTCGGCGTACAGGGCCAGCGCGGCCTCGGCCTGGCCGGTGAACATCAGGAAGGGACGGCTGCGCAGCATGCGGTACTCCTGGTCGACGGGCCGATGACGGCCTGCCTGCACAGTGCCACGCGGAGTGTGTGCCTGTTGTAGAGCCGAGCCCATGCTCGGCTGGCGATCGCGCAAACAGCAGCCGACCGCAGGGTCGGCTCTACAGAATCACGCCTGGCGCATGCGCCGCGCGATGGCACTGCTGGCGGCGATCGTGGCGGTCAACGCCACCATCGACAGGAACTGCAGGCGGGTGTGCGACTCACTCAGCAGCAGGCCGAAGATCAGCGCAAGGATCGCCAGTGCACAGCAGGTCAGCCACGGGAAACCGGCCATGCGGAACGGCAGTCGGGTACCCAGACGATCCGCGCGACGACGCAGCACCAGCTGCGAGACCAGCGACAGCGTCCACACCAGCAGGCAGGTGGAACCGACGATGTTCAGCAGCACCGGCAGCACCCGGTCCGGGAACAGCAGTTCCATCACCGTGGCGGCAAAGCCGAACAGCACGCTGGCCAGCACGGCGATCACCGGCACCTGGCGCGGGTCGGTCCAGCCAAGCACGGCCGGCGCTTCGCGACGCTGCGCCAGCGAATACATCATGCGCGAGGCGCCGTAGAGGTTGGCATTGAGCGCCGACAGCAGCGCGATCACGGCGATCAGCGTGATGGCGGTACCAGCGCCCGGGATGCGGGCGATGTCCAGCACGGCGGCGAACGGCGACTTCAGCGCCTCGCTGGTCCACGGCACCACGGCGATGATCACGCTCAGCGAGCCGATGTAGAACACCAGGATGCGCCAGGCCACGGTGCGGATGGCACGGGCAATGCTGCGCTCGGGGTCTTCGGTTTCGGCCGCCGCCACGGCCACGATCTCGGTGCCGCCGAAGGCGAACACCACCACCAGCAGCGCCGCGCCGATCCCGGCCAGGCCCTTCGGCGCAAAACCACCGTGTTCGGTGAAGTTGCTCAGGCCCGGGGAGGTCACCTGCGGCAGCCATCCCATCAGCAGCGCCACGCCAATGGCGATGAACGCCAGGATCGCCGCGACTTTGAGGATGGCGAACCAGAATTCGAACTCGCCGAAGTTCTTCACTCCGAGCAGGTTGATCGCGGTGAAGAACAGCATGAACGCCAACGCCGCCATCGGTACCGGTATCGCCGGCCAGACCGTGGCCAGCAGCCCGGCCGCACCCACTGCTTCGGCGGCGATCACGATCACCAGCTGCACCCACCACAGCCAGCCCACGGTGGCACCGGCGGTAGCGCCCATGGCGTCGGCTGCATACACCGAGAACGCGCCGCTGGTCGGTTTGGCCGCCGCCATCTCGCCCAGCGCGTTCATCACGATGATCACCAGCGCTCCGGCGACCAGATACGACACCAGGACCGCCGGACCGGCCGCCTGCACACCCACGCCCGAGCCGAGGAACAGCCCGGCGCCGATGGCGCTGCCCAGGCCCATCATGATCAGCTGGCGGGGCTTGAGCGAATGTCCGAGGCGGGACGGCGAAGCGGTCGGAATCGAGTTGGGCATCGGCGGGGCTGGCGGCGGGCTACAGGGGCGACACCTTACCCTGTCCCGTGCCCACGGGGATAGGCACAGCGCAGCAGGCCGCTCAGGCCAGCGCCGGCTCGCCGACGTTCCCACCGATACGGGCACGATAGGCACGCGGCGAGAAACCGGTTTCAGCCTTGAATTTGCGGGTGAAGGCACTCTGGTCGCTGAAACCGCAGGCCTGGCCGATGCAGGCGATGCTGTCGTCGCCATGCAGCAGATGCATGGCCATCTGGATCCGCAGCCGGGTCAGCACCTGCTGCGGGGTCATCTGGAACACCTTGCGGAAGCTGCGCTCCAGCTTGGACAGCGAAAAGCCGGTGATGTCCAGCAGGGTCTGCATGCGCACGTTCTCGGCGTAGTGCGCGTTGAGGTGGGCCAGCGCCAGCCGCAGCTGCTCGTACTGGGTGCCGAGGCTGTCCTTCTGGCCAAGGTCGCGGGAAATGCCGATCAGGCCCTCGATGGCCCCGTCGACCACCAGCGGGCGCTTGCAGGTCAGGCACCAGCCCGGTTCGCGGTTGGCGAACAGGTGCAGCTCCATCAGGTTCTCGATCACCTCACCGGACAGCACGCGGGCGTCCTGGTCAACGTAGTCCGCACTGAGGCCGGTCGGGTAGATTTCGGCCGCCGTACGCCCGATCACGTCCTTGCGCGCGCGCAGACCCAGCCGCCGCAGCATGGTCTGGTTGACGTGGGTGTAACGCCCCTGGCGGTCCTTGATGAAGAACAGCACATCCGGGATGGCGTCGAACAGGGCTTCGATGTCGGCGGGCTCGACTCGCATGCGGCAAGCATACCCGAGCCTGCTTTTGCCCGTACGTTCACCTTTGCCGGACCGTGGTTTAACGGGGCTGGTTCCAGTGTCGTGGTTCCTTTTGATGATCCGGAGCCAACGTCCATGGCCGCCAGCAAGCCGACCGGCAAGCGCGCAACCGTCCCTGCCGAAAGCCACCGCCGGGGCGATGGCGATGAACTGCACCAGCAGGCCGGGGGTAGCCATCCGGCAATGACCACCGACCAGGGCATTCCGGTGGCGGACAACCAGAACTCCCTGCGGCAGGGACCTCGGGGGCCCACGCTGCTGGAGGACTTCATCCTGCGCGAGAAGATCACCCACTTCGATCACGAACGCATTCCCGAGCGCATCGTGCACGCACGTGGCAGCGCAGCACACGGCTACTTCGAGCTGACCCGATCACTGGCAGCCCATACCCGCGCGCGCATCCTGACCGAGGTCGGCGTGAAGACGCCGGTATTCACCCGCTTCTCGACCGTGGCCGGTGGCGCAGGCTCGGTGGATACCCCGCGCGACGTGCGCGGCTTTGCGGTCAAGTTCTACACCAAGGAGGGCAACTGGGATCTGGTCGGCAACAACATCCCGGTGTTCTTCATCCAGGACGCGATGAAGTTTCCGGACCTGGTGCACGCAGTGAAGATGGAGCCGGACCGCGCCTTCCCGCAGGCCGCGTCGGCCCATGACACGTTCTGGGACTTCATTTCGCTGATGCCCGAATCGATGCACATGATCATGTGGGCGATGAGCGACCGCGCCATCCCGCGTTCGCTGCGGATGATCGAAGGCTTCGGTGTGCACAGCTTCCGCCTGCTGAACGAGGCCGGCGAGTCGACGTTCGTCAAGTTCCACTGGCGGCCCAAGCTGGGCATTCAGTCCACGGTCTGGGACGAAGCGTTGAAACTGCAATCGGCCGACAATGACTTCCATCGCCGCGACCTGTTCGAGGCCATCCAGCGCGGCGACTTTCCCGAATGGGAGCTGGCGGTGCAGCTGTTCACCGAAGAAGACGCCGACGCATTCCCGTTCGACCACCTGGATCCAACCAAGATCATTCCCGAATCGCTGGTGCCGTTGCAGGTGATCGGGCGCATGGTACTGGACCGCTGGCCCGACAACTTCTTCGCAGAGACCGAGCAGGTGGCGTTCTGCCCGGCCAACGTGCCGCCCGGCATCGACTTCAGCAACGACCCGCTGCTGCAGGGCCGCCTGTTCTCCTACCTGGACACCCAGCTGCTGCGCCTGGGCGGCCCGAACTTCCACCAGATCCCGGTGAATGCACCGAAGTGCCCGTTTGCCAATCATCAGCGCGACGGCCACATGCAGATGCAGGTGCCCAAGGGCCGCGTCGCCTACGATCCCAGCTCGCTGCAGGACGACACCCCGCGCGAGACGCCTGCCGGATTCCGCAGCCATGCCAGCGCCGACGATGGCCGCAAGGGCCGCACCCGCGCGGAGAGTTTCGCCGACCACTACAGCCAGGCCCGGATGTTCTTCCGCAGCCTGGAAAAGCCGGAGCAGGCGCACCTGGCATCGGCGCTGGTGTTCGAGCTGTCCAAGGTGGAAACGCTGAAGGTGCGGGTGCGCACCGTCAGCCACCTGCGCAACATCGATGACGCGCTGGCGCAGCGCGTGGCCGATGGCCTGGCCCTGCCTGCGCTGCCCGACCCGGCCCCAACCGCCACGCCGGTGCGGGACATGCCGCCCGCTCCCGAGGTGCGCGTGATCGGGCGTAACAAGCCCACCCTGCAGGGTCGCTGCATCGGCATCCTGTTCGACGAAGGCTCCGACGCGCGCGTGATTGCCAGCCTGAGCAAGGCCGTCCGGAAGGCAGGTGCAGACGTGAAGCTGGTCGCGCCAAAAGTGGGAGGCGCCACGCTGAGCGATGGCGCATTGCAGGCGGCAGATGGGCAGCTGGCGGGCACCCCGTCAGCCGTGTTCGATGCAGTAGCCGTGGTGCTCAGCCTTGAAGCCGCGAAGGCCTTGTCGAAAGAGAGTGCAGCCGTCGAATTCGTCAGCCAGGCGTGGGCACACCTGAAGGCCATCGCCAGCGACGCGGGCGGCCAGGTGCTGCTGAAGGCGGCGCGCGTCGGCAACGACCCCGGCATCGTCGAAGCAGAAGACGCCAAGGCATTCCTGGCGGCGGCCGCCACCCGCCAGTGGGCGCGCGAGCCCAAGCTGCGCCTGCTGGCCTGACCACAACGACAGGAGAATCGTCATGCCCCGTGGTGACAAATCCGCATACACCGAAAAGCAGAAGCGCCAGGCCGAGCACATCGAGGAAAGCGAACGTGATCGCGGCGCGAGTGAAGGCACCGCCGAGCGCATTGCCTGGGCCACCGTGAACAAGCAGGACGGCGGCGGCAAGCGCGCCGGCAGTGCCCGCAAGGGCGCGAAGAAGGCGACCAGCAAGAAGGCTGCCAAGAAGGCGCCTGCCAGGAAATCGGCCACAAAGAAGGCCGCAACCAAGAGGACGGCGGCGAAGAAGGCACCTGCGAAGAAGGCGGTGGCGAAGAAGGCACCGGCTCGCAAGACCGCGACAAAGAAGGCCGCAAAGAAGACGGCGAAGAAGGCAGCGGTAAAGAAGGCGGGTACGGCCGCCGCGCGGAGCGCCGCCGCGAAGAAGGCAGCCAAGACGCGGGCCGCGAAGAAGACCGTGCGCAAGGCGGCGGCGAAGAAAGCCGCGCGCACGCGTGCACGCGGCTGAGTCTTCGATCAGGAGGGGAGCGCCCTCATCCATGCGGCAACTTCGGCTGCGGCTGCCTCGGCACGGGCCTGCAGCAGTAGATGCGGCCCTTCCAGCGATACGTGCCGGGCATCGGGCAACAAGACCTGCAGCTCGGCCACGCTGGGCGGCCACAACAGGTGGTCCTGTCGTGCATGCAGGCATAACGTCGGCAGCATGAGCTTCGGCAACTGCGCGCGGACATCGATCTGCAGTGTCGCCGCAGCGCGCTGCCGCAGGATCGCGGTCGGTACCGCAGCGATCGCATGCCGCAGCTCGCGAAGGTTCATGCGTGTCCGCCAATGCCCCAGCAGAAGCCGGGCCAGCAACGCCAGCGGCGGCGGTGGCCATGCAGGGGCAAGCAAGCGTGCGCTCGCCGCTGGCAGCGGCACCGGTCGCCGCGCGAAGGTCGTACTCAGTATCAATCCGCGCAACCCCGGCGGTGAAGCCACCGCCAGTTCGATAGCCAGCGGCCCGGCAAACGATTCAGCCAGCAGCACAAAGGGAGAGATGGGAAGCTGCGGGCGCAGGATCGACGCCAATGTAACGTAGTCCTGTGGCCCGTGCATGGGCAGCGGCAGCACCTGCACGGTAACCCCCTGGTCCTGCATCGCTTCCACGAAGCATGTCGACAGCAGGCCGCTGCCATCCAGCCCGGGCAGCATCACGATTGGGAGCATCACGGCGTTCATCACATTGCTCACTTCTCCGGTCCCTTCGCACGACTCGCTGCCGCGCAGCTTCGCTTATCGGCTCGACCCAGGGAAGTGCACGCCGCTGCTCGCGGCGCTACCCTGATGGCCCCGGACAGACGAGGAAGGCGGCATGCGCAAGCCACGCTGGCTCAGCTGGACCGGCATTGCCCTATGCGCGCTCTATCTCGCGCTGACCACCTGGCTGGTGCTCGATGCCCGGTCCAACAGCGACCCCAAGAGCGCCTACATCCTCATGCAACTGCCGGTGATGCTGCAGACCGCAGCACTCAACGTCATCGGCGTGGGACGCTGGCTTTCCGGAATGACCTGGATCACCGTCTACCTTCTGGTGATTCCTCCCACGCTTGGCGTGCTGTACGTGCTTGGGGCCATGCTCGGCAGCGTCCTGGAGCAATGAGGGCGATCCTCCCTGCTGCCTGAGCGGGCAATGCAAATACGGCCGCTCAAGGCGGCCGTATTCCTGTCACGGGGTCAGCAGCCTGCTCAGGCTGCACGGCGCGGCACGGCCGAAGCCCCTGCGCCTTCCACCTTGAATACCGCCACCGACGTGGTCAGCGCATGCGCCTGTTCTTCCAGCGCGCGGCTCGCCGCAGTGGCTTCTTCCACCAGGGCCGCGTTCTGCTGCGTCACCTGGTCCATCTGCACCACCACCTGGTTGACCTGCTCGATGCCGGCGGCCTGTTCCTTGCTGGCCGCTGCGATGTCGCTCATCAGCTGGGTGGTGCGCGAACTGGCCTGGGCGACGCGTGCGATCGCTGCTTCCGATTCAACGGTCACCGCCAGGCCACTCTTCACCTTGGCAGCGGCGTCTTCGATCAGCTCCTTGATTTCCTTGGCCGCGACGCCGGCGCGCTGCGCCAGCGTGCGTACTTCGCTGGCGACCACGGCAAAACCACGGCCCTGCTCGCCCGCGCGCGCGGCTTCCACCGCAGCGTTCAGTGCCAGGATGTTGGTCTGGAACGCGATGCCGTCGATAACGGTGGAGATTTCCGAGATGCGTGCCGAGGACTGATCGATCTCACCCATCACCGAGGCCATCTGCGCCATCGCCTGCTCGGTCTCGCGTACGGCGGCACCGGCGGCATGCGCTTCGCTGTCGGCCTGACGCGCCAGCTCGGCGTTCTGGCGCACGGTGGAGGTCAGCTCCTCCATCGACGCGGCAGCTTCCTCCAGGTTGGCCGCCTGCTGCTCCGTGCGGCGCGACAGGTCGTTGTTGCCGGCGGCCAGTTCCTGGGCCGCGTTGTTGATGCTGTCGGCAGCCACCTGGATGCCCCGCACAATGCCCGTCAGCTGCGCGGTGGTGGTATTGGCGTCGTCGCGCATGCGCGCGAACACGCCGTCGTACTCACCGTCCATGCGTGCGGTCAGGTCACCGTGCGAGATCGCGCGCAGCACGTCGGAAACATCGGCAATGCTGGCCTGCGAACTGGCCATCATGCCGTTGAGGTGTTCGACCATCGCCTTGAACTGGTACTGGAACGCAGCAGCATCGCCACGCATGCTGAAGTCGCCGGCGCGAGCCGCACGGGCCAGTTCATCGATCTGCGCGTTGATCGCCATCAGGCTCTGCTTTACCGCGGCCAGAGTGCGGGTCAACGTGCCCTTCTCGCCCGGGTAGTCCGGCAGGTCACGGCTGAGGTCGCCGATCGCGTAACGCTGCATCACTTCGGCCATCAGCAGCTCCACCTGCACGTGCGATTCGACCAGGCTGTTGGTGGCCTGCACCATGCGGCCGAAATCACCGGGGAAGGCACTGTCGTTCATGCGATAGCGGATCGCACCCGCTTCGTGCTGCTCAGCCATCTGCAGCTGCGCGCCGATCGCCGCCTGCACGCTCTGCCGCACGCTGGCCATGGCCTCGCCCAGCTGGGTCAGCTCATCCCGGCCACCGAGGCGGAACTCCTGGTCCAGCTGGCCCTTGGACAGCCGCTCGGCCAGGTTCACCGCGCGCGCCAGCGGGCCGGTCAGGCTGCGGCCAATCATCACCGAGGCGCCGATGCCGGCAAGCAGCGCGACGCCGCCCAGCACCAGCAGCTGCAGCAGGCTGCGTTCGCCCAGGCGGATCGCTTCGGCGGCAGCCTCACGGCTTTCCTTCTCCTCGAAGTCCACGCCATCGGACAGCGCCTTGTTCCAGCCGTTGGCCGCTTCCTGCACCGGGCCCAGCGTCAGCGCCACGGCGCCAGGGTAATCACCCTGCTCCATCAGTTCGCTGGTCTGCTTGTTGAGCGGGCGCGCAACGGCACGCTTGGCCGCGATGGTTTCCGCGATGGTCTTGCCCTGGGCATCGCTGGGCAGCGCCTGGTAGGCGGTCCAGCTGGCCTCATAGCGCTTGACCAGGTCGGCGATGCGCTTCTCGTCGCTGCCGCGGTCTTCGCCCTGACGGATCAGCATTTCGCGGCGCACGACCATCATCTGGTTGTTGGCATCGAGCATCTGCGACAGCAGGCGCACCTTGGCCACGCTGACGTCGACCACCTGCTGCATCGCGCGCTTCTGCACGACACTGGCAGTGGCGCCGGTGGCCACCACGGCGGCGACCAGCAGCAGCAACAGGCCAAAGCCCAGCCCAAGACGCCAGGCAACCCTGACGTTCCTCAAGTAGTTCATGGGGATATCCAATACGGGGGGATGTGGCCTTATCGGCGGCCTCATGCTGGGTCTTGACCCGTAAATTCTGAACGCTTCGGGCGCGATTCACATTTGCATCGCCATTGCCAGCAACGAATGCGCAGCATCTCCGTAGGCGGTCTGATCCACGCAGTTGTTGCCGTTATGCTGGGCCACCGCTGATCTGCAAGATGCCAGACCTCGGCCACCCTCGCCATCGTACAAGGACGACCATGAGGCATTATCTCAGTGCACTTCCGCTCCTGCTTGCCTGCATGACAAGCCCACAGTCCGCGCACGCCCAGGACGCATACACCGGAAGCAACTTCAAGTTCCTCTACGCGTACAACATCATCGGCAATGCTGACCCCGCAGTCCGCTCCCAGCTGACCGAGCTGCACAATGCCGGCGCGAATGTGATTCCCGTGACAGGATGGAATACGGGTGAACTCAGCTCCCGTTTGCAGGCGCTGCGGCAGGACCCGCTGTTATCCAGATTCAAAGTGCTGCTCCAGTTCAACGGACCCGTTCACGACGCCTGGTACGCAGATCCCGGCAGTGCCTGCTCTCCTGGCAACGAGCGTCTACCAGACTGGCTTCAACAGGAGCTTGACGCTGTTGCTGCACTTGCCCTGCAGAACTCAGACATCGTAGTTGGTTACTACACTTTTGACGAACCAGCTCTGCCACAGACACCACAGAACCTTGGTATCTGCAAGCGCTTCCAGGAACTGGTCTACGAAAGGCTTCGGCAAGCGGATCCCGATGCATCCGCGCGCCCGGTGATCATCGCCAATCTGATGGGCACGTTGAGCGATGTCCAGATCCAGTACGCAATGAGCCCACACGCACAGGATGTCGTCTTCGTTGACCAGTATCAGAACACCGTCAACGAACAGGTCGCTCAGTACCAGAAATGGAAACGGCACGGATTGCTGGGAGGTGGAATGGTTCCGGTCCTTCCTGCTTTCAACTACACCAGCTGCAATGACCCCGGACTGCGCACCAGCTTCCGGGTGAAACTCGAAGCTTCATTGCAAGCCGTGTATGGAGCGGACCGCCCTCGCAACCTAGGCAGCGCCTACTTTGCGTTCTGGCCGGGTGCACGCCCTGATTTTCAGTTCGACGGGCAGAACTGCCCTGCCATCTTCAACTCAATGATCGATGACCTCACGCATCAACCGGACCTTCAGGTCACGCGGATCGACACGATTCCAAGCCAGTTCCGGGCAGGGGAGCCAGTCCGTTTCCGGGCAACCATCCGAAATGCCGGCAATGCTCCGTCTCCCATGAATCACCACAGTGTCCTCGTCCATGAGGAGGGACAGTGTTTCGAGGGAGGATGCCAATGGGGGATCTTGACCATCAGTCTGGCCCCTGGTCAACAGGCCACCATAGATCTGAACCAGGGACCCAGCTGGACACCTTCGGCAGGGCTGCATGCGATGACCGTGTTCGCTGATGACGCGGACCGCATCAAGGAACTCGACGAACACAACAACGAGTTGACCCGGGAAATCATGGTGGGGGATCTGCCCGATCTGCAGCCATACCTGATCGAAACGATTCCAGCCAGTTTCAAGCCAGGCGATGCAGTGACATTCCGCACGGCAGTAACCAACCGCGGATCAATGCCCGCACCTGCGGGTTGGCTCGGAGCGGTCTATCTGGTAAACGGCGCGTGCCCAGCCAGTGGCTGCCCCTGGAGTGGCCTGACAACGGCCTTGGCGCCGGGCGAATTCGTATGGTTGAGCCCCGCAGGCCCCGTTTGGCCAGCCGCGGGTGGCCAGCAACAGATCACCTCCATTGTTGACGACCAAGGGCTGATCCAGGAGTCGAATGAGGGCAACAACCAGCTGGCTCGAATCATCCAGGTCTCGGACAAGCCAGACCTTCGGATCACCAGCGCCCATTCACAGCCGCTGCGTCCGAAATCCGGCGATGCAACCTCGTTCACCGCAACCATCGAGAATGTCGGCTCGGTCGCCGCCAGCGCGCCTTGGATTGGGCTGATGGCCATGAAGAACGGGCAGTGTTTCATTGAAGGTTGCGTGTGGGGCGGCCTCCAGAACTACACCCTGGCACCCGGCGCCAGCGTCAATGTCAGGACTTACAACGACGTCTGGCGCCCGACCCCAGGGGTGCACTCCATCCAGCTGCTGGTTGACGATCAGAACACCGTGAGCGAGTCACGGGAGGACAACAACAGCATCGACATCATGGTTACTGTGGATTGAACATCAGGGCAGGCGGCGACGGATCCGTGGTCGCCTGCCCTCGTTGCTTTCCATGTGCAGACGCGGCCCCACAAGGGATGGTCACGTTGGCACCACTCATCCCGGCGTCAGATTCTTTTCACATCAGTCCTGCATTGCGCACAGGCATGGTAGTTCCGTGAATGCCGGAGATGCCCATGCGTGTACCCTATCCTGTACTGTTCGTCCTGTCGCTACTGATATCACCCGCCTTCGCGCAGTCCCCTGCGCCCAACCTGCCCGCCCCCATTGCCGAGAAGGCCGGCCCGGACGCCGCAGTGCGCTCCGCCCTGCACGCCCAGGTGCTGCTGGATCGCGCGAATTTCTCGCCTGGCCAGATCGATGGCGAAGTGGGCAGCAACCAGCGACGCGCGGTGGCGGGCTTCCAGGCCGCGCATGGGCTGACCGTGACGGGTGAGCTGGACGACGCCACCTGGAAGGCTCTGCAGGCTGATACGGTGGGGCCGCTGGCCAGCTACACGCTGACTGCCGAGGATGTCGCCGGCCCGTTCCAGCCCATACCGAAAGGACCTGCCGCACAGGCCAAACTGAAATCGCTGGGTTTCAGCAGTGTGGAAGAAGCCCTGGGCGAGCGCTTCCACGCCTCGCCGGAGTTGCTGAAGGTGCTCAATCCCGGCGTGGATCTGACCAAGGCTGGCAGCCGCATCCAAGTGCCCAACATCGCACCAGCGGCATTGCCGAAGGCGGCGAAGATCGTGGTCGACAAATCCGACTCCACCCTGCAGTTGCTGGATGCGCAGGGCAAGCTGATCGCGCAGGTGCCGGTGTCGTCGGGCAGCCAGCACGACCCGTTGCCGATCGGCGAATGGAAGATCCTGGGCGTGTATCGCGACCCGCCGTTCCACTACAACCCGAAGTTGTTCTGGGATGCGCGCAAGGGCGAAAAGAAGGCGACGCTGCCGCCGGGCCCGAACAATCCGGTCGGCCGGGTCTGGATCGACCTGTCCAAGCCGCACTACGGCCTGCATGGCACGCCCGAACCCAGCCACGTGGGCAAGACCGAATCGCATGGCTGCGTACGCATGACCAACTGGGATGCGGTGCGTGTGGCCGACGCAGTGGATACTTCGGTGCCCGTGGTGATGCAGGAGTAAGCCCATGCGTCTTTCGCAGCTGATCGTATTGGGCGTACTGCTGGGACTGGGGGCAGGTTGGTGGCTGCGTCGCGATGGGAGTGAGCCGGTAGCCGCCTCGCTGCCGGCAGCGCCATCGGCGGTGTCCGCCGCGCCGGTGGTCGAACCAGCGCCACGCGCAACGGCCCCACCCGCCACCACCGCGCCGCCGGCCGCGCAGGCTGCGGATGCACCGTCCGGCCTGCTGCTGCCGGTGCAGGGCATCCTGGCCTCGCAGCTGCGCGATACCTTCACCGATGCACGCAGCGAAGGCCGCGTACACGATGCCATCGACATCATGGCCGATGCAGGTACTCCCGTACTCGCGGTGGCTGATGGCACAGTGGAAAAACTGTTCGACAGCGAACGCGGCGGACTGACGATCTACCAGTTCGAGCCCAGCGGACGCTGGTGCTACTACTACGCGCACCTGCAGCGCTATGCCGATGGCCTGGCCGAGAAACAGGCGATCAAGCGCGGGGATGTGATCGGCTACGTCGGCAGCACCGGCAATGCCAGCGCCGAGGCCCCGCACCTGCACTTCGAAGTGCATGTCTTGGGGCCGGAGAAGCAGTGGTGGAAGGGAGAGTCGATCAATCCCTATCCCTTGCTGAAGTCGGCGGCACCGATGCCCGGCGCTGCTGGCGCCGCAACGCCACAGTGAAGACAGTCAACGCAGCCCCCGGAATCAGCAGGAACAGCGCCGCCATCTTCCAGAAAAAGAACGGCCACAGCCAGAGGTAGTCCAGGTCGGTCAGCTTCAGCAGACCCAGCGGCGGCTGCAGCTCGATGTCTGCAGTGCGTCCCGCCAGCGCCGGATCCACCTCCAGCACGGTTACCCGCAGCCATGAGCGGCCGCGTGGCAATGCGTCGCCGCGACCGTAACCAAAGTAGGAGGCCATGAGGCCGCTGGACTCAACCGATACCAGCGCGCGGTCGATGCCCTGCCCGGCCACTCCCCAACGCTCCCCTGCGCGGAAGTCTCCATGTTCGGTGGGAGTCTCGATGCGCAGCAGCACTTCAGGGTCAGCCTCTGTACCGTCCGCGGCATAGCGCAGGCGCAGCCGAAGCTGGTCATCGATGAGGCGGTAGACGGTGATCTGGGCGGTTGCGCCAGGGCGCAGCACCAGCGGCACCGTCTGCGTGCGCGAAGCCAGGGCATTGGCGGCTGCACCCAACACAAGTACCAGGCCGGCCATGCACCACAGGCTCCACGACACCCACAGGGTGACCCGCACTACCGTCCCGCCTTTCACGCTGACATCCTGGTCATCGCGTCGCTTCCCCGCTGGCCTGGCCACACAGTAACGAAAAAGCCCCGCGTGCGCGGGGCTTTTCCTGTCACCAACGCCGGGCATGGCCCGGCGCCACCTCAGGCGAACGGATCCTGCAGGACCATGGTGTGGTCGCGGTCCGGGCCGGTGGAGACGATGCTGATCGGGCAGCCGGCCAGCTCTTCCAGCGAACGCAGGTAGGCGCGTGCGGCCGGCGGCAGATCGTCCCACTGGGTGATGCCGTGGGTGTTCTCGCTCCAGCCCGGGAACTCCAGGTACACCGGGGTGCATTCTTCCCAGCCCTGCGCGTCCAGCGGCGCGTACTCGGTGCGCTTGCCGTTGTATTCGTAGGCGATGCAGACCTTCAGCTTTTCCATGCCGTCCAGCACGTCCAGCTTGGTGATGCACAGGCCGCTGATGCCGTTGATGGCCACGGCGCGCTTCAGCGCGACGATGTCCATCCAGCCACAACGACGCGGACGGCCGGTCGACGCACCGTACTCGGCGCCGCGGTCACGAATGCCCTGGCCGACTTCGTCGTCCAGCTCGGTCGGGAACGGGCCACCGCCGACGCGGGTGGCGTAGGCCTTGGCGATGCCCAGCACGTAGTCGATCGAATCAGCGCCGACGCCGGAACCGGCCAGCGCACCACCGACGGTGGTGTTGGAGCTGGTGACGTACGGGTAGGTGCCGTGGTCGATGTCCAGCAGCGCGCCCTGCGCACCTTCGAACAGCACGCGCTTACCCTGCTTGCGCAGGTCGTGCAGGATGCCGGCCACGTCGGACTTCATCGGCTGCACGTATTCGCCGAAGGCCAGCGCTTCGTCGAAGGTCTTCTGGAAGTCGACCGCATCGGTGTTCAGATACTTGGACAGCACGAAGTTGTGGTAATCCAGCGCGGTGCGCAGCAGTTCTTCCAGCTGCTTCGGGTAATGCAGGTCGGCGATGCGGATGCCGCGACGCGCCACCTTGTCTTCGTAGGCCGGGCCGATGCCGCGGCCGGTGGTGCCGATCGCCTTGCCACCGGCTGCGCGCTCGCGCGCCTGGTCCAGGGCGATGTGGTACGGCATGATCAGCGGCGCGGCCGGGGAGATCTTCAGGCGCGAACGCACTTCCACGCCGGAGGCTTCCAGCTCGGCGATTTCCTTCTGCAGCGCGGCCGGCGAGATCACCACGCCGTTGCCGATCAGGCACAGCGCATCGTCACGCAGGATGCCCGACGGGATCAGGTGCAGGACGGTCTTCTTACCGTTGATGACCAGGGTGTGGCCGGCATTGTGGCCGCCCTGGAAGCGCACGACGGCGCCGATTTCCTCAGTGAGCAGATCGACGATCTTGCCCTTGCCTTCATCGCCCCACTGGGCACCCAACACTACGACAGACTGACCCATGACGGGCTCCTCGGTTTGTTGCGGCCATCGGGGCCGCGGACGGGTAAACCGTGGCGGGGCTGGCCAGCACCTGGAGGGCGGCTCCAAACGGGGAGCGGCCGGCGATGGAGGGCCCAGACACGGAAAAAGCCGAACGGGGAGGCCCGTCCGGCTTTTGTGCATTATCCGGGTTTCCGGGGTCCGCTGCCACCTTTCCGACGGACGGCTTCACCGGCCGGTCAGCCGCCCCGCCCGGTCGTGCCGGCCGCTGGCCGGCAATGCCAACCAAGGTTGGCATCTACCAGAGCCTCGCCACGCTGGTGCAGGCCGGTCAGCCGCCCCGCCCGGTCGTGCCGGCCGCTGGCCGGCAATGCCAACCAAGGTTGGCATCTACCAGGGCCTGGCCACGCCGCAGGTGCAGGGCGGTCAGCTGCCCCGCCCGGTCGTGCCGGCCGCTGGCCGGCAATGCCAACCAAGGTTGGCATCTACCAGAGCCTGGCCACGCAGGTGCAGGTCGGTCAGCCGCCCCACCCGGTCGTGCCGGCCGCTGGCCGGCAATGCCAACCAAGGTTGGCAGCTACCAAGGCCAGGCCACGCACGTAGACGCAGGCGGCCGCGCCGGGGCTTCTAGTGCCGCACCCACCACAGCAGGCTCAGGCCGGCCAGCAGCACCAGTCCGCCGAAGCTGCGCAGGGCCGGGCTGGGCAGGTCCAGCAGGCGTTCGGCCATGCGCTTCCAGGCGAACGGCGCGACGAACAGGAACAGGCCTTCCAGCACCGCGACCAGGCAGACGGCGGCGAACAGATCTTTCATCGGAACTCCGGAAAAAGCACGGGGCCCGGCAGTTGGCCGGGCCCCGTGGGGTAATGCCCTGCGACCTCAGCGGTCGTTCTTCAGGTACTGCAGGAACGGGTCGTTCTTGTCGAGCACGATCACGCCGTTGCCGTCGGTCATGGAGCCGCGGTACGCCTCCAGGCTACGGTAGAACGCGTAGAACGATGGGTCAGCCGAACCGGCCTTGCCGTAGATGCGGGTGGCTTCCGCATCACCTTCACCGCGCAGGCGCTGTGCATCGCGCTCGGCCTCGGCGATCAGCACGGTGCTGTCACGGTCGGCCTGGGCGCGGATGGTCAGCGACTGTTCCTCGCCTTCCGCGCGCAGCTTGGCCGCTTCCTGCTTGCGCTGGGCGCGCATGCGCTCGTACACGTCGTTGATCACCTGGCTGTCGGTGGGCAGGTCCACCTGCTTGATGCGCAGGTCGATCATCTGCATGCCAAGGCCGGCCACGGCCTCGTTGATTCCCTTCAACTGCTCGGCGATCAGCTCACTGCGGTCGCCGGACACCAGCTGCTGCAGGGTGCGCGAGTTGATCTGGTTGCGCAGCGAATCGGTGATGATCGGCGCCAGGCGGGCGTTGGCCACGCGCGGGTCGCCGCCGGTGGCACGGAAGTAGTCACCCACGTTGGAGATGTAGCCGATGGCGAAGAAGTCGACGCTGACGTCCTTCTGCTCGGCGGTGAAGTAGCGCGCCGGCGCGGTGTCGAGCACCTGGAAGCGGCGGTCGAAGACCTTCACCGTTTCCACCACCGGCACCTTGAAGTGCAGGCCTGGCTTGATGTCCGAACGCACCACCTTGCCCAGGTTCAGCACCATGGCGGTCTGGTCCTCACGGACCACATACACCGAGCCGAGCAGGCCCAGCACCACCGCCACGATCACGGCGATCCAGATAGGACTCTTCATCGGCTGCCCTCCTCACGGCCGCTCGGTCGCCCGGTCGGGCGGCCCACCGGCCGGCCCGGATCACGGGAAGCTTCCACCGCTGCGCCCGGCAGCGACGGCATGACCACGTCCGGGTTTGCCACTGCGGCCGGGGCCGACGTGGTGGGACGGGTGTCGCCGGTCATCGGCACGTAGATCAGCTGGCGGCCATCGCCGCCGATCACCTTGCGGTTCTCGCTCAGCACCTGCTGCACGGTCTCCAGCCACAGGCGCTTGCGGGTCACTTCCGGCGCGTCCTTGTACTGGGCCTGCAACAGGCTGAAGCGCTGCGCGTCACCCTCGGCCTTGGACACCACCGCCTGCTTGTAGCCTTCGGCGGTGGTACGGGCGCGCGAGGCCTGGCCTCGGGCTTCCGGCACGACCTTGGCGGCGTAGGCCTGGGCTTCGTTGATCAGGCGTTCCTTGACCTGCTGGGCACCATTGACCTCGTCGAAGGCCGGCTTCACTTCCTCCGGCGGACGGGCGTCCTGCAGGGTCAGGCCGGTCACGGTCAGGCCGGTCTTGAACGCCTTCAGCAGCGCCTGCAGGCGCTCCTCGGCGGCCACGGCCAGCGGGCCACGGTTGTTCAGCACGGCATTGAGGTCGGCGCGGCCGACTTCCTCGCGCACCGCGCTCTGCGCCGACTGCTCCAGCACCTGGTTGGCATCGACCGTGCCGAACAGGTACTGCTGCGGATCGTCGATGCGGTACTGGACGTTCAGCGAGACGTTGACGATGTTCTCGTCACGGGTCAGGACCGGCACCTGGATCGAGAAAGTCTTGATCTCGGTGGCGTTGACCTTGGTGACCGACTCGATCGGCCACGGCAGCTTGAAGTTCGGGCCGGGCTGCAGGATGCGCGAGAACTGACCGAAGCGCAGGACCACGCCACGCTGCTGTTCACCGATCAGCTGGAAGCTGGAGAACAGCACCAGCAGCACCACGGCCGCCACCACCCAACGCACGATGCCGCCGTCGAACAGGTCCTTCAGCGGCCCGGGCAGTCCGCCCCAGCCACCACCATTGCCACCGCCGCGCGACCCGAACGGCCCGCGTCGATTGTCCTCGGGGCCTTGTCCGCCCTTGTTGCCGCCGGGTGTATTCCAGGCCATGCACGCTCCATCAAGATGTGGGCTGCGGCGCGGGCCCTTCCCGCGGCGCCAGCCGTGAAACCATTACCGATCATACAAGATGGGGCGGATCGGCAGGATCGAAAGGGCGACGACGGGGTAAGGTGGCGTTTTCCTCGAAGTCAGGCAACGCCGATGGCCCCCACCACCCCGTTCACCGCCTTCCGCATCGAAAACGACGACGCCGGCTATCGCAGCGGCCTGACCCGGCTCGGTGTCGACGACCTCAACCCCGGGCAGGTACTGATCCGCGCCCACTGGTCCTCGGTCAACTACAAGGATGCCCTGGCCGGCACCGGCAAGGGGAAGATCCTGCGCCGCTTCCCGCTGGTCGGCGGCATCGACGTGGCCGGCACCGTGGTCGCCAGCACCGACCCGGCCTGGCGTGAAGGCGACGCGGTGCTGGCCACCGGCTGCGGCCTCAGCGAGACCCGTGACGGCGGCTACAGCCAGTATGTGCGGCTGGAGTCGCGTGCGGTGATTGCACAGCCGGCCGGGCTGAGCCCGCGCGAGGCGATGGTGCTGGGCACCGCCGGCTTCACGGCGGCGCTGGCGCTGCTGCGCATGCAGGACAACCGCCAGACCCCGGAGCTCGGCCCGCTGGCGGTCACCGGCGCCAGCGGCGGCGTCGGTGCGCTGGCGCTGTCGATCTTCAGCCGTGCCGGCTACACCGTGCACGCGGTCAGTGGCAAGCCGGACCAGACCGACTTCCTGCGCGACATCGGTGCCAGCGAGGTGCTGCCGCGCGAGGCGCTGGCCGACACCGGCCCGCTGCAGTCGGCGCGCTTCGGCGGGGGCCTGGACAATGCCGGCGGCGCCATGCTCGCCAGCCTGCTGGCGCAGACCGTGCCCTACGGCAGCGTGGTCAGCGCCGGCCTGGCGGCCAGCCCGACGCTGGACATGACGGTGATGCCCTTCATCCTGCGCGGTGTGTCGCTGCTCGGCGTGTCTTCGGCCAATGCGCCGCGCCGGCTGCGCGAAGAGGTGTGGTCGCGCCTGGGCGGTGAGTGGAAGCCGCAGCACCTGGACCGCATCTGCACCGCCGAGGTCGGCCTTGATGGCCTCCGGGCAGTGTTCGAGCGGATGCTGGCGGGTGGATCGCTGGGCCGCACGGTGGTGCGGATCGACTGAACGTCGCAGGCAGGCGACGGACGGCAGGTGCCCCCCTCCCGCCGGTAATGAGCCCGCACTACACTGCGGGCATTACATGGGGAACAACATGGCACGCATTCTGATCGTCGACGACTCACCGTCGCAGCTGTTGGGGATACAGCGCATCGTCGAGAAGCTCGGGCACCAGATCCTGACCGCCACCGATGGCGCCGCCGGGGTCGAAACCGCCAGGGCCGAGCTGCCCGACCTGGTTTTGATGGACGTGGTGATGCCCAATCTCAACGGCTTCCAGGCCACCCGTACCCTCGCCCGCGACGAGGCGACCCGGCATATCCCGGTGATCCTGGTGACCACCAAGGACCAGGACACCGATCGCATGTGGGGCATGCGCCAGGGCGCCAAGGCCTACATCACCAAGCCGTTCTCGGAAGACGAGCTGTCCGAGGTGCTGGAGCGGGTGTTCGCCGGCCAGGGCTGAGACGCGCGTGGTCGTGCCGGCCGCTGGCCGGCAACCACGCGTCACCGTCCCAGGTCATGAAATTGCCGGCCAGCGGCCGGCACGACCGCAAGGCGTGCTCAGATCGACTCGCCGAAGGCCTTGGCCAGATTGCGGTAGGCCTTCTTCTGCGCCTCGTCGGTCGCGGCCGGGGCCACGATCTCGATTTCAACGATCTGGTCGCCGTCCGGGCTGCCCGGCAGGCCGCGGCCACGCAGGCGCAGTTTGCGGCCGGCATCGGAGTCGGCGGGGATCTTCAGCTCCACCGCACCGCCCAGGGTCGGCACGCTGATGCTGGTGCCCAACGCGGCCTGCCAGGGCGTGACCGGCAACGTATAGAGGATGTTGCGGCCGTCGACCTCGAACTGCGGATGCGCGGCGTACTCCACTTCCAGCAGCAGGTTGCCGCCATGGTTGCCCTGCCCTGCCAGGCGGATCACCTGGCCCGGACGGATGCCCTTGGGCACGCGCACGTCCAGCTGCTTGCCGTTGACGGTGATGCGCAGGCTGTCGCCGCTGTAGGCCGCTTCCAGCGGGACCGACAGCTTGGCGCGGGTGTCGCGGTTGGGTGCGTGGCCCTGGCTGCTGAAGCCCGGGCCCGGACCGGCACCGCCACGCTGGCGCGCGAACAGGCTTTCGAAGAAGTCGCTGAAGCCGCCGTTGGGGCCACCACCGCCGAATACTTCCTCGAAATTGAAACCGCCGGCGCCGCCGTAGTTCGGCGGCACGTTGAACTCCTCGCCCGGGCGATAGCCCTGCGCGCGCAGCTGGTCGTAGGCTGCGCGCTTTTCCGGATCGCGCAGCGCCTCGTAGGCCTCGTTGACCGCCTTGAACTTGTCTTCGGCCCCGGCCTCCTTGCTGACGTCCGGGTGGTACTTGCGTGCCAACCGGCGGTAGGCGGTCTTGATCTCCGCCTCGCCCGCGCTCGGTTCCACCCCCAGGGTGGCGTAGTAATCCTTGAATTCCATCCAGCTACCTCGATCTGCTTCGGCCGCGCCGGTGGCGCCGCCCCGGGTTCATTCTACGCGCCGGCGATGCTACGCCGCCCCTCGTGCGGCCCCGGTGAGGCCGACTGATCCTGCGCAATGCCGCTGCCATCCCGATGCCCCAGGCTGTGGCTGGAAGCCCCCGCCGCAACGCCTGAAGATGGGGCCTGCACACGGGTTTTCCAATGTCTTGACGCCCCTGTCCCATCCGGCCCACTAGCCTGCCCCAGCAAGGAGTTCCCCATGACCATCCATGTCGGCGACCGCATTCCGGAAGTGACCCTCAAGCGCATCCGCGAGGGCATCGAAACGCTTGATACGCATTCGCTGTTCGACGCCCGCAAGGTCGTCCTGTTTGCGGTGCCCGGCGCGTTCACCCCCACCTGCTCGGCCCGCCACCTGCCCGGCTACGTCGAGAAATTCGAGGCCTTCCGCCAGCGCGGCATCGATGTCTACTGCATGGCGGTCAACGACCCGTTCGTGATGAAAGCCTGGGCCGCCGACCAGAAGGTGCCCGACGGCCTGCTGATGCTGTCCGACGGCAATGCCGAGCTGACCCGCGCGCTCGGCCTGGAGCTGGATGCCAGCGCCTCGGGCATGGGCATGCGCTCGCGCCGCTTCGCGCTGTACGTGGTCGATGGCGTGGTGCGCGCGGCCTGGATCGAGCAGCCGGGCCAGTTCGAGGTGTCTTCCGCCGAGTACGTGCTGGAGCACCTGCCTACCTGATTCCCCACCGCAGAAGGAAACGGCCAGCAATGTCCAGCAAGCCAGCCAAAGCCAGCAAGCCCGCCGCCGGGATTCCCGGCATCAGTGACCGTCAGACCCTGCGCGAGCGTGCCCGGCACAACATCGAAGACGGCGCGATCACCGACAGCTACACCGCCGACCGCAAGGTGGTGATCAAGCTGCTCAACGATGCCCTCGCCACCGAGTACGTGTGCGTGCTGCGCTACTACCGGCACTATTTCATGGCCAAGGGCATGCTGGCCGACGCGGTCAAGGCCGAGTTCCTCGAGCATGCACAGCAGGAACAGGCGCACGCCGGCAAGCTGGCCGAGCGCATCGTCCAGCTTGGCGGCGAGCCGGACCTGAACCCGGATACGCTGACCACGCGCTCGCATGCCGAATACAAGGAAGGCAGCGACCTGCGCGACATGGTGCGCGAGAACCTGGTGGCTGAACGGATCGCCATCGACAGCTACCGCGAGATGATCAACTTCATCGGCGACCGCGATACCACCACCAAGCGCATCCTTGAAGAGATCCTGGCGCAGGAGGAAGAACACGCCGACGAGTTCGCCGACCTGCTGGACGGGTGGATCGGGGAATAGCGGCCCCGCAAACGCCTTGGTAGATGCCCACCTTGGTGGGCGCATTTATCGCGTGCCAACCAAGGTTGGCACCTACCAGAGCATGGATGCGTCGGGTCGACGGGCCATTCCCAGCACCTATCGCAGGACGTTGAACCGCACCTGCGTCCACGCGCCGTCTGCTGCCAGCGCGGTCAGGGTGTGTGCGCCCGGATCGGCGAACTCGCGCTGCATCAGCTGCGCGCCGTGGGTCTGTGCAATCCAGCGTCCATCCAGCAACCAGTCCACCGCCTGCTCGCTGCCCAGCGCGCGCAGCTGCAGGCGCACGCCGTGCTCGGAATTCGGCGCGCGCGCCAGCGTGGCGCCGTCATTGAGCCCGTCCACGTGCAGCGCGACGCTGGCCTCACGCCCGTCGTCGCGGCAGTCCGGCGACAGCGCCGGCAGCTGCGAAGCCTCGCGCGTGGCCTTCGGCAGCCACGGCGACAACAACGCCGGCCAACGCGCGATCTCCCGCGCGACTTCCTGATGCGGCAAACGGCAATCAGCGGATACACGCAGACCGGTCCGCGCGTCGGCCAGGTAACGCTGCCGCCCCGGCTGCCAGCGCCGCGCCTCGCGCTCGGGGAAGGTCGGCGGTGCCGCACCGTCCAGCAGATAGGCCGACATCCGCCGCTGGCACAGCGCCGCTGGCAGGCCCTCGGCACGTTCGCCGGTGGGCCAGCAGACGTCCTCCTGGCTGACACTGGCCGGCATCGGTGCAGCAGCTGAATCACCGCGCTGGCGCGGCAGGCTGTCCACCACCTCGAACATCAGCGGCAGCGCGGTCACCGCGCCGTACTGGCCCGGCAACGGGGTACCGTCCGGCCGCCCCACCCACACGCCCACGGTGTAGTGGCGGGTGCTGCCGATCGCCCACGCATCGCGGTACCCGTAACTGGTGCCGGTCTTCCACGCCACGCGCGGGCGGCCACCGACATCGAACGTCCCGACGCTATACCCCGGCCGCGGATTCGATTCCAGCATCTCGCGCACGATCCAGCTGGCGCCCGGCGAGGCCAGGCGACGCTCGATCATCGGTTCGTCATCGGTGTAGCGCACGCGCCCGGCGATGCCGTTGCGGTTGAGCGCTGCGAACGCACCGACCAGATCTTCCAGCCGCGCACCGGTGCCGCCCAGGATCAGCGACAGATTGGGTGTACTGCCCGGCGGGAAGCGCAGCTGGATGCCGGAGTGCGACAGGCGTGCGGCGAAGCGCGCCGGACCGACCCGCTGCAGCAGGTCCACCGAGGGCACGTTGAGTGACAGCCGCAGCGCGCTGGAGGCACCAATCGGCCCATTGAAAGCCATGTCGAAGTTGCCGGGGCGGTAGCTGCCGAAACTCTGCGGCGCATCGACCAGCAGGCTTTCCGAATGGATCAGGCCATCGTCCAGCGCCATGGCATACAGGAACGGTTTGAGCGTGGAGCCCGGCGACCGCCAGGCCTGCACCATGTCCACGTGGCCCAGCCGCTGCCGGTCACCGAACGCCAGCGTGCCGACATAGGCACGCGCCTGCAGGGTCTGGTTGTCGACTACCAGCAGGGCGGCCGAGGTGCGTTCCGGCAGCGTCGAGAAATAGCTGGCCACGCGTTCTTCCAGCGTGCGCTGCAGGCCGATGTCGATGCTGCTCTGGATGCGTGCCTGGCCCGGATGCGCCGAGTGCAGGCGCTGCGCCAGCAGCGCGGCGTGCAGCGGCGGGCGCAGCGAGCGCGCCACCACGTTCTCGATGCGCGCGTCTTCCACTTCGTCCGCCGTCCACACGCCCAGCTCGTTCATGCGGGACAGCACCTTGTCGCGCGCCTTCTGCGCCGCTTCCGGATGACGGTCCGGGCGCAGCCGGCTCGGCGCCTGCGGCAGCACCGCCAGCAACGCGGCCTCGGCATGCGACAGCTGCGCCGCCGGCTTGCCCAGGTAGGCCCAGCTGGCCGCTTCCACCCCCTCGATGGTGCCGCCGTAGGGCGCGCGCTCCAGATACAGGGCCAGGATCTGCTGCTTGCTCAGGTGCACTTCCAGCTGCACCGCGCGCAGCATCTGCTTGAGCTTGCCCCACGGCGTGCGCGTATGCGGATCGAGGATGCGGGCGACCTGCATGGTCAGGGTCGAGCCACCGGAAACGATGCGGCCGCCACGCAGCAGCTGGCCGCAGGCACGCAGGATCGCCAGCGGGTTGATGCCCGGATGCCGCCAGAACCAGCGGTCTTCGTAGGTCAGCAACGCCTGCAGGTACAGCGGCGAGACGCTGTTGATCGAAGCCGGGTAGCGCCACACACCCTCGGCGTCGGCGAATGCACGCAGCGGCGTGCCGTCGGCAGCCACCACCAGGGTGCTGGTATCACGCTGCTTCGGCAGCGGTGGCGGGAAGGCGAAATCCAGCACCAGCAGCAGCGCCAGCGTGGCGGCCGTACCCCAGCGCAGCCAGGGCCACAGCGGCTGCAGCCGGCGGCGCAGGGCCGCCAGCCGGATCGACATCGTGTTGTTCATTGCAGGTTGCCGGCAGGACGGGCCGCGCCGTCGCGGCCCGTCCGCGCGGTCACGGCTGTACCACCGTGATCGTGGTCGGGTTGCTGCGGCCCACCCCACGCAGCTGCGGCCGGTACATGTCCTCCACCAGCGGCGGCGGCACCGAGTAGGTTCCCGGCGTCACCGCGCGTACCAGGTAGAACACGTTGGCCTTGCTGCCACGCGAGAGCTTCAGCGCGGCCACATAGCGGTCATCGCGGAACTCCTCGTGCTTGGTGTCGGCGGCCTCACCACGGTCGCTGATGGTGATGCCATCGACCACCACGTCGGCCCACTGCTTGGCGTCGCCCAGGTTGAAGTTCTCGATTTCCAGGCCCGCCGGCAGCAGGTCGGTCAGCAGCGCATCGGGCATCGTGGTGTCGGCAGTCACCGTGACGCGCACGATCAGCGCTTCGCCTTCCTTCAGCGGGCGCGGCGACCACGGCTTGCCATCGGTGCCGTAGTAACTGCGCTCGACGCCCAGCACACTGTTGTCCGGTGCCGGTGCGCTGCGCGGGATGCCGGCCACATCAATGCTGGCGAACATCGGCGGCTGCCCCTGCGGGGTGAAGCGCACGCCGCTGGCCAGCTCACTGGCGCTGAAGTTGCGGCCGAACAGCTTGCGCTCGCCGATGGCTTCGGTGTTGCCACCGATCACCAGCTCACCGGCCACCAGCGCCTTCTGGTTGGCGGCCAGGGCCTTGCCGAGGCGGGCAATCGCCACCTGTTCCTGCGTGCTCAGCCACATCCAGCCGGCATTGCGGCGCGCATCCAGGCCACGGCCAAGATCCACCGCACGCGCATCCCAGGCGGGCTTGGCCAGCTTGTTCTCGTGGGTCAGCGCGATCATCAGCGCGTCATCACGGATCGCACTGCCGTAGTCGCCGAAGTACGACGGACGTTCACTGCTGGACTTGGCGAAGGCCGCCGCCAGCGCGGCCTGGCCACGCTTGGCATCACCCTGCAGCGACAGCGCCACGCCCAGGTGGACCAGCGACAGGCCACCGACCGCCTTGCTGCGCTCGTTGTCGTACAGCGTGCGCAGGGTACCCAGCGGTGCACGGTTGACCCGGGCCAGCACGTAACCCGAATACGCCTGGTTGGCGAACTTCAGCTTCTCGCGATCCTCCTGGCCATAGAACTGATTGCCGCCGGACAGCAGATCCTCGCTGAGCCGGTTGAGCGCCTTCTGCAGCACGTTGTCGGGCACGGCGAAGCCGGCGTCCTTGGCATCAAGCAGGAACTCGGTGATGTACGGGGTCAGCCACGGATTGACGTAGCCGTCGTCACCCCACATCGAGAAGTTGCCATTGGCCACCTGCATCGACGCCAGGCGACCGAACGCACCTTCCATGCGCTCTCTACGGGTCTTGGCATCCAGGCCGTCGGCACCGAGCATCGACGACGTCGCCTGGTCCAGGATCAGCGCGGCGTAACCCTTGCTGGTGGTCTGCTCGGCACAGCCATACGGGTAGTTCAGCGCGCCCTGCAGTGCACTGGCGAACGGGATCGGCGGCAGCGGGCTGACCAGCAGGCGGGCATTCACCGACTCTGCCATCAGGCCATCGGTCAGGCTGTTGTCGAGGCTGACCGCGGCCAGCGGATCGAGTGTGCGCACCTGCGAACGCAGCACCTGCGGCCACGCCGCACGCACCGGCAGGTCGTAGCGGCGATCAGCCTTGAAGCCGTTGCCGTCCACCCGCACCCGCACCTTGGCCACGCTGTGGCCCTCGCGAGCCGACAACGGGAAGCTCAGCGTGGTCTTGGCATCGGCATTCAACTGCACGCTGCGGCTGCCCTCACCCAGGTTCAGCGGCCCCTCGCTTTCCACCTTGACGTTGAACTGCCCCGGCTTGCCGGTGAAGTTCTGCACGTCCAGGGTCACGGTGCTGCGGTCGCCCGGGGCCAGCACGCGCGGCATGCTGGCTTCGGCCAGGATCGGGGCGCGCACGATGGTTTCCACGTCACGCTTGCCGTACTGGTCATCGCTGTAGACCAGCGCCGACACGCGCAGAGTGCCGTTGAAGTCCGGCACCTTCAGGCGGATGCGGGCATTGCCCTTGGCATCGAGCTGCACCGGGCCGGAGAACAGGTCCACGGTCTGCACGCGCGCGGTCGGGCGCTTGGCCTGCGGCAGTGCCTGCAGCGCCATGTCGCCGCCGAACTTCAGCTTGCCGCTGCCACCATCGAAGCTCTCGATCACCCGGCTGTAGATGTCATAGGCATCGATACCGAGGCGACGCTGGGCGAAGAAGTGCGCGCCGGCGTCGGGTACCGGGAAACGGGTGATGTTGAGGATGCCCACGTCCACCGCCGAGACGGTCACGTGCGCGGCCCTGCCGGCCAGCTGCGGTGCGCTGACCGTTACCGGCAGGTCCTGTTCCGGCCGCATCTGCTTGGGCGCGACCAGGCCGACGGCCACGGTTCGGCCCTTGCGGTCCATCGGCACATGCACCACGCCCACGGCGCGGGCCGGGGTGATCTTGCTCGGCGCACTGCCCCCGCGGAACACCAGCGCGGTGATGTAGACGTCGTGGCGTTCCCAGTCGGCGGTGACCGGGATCTTGAAGGTCGAGCCCGGCTTGGCCTCGATGTCCTGCACATACAGCATGCGGTCGGTCTCGACCATCAGGATGCCCTTGCCGGCGTGCGGCGGGGTCACCGTCACTTCCAGGGTGTCACCGGCCTTGTAGCCGGTCTTGTCCAGGCCCAGCTTGACCTTGTCCGGGCGTGCATCCAGGCCACGGTTGTCATCGCCCCAGCTCCAGCCCGCACGGAACGGGTAGCGGCTGGTCAGTCCGGTGGACGGATCGAACACGTCCACCCGGTACTCGCCCCACTCCACCGGGAAATCGAAGGCAACCGCACTGCTGCCGGCATCGACGGTGCGGGTTTCCTTGTTCTCGAAACGGCGGGTGAAATCGTAATCCCAGCGGTTGTCGTTGAAGGTCCAGTGGTAGTCGCGCAGTTCCCGTACCAGGGTGATCTTCAGGCCCTTGGCTGGCTGCGGTGTGCCGGCGGCATCCACGCGCATCAGTTCGAAGCGTGCGTTGCCGTTGGAATCAGCACCATCGTCGGGATTGAACAGCGGCCGCACGCCGACCAGCGCGTTGGCCGGCCACATCACCCGCTTCAGGGTACGGGTGACCGTGCGGCCACCGGTTTCATACAGGCTGCCGGACAACACCACGGCGATCGGTGCCTTGGCCTTGGCCGCCTCTTCCGGCAACGCCACATCCTCACGCAGCTGGCCATTGGCCGGCAGCGTGGTATCGATCACGTCCTTGGCCTCGCGCGGCAGCTGCAGGGTCGGGTCACCGAAGAAATAGCCCGGCAGGCCCTCCACCGGCTTCTGCTCGGCAGCCACCGCCATGCGCGCAGTGAAGCGGTTGCCATCGGCCGGCGCGCCGTACAGATAGGCGCCGTTGGCCTGCAGGCGCAGGTCCTCGCCCGGCTTCAGCGTCTTCTGCGCGCTGTCCAGGTCCAGCTTCATGCGCTCGGGCAGGAACTCCTCGATGCGCAGGGTCATGCCCTGGATCGCTTCCTTGCTGGCCGGGTCGGTGCGGAACTCGACCTGCCAGCGCCCGGTCGGCGCCTCGGCGGGGATCACCTGCTCGAAGTTGATGTAGCCCTGGTCGCCCGGCTGCAGGCGGGTCTCGCGGAAGGTCTTGCCGTCGGGCTGCTTCAGGCGCAGGAACACCGGTTGTGCCTTGACCGGCTTGCCGTCGTTGTCGCGCAGCAGCGCGGACAGGCGCACGGTCTCGCCCGGGCGGTACAGGTCGCGGCCGGACCAGGCGTAGACGTCGAACCAGGCGTTGTCACGACCGGCCACGGCGAACTCACTCAGGTCCAGCGCCGGCTGGTTGAACGGCAGGAAGCTGGTGTCCTTGCCACTGCTGGCGACCAGCACGTGGGTGGCATCCAGGGTGTAGTTCAGCAGCGCATTGCCGTTGCCGTCGGTGCTGCCCTTCAGCACCACCTCACCCTTGGCGTCGAGCACGCGCAGGTCGATGCCCTTCAGCGGCGCACCGTCCTTGAGGCCGGCGGTGTGCACGAACAGCTTGTCCTTGTAGGCACGGGTATGCAGGCCGATGTCGCTGACCGAGAAGAACGCGGTATCGAACTCGCCCTCGTAGTCACCGGTGCGCTTGAGCAGGGCGAAGTACAGGCCCGGCTCCTGCAGTTCCTTGATGTCCTGGGTCGGCAGGTAGGTCAGCACCCGCTCGTTCTGTTTGCCACCCAGGATGAAGCGGTTGACGTAGACCGGCTCGGCCAGCTTGTTGATCGGGCTGCGCTCGTAGTCGCTGCTGAGCTCCCAGCTGCCACGGCGGCCGCCGCGCTGGTACTGGCTGAAGAAGGTCGGCAGGTCCTTCTCGCGCACGCGCAGGAACTCGACGTCGACCTCCGGCACGTTCACCGAGACCACCGGCAAGCCGCGGCTGTCCTTGGCCGGCAGCACGCTGCCCTGCGAGGCGAAACCGACCACCGGCTTCAGCTCGCCGCTGAACACCTTCTGCTTCAGTTCCTTGCCCAGCCGGCTGCCGTCGGCGGCCAGCAGGTCCGGCGAGACCACCAGGCTGAACTCCTTGCCGGCCTCGACGAACGGGTAACGCAGGGTCAGGCCGTCATCGGACAGCGTCCAGCTGCTGTCCTCGGTGCCGACCTTCTCTTCGAAGCGAACCAGTTTGTCGAAATCCTGGGTGCCGACCAGCGGGCGCGAGAACTCCAGCGCCAGCGACAGGCCGTCATTCTTCTGGTCCGGGTAGGCACGCAGCAGGGTGAATTCCTTCACCTGCTCGGCCTTGGTGGTGATGGCTTCACCACTGGCCTTGGGCAGCTGCCCGCTGTCATTGCGGCAGCCGGCCAGCCCCAGCAACAGGCCTCCTGCCAGTACGGCCGCCGCCCACCCCCACCGCTTCCGCCGTGCCGGACCGCTCATGTCGTCACTCCTTGATCGAGGCGGCCATTATAGGCAGGCCACGTCAAGGTGTTGACGCAAATCCGGCAATTGCCGCGGTGCGGGTAGTGCCGGCCGCTGGCCGGCAGTCTCGGTAGCCGCCAACCTTGGTTGGCGTCGGCCGTGCCAACCAAGGTTGGCACCTACCCAAGCGGGTCGAGCCACGTGCCCGGCAAGCAGGCGTGGTGTCAGATCCGGTGAAGCGTCCCCTACCCCGGCAGGTACAGGTCCACGTAGTCGGTCACCGGCATCGCCGCCAGCGCCACCGGATCCAGCGATGCGGCCAGGATGCGCTGCTGCTGGGTGGTCGGGAAGCGATGGGCCAGGTGCCGGCGGAACTTGTCCATCAGCAACGGGATGCCCTCCTCGCGTCGGCGCGCGTGGCCCAGCGGGTATTCCACCAGTACCTCGGGCAGCTCAGTGCCGTCGCTGAAGCGCACGCTCAGGCCGTTGGCGATGCTGCGCTTGTCCGGGTCCAGGTAGTCGGCGCTGAGCTGCGGATCCTCATGACAGGCCATCTTCGCGCGCAGTGCGTCGATGCGCGGGTCGGCGGCAACGTCGTCCTCGTAGTCCTGGGCCACCAGCCGCCCATGCAGCAGCGCGATGGCGACCATGTACTGCACGCAGTGGTCGCGGTCGGCTGGGTTGTGCAGTGGGCCCTGCTTGTCGATGATGCGGATGCAGGCTTCCTGGGTGCGGATGGCGATGTGCGCGATGTCCTCGACCCGCCGCCCCACCGCACGCAGCTGCTGATGCAGCGTGATCGCCGCCTCCACCGCGGTCTGGCCATGGAACTCGGCCGGGTAGCTGATCTTGAACAGCACGTTTTCCATCACGTAGCTGCCCAGCGGTCGCTCCAGCGTCAGCGCCTTGCCCTGCATCGATACCGCTTCAAAACCCCAGGTCGGCGCGCTCAACACACTGGGATAGCCCATCTCGCCACTGGCCGCCATCAGCGCCAGGCGCACGCCACGGCTGGTCGCATCGCCGGCCGCCCAGCTCTTGCGCGAGCCGGTGTTGGGCGCGTGCCGGTAGGTGCGCAGCGCCTGGCCATCGACCCAGGCCAGCGACAGTGCATTGAGCATGCGTTCGCGATCCAGGCCGAGCAACTGCGCGACCACCGCGGTGGTGGCCACCTTGACCAGCACCACGTGGTCCAGCCCGACCCGGTTGAAGGAATTCTGCAGGGCCAGCACGCCCTGGATCTCGTGTGCCTTGATCATCGCCAGCAGCACGTCATGCAGGGTCGGCGCTGGGCGATGCAGGGCCTGCGCGTTGCGCCCCAGCCAATCGCAGACAGACAGGATGCCGCCCAGATTGTCCGACGGGTGGCCCCATTCGGCGGCCAGCCAGGTGTCGTTGAAATCCAGCCAGCGCACCATCGCGCCCAGGTTGAAGGCGGCCTGCACCGGGTCCAGCACGTAGTGCGTACCCGGCACGCGCGCCCCGTTGACCACGCTGATACCCGGCACCAGCGGACCGAGCAGCTTGCTGCAGGCCGGGAAGGACAGCGCTTCCAGCCCGCAGCCCAGCGTGTCGAGCAGGCAGTGGTGCGCGGTCTGGAACGCCAGCGGCGAGTCGATGCGCGCGTCGCGTACGTAATCGACGATGTCGACCAGCAGCGCATCCCACGCTGCACGCTCGTTGGATGGGGTGTGGCTGTCAGACATCGTCGATCTCCTCTTCAGAGCTCAGGCCGCGCCTCCCGGTAGTCACCAACCTTGGTTGGCGCTGGACGTTGCCCGGGCGGTGCCAATGCCATGCCAACCAAGGTTGGCATCTACCGAAGCATGTGATGCCAGCGCCGACCGGCTGGTTATTCGGCCGGCACCCGCACCTTGCCTTCCATCAATACGCGGGCGCTGCGGCTCATGATGGCCTTGGTCACTGTCCACTGGCCGTCAACGAGGCCGGCCTGCGCGCCCACGCGCAGAGTGCCGGAAGGGTGGCCGAAGGTCACCGCTTCGCGTTCACCACCACCGGCCGCGCGATTGACCAGCGTGCCCGGAATCGCCGCCGCAGTGCCGATCGCCACGGCGGCGGTGCCCATCATCGCGTGGTGCAGCTTGCCCATCGACAACGCCCGCGCGTGCAGGTCGATGGCCGAGGCCGGAATGGCCTTGCCGCTGGAGGACACGTAGTCCCGTGCCGGCGCCACGAAGGCCACCTTCGGCGTGTGCTGGCGGGTGGCCGCATCTTCCAGGTTCCTGATCAGACCCATGCGCAAGGCGCCGTAGGCGCGGATCTTCTCGAAGCGCTCCAGCGCCCCCTTGTCCTCGTTGATCGCAGGCTGCAGTTCGGTGCCGGTGTAGCCCAGGTCGGCCGCATTGAGGAAGATGGTCGGAATGCCGGCGGTGATCATGGTCACCTCAAAACTGCCGACGCCCGGCACGTCCAAGGTGTCGACCAGGTTGCCGGTCGGGAACATCGCGCCCGCATCGCCGTCATCGGACGGATCGATGAACTCCAGCTGGATCTCGGCGGCCGGGAAGGTCACGCCATCCAGCTCGAAATCGCCGATCTCCTGCACTTCGCCATCGCGCATCGGCACGTGGGCGATGATGGTCTTGCCGATGTTGGCCTGCCAGATGCGCACGGTGCACAGGCCATCGCGCGGCACCCGGGCCGGATCGATCAGCCCATTGGCGATCGCGAACGGACCCACTGCCGTACTGAGGTTGCCGCAGTTGCCGCTCCAATCGACGAAGGCGGTGTCGATCGAGACCTGGCCGTACAGGTAGTCCACATCGTGGTCCGGCACCGAGGCGGTGGAGATGATCACGCACTTGCTGGTGCTGGAGGTGGCACCGCCCATGCCGTCGGTCTGCTTGCCATATGGATCGGGCGAGCCGATCACGCGCATCAGCAGCGCATCGCGCGCGGCGCCCGGCACCTGAGCGGCTTCGGGCAGGTCCTGCAGGCGGAAGAACACGCCCTTGCTGGTGCCGCCGCGCATGTAGGTGGCGGGAATACGGAGTTGCGGGAGGAAGGTCATCGTCGAATCCACGCGTTTGAATTTCAGGAAATGTCTTGCATCAGTGCGTCAAGACCACGATCAACGCACCACACACGCATGATGTCCACGCGGTCCGGTAGATCGAGGTAATAGACGAGGTAGCGTTCGAAGCCCGGAACCAGCATGAACCGCAACGGCACCGGCAGCTGTGCTGCGAGGTCGGCGTGCCGGGTGGAATCCGAGCCTGGAAACACCGCGATGCGTTGAAGCGTGGCCTCCAACTCGGCGAGAAAGCGCCGACCCAGTACCAGCCCACCTTGCCGTGCAAACCACAGCGCGGCATCGGCTGCGTCGGCTTCGGCCCTTGGCCGCCATTCAATCGCCTTCACGCTCCATCCTTTCGGTCAGTTCGCAACGCATGCGCTCGAATGTGTCGGCCGTCACCGCGACGCCTGGACCAGAAGCCAGCCCCTCGGCTATCAACTGCTTGAGCAGCTCTTCGGCCTTGCTGCGCTGGCGCTGGCGGATCAGGTCACGCACGTAGTCCGACGTACTGGAGTAGCCGCCTTCACGCACTTCCTCGTCCACGAACTGCTTGAGCGGGTCGGTCAGCGAAATGTTCATGGTGGCCATGAAACTCTCCTTTGGCAGTTTTTGCCAAGTCAGTGTGCGCCCTGCCCGGGTGTCGGACAAGCCCGCCCCCGGCCTCCGGAGGCAGGCATTCAGGCCGGTATCACGCCACCTTGGCCCCTTCCAGGAAATCCTGGGCGAAGCGCTGCAGCACGCCACCGGCTTCGTAGATCGCCACTTCCTCGTCGCTGTCCAGGCGGCAGGTCACTGGCACGATCACATCCTGGCCGTCGCGGCGGTGGATGACCAGGGTCAGGTCGGCGCGCGGGGTGCGCTCGCCGATCACGTCGAAGGTCTCGGTACCGTCGATGCCCAGGGTCAGGCGGGTGGTGCCCGGCTTGAACTCCAGCGGCAGCACGCCCATGCCGATCAGGTTGGTGCGGTGGATGCGTTCGAAGCCTTCGGCCACGATCGCTTCCACACCGGCCAGGCGCACGCCCTTGGCGGCCCAGTCACGCGAGCTGCCCTGGCCATAGTCGGCACCGGCGATGATGATCAGCGGCTGCTTGCGGTCCATGTAGGTCTCGATCGCTTCCCACATGCGCATCACCTCGCCTTCCGGCTCCACGCGCGCCAGCGAACCCTGCTTCACGCTGCCATCGTCGTTGCGCACCATTTCATTGAACAGCTTCGGGTTGGCGAAGGTGGCGCGCTGTGCGGTCAGGTGGTCACCGCGGTGGGTGGCGTAGGAATTGAAGTCCTCTTCCGGCAGGCCCATCTTCGCCAGGTATTCGCCGGCGGCACTGGACGCCAGGATCGCGTTGGACGGCGACAGGTGGTCGGTGGTGATGTTGTCCGGCAGCACCGCCAGCGCACGCATGCCCGACAGTGTGCGCTCACCGGCCAGTGCGCCCTCCCAGTACGGCGGACGGCGGATGTAGGTGCTCTGCGGGCGCCAGTCGTACAGCGGGCTGACCGCCGCGCCATGCTCCACGCGCACGTTGAACATCGGGTTGTAGACGCGGCGGAACTGCTCGGGCTTCACCGAGGCCTTCACCACCGCGTCGATCTCGGCATCGCTCGGCCAGATGTCCTTCAGGCGCACCTCGTTGCCATCGGCATCCACGCCCAGCACGTCCTTCTCGATGTCGAAGCGCACGGTGCCGGCGATGGCATAGGCGATCACCAGCGGCGGCGACGCCAGGAAGGCCTGCTTCGCATACGGGTGGATGCGGCCATCGAAGTTGCGGTTGCCCGACAGCACGGCCGTGGCGTACAGGTCGCGATCGATGATTTCCTGCTGGATGGCCGGATCCAGCGCGCCGCTCATGCCGTTGCAGGTGGTGCAGGCGAAGGCGACGATGCCGAAGCCGAGCTTTTCCAGGTCCGGCAGCAGGCCGGATTCTTCCAGGTAAAGCTGCACCGCCTTCGAGCCCGGCGCCAGCGACGACTTTACCCACGGCTTGCGCAGCAGGCCACGTTCGTTGGCCTTGCGCGCCAGCAGTGCGGCAGCGATCACGTTGCGCGGGTTGGAGGTGTTGGTGCAGCTGGTGATGGCGGCGATGATCACCGCGCCGTCGGGCATCAGGCCCTGCGCCTGCTCGGCCCTGCCCGCTGCCAGCTTGGCTTCGTCGGCGATGCCGCGCTCGGCCAGCTCGGCGGTGGCCACGCGCTTGTGCGGGTTGGACGGGCCAGCCATGTTGCGCACCACGCTGGACAAGTCGAAGCGCAGCACGCGCTCGTACTGCGCGGTGGCCAGGTCATCGGCCCACAGGCCGGTGGTGCGCGCATAGTTCTCCACCAGCGCCACCTGCGATTCCTCGCGGCCGGTCAGGCGCAGGTAATCGATGGTCTGCCCGTCGATATAGAACATCGCAGCGGTGGCGCCGTATTCGGGGCACATGTTGGAGATGGTGGCGCGGTCACCGATGGTCAGTGCCGACGCCCCCTCGCCGAAGAATTCAAGATACGCACCCACCACGCGTTCCTTGCGCAGGAACTCGGTCAGTGCCAGCACCACGTCGGTGGCGGTGATGCCCGGCTGCGGCCTGCCGGTCAGCTCGACGCCGATGATATCCGGCAGGCGCATCCACGACGCGCGGCCCAGCATCACGTTCTCCGCTTCCAGGCCGCCAACACCAATCGCGATCACGCCCAGCGCGTCCACGTGCGGGGTGTGGCTGTCGGTGCCCACGCAGGTATCCGGGAAGGCTACGCCGTCCTGCACGTAGATCACCGGCGACATCTTCTCCAGGTTGATCTGGTGCATGATGCCGTTGCCCGGCGGAATCACGTCCACGTTCTGGAACGCCTGCTTGGTCCAGTCGATGAAGTGGAAACGGTCTTCGTTGCGGCGATCCTCGATGGCGCGGTTCTTCTCGAACGCCTGCGGATCGTAGCCACCGCATTCCACCGCCAGCGAGTGATCGACGATCAACTGCACCGGCACCACCGGATTGACCTTGGCCGGGTCGCCGCCCTTGTCGGCGATCGCATCACGCAGGCCGGCCAGGTCCACCAGCGCGGTCTGGCCGAGGATGTCGTGGCACACCACGCGTGCCGGGAACCACGGGAAGTCGAGGTCGCGACGGCGCTCGATCAGCTGCTTCAGCGAATCGCCGAGCGTGGCCGGATCGCAGCGGCGCACCAGGTTCTCGGCCAGCACGCGCGAGGTGTACGGCAGGGTGGCATAGGCGCCGGGCTGGATCGCATCGACAGCGGCGCGCGCGTCGAAATAGTCCAGCGCGCTGCCGGGGAGGTTCTTGCGGTAATCGGTATTCATGGGCTGGCGGAGTGCTTGGGGCGGGCCGGGTGCCGGCGGTGCGGCGGCGAAAGCACCCGGCCGGCATGCGGCCGGCCGGATGGGTACAGCAGGGGGATCAGACGCGCTTGTCGATGGCGACGAAGTCGCGGTCTTCCGGACCGATGTAATTGGCGCTCGGGCGGATGATCTTGCCGTCGATGCGCTGCTCGATGATGTGCGCGCTCCAGCCGGCGGTGCGCGCGATCACGAACAGCGGGGTGAACATCGCGGTCGGCACGCCCATCATGTGGTAGCTGACCGCACTGAACCAGTCCAGGTTCGGGAACATCTTCTTGATGTCCCACATCACCGACTCCAGGCGCTCGGCGATGTCGTACATCTTCATGCTCGACTGTTCCTCGGACAGCTCGCGGGCCACGTCCTTGATCACCTTGTTGCGCGGATCGGAGACGGTATAGACCGGGTGGCCGAAACCGATCACCACTTCCTTGCGCTCGACGCGCGCCTTGATGTCCTCCTCGGCCTCATCCGGGTTGTCGTAGCGCTTCTGCACTTCGAACGCCACTTCGTTGGCGCCGCCATGCTTCGGGCCACGCAGCGCACCGATGCCACCGCAGATCGCGCTGTACATGTCGCTGCCGGTACCGGCGATGACACGGCAGGTGAAGGTCGAGGCGTTGAACTCGTGCTCGGCGTACAGGATCAGCGAGGTGTGCATCGCCTTCACCCACGAATCCTGCGGCTTTTCGCCATGCAGCAGGTGCAGGAAGTGGCCGCCGATCGAATCATCGTCGGTTTCCACATCGATGGCGCGGCCGTTGTGGCTCCAGTGGTACCAGTACAGCAGCATCGAACCGAGGCAGGCCATCAGCTTGTCGGCGATGTCGCGCGCGCCCGGGTGGTTGTGGTCGTCCTTCTCCGGTGCCACGCAGCCGAGCACGGACACGCCGGTGCGCATCACGTCCATCGGGTGCGCCGACGGCGGCAGCTCTTCCAGCGCGGCCTTCACCGCGGCGGGGATCCCACGCAGCGACTTCAGCTTGGCCTTGTACGAAACCAGCTCGGCGCGGGTCGGCAGCTTGCCGTGCACCAGCAGGTAGGCGATTTCCTCGAACTCGCTGGTGTTGGCCAGGTCCAGGATGTCATAGCCGCGGTAGTGCAGGTCGTTGCCGCTGCGGCCCACGCTGCACAGCGCGGTGTTGCCGGCCGCGGTGCCGGACAAGGCGACGGACTTCTTCGGCTTGAAGGTCGGGGTTGCGGTCGTATCGTTCATGTTTCCCTCCGAAACTTGATGGTGCAGGGTACTGCTTATTTCTTGGCAGCGAACAGCGCATCGAGCTGCTGCTCGAAGGCGTGATAGCCGATGCGGTCGTAGAGTTCCTCGCGGGTCTGCATGGTTTCCACCACGTTGCGCTGGTGGCCATCGCGGCGCACCGCCTGGTAGACGTTCTCGGCGGCCTTGTTGGCGGCACGGAACGCCGACAGCGGGAACAGCTGGATGGCGACGCCGGCCGAGGCCAGTTCATCGCGGCTGAACAGCGGGGTGGCGCCGAATTCGGTGATGTTGGCCAGCACCGGCACCTTCACCGCGTCGACGAAGCGGCGGTAGGTATCCAGATCGTAGGCGGCCTCGGCGAAGATGCCGTCGGCACCGGCCTCGACACAGGCGATGGCGCGCTCGATCGCCTTGTCCACGCCGTCCACCTGGATGGCGTCGGTGCGCGCGATCAGGAAGAAGTCCGGATCGGTCTTGGCATCGGCAGCGGCCTTCACACGGTCGACCATTTCACCCTGCGAGACGATCTCCTTGCCCGGACGATGGCCGCAGCGCTTGGCGCCGACCTGGTCTTCGATGTGGCAGGCGGCCGCGCCGGCCTTGATCAGCGACTTCACGGTGCGCGCGATGTTGAACGCGCTCGGGCCGAAGCCGGTGTCGATGTCGACCATCAAGGGCAGGTCGCAGACATCGGTGATGCGGCGCACGTCCACCAGCACGTCTTCCAGGGTGTTGATGCCCAGGTCCGGCAGGCCCAGCGAGCCTGCGGCAACGCCGCCGCCGGACAGGTAAATGGCACGGAAGCCGGCGCGCTTGGCCAGCAGGGCGTGGTTGGCGTTGATCGCACCGATCACCTGCAGCGGCGATTCGGCAGCCAGCGCCTCACGGAAGCGGGCACCGGCGGAGAAAGGGGCAGAAGCGGTCATGCGGCAATCCAGGTTGAAGTACGGGAAAGGAAGCGCAAGCACCATGCCAAGCTGCAAGCGGTTGATTTCACGGGAATGACCGGCATGCAACAGTGGAACATATGAAACATTGAAACGGATGTATCATGAAACATCCTCCCCGAAACGGCTGCCATGTATCTGCCCCGCTCCCCCCTGCGCCATGCCGATGCCGACCCGGGCCGTCCGGTGATCTGGACGGTCAGCGTCTCGCGGCTGACCGGCCTGCTCGGCGACGTGATCCCCGAGTTCGACCGCCGCGCGCGTATCGAACAGATCAACCTCGGCTTCGAGGAAGCGGTGGAGGTGATCGGCCAACGCCTGCGTCGCGAGCACTGCGACGTGGTCATCGCCGGCGGCTCCAACGCGGCCTGGCTGCGCGGCCGGCTGGAGCTGCCGCTGGTGCCGATCCAGGCCAACGGCTTCGACCTGATGGAAGCGCTGGCCCGGGCACGGCGTATCGCCAGCCGCATCGGCCTGGTCACCCACGCCAGCGACGTACCGGTGTTCAGCAACTTCCAGCAGAGCTTCGGCCTGGATATCGAGCATCGCCGCTTCGTCACCCGCGAGGACGCCCGCGACTGCATCGCCGACCTGCGCGCCAACGGCATCGAGGTGATCGTCGGCACCGGCATGGCCATCGACCATGCCGAGCAGGCCGGCCTGCCCGGGGTGCTGCTGTATTCGGCCGACTCGGTGCGGCAGGCGTTCGAACATGCGCTGGAACTGACCCAGACCCTGGCACGTTCCGGCAGCAACCGCGCTGCACCGCGCCGGCGCCCGGCAGCGCGTGCCGATGCGCATGAACTGCTCGGCGACAGCGACGCGATGGCGCAGGTGCGCGCGCAGATCGCGCTGTATGCCCCACATGACAGCACCGTGCTGGTCAGCGGCGAAACCGGCACCGGCAAGGAACTGGTGGCGCGCCAGCTGCACGCCGCAAGCGGGCGCCGTGGCCGCTTCGTCGCGCTGAACTGCGGCGCGATCAGCGAATCGCTGCTGGAAGCGGAGCTGTTCGGCTACAGCGATGGCGCCTTCACCGGCGCACGGCGTGGCGGCCGCGTTGGCCTGGTGGAAGCTGCAGATGGCGGCACCCTGTTCCTGGACGAAATCGGCGAACTGCCGCTGCCGCTGCAGACCCGCCTGCTGCGGGTGCTGGAGGAACGTGAAGTGCTGCGCGTGGGTGCCACCGAACCGACGCCGGTGGACCTGCGCGTGGTCGCCGCCACCCTGCAGTCGCTGGAGCAGCGCGCGGCGACCGGCAGCTTCCGCCGCGACCTGTATTACCGCCTGGCCGCGCTGCGGATTGCCCTGCCCTCGCTGCGCGCCCGACGCGGTGACATCCCGTTGCTGGCGCAGCATTTCTTCCGCCAGCTGCGTGGCATCGACGCGCCATTGGATGAGGCGGCGCTGGCGGTGCTGTGCGCGGCCGAGTGGCCGGGAAACGTGCGCGAGCTGCGCAATCTGGTCGATCGCCTGCGCATCCACTGGCAGCCCGGTGAAGGGCTGATCGATACGGCGCGGCTGCTGCAGCTGGCACCCGAGCTGGTGCATGAAGGTGTCGCGGCGTTGCCGCTGGAAAGCAACGGCAGGCGCCCACCGCGGGCCAAGCTGGAAGCACTGTTGCGGGAACACCGGCATGATCGCGAGGGCATGGCGCAGGCGCTGGGCGTGTCACGCACCACGCTGTGGCGCTGGCTGCGCGCGGAGGACCTGTAAAGCCGAGCCCATGCCCGGCTGATGTTCCCGCGTAAGCAGCCGAGCATGGGCTCGGCTCTACAGGGTGCCTGTCGTCAGCGCGCTTCGATGGCGAACCGTCCACTACCCACTGCGGCAATCCACAGCAGCAGTACGCCCAGCGGCACTTCGCTCAGGTAGAAGAACCAGCTCAGCCAATCCAGCACGCCAAGCCCTGCAGGAATGCGCGCGATGCCATCGGTCAGCGCAGCCACTACGCAGATCGCCGCCAGCAGCAGGGCTGAGGGGCGGCTCAAAAGGCCCAGCACCAGCAGACCACCCGCAATCCACTCGATCGCACCGAGTACCGGCGCACTGAACACCGGGAATGGGATACCGGCATCGACCAGCGTATGCACCATGCGCTCGCGCCCGGCATCGGTGAACACCTTGTTCCAGCCGGAAACACAGAACATCACACCGGCGACGATGCGGGCGAGCAGCAACAACAACGCTTCCACGCCGCGGCGTGGTGGCGGCACGGCAAACAGGTAACGCCAGGAGGGCATGGCAACTCCGCAGATCGAGGGCATCGCAGCGAGTGTGCCCGTCGCCGACCTGCTCGTGCATGAAGCGGACCAGTCCGTTCGCGACAAACGCAGGTTTCTGTAGAGCCGAGCCCATGCTCGGCTGCTCCTGCGAGAACATCAGCCGAGCATGGGCTCGGCTCTACAGCAGCCCCGGCCCCCCCCCGCCTTACGGGTACAGCAGGCGCTTGCTCCAGCGCCCTTCGGCGCCGGCTTCATAGCACCAGCGCTCGTGCAGGCGGAACTGCGCGCCAAACCAGAACTCGATGCGGTCAGGCACCACGCGCAGGCCGCTCCAGCCTTCCGGGCGCGGCACGTCCTTGCCTTCGAAGCGCGCTTCGACCTCGGCCACGCGCGCGTCGAACTCCTCGCGGGTTGCCAGCGTCTTCGACTGCTGCGAGGCCCAGGCGCCGATCTGGCTCATGCGCGGGCGGCTGGCGAAATAGGCGTCGGCCTCGGCGTCGGCGACCTGCTCGACACGACCCTCGATGCGCACCTGGATGCCGGCCTCGCGCAGGCTGCGCCACAGGAACAGCAGCGCGGCCTGCGGATTGGACCGCAGCTCACGGCCCTTGTGGCTGTCCAGGTGCGTGTAGAAGACGAAGCCGCGCTCGTCGAAGGCCTTCAGCAGCACGGTGCGCGCCGACGGGCGTCCCTGCGCATCTGCAGTCGCCACGGTCATCGCGTTGGGCTCGACCTCGCGGCTCTGTTTGGCCTCCTCGAACAGGCGGGCAAACGTGGACAGGGCTTCGGCGTACAGGTCGCTCATGATGGCGTTGTTCTCACACGGTTTGGGCTATTGTGGCTGCATGGCCGCTGCTGCGTATATGCCCCAGGTGAAAGGATTCCCCGAAACATTGGCCGAACAGGCGCTGGACGATGCACTGTCCAGCGGTGCAGCGGTTCCAGTATTGGCGATCAGCGGCCTGCAGGGGAGCGGCAAATCGACGCTGGCCGCACAGGTGGTCGCACGCGCCCGGGCTCGCGGCCTGTGCGCGGCCAGCCTGTCGATCGACGATGTCTACCTGACCCGTGCGCAGCGCCAGCGCCTGGCGCGCCAGGTGCATCCGCTGCTGATGACCCGCGGCCCACCCGGTACCCATGACCTGACGCTGGCGCACAGCGTGCTGGACGCCGTAGCAGCGCGCCGCCCCCTGGCGATGCCGCGCTTTGACAAGCTGGCCGATGAACGCTTGGCCGAGGTGCAATGGCCGCACTTGGACACGCCACTGGACCTGCTGGTGTTCGAGGGATGGTTCCTCGGTACGCCCGCGCAGGATGACGCAGCGCTGGATGCCCCGTTGAACGCGCTGGAACGCGAAGCCGACAGCGACGGCCGCTGGCGCCGCTGGTGCAACCAGGCGCTGGCCCGCGACTACCCCGCGCTGTGGCAGCGTTGCGACCGCCTGTGGTTCCTGCAACCGCCGGATTTCGCGGTGGTACCGCGCTGGCGCTGGCAGCAGGAGCAGAACCTGCAGGCCGCGCAGCCGGGCCGGCACGGCATGAGCCGGCCGCAGCTGGAGCGTTTCGTGCAGTACTACGAGCGGGTCAGCCGGCAGGCACTGCGCACGCTTCCCACGCTCGCCGACCACGTCGTGGTCCTGGACGGCCAGCGGCAGGTGCAGGCCGTGCGCTGAGCGCGGCTATTCCACCAGGAAGGTCACCCGCAGGTTGACCCGCCATTCGGTGATCTCGCCGCTGCCGTTGGTGACCACCTTGGTCTCGTTCACCCAGGCGCCCTGGATGCCCTTGACCGTCTCGGAAACCTTCTTCAGTCCGCTGCGCACCGCATCCTCCACGCTCTTCGGCGAGGAGGCGGTGATCTCGATGACCTTGGCGACCGTCATGACCTGTGCTCCGGTTGGCGCGGGAACCCCCGCAGGAATGCCCACCCTGACGTGAAGAACGTAAAGGCCAGGGCACGGAGGTGTTAGCATCAGAGGGCATGAATCCTGCTCCGAACCTGATCCTGATCGGCCCGATGGGCGCCGGCAAAACCTGCATCGGCCGCCGCCTGGCCGAGCGCTTCACGCTGGACTTCGTCGATGTCGACCAGGCCATCGTCGAGGCTGCCGGCGCCGGCATCCCGACCATTTTCGAGCATGCCGGCGAAGCCGGTTTCCGCCACCATGAACGCCAGGCCCTGGCCCGCGTGCTGGAAGGCCGCGGCCAGCTGGTCTCCACCGGCGGTGGCGCGGTGCTGGATCCGGACAACCGTGCACTGATCGCCCAGCGTGGCTTCGTGGTCTACCTGCGGGTCAGCGTGGCCGCGCAGCTGGAACGCCTGGCCCGCGACAAGGGCCGGCCGCTGCTGCAGCGCCCGGACCGCGAGCAGGTGCTGCACGATCTGGCCGCGCACCGCGACCCGCTGTACCGCGAACTGGCCGACCTCACCCTCGATACCGACCCGTACACCGCTGCCGACGCGACCGCCCAGCTGGTGGTCAAGCTGGCCACGCAATGGCAGCGCCAGGACCTGAACGCATGACTTCTCCCGCCCTGCTGCAGGTCGCCGTTGGCGGCGACCGGCCCTACTCCATCACCATCGGCGCAGGCGCGCTGGCCGACGGCGCCGCGCTGGCCGCGCATGTGCGCGGCCGCCATGTGCTGCTGCTCAGCGACAGCGAAGTGGCCCCGCGTTATCTGGCGCCGGTGAAGCAGGCGCTGCTGGCCGCGCGCCCCGACCTGATCGTCGGCGAGCATGTCCTCGCTGCGGGCGAAGCGTCCAAGACGCTGGCCGAATTCGGCCGCGCGATCGAAGCGCTGGCTGCGCTCGGCGCCACCCGCGATGCCTGCGTGTTCGCGCTCGGCGGCGGCGTGGTCGGTGATCTCGCCGGGTTTGCCGCGGCCTGCTGGATGCGCGGCGTCGACTGCGTGCAGCTGCCCACCACCCTGCTGGCGATGGTCGATTCGTCAGTCGGTGGCAAGACTGCGGTCGACATTCCGGCCGGCAAGAACCTGGTCGGTGCGTTCCATCCGCCGCGCGCGGTCATCGCCGATACCCGCGTGCTGGCCACCCTGCCGCCGCGCGAGCTGCGTGCGGGCCTGGCCGAAGTGGTCAAGTACGGCGCGCTGGGTGATGCCGTGTTCTTCGAATGGCTGCAGCAGCATGCCGATGCGCTGCTGGCCGGCGAGGATGCCACGCTGGCCGAAGCCATCGCGCGCAGCTGCCGGCACAAGGCCGCCATCGTCGAGCGCGATCCGTTCGAGAAAGGCGAACGTGCCCTGCTCAACCTCGGCCACACCTTCGGCCATGCCATCGAAACCGAGCAGGGCTATTCCGCGCCCGGCCGCGATGCGCTGAACCATGGCGAGGCGGTGGCGGTGGGCATGGTGCTGGCGGCGAAGCTGTCCACCGAGCTGGGGCTGGCCGACGATGCCGACCGCGTGCGCCTGCAGGCGTTGCTGGAACGCCTGGGCCTGCCCGTGGCGATCCCGGCCGGGCTCGACCCGCAGGCCCTGCTCGGCCGCATGCGCCTGGACAAGAAGAACGTGGCCGGCCGCCTGCGCCTGGTGCTGTGGCGCGGCATGGGGCGTGCCGAAGTGGTGCCGGACGTGGATGAGGCGGCGGTGCTGAAGGTGCTGTCGGCCCGGTAGAGCCGCGATGCGCGGGGGGATTGCCGGCCAGCGGCCGGCACAACCGCGTTGCGGCCGGGGTCACCCTGGCCCCGCTACAATCGGCCCATGCACGTCTACCTGCAACATCCCGACGCCGGTGCGCAGGCACCGCGCTTCCTGCGCCTGAGCCTGCAGCCGGACCTGTTCGGCGGCTGGGAGCTGCTGCGCGAGAGCGGCCGCGTCGGCAGCCGCTCGCAGTTGCGGCGCGAGCTGTTCCTCCACGCTGACGAAGCCCGCCACGCCTTCGAGAAGGCCCGCGATGCCGAACTGCATCGCGGTTTCCAGATTCTCTCGCACGGCGACTGACGCCGCTGCCAACTTTCGCCCAAGGAATGCCCATCGTGACCAGCCCTCTCCGCAACGATCGCCTGCTGCGCGCCCTGCGCCGCGAACCGGTGGACTGCACCCCTGTCTGGCTGATGCGCCAGGCTGGCCGCTACCTGCCGGAGTACCGCGCGACCCGGGCCAAGGCCGGCAGCTTCCTGGCCATGGCCAAGACTCCGGAGATTGCCTGCGAAGTCACCCTGCAGCCGCTGCGCCGCTTCCCGCTGGATGCGGCCATCCTGTTCTCGGACATCCTCACCATTCCCGATGCGATGGGCCTGGAGCTGTACTTCGTCGAAGGCGAAGGCCCGAAGTTCCGGCACCCGGTGCGTGACGAAGCCGCCATCGCCCGGCTGGCGGTGCCGGACATGGAACAGGACCTGGGCTACGTGATGGATGCGGTGCGCCTGATCCGCCGCGAACTGGACGGCCAGGTGCCGCTGATCGGCTTCTCCGGCAGCCCGTGGACACTGGCCTGCTACATGGTGGAAGGCGGTGGCAGCAAGGACTTTGCGCGCATCAAGGCCATGGCACTGAACCACCCGCAGGCCCTGCACCGCCTGCTGGAGGTCACCACCGACGCCGTGATCGCCTATCTCGGCGCGCAGCGCGCGGCCGGTGCACAGGCGCTGCAGGTGTTCGACACCTGGGGTGGCGTACTGTCGCCGTCGATGTACCGCGAGTTCTCGCTGCGCTACCTGCAGCGCATCGCCGAGGAGCTGGAGCGCGGCGAAGGCAGCGAGCGCACGCCGCTGATCCTGTTCGGCAAAGGCACCGGCCTGCACCTGGAAGCGCTGTCGCACACCGGTGCCGATGCGCTGGGCCTGGACTGGACGCTGGACCTGGACGAGGCACTGCGCCGCACTGGTGGCCGCGTCGCCCTGCAGGGCAACCTCGACCCGACCACGCTGTACGCCTCGCCGGATGCGATCGCCGCGGCCGCCGCACGCGTGCTCGACACCTATGCCGCCGGCAACGGCGGCTCGCGCGAGGGCCATGTGTTCAACCTTGGCCACGGCATGTCGCCGGACATGGACCCGGCACACGTACAGGTGCTGGTCGACGCGGTGCACGCGCACAGCCAGCGCTGAGCATTCCGCAGGCCATCACGGCGCGACTTTGATCGCGCCGTGACCCGCGTTGCGCGATCATGGCGGCCCCCACGCTGCACCGGCCGCACGCCATGCCCACATCGTCATCGACCTACAACCGCCACCGCCCCCTGCTGTGGCTGGTGTCCCTGGCGATCTTCATGCAGATGCTGGACTCGACCATCGTCAACACGGCGCTGCCGGCGATGGCGGCCAGCCTGGGCGAGAGCCCGCTGCAGATGCAGTCGGTGGTGTTCAGCTACGCGCTGGCGGTGGCCACCTTCATTCCCGCCTCCGGCTGGATCGCCGACCGCTACGGCACCCGCCGCACGTTTCTGGTGGCGATCATCCTGTTCACCCTCGGCTCGCTTGCGTGCGCGCTGGCCCAGCACCTGCACCAGCTGGTCGGGGCGCGCGTGCTGCAGGGCATCGGCGGCGCGATGCTGCTTCCCGTGGGCCGCCTGGCAGTGATGCGTTCGGTGCCACGCGAGGATTTCCTGCGCGCGATGAGCTTCATCGCCATCCCCGCGCTGGTTGGCCCGCTGATCGGCCCCACGCTGGGCGGCTGGCTGGTCGAGATCGCCTCATGGCACTGGGTGTTCCTGATCAACCTGCCGATCGGCGTGATCGGTTTCATCGCCGCGATGAAGATCATGCCCGACCACTACGCCAGCCATCGCACCCGTTTCGACCTGCGTGGCTACATCATGCTGGCCTTCGCGATGGTGGTGCTGTCGCTGGCGTTGGACGGCATCTCCGGCCTGGGCACGCCACATGCGCTGGTGATGCTGATGACCGTGGCCGGCCTGGCTGCGCTGGTGGGTTACTGGCTGCACGCCGCCAACTCCACCGCGCCGCTGTTTTCGCTGGCCCTGTTCCGTGTGCCCAGCTACCGCATCGGCATCCTGGGCAACCTGTTCTCGCGCATCGGCAGCAGTGCCATGCCGATGCTGATCCCGTTGCTGCTGCAGGTCGGCCTCGGCCTGGGCCCGATGAACGCCGGCCTGATGATGGTGCCGGTGGCGGCGGCCGGCATGGTGTCGAAGAAGCTGGCGGTGAAGCTGGTCGAGCGCTATGGCTACCGCCGCGTGCTGATGGTCAACACCGTGCTGGTGGGCCTGGCGATGGCCAGCTTCATCCTGATGACACCGGGCCAGCACCTGGCCTGGCGCCTGCTGCAACTGGCCTTCTTCGGTGCGGTCAATTCGCTGCAGTTCACCGTGATGAACACCGTGACCCTGCGCGATCTGGACCGCGAATTCGCCAGCTCCGGCAACAGCCTGCTGTCGATGGTGATGATGCTGGCCGCCGGTTTCGGTGCCGCAGCCGCCGGCAGCCTGCTGGCCGCGTTCGGCAATCACCTGGACAGCAACAGCGCCACCGCAGCACTGCACGCGACATTCCTGTGCGTCGGCGCGATCACCCTGACCTCGACGATGATCTTCTGGCAGCTGCCCGACACCAAGCCCGAACCGCGGCAGGTCGAGCACGTCGCGGAGTGAAGGGGTTCGGCAGGGCCTGCGGCCCTGCACCCGCGGTAGTGCCGGCCGCTGGCCGGCAACAACAACAACGAGCATTCCGTGGGTTGGCGGGGCGGTGTGGGCTTGCAGCACACGCCGTAAACCCCGCTCCGCGGTCCGGCCCAGCCGCTGGCGGCTGGGCGTTCGGGTGCTCGCGAAGCAGTGCTTCGCAAGCAAAGCGCCCTCCCTCCCTGGGGGCTCGATTGCGCCATCCATCGCGCCAACGGTCCTGCAAGCCCACACCGCCCCACCTCTGACAGGTTCACGCGGCTGTGGGTAACAGCGACTGTTGGAACGCGCGGTTGTTGGTAGGTGTCGACCTTGGTCGACACATCTGTCAGATCTCGAATTCCAGATTGGGGTCAGAGCCCGTTGCGCAGCAACGGGATCCGACCCCGTGCTCCGACAGATCGCGGAAAACTGTCGAAGACGGGGTGGGTCCGGTTGCGGGAGTGTCCGCGGTATGGATGCCGCGGCCAAGCCCCCATGGATGGGTTTACGGCGTCTCCCGCAACCGGATCCACCCCGCCATCCCACAGGAAGCCAGCTTTTGCTTCTGCTGTTGCTGTTGCTGTTGCTGTTCCTCCGGCTTGCAGCAGGTGCAGGGCCGCAGGCCCTGCAGAACTTACCTGCCCATCACCTTGGCAATCGCTTCCACCAGCAGCTCGCCGGTCACCGGCTTGCGCAGGAAGCCACCTATGCCGACCGCTTCCACCTGCTGCTGCAGGTCCGGGTCGGTCCGTGCGGTCACCGCCAGCAACGGCAGCATGTAGCCCTGGTTGCGCAGGTGCTGGGCCAGCTCGAAACCGCTCAGGCCCGGCAGGTCCAGGTCCAGCAGGCCGACGTCGAAATCGCCCGCACTGATCTCGCGCAGCGCCGCCAGCGCATGGCCGGCGTGCACCACCTCGTGGCCACGCGCACTCAGCAGTCCGCGCACCACATCGGCCACGGTGGCATCGTCTTCGACCAGCAGCACCCGCAGTGGCGGCACGTTGGCCGCCTCGTCGCGATGCCCGTCGGCAGCGCCCTCGGCATCACTGTCCACCACCAGCGGCAATGGCAGGGTCACACCGAAACAGGTGCCCCGGCCCAGCTGGCTCTCCACCTGGATGCGCCCCTGCATCGCGTGCGCCAGCTCGCGGCAGATGGCCAGGCCGAGGCCGCTGCCGCCGTACTGCGCGGCAGTACGTGCACCGTCGGCCTGCTCGAAGCGGCGGAAGAGGCGCTGCTGCTGTTCCTGGCTGATGCCGGGGCCGGTGTCACGCACTTCGAAGTGCAGTGCGCGCAGTTCGCCATCGCAGCGCGCGTGCAGGGTGATGGTGCCACGGCTGGTGAACTTCACCGCGTTCGACAGCAGGTTGAGCAGGATCTGCCGCACGCGCATGGCATCGCCGGTGGCCTGCAGCCCCGGCGGCAGCTGGTTGTCGAGGGTGAAGCGCAGGCCCTTCTGCGCGGCCAGCGGGCCCATCAGGGCCGCCAGGTCGTGCAGCAGGCCGTTCAACGCAAAGGTCTTCGACTGCAGCTCCAGGCGACCGGACTCGATCCGCGCCAGGTCCAGCGCATCGTTGACCAGGTGCAGCAGGTGCTCGCCGGCATGCCGGATCGACTGTGTGTAGCCGCGCTGCTGCGGGTCCAGGGGCGACGCCAGCAACAGCTCGCTCATGCCCAGCACACCGGTCATCGGCGTACGGATCTCATGGCCCAGATTGGCCAGGAAACGGGTCTTGGCCGCTGAAGCCTGCTCGGCGAGTTCCTGCTTGTGCAGCGCCAGCTGGTAGGCGTGGCGCCGCTGCAGGCGGCGCCGGTACAACCAGGCGAACCAGCTGGTCAGCAGCAGCCCGACCGACGCCAGCACCAGCAGGCCGGACAGGCTGCGCCACCATGGCGGCTGTACGCGGAATTCCAGGCTCTGCACCCGCGACCACACGTGGTCGGCCGACCGGGCCTGCACTTCCAGCCGGTAGCTGCCCGGCGCCAGGCGCGAGAACAGGCGCTCGCCGGCCGGGCCGACTTCGACCCAATCGGGATCGTAGCCGGCCAGGCGGTAGCGGTACGTATTTGACGCCGAGTCGGCGAAGGACAGCAGTCGCGCGACGATGCGCAGGTCGCGGTCGCCGTCGGCGATCTGCAACGGCGCATCGTGGGTCATGTCCAGCACCTGCTCGTTGCGGCGCACCTCCACCCGCTCGATCACCAGCGGGGCCCGACGCACCGAGGGCCGCACCTGCTCCGGGTCGAACACCACCGCACCTGCCGCCGTTCCGGCCACCAGATGGCCGTCGCCCGCCGCGATCAAGGTGTGGTCGCGGAATTCCTGGCTCGGCAGGCCGTCGTGCACGCCATACAGGCGCACGCTCTGCCCATCCGCACTGACACGCACCAGGCCCCGTGCGCTGGTCGCCCACGCCACGCCCTGTGCATCCACCACCAGGCCAGAGGCGGAGATCGCCGGATAGCCCTGTTCGGCACCGACCACCGCCTGCCGTTCCAGCCGCCCCTGGCTCCAGCGGTATCGCGACAGGCGCCCGTCCTCGGACAACCAGACCTGGCCGTCACGGCCCACATGCAACGCATGGATGGCCGTTGCCGGCGCACCCGGCACCGGCTGGAAGCGTTCGCTTTCCGGCAGCCACTGCAGCAGGCCACGGCTGCTGGCCAGCCAGATATGGTCCTGCGGACCGCATTCCACATCGAGGTTGAGCTGGCCCTGCTGCAGGCCGCGCTGGCCATTGTCCAGCTGGCGCCGCAGGCGTCCGTCGAGATCACGTTGCTGCAGGCCCGCGGGAAGCATCAACCAGAGGCTGTCGCCGTCGCAGGTCATCATCGCTTCGATGACCCCTTCCATCGCCGCATCGGTACCGGCATCACGGCCCCAACGACGCAGTTCGCGCCGTTGCGGGTCGTAGCGCACCAGTGCATCGGTCGATCCGATCCAGACCTGGCCACGCCGGTCCTCGCGCACCGAGGTCAGCCAGTGCATGCCGTTGACCCAGGTGCGGTGCTGCTCGATCCTGCCGGTCTTCGGATCGAAGCGGTCCAGCGCGCCATGGCTGCCCACGGTCCAGACACCGCCATTGCTGGACGGGCTGGTGCCCAGCACGAGCGCATTGCGCAGCGAGCTGGGGTCGTCCTCCAGCCGCGACAGCACCGAGAACTGCCACCAGCGTGGCAGCAGGTGCCACAACCCGGCATTGGTGCTGGCCAGCCAGATGCCACCTTCGCGGTCCTCATAGGCACCGGTCCAGTTCGGCCGCACCGGACCGCGTGCGATCGCGCTGTACAGCGGCACGGTCTGGTACTGGCCGTCGACCGCACGTCCCAGCCCGGTGCGCGTATCCAGCCAATGTCCGCCCTGCTCGTCGCGCAGCATCATGCCCAGCACCTGCTCGCCTGGCGGCAGCTTCCACGGTGGTGCCTCGAAGCGGCCATCCGGGCGGCGCACGGTGGCCCCGGCCATCGTGCTGATCCACAGGCTGCCATCGGGCTCGGCGGTCAACCCGTTGATCAGCAGGCTGGGAATGATGTCCGTACCGACACGCTCGAAGTCGGTCCCGGTCCAGCGTGCCACGCCATGCTTGGTGCCGATCCACAGGCTGCCATCGGCCAGCGTGGCCAGGTAGGGCACCGACGACGAAGGCAGGCTGCGCGGATTGTTCGGCTCGGGCAGGAAGCGCTGCAGGCGGTCCTGGCTGTCCAGGCGGTACAGGCCGCCTTCGTGGGTACCGAACCAGATCGAGCCATCAGGCGTGCTGGCCAGGCTCCAGACCGTGTTGGTGCCCATCAACGGCTGGCTGCTGCGGTCGTAGAAGTGCAGCTGCCGGCGGTCGGCCGACATGCGCACCAGGCCAGCGTTCTCGGTGCCTATCCACAACTGGTTGCGGGCATCGACCAGCACCGTCCAGATGCGGTTGTCACGCAGTCCATCCTCGGAACGCCACACGCGGTAAGTGCGGCCGTCATAGCGGGCCAGGCCATCGTTGGTCGCGATCCACAGGTAGCCGTACCGGTCCTCGGCCATGCGGTTGACGGTATTGGACGGCAGGCCATCGAACACCGTCACCTGCCGCGGGCTCGGAGGCACCGGCTGTGCCGCAGCGGGCAACGCGCCGCACAGGAGGACCAGCAGCAGCATCGCCGCCCGCAGATACACCACCGATTGCCTCCTCACGCTGGTCCTGATGATTCCCGCGCTGCGGGCGTCGGCATGGTAAACCGAAAGTCGCGCCGTTCACGCCCGGCGCCGGCACAGTCACGCAGTTGCCTGCCGTTTCGCACGCGCCTGGGCGATGGCCGCCACCAGCAGGTCGCCGGTCACCGGCTTGCGCAGGAAGCCATCGAAGCCGGCGGCCAGCACCTGGGTTTCGGCGTAGGCATCGGAACGGGCGGTCACTGCCACCAGCGGCAGTTCATAGCCCATGGTGCGCAGCTGGCGGGCGATGGCCGTACCGTCCAGCGCGGGCAGATCGAGATCGAGCAGGCCGACGTCGAAACCATCGGTGGCGATCTCCGACAGCGCGCCCAGGCCATGCAGCACGTGGACCACCTCATGCCCGCGCACCCGCAGCAGGCCGGCGATGACCTCGGCCACCGTGGCGTCGTCCTCGACCAGCAGGATGCGCAGCGGCGGCAGTTCCGGCAGGGCCGCCACCTCGCCCGCGGTGCCGGCGGCCTGGCGCGTCCAGGGCAGGGGCAGGCGCACGCGGAACCGCGCACCCTTGCCAGGCTGGCTGTCCACTTCGATACGCCCCCCCATCGCCACCGCCAGTTCCTGGCAGATCGCCAGTCCCAGGCCACTGCCGCCGTAGCGCGACGCGGTGCGCGGACCGTCGGCCTGTTCAAAACGATGGAACAGGCGCTGCTGCTGCTCGGCATTGATGCCCGGGCCACTGTCATGCACTTCGAAACACAGGCCGCCCTTCTCTTCCAGGCGCACGGCCAGGCCGACGTGGCCGCGCTCGGTGAACTTGATGGCGTTGCCGAGCAGGTTCAGCAGGATCTGGCGCACGCGCATCTCGTCTCCACTGACACTGACCGGCCCTGCCGGGTTTTCACCGCGCCGGAATTCCAGCTGGCGCTGCTGCGCCATCGGCTGCATCAGGCCCTGCACCTGGTCAAGCAGTTCCTCCAGGTCGAACGGACGCAGATCCAGCTCAAGCCGCCCGGCTTCGATGCGGGCCAGGTCCAGCGCATCGTTGACCAGCCGCAGCAGATGGCTGCCGGCCTGCTGGATCGACCCCGCGTAGCCACGCTGCACCGGATCCAGCGGAGTCGCGAGCAGCAGTTCGCTCATGCCCAGCACGCCGGTCATCGGCGTGCGTACTTCGTGGCCCAGCGTGGCCAGGAAACGGCTCTTGGCCTGCGAGGCCTGCTCGGCCAGCTGCTGCTTGTGCACCGTCAGCTGCCATTGCTGGCGACGGCGCAGCCGCGCGCGGACCGACCAGACCAGGACCACCAGCAGCAGCGACCCCAGCAGGATGTAGCCGAAGATCGCCATGCCGCTGCGCCACCACGGCGGCAGCACCTTCACTTGCAACTGCTGCGAAGGCGTCCACGCGCCCCGGGCGGTCGCTGCCTGCACCTCGATGATGTAGCTGCCGGTCGGCAGCCGCGACAGGGTGCGCTGGCCATCGCCCCCCTGCTCCACCCAGTCCTGGTCATAGCCCTGCACGCGGAAGCGGTAACGGTTGCCCTGCGGGCTGGCATAGGACAGCAGCCGCGCATCGATCTGCAGATCGCGGTCATCCGGTCCCAGCAACAGGGTGCCGGTGAGCGGCAACGGTTGCCAGCCGCGCGCGTCGTCGCGGCGTACGCGCACTTCGGCGATCACCAGCGATGAAGAAGGCAGCACCGTGTCGTCGGCATTCACATCGAAGGCAACCAACCCGGTCTGGGTGACGGCCAGCACGCGACCATCTGCATTCACTGCCGGTGGCCGGCCGGTGAACTCCGCATCGGACAGTCCATCGCGCTCGTTGAACTGCTGCAGGCGCCGCGTTTTCGGGTCCCAACGCAGCAGGCCGCGCGGCGTCGTCGCCCACAGCTGGCCGTTGCCGGCCAGCGCCAGCCCGCCCATGGTGACCGGCGGCACGCCTGCACTGCCGTCGATGCGCTGGATCAGGCGCAGGCTCAGGCCATCCCACTGGTAGCGCTCGAACGCGCCTTGGCGCGCCAGCCACAACTGTTGCGGATCGATCCACACCAGGTCGTAGATGGGCCCGCGCGAAACGCCCGGTACTGCCTCGAAGCGTCCAGCCTGCTCGCGCCAGATGCCCATGTCACCCATCACCCAGGGCCGGCCATGGGCGTCGAAGCGGATCTGCTCGATCGGCGCATCGGCGGTCCCGCGGAAATGCTCCAGCGGATAGCGGTGCAGCAGCCGGCCCTCTGCATCGCGCTGCTGCAGGTCCAGGCCCATCACCGACACCCACACCGTGCCATCAGGCGCCTGCCGCATCAGGTCGATGCGCTGGCGCAGGTCGGCACTGCCATCGATCCGCAGATCGCGCAGCGCGCCGGTAGCCGGATCGTAGACGGTGATGCGGCCGCCGCGTCCCAGCCACAGGCGCCCATCCGGGCGCGGCAGCACCGACCACACCACGCCGCTGCCGAGCTGCCGGTCGCTGGCCAGCAGGCGCAGGGTGCCCTGCGCATCGAGCTGGTACACCCCTCGCGCCGAGCCGACGTAGTAGTTCTTCCCATCGCTGGCCGCGCTCAACAGGTACTGGCTGTCCAGCGGCTTGCCGTCGAGCTGGTTCCAGATCGAGAAGCGCCGCCAGTCCGGTGGCAGATAGGCCAGGCCCTGGGTCAGCAGCGCCACCCACAATCCGCCCTCGTGGTCCTGCAGCAGATCGAGCACACCGCTGTGCGCGGTCAGGAAGCCGCTGCCGCGGTCGCCCTCCAGCCGGCGCAGCGCCGCCGCATCCCCCCGCAACAGGCCATCGGAGGTGCCAGCCCAGTAGCCCCCCTGGCGATCGGCCAGGACCAGGGCCGAGCGCAGCTGGGCGCTGTCGGCCCATCGCGGACGACTGACCCGGTCCTGCCCATCGATGCGGTACAGGCCATCGTTCTGGCTGCCGACCCAGATCGAACCCTCCGCATCCCGGCTCAACCGGAGCACGCTCAGCGTGCCCAGTTCCCGCGCGGCCACCGGCTCGAATCCGCTGCCGTTCCAACGCGCCACGCCCGCTTCGGTGCCCAGCCACAGGCGGCCCTGCGCGTCGACCAGGCTGGTGAAGATGCTGTTGCTGGGCAGGCCCCCCGGCTGCGCCGGGTCATGGGTGTAGAGGCGCACGCTGCCGTCCTCGCCAAGCCGGCAGACGCCATGGTTGTTGGTCCCGATCCACAAGGCGTCGTCGACATAGGCCAGCGCCCAGAACTGCCCCTGGCAGGTGGAATTGACCGTGTCGAAGGTCCGGAAGCGCTCGCGGTCGGCATCCAGGCGGGCCACGCCCTTGCCGTTGATGCCCACCCAGACCCGGTCCAGCGGATCGATCAGCAGGGTCTCGATCTCGTTGCCGGGCAGCGAGCCCGGCTGTTCCGGATCGTGCTCCCAGACCCGCAGGCTGTTGCCGTCATAACGGGCGAGTCCACCATCGGTGGCGGCCCAGATGTGGCCCTGGCGATCCTCGGCCAGCGCCACCACCATGCGTGACGGCAAGCCTTCGGCGGCACCGAAGCGGCGCAGGCGCGGTGTTTCTGCCATGTCCAGGGTCGCAGCCGCCGTGGCCATCGCCATCAGCAGCAGTCCCATACCTGCGATGCCACGGCACCACCGGCGCCAGCCGCTCGTCATCCTGAACCCCCTGTCCTGGGCCGATTGTCACACAGGGCCGGGTTCATGGCTGCAACAGGCTGTTTCCAGCGGCGGCCCCACCACGAACTGTTGCAGCCATGCACGCAACGTTGGCAGGGGGCTGTGCGTATGATCACAGCGTCACCTTCCGGAGCCCGCCATCGATGCGTCCCTGCCTGGCCCTGCTGCCGATGCTGCTCGCCACCGCCCCTGCCTGGGCGGCCGCCGACACCTATCGCCTCGATCCGGTGCACACGCGGGTGCTGTTCTCCATCGATCACGCGGGCTACTCGCAGGCCATGGGCACCGTGTCCGGCAGCGAGGGCCGCGTGCTGTTCGATCCCGACAACTGGCGCGACGCCACCCTGGAAGTGGACATTCCGGTGTCGCGTCTGGACCTTGGCGACGCCAAGTGGAACCAGGCCACGCTGGCCCGCAGCCTGCTCGATGGCGAGCGATTCCCCAGCGCACGCTTCGTCTCCAGCCGGGTCGAACCGATCGACGCCAAGCGTGCGCATGTGATCGGCACGCTGACCCTGCGCGGGGTCAGCCAGGAAGTCACCCTGGACGTGACCCTCAACGCGCTCAAGCGCTACCCGCTCCCTCCATTCCGACGCACCGCCGGGTTTTCCGCCAGCACGACGCTGAGCCGGCGCGCGTTCGGCATCACCGCCTGGCCGGGGGTCATCGGTGATGCGGTACAGGTGCGGATCGAGGCCGAAGCCACCCTCGACCGCAGCGACGCCCCGGGAACTCCCGCTCCCGTTCCACACTCCGACCACACGACGGCCCCCAAGGACCCTTCATGACCGCCAAGAACACCCCCGCCGCGTGGGGAAGTGTCAGCCAGCTCCTGCACTGGTTGATCGCACTGCTGATCCTCGCCCTGGGCGTGGTCGGCCTGACCATGGGCGAACTGCCCAAGACGCCCAAGTACTTCTGGGTCTACACCGCGCACAAGTCGATCGGCATCACCGTGCTGGCGCTGGTGCTGTTCCGTCTCGGCTGGCGCCTGTATGCCGGTGCGCCGAAGCAGGTGCCGGGCGTGCCCAGCTGGCAGGAACGCATCGCCAGTGCCACCCACGTGCTGCTGTACGTGCTGATGTTTGCCATTCCGCTGTCGGGCTGGCTGTACGATTCGGCCAGTGGCCTGCGCCCGTTCCGTTGGTTCGGCCTGGTCGACGTGCCCAAGCTGAGCGGCCCCGACCCGCAGGTCGTCGCGGTGTCCCATGCCCTCCACGAATACGGCTTCTGGCTGTTGATCGCGGTAGTGCTGGCCCATGCCGGCGCTGCCTTCTACCACCACCTGTTCCAGCGCGATGCAACGCTGTCCCGCATGTTGCCGCGCGGCTGGCTCGCCTCCCCTCAGAAGGACTGACCGATGAACCTGAAACTGACCACTCCGGCCGCCGTGGCTGCCGCCCTGGCCGGCATGCTGGCCACCGCCCCGGCGCTCGCTGCGGAGTATGCGCAGGCCCCCGGTGCCGGCTCGATCCTGGTGTTCGCCAGCAAGTACGACGGCGAAGTGTTCACCGGCAGCTTCCCGGGCTTCGCCACCAAGCTCAGCTTCGACCCGGCCAACCCGGCCGCCGGTTCGCTGGATGTGGTGATTCCGCTGGCAGGCGCCAGGAGCGGCAACAGCGACCGTGACTCGACCCTGCAGGGCGCCGACTTCTTCAATGTCGGCAAGTTCGCCACCGCGCGTTACACCGCCAAGGGCTTCCGCGCCGTGGGCAACGACCAGTTCGCCGCCGATGGCACCCTGGAACTGCGCGGCGTCAGCAAGCCGGTCACCCTGACCTTCACCTGGAAGCCGGGCACCCAGCCGGTGCTGACCGGCAAGGCCACGGTCAAGCGCCTGGACTTCGGCGTCGGCGGCGGTGACTGGGCCGATACCAAGACCATTCCGGACGACACCGCGATCAGCACGATCGTGAAGTTCGACGCGAAATAAGACCATCCGGTGATGCCGTGCCCGCGGCCGGCATCACCGGGCATCGCAACGCATCCGGTAGTGCCGGCCGCTGGCCGGCATCACCGGGAACAGAGGGGTTACCGGCCAGCGGCCGGCACTACCGATCGACGGCCAACCAGGCCTGCACCGTGGCCGCATCGAACGGCCAGTCCAGCTCGCGCTCGCCGCGCTCGTCGCGCAGCACCGGCACGCGCGTGCCATAGCGCGCTTCCAGCGCCGGCTGGTCATCCAGGAACACCGATTCGAACTCCGGCGCCCGCGCCTTGGCCAGCTCGGCCAGGGCCAGGTCGCACAGGTGGCAATCGTCACGCTGGATCAGGGTCAGCACCAGTCAGGCTCCCGTGGCGGAAATGCTGCGCCGCAGCCATCGGATGGCCCGGCAAGCCGCTAGAATAGCCGCTTGTCCGGTACCCGCAGTTTGGCATCCATGGCTGTCAGCACGTTCGACGTTTTCAAGATCGGCATTGGCCCGAGCTCCTCGCACACCGTCGGACCGATGAAGGCCGCCGAGCGATTCATCCATCGCTGGCTGCTCGACCCGGGTCGCCTGCACGAGGTCGCGCGCATCCGCGCCGATGTCTACGGCTCGCTGGCCTTGACCGGCCGCGGCCATGGCACCGACAAGGCGATCCTGCTGGGCCTGGAAGGCCAACGGCCTAACCTGATCGACCCGGACATCATTCCGGCCACCCTGGAGCGCATCCGCAGCAGCAAGCGCATCCAGCTGATGGGCCAGCACGAGATCGCCTTCGACGAGAAGCGCGATCTCGGCATGAACAAGCGCCAGAAGCTGCCCTACCACACCAACGGCATGCGCTTCACCGCGTACAACGCCGACGACGAAGTGATCGCCACCCGCGATTACTACTCGGTCGGTGGTGGCTTCGTGGTCAACCAGGACGACGCAGCCGATGACCGCATCGTGCCCGATGAAACCCCGCTGCCCTACCCGTTCAAGAGCGGCGACGAGCTGCTGGCACAGACCGCACGCAGCGGCCTGAGCATCGCCCAGCTGATGTTCGAGAACGAAAAGTGCTGGCGCAGCGAAGACGAGATCCGCGCCCAGCTGCGCGAGATCTGGAGCGCGATGCAGTCGTGCGTCACCCGCGGCATTCGCGAGGAGGGCGTGCTGCCGGGTGGCCTGAAGGTCGGCCGTCGTGCACCGGCGCTGTACCGCGAGCTGTCGTCGAAGCCGGAAGCGGCGATGCGCGATCCGCTGACGACGCTGGACTGGGTCAACCTGTACGCACTGGCAGTGAACGAAGAGAACGCTGCCGGTGGCCGCGTGGTGACCGCACCGACCAACGGTGCGGCCGGCGTACTGCCGGCGGTGCTGCATTACTTCGACCGCTTCTGCCCCGGCGCCAACGAACAGCGCGTGTTCGATTTCCTGCTGACCTCGGCGGCGATCGGCATCCTGTACAAGGAAAATGCTTCGATTTCCGGTGCCGAAGTGGGCTGCCAGGGCGAAGTGGGCGTGGCCTGCTCGATGGCGGCCGGTGGCCTGGTCGCGGCGCTGGGGGGCAACCCGAGCCAGATCGAGAACGCCGCGGAAATCGGCATGGAACACAACCTGGGCCTGACCTGCGACCCGATCGGCGGCCTGGTGCAGATTCCCTGCATCGAGCGCAATGCAATGGGCGCGGTGAAGGCGATCAATGCCTCGCGCATGGCGATGCGTGGCGACGGCAAGCACAAGGTGTCGCTGGACAAGGTCATCAAGACCATGCGCGATACCGGCCGCGACATGCAGGACAAGTACAAGGAAACCAGCCGCGGTGGCTTGGCGGTGAACGTCATCGAGTGCTGAGGGCGACCGGCTCCGGCGCGATGGCGACGGGCCACAGGTAGAGTCGACTGTCAGTCGACCATCGCGCGCAGCGCGGGATTTCCGCGGCCTGAGGGAAGAGCAGTCGACCAACAGTCGACTCTACCCGGTCACCCTTGCCCGAACGGGCGACACCGTCACCGCGTTCCGGTTAGGCTCGGGGCTTCCCCACCCCGGATTGCCCCATGCGCGTGATCGCTGCCGCCCTGCTTGCCTGCCTTCCGCTGGCCGCCCTGGCCGCCCCCACCTACGGGCCTCGGCTGGAGGGTTTCGACTACGGCTATCCGGTGAAGACCTTCGCGCTGGAATCGCAGCGGCAGCCGCTGGAGATGGCCTACCTGGACATCGCGCCGAAGAAGGCACCCATCGGCGTGGTGGTGCTGCTGCACGGCAAGAACTTCTGTGCCGCCACCTGGAAGGAATCGATCAAGCCACTGGTCGCCGCCGGCTATCGGGTGATCGCCCCGGACCAGGTGGGCTTCTGCAAATCCAGCAAGCCCGAGCGTTACCAGTATTCGTTCGCGCAGCTGGCCGCCAACACCCATGCCCTGCTGCAACAGCTGCAACTGGGTGACGTCCCGGTGCACCTGGTCGGTCATTCGATGGGCGGCATGCTGGCGGTGCGCTACGCGCTGATGTTCCCGCAGGACCTGCGCAGCCTGTCGCTGGTCAATCCGATCGGGCTGGAGGACTGGAAGGCGCTGGGCGTCCCCTGGCGCAGCGTCGACGCGTGGTACGCCGGCGAAATGAACATCAGCTATGACAGCATCCGCCGCTACCAGCTGGAGGTGTACTACGACGGCAAATGGAAACCGGCCTACGAACCGTGGGCGCGGATGCAGTCGGGCATGTACGAAGGCCCGGGCAAGCAGGCCGTTGCATGGAGCCAGGCGCTGGCCTCGGACATGGTGTTCAACCAGCCGGTGGTCTACGAACTGAAGCACGTGCAGGTGCCGACCACGCTGTTCATCGGCCAGAAGGACCGCACCGCGATCGGGCGCGACCTGGCGCCGCCTGCGGTGAAGGCGACGCTGGGCAATTATCCGGTGCTGGGCAAAGCAGCGGCCGCAGCGATTCCCGGCGCGACGCTGGTCGAGTTCGCCGAACTGGGCCATTCGCCGCAGGTGCAGGACCCCAAGCAGTTCAACAGCGCGTTGTTGAAGGCCCTGAAGTCCCGCTGACCGGCAGGCGTGCCCTCTGTAGAGCCGAGCCCACGCTCGGCTCATGCGGCAGGACCGGGGTTCTGTCAGGAGCAGCCGAGCGTGGGCTCGGCGCTACAGGAACAATGCGATCAACCCACGATCCGCAGCACGTCATCCAGCAACGCAGCCGCAGTGACTTCCGCGCCGGCACCCGGCCCCTGGATCAACAAGGGTTGGTGGCGGTAGCGATCGCTGTGGATGGCCACGCGGTTGTCGGTGCCGGCACCCTGCGCCAGCGGATGATCGGCCGGCAGTTCGCGCAGGCCCACCTGCGCACCTTCGCTGTCAACACGGCCAACGAAACGCAGCACGCGGCCGTTGTCACGTGCCTGCTGCCAACGCGCCTGCAGCGGCGCATCCAGCTGCTCCAAGGCAGCCACGGCATCCTCCAGCGGCAACGCTGCCAGCGCTTCAGGCACCAGTGAATCCACCTGTACCTGCGACGCATCCAGCGCCAGCCCGCTGCTGCGCGCCAGGATCAGCAGCTTGCGGCGCACGTCCTCGCCGGACAGGTCCAGGCGCGGGTCTGGCTCGGTATAACCGGCCGCCAGCGCCTCGCGCACCGCCGCCGAGAACGGCGACTGGCCGTCATAGCGATGGAACAGCCACGCCAGCGAGCCGGACAGCACGCCCTCGATGGCATGGATGTGATCGCCACCGGCCACCAGCGCGCGCAGGCTGCTCAACAGCGGCAGCCCGGCACCAACGGTGGCACTGTCGCCATAACGCGCGCCACTGTCGGCACAGCTTTCGGCAATGGCCCGCGCGCGGGCGAGCTGCGCGCCCCGGCCCAGCTTGTTGGCGGTCACCACATGCACGCCGCGCGCCAGCCATTGCACGTGACGGGCGGCCACGTCTTCACTGGCCGTGGCATCGACCACCACGTCGCCACGCTCCAGCCCTTCGGCGCTCGCCCATGGTGGCGAACTGTGGCCATCGCGGGGGGCTCGACGTGCCAGTTCCAAGGGCAGCGCCAGGTCGCGATCGATCTCCAGCGCGGTGCGCGAGTTGGCCAGCCATTGCACGCTGGGCAGCTCCAACCCGCGTGCCTGCAGCGCCTGGTAGCGCTGTACGAAGGCCGAACCGACCGTGCCCGTACCGAGCAGCGCCAGGCGTCCCGCCCCCAGCGCAGGAATGTCAGCGGCGAGTGCGCTCATGCGTCCACCACCTGTTTGCGGCGGGCGGCCGCATCGATCACCGCTTCGGCGCGCTGCAGCGCGGCGCCGAGATCGGCCAGCAGGTCACGCTCGGCCTCGATGCCGACCGACAGGCGCAGCAGCCCTTCGCTGATGCCGGCGGCTGCACGCGCTTCGGCGGTCATCGCCGCATGAGTCATCGTGGCCGGATGTGCGATCAGGCTTTCGACGCCGCCCAGCGATTCGGCCAGGGTGAAACAGCGTAGCCCGTCCACAAATGCACGCACCGCCGCATGCGGATCATCACCGGCGCAGTGCGCCAGTTCGAATGACAGCATCGCGCCGAAGCCATTCTGCTGGCGCGCGGCGATGGCGTGGCCCGGGTGATCGGCCAGGCCCGGGTAGTACACCGCGCCGACCGCCGGATGCTGGTCCAGCAGGGCAACGATCGACGCCGTGTTTTCCTGGTGCACGCGCAGGCGCGCATCCAGCGTGCGCAGGCCGCGCAGGGTCAGGAAGGCATCGAACGGCGAACCGGTCAGGCCCAGCGCGTTGCCCCACCACACCAGCTGCTCGTGCAGCGCCGGATCGCGCGCGACCACCGCCCCACCCACCACATCGCTGTGGCCATTGATGTACTTGGTGGTGGAATGCAGCACCAGGTCCGCACCAAACGACAGCGGCTGCTGCAGCGCCGGTGACAGGAAGGTGTTGTCGACCACCACGAGGGCACCGGCCTTGTGCGCGGCATCGATGACGAAGCGCAGGTCGGTGATGCGCAGCAGCGGGTTGGACGGGGTTTCCACCAGCACCAGCTTTGGCTGCGTGGCCAGCGCCTGCGCCAGCGCTCGCGGATCGGTCAGGTCGGCGGTGACCAGTTCGAAGTGCCCCTTCTTTGCCAACGCGTTGAACAGCCGCCAGCTGCCGCCGTAGGCATCGTGCGGCACCACCAGGGTGTCGCCCGGCTGCAGCAGCGCGTTCAGCACCAGGTTGATCGCGCCCATGCCGGTCGCGGTGATGACGCCGCCGGCGCCGCCTTCCAGTTCGGCCAGCGCTTCACCCAGCAGGTCGCGGGTCGGGTTGCCACTGCGCGTGTAATCGTACTGGCGCTTGTTGCCGAAGCCTTCAAAACTGAAGTTCGACGACAGCACGATCGGCGGCGTGACCGCGCCATGCGCGGTATCCCGATCGATGCCGGCACGGACGGCGGCAGTGGTACGACTACAGGACGGCTCGTTGGCGTGCAGGCTCATGCGGACTCTCCAGAAGTGCGGAAGGCGGTGGCGAGGATCGCATCGATGCGATCGGTTTCTTTGAGGAAGGCATCGTGGCCATAGGGCGAGCGCAGCACGCGCAGGCTGCCGCGCGGGCCCAGCCCTTCGACCAGGCCGACCAGGTCGGCCAGCGGCACCAGGCGGTCGCCCTCCACGGCCACCACCACGGTCGGCGGCAGGATCGCGGTGGGATCGACGCGGTGCAGGTCGATTGATTCGGACAGGCGCAGGTAAGCGGTCACCGGCGTGCGCGCGACATACTGCGCACCGGCCGCGTCGAGATAGTCTTCGGCAGCCACGCGCACGCGGCCATTGATGACCTCCGGCGCAGCATCAAAGCGCTCGCCGAACTCTTCCGGGGTGCGGTAGCTGAGCATGGCGAACTGCCGGGCCAGGGCCAGGCCGTGGTCTTCGCCGCACTGCAGCTGGCCCAGCGCGACCGCGCGGCGCTGCAATGCGCGCCAGGCGGCGGCATACGGATGCGGTCGGTGCGCACCGCTGGCCAGCACCAGCTGGCGCACGCGGGCACGATGACGGATCGCGAACTGCTGGCCGACCAGCGCGCCATACGAATAGCCAACGAAGGCCTTCAGCGTGCGGATGCCGAGATGGTCCAGCAGCAGCGCCAAGGCATCGGCCTGGTCGGCGGTATCGATCGGCACATCCAGTGCACCGTCGGCGCCGATGAAGTCGAAGGCCAGCACGCGCAGCTGCTGCGGATCCAGCGCGCGGCCGCTGCCCACCAGGTCTTCGGCCCAGCCCTTCTCGCGGAACTGCGTGTTGGACGCCACGTGGCGATGGGCGGAAATGCCGCCGGCCAGCACCACCACCGGTGCATTGGCCGGACCGACCCACTCATAGCGCAGGCGCACCGGGCTGGGGCCGGCGTGGCGCATCGACAGCACCGCGGCGAACTCACCGCGCTCGGCATGCACGCGGTCTTCGACCGGCACGCTGACGGGGACAAAGGGTTCGGGGCGAATGGCGGTACTGGCGGCGAAGCTCATGGCGGGATCCGGTTGGGGAATCGGCCATCGAGCCTTCGCGGGGCCCGCGTTCGAGATGCACGTGTGGTGCATGGTTCGAACCATCTTTCGGTGGACGCCACGGTCCCCGCAGGATTTGGCACCTACGCAGACGCTTGCGCGCCTGCGGGCTGCCCCGGCTTCAAAGGGCCTGTCCCTCTGCCGGTCTCGATGGTGGGGCCACGATGCCAGCCCTTTCCGGCACTGTCAATCCCTTCATGCGGATAAAGCGATGAATATTCTTGGGACAGCTATGCGAAGGCCGTCCCGGTCGCCCTGTTCAGGATCGGGTACAGTCCGGGCGGTCCATTCCGCTGGAAACGCCGATGTCGCGCCTGCCCCTGTCCTGCCTGCTGCTGCCTCTGCTGGCGAGCGCGACCGCACACGCCGGCGACTGGCGCCAGGGCTGGGGACTGGCTCCCCCTTCCGCCCCGGCCACCCGCGCAGGCAGTGCCGAGGGCGCCGCCCCCATGGCCCAATTGCGCCTGCAGCCGGTCGGTACGCAATGGCAGGCCCGGATCGACAACGGGCTGGCAGGGCCGCTGCAGATCCAGCTGCGCGCCGCCCCCGGGCACCCGGTCGAAGGCCTCCCGGTCGAGTCGCTGATCCAGGGCGACAGCAGCCTGGTAGTCGGCCACCTGCCCGCCCCGATCGATGGCCGCATGCTGGATCTGCGCCTGCAGTCGGTGCCGGGCAACCCGGCCGCACAGGCCGAAGATGTCGCCTACCGCCTGCCATTCGATGCGGCGCGCCTGCGCGTGGACCAGGCGCCGCAGGGACGATTCAGCCATGACGACGAGGAGAACCGCGACGCGGTCGACTTCGCACTGCCGGAGGGCACCCTGGTGCTGGCCGCGCGCGAGGGTACGGTGATGCAGATCCAGGATGGCTTCCGTGGCAACGGCCAGGACCGCGAACGCGATGGTGCCCGCGCCAACTTCATCCGCGTGCTGCACAGCGACGGCAGCATGGCGCTGTACGGCCACCTGCAGGCCGGCGGCATGCGCGTGCGTCGTGGCCAGGCGATAGGGGCCGGACAGCCGATCGGCCTGTCTGGCAACAGCGGCTACAGCAGTGCCCCGCACCTGCACTTCGTGGTGCAGGTCAATCGCGGCATGGGCCTGCGCTCGGTGCCGGTGCGCATCTTCGCCGAGCAGGGCCAGCTGCAGTTCGCCCGCCAGGGCGAGGCCGAAGGCGGTACCGGGCGCTGACCGCCCCCGGCCGGTATAATCGGGCGCTTATCTCTTTGAAAAGCGCCCCGGGCGGGCGCCACTGCCATGTCCGAAGTCGCCAACGAAGCGTCGCGTCGCCGCACCTTCGCCATCATTTCCCACCCTGACGCCGGCAAGACCACGCTGACCGAAAAGCTGCTGCTGTTCGGGGGCGCGATCCAGATGGCCGGTTCGGTCAAGGGCCGCAAGGCTGCCCGCCACGCCACCTCCGACTGGATGGCGCTGGAAAAGGAGCGCGGCATCTCCGTCACCTCCTCGGTGATGCAGTTCCCGTATGAAGGCAAGATCGTCAACCTGCTCGACACCCCCGGCCACGCCGACTTCGGCGAAGACACCTACCGCGTGCTGACCGCGGTGGACTCGGCGCTGATGGTGATCGACGTGGCCAAGGGCGTGGAAGAGCGCACCATCAAGCTGATGGAAGTGTGCCGCCTGCGCGACACCCCGATCATGACCTTCATCAACAAGCTCGACCGCGAGGGCAAGGACCCGATCGAGCTGCTGGATGAAGTGGAAACCGTGCTCGGCATCCAGTGCGCGCCGGTCACCTGGCCGATCGGCATGGGCCAGCGCCTGAAGGGCGTGGTCCACCTGCTGACCGGCGAAGTGCACCTGTACGAACCGGGCCGCAACTTCACCCGCCAGGACTCGACCATTTTCCCGTCCATCGATGCTCCCGGCCTGGCCGAGAAGATCGGTGCACAGATGCTGGCCGACCTGCGCGACGAGCTGGAACTGGTGCAGGGCGCCAGCCACCCGTTCGACCTGCAGGCCTACCGCGAGGGCAAGCAGACGCCGGTGTTCTTCGGCTCGGGCGTCAACAACTTCGGCGTGCAGCCGCTGCTGGACTTCTTCGTCGAACACGCACCCGCACCGCAGGCGCGCTCCACCACCGGCCGCGAGATCGCCCCGGAAGAAAACAAGCTGACCGGCTTCGTGTTCAAGATCCAGGCCAACATGGACCCGCAGCACCGCGACCGCGTGGCCTTCATGCGGGTCTGCTCGGGCCGCTTCAGCGCCGGCATGAAGACCTTCCACGTGCGTACCGGCAAGGAAATGAAGCTGGCCAACGCGCTGACCTTCATGGCCAGCGACCGTGAGATCGCCGCCGAGGCGTGGCCGGGCGATGTGATCGGCATCCACAACCACGGCACCATCTCCATTGGCGATACCTTCACCGAAGGCGAAGCGGTCACCTTCACCGGGATCCCCAACTTCGCCCCGGAACTGTTCCGCCGCGCCCGCCTGCGCGATCCGCTCAAGCTCAAGCAGCTGCAGAAGGGCCTGGCCCAGCTGTCCGAGGAAGGCGCGACCCAGTTCTTCCGCCCGCTCACCAGCAACGACCTGATCCTGGGTGCCGTCGGCGTGCTGCAGTTCGACGTGGCCGCCTACCGCCTGAAGGACGAGTACGGCGTGGAAGCCACCTTCGAGCCGGTGAGCGTGACCACTGCGCGCTGGGTCCACTGCAGCAACGAGAAGAAGCTGGAAGAGTTCCGCGAGAAGAACGCGCTGAACCTGGCGCTGGATGCCGCCGGGCACCTGGTCTACCTGGCGCCGACCCGGGTCAACCTGCAGCTGGCCCAGGAACGCTCGCCGGACGTGCGCTTCTCGGCCACCCGCGAAGCGGCGCATACCGTTTCGGCAGGCTGATGCCACGGGGTCGGATCCCTTTCCGGCAGGAAAGGGCTCTGACCCCAGCCAACGCAAGGCAGGCATTCACCCACCATACGGTGACAGGCGTGCACGCATCGCCCATCGCGGCGATGATAAGGGGGTGCGGGTCCCCCTCCCCGCGAACAATGCCTACGCCATGTCCACGACGTCCATTGCTTCGATCCGTGAAGAAATCGCCAGCGCCCTGACCCATGGCCTGGGCGCGGTATTCGCCCTGGCCGCCAGCGCGGTGTTGATCACCCTGGCGGCGATCTACGGCGACGGCTGGCAGCTGGCCAGCGCGATCGTATTCGGTATCGCGCTGTTGCTGCTGTACACCGCTTCCACGCTGTACCACGCCATCCAGCATCCGGTCGCCAAGGGCCGGTTGAAGGTGTTCGACCATTGCGCGATCTATGTGCTGATCGCGGGCACCTATACCCCGTTCACCCTGATCGGCCTGCGCGGTCCGTGGGGCTGGGGCCTGTTCACCGCGATCTGGGCGCTGGCGCTGGGCGGCGTGGTGTTCAAGCTGTTCTACACCGGCCGCTTCAAGGTGCTCTCAACGGTGATCTACATCGCCATGGGCTGGCTGGTGGTCGTGGCGATCAAGCCGATGTGGGCCTCGATCGATGGCGGCACCCTCACCTGGCTGTTCGCCGGCGGCCTGTCGTACACGCTGGGGACCTATTTCTACCACCGTGAATCGATCCCGTACTCGCATGCCATCTGGCACCTGTTCGTGATCGGCGGCAGCGTCTGCCACTTCGTCGCGGTCACCATGCAGGTGCTGTAACGGCCGCTCGACGGCAGCGCGTGCACACCATGCACATGGTCGCTTCGCGCCCTGTCCACGAAGAGGGGGCAACCATGGCAGCGTGAATGCTGCCGCCTCCCCTGCCGCAAAGCGCACGCCCCGCTGGCGCCTCCGCCGCCCCGGCCCACGAGGCCGGCGCTGGCTCACGATCCTGATCTTCCTGCTGGCGGCGATCCTGGTACTGATCGCGTTGTGGGACTGGAACTGGTTCAAGGGGCCGGTGGAGCGCGCGGTGCAGGCACGCACCGGCCGCGTGCTGCACATCGGGAACCTTGATGTCGACCTCGGCCGCACCAGCACGATCCGCGCCGATGCGGTCACCTTCGCCAATGCCAGCTGGGCGAAACAACCCGATATGGCCAGCGCCGACCGCGTCGAGATCGACGTGCGGGTCTGGCCCCTGCTGCGCGGCAGCGTGCAGCTGCCCGAAGTGCGCCTGACCCGGCCGGACGTGCTGCTGGAAACCGCCCCGCGCAAAGGCGAACCGGGCAACTGGGATTTCCTCGGTGACAGCGCCGGCGGGACCAGCCCCCAGCTCAAACGGCTGCGCGTCGATGACGGTCGCCTGCAGTTCCTCGATGCGCTCGGCCGCACCGATATCCGCGTGGACGTGCGCAGCGGCCAGCCGAAACAGGCCGACGCGGCGCCACCGCTGCTGGTGCAGGGCAAGGGACGCTGGCAGGGCAATCCGTTCACCCTGCGCGGTGGTACTGAATCACCGCTGGAGCTGACCGACAGCGGCCACCCGTTCCGCATCCACCTCGACGGTCGCGCTGGCGCCACCCACGCCGTCGCCAGCGGCACATTGACCAATCCCTTCCAGCTGCGCGTGTTCGACCTGCAGTTCGCGCTCAGCGGCCAGGACCTGGCCGACCTCTACCCCTTGCTCGGCATCGCCATTCCGCCGTCCCCGCCCTACGCGTTGAATGGTCGGCTCAAGCGTGACCACGACCTCTGGCGTTACGAGCAGTTCACCGGCAAGGTCGGCGACAGCGACCTCGGTGGCAACCTGCAGTTCGAAGTGGGAGGCGCGCGCCCGCGACTGACCGCCACGCTGGAATCCAGACGCTTGGACTTCGATGACCTGGCCGGCTTCGTCGGTGCGCCACCGAAGACCGGCGGCGGCGAAACCGCCAATGCAGAGCAGAAGGCCGAGGCCGCACGGGTCGCCGCGCGTGCGCGTGTGTTGCCGGACACGCCCTACAACCTCGGCAAGCTGCGTGCGATGGATGCCGACGTGCGTTGGAAAGCCCACCGCATCAACGCGCCGTCATTGCCATTGGACGACATGGATGCACACCTGTTGCTGGATGACGGTGTGCTGCGGCTGGACCCACTGAACTTCGGCGTCGCCGGCGGCGACATCCGCAGCACGATCCGCATGGACGCGCGCCAGCCGCAGATCAGTACCGCGCTGAAGGCCAGTGTGCGCGGCGTGCAGCTTGGCCAGTTGTTCCCCGACGCCAAGCTGGCCGAACAGGCCAAGGGCGGCATCGGCGGCGAGGTGGACCTGAGTGGCCGCGGCAATTCGATCGCCGCGATGCTCGGCAGCAGCAGCGGCAAGGTCGGCCTGGCAATGGGCCGTGGCCATGTCGGCAACCTGGTGATGGAACTGGCCGGCCTGGACATCACCGAGTCGCTGAAATTCCTGGTGACCGGCGACAAGCAGATCCCCCTGCGTTGCGCCTTCGCCGACTTCGGCGTGCGCGACGGCCTGATGACCAGCCAGGCGTTGGCGGTGGATACCACCGACACGATCCTCATCGGCGAAGGCACGGTCAGCCTGCGCGACGAGAGCCTGGACCTGCTGTTGAAGCCACGCCCGAAGGACAAGAGCATCCTGGTGCTGCGCTCGCCACTGCACATCGCCGGCACTTTCAAGGACCCGTCGTTCCGCCCGGACTTCAAGGCGCTGGGCATCCGCGGCGCGGTGGCCCTGGCACTGGGCAGCATCGCCCCGCCGGCGGCATTGCTGGCAACCATCGAACTGGGGCCGGGCAAGGATGCCGACTGCGGGGGGCAGTATGCGAAGTAGGAGCGTTCGTTCGTGGCGCCTGGATTGGTCGTGGTTTGAGGGGGACGAGTGACAGTTTCCTGCGCGCGCGGAACGAGAGCGGAAATTCAAAGTCAAAAGAAAAAAGCAAAGTCAAAAGCTGTTGCCAACCAAGGTTGGCAGCTACCAAAGGCAGTCAACCGACGGGCAACCCACCGCACTCGCGGGACGAGTCCTGAGGCGGAGTGCATGGCCGTGCAGGACCGTTGGCGCCATGGGCCCGAGGCATGCCTCGGGCAGGTTGGGCAAGACGCCCAACCCCGGTCTTGCCGTGTGCGCAGGACAGCGCACACGAGCAAGGCGCCATCGAGCCCCCATGGGTGAGGGCGCTTTGCTTGCGAAGCACTGCTTCGCAAGCGCCCGAACGCACAGCCGCCAGCGGCTGGGCCGGACCGCGGAGCGGGGTTTACGGCGTGTCCTGCATGGCCATGCCCTCCGCCTCCCCCGCATCAGGAAGGCGCTGCTTTGGCTTTGGCTTTGGCTTTGAGCTTCGAAAAGCGGGCCGGCGGGCCGCAGGCCCGCCGGTGAACACCTCACCCCGCCACGATGTACTGCTGCAGCTGGTCCAGCTCGCGCCGCTGCGCATCAATCACCGACTTCACCAAGTCACCGATGGAGATCACCCCCAGCACCTGCGCGCCCTCCACCACCGGCAGATGGCGGATGCGGTAGTCGGTCACCAGTTGCAGGCAATGCTCCACCTGCTCACCGGGCGACACCGTCACCACCTGCGCCGTCATGATCTCCGCCACCGCGGTATCGCGCGATGAACGATCACGCAGCACGATCTTGCGCGCGTAGTCACGCTCGGACAGGATCCCGACCAGCCGCGGCCCGTCCATCACCAGTACCGCACCGATGCCCTTTTCCGCCATCAACCGGATCGCATCGATCACCGCCGCGTCCGGCGCGACCGCATGTACTTCAGGAGACTTGCCATCCAACAGCTGCCGTACCGTCGTCATCTGCCTGCCCTCCGAGGGTGGGTTGCAGGGCCGAGTCTGCCACGGCGGATGCTAGCCACGCGTCAACCAGGTACAACGGCCGCTGCTTGGACTCTTCGTACAGCCGCCCCAGGTACTCTCCCACCAGCCCCAGCGCGATCAACTGCACTCCCCCCAGGAACAGGATCACCGCCATCATCGTCGGCCAACCCGCCACCCGGTCGCCATACAGCGCCGCCTTCACGATCACCCACAGGCCGAACACGAACGCGACTGCGGCGGTTGCCAGTCCCAGGTAGGTGGCCGCCCGCAGCGGCACAGTCGAGAAGCCGGTGATGCCTTCGAGGGCGAAATTCCACAGCCGCCACAGGCTGAATTTGCTGGTGCCGGCCACGCGCGCGTGGCGGTGATAGGGCACGGCAATCCGCTTGAAGCCTACCCAGCTGAAAAGCCCCTTCATGAAACGGTGGCGCTCACGCATCCCGCGCAGGGCGTTCAGCGCGCGCGGGGACAGCAGGCGGAAATCTCCGGTATCGGCCGGGATCGGCGTACGCGACAGGCGACCCATCACCCGGTAGAACATCGCTGCCGTGGCGCGCTTGATCCAGGACTCGCCATCGCGGGCCATGCGCGTGCCGTAGACGTTGTCATGGCCCTCGCGCCAGCGCGCGACGAATTGCGGCACCAGCTCCGGCGGGTCCTGGCCGTCGGCATCGAGGATCATCGCTGCCCCCTCGTGCACCAGATCCAGGCCCGCGGTCAGCGCCGCCTCCTTGCCGAAGTTGCGCGACAGCTTCAGCGCCGAGACGCGCGCATCAGCCTTGGCCAACTCCGCGATCACCTCCCATGTGCGGTCATGACTGCCGTCATCCACATAGAGGATGTGGCCGTCGATGTCGGGCATGCCGTCCAGCACTGCGCACAGCCGTGGATGCAGCAGCGGTAATGCCAGGGCCTCGTTGTAGGCGGCGATGACAAAAGTGAGCCGTTCGCGGGTCATGCCCGGATTGTACATTGCCGGCCAGGCGCACGACCCGTCGCCCGCCGCTCACGCCACGCCTGCCTCAGTCCTCCGACAAGTATGACGCGCCTCCCAGCTGGCGCGCCTGGCGCTGGATCCATGCGGCGCGCCGCTGCACATACGGCCCCGGTGCGGCCGCGTTGTAGCGTCGCGGTGCCGGCAGTACCGCCGCCAGTCGCGCACTCTCGGCCGGGCTCAACCGGGCCGCGTCCTTACCCCAGTATTTCTGGGCTGCCGCCTGCGCACCGTACACACCATCACCGAACTCGGCGATGTTGGCGTACATCTCCAGGATGCGCTCCTTCGGCCACAGCGCCTCGATCAGCACCGTGTACCAGACTTCCAGGCCCTTGCGGATCCAGCTGCGGCCCTGCCACAGGAACAGGTTCTTGGCCACCTGCTGGCTGATCGTGCTGGCGCCACGCAGGCGCCCTCCCCTGGCGTTATGGTCGCGGGCCTTTTCGATGGCCTGCAGATCGAAGCCATTGTGGTCGGGGAAGCGCTGGTCCTCGGCCGCCACCAGCGAGATCGGCAGGCTCGGCGCCATCTGGTCGAGGTCGCGCCACTGGTAATGCAGCCGATAGGACCAGTCCGCCTCGCCCAGCGCCTCGCCGTAGCGCCACAGCATCACCGTGGACACCGGCGGGTCGATGAACCGCAGCACCAGCACCTGCAGGCAGCTGAAAGCAGCCAGCAGCACCGGCAGCCACAGCAGCCGCCTCCAGCGCCAGCGCCGCCGGCGCGGCGCGGCCACCTCCGCCACTACCTTGTGCTGCTCTCCCGCTGCCCCCATTACTGGTGCATCCTTCTTCTGTCTGGTTGTCGGCGCATTATCCGGCAACCGCCCCCGTTTACGCGCGATGTGAGCCGATGACCGCCAACTCCGATTCCCTGATCCGTTTCCTGCTCCCCGACGCCGGCGTCCGCGGCGTGCATGTGCACCTGCAGGCCACCTGGCAGGAAATCCTGTCCCACGCCGTGTACCCGGACGCCGCTGCCGAGCTGCTCGGCGAGGCCTGTGTCGCCTCGGCCCTGTTCACCGGCCACACCAAGATCGACGGCCGCCTGTCAGTGCAGCTGCGCAGCAGCACTTCCCTGCGCACCCTGTTCGCCGAATGCACCGCGGGCGGCACCCTGCGTGGCATCGCCCAGCTCAGCGAAGGCGCCGACGCGCCGCGTGATCTGTCCAGCCTCGGCGATGACGCCATCCTCGCCATCACCATCGAGAACCCCGGCCTGGACCCGCGCGAGCCGCAGCGCTACCAGAGCCTGGTCGCGCTGACCGCGCCGGAACTGGACGAGGCCTTCGAGGACTACTTCCGCCAGTCGGAGCAGCTGCCCACCCGCCTGCTGCTGGCGGCCGACCGCAACGGTGCCGCCGGCCTGCTGCTGCAGAAACTGCCGGGCGACGAAGGCGACGAAGATGGCTGGGCGCGCGCCAGCGCCCTGTTCGAGACCCTGGGCAAGGCCGAACTGCTGGCGACCCCGGCCGAGCAGCTGCTGCACCGCCTGTTCCACGAGGAGCGGCCGGAGCTGCTGGGTGAAAAGCCGCTCTCCTTCGCCTGCTCCTGCTCGCGCGAGCGGGTGGCCGGCATGCTGCAGTCGCTGGGGGAAGAGGAGGCCCGAGCGGCCGCCGAGGACACTGGCGCCGTCGAGGTGCGTTGCGAATTCTGCGGACGCGAGTATCACTTTCCATTGACGGAGTTCGGCATACTGTTCCACGGCGCCCAGGGGGCTGTACCGGCGCCTGAACGACTTCAGTGAACGGCAGTCTTGTACCTGGGGAGGATCAAGGCTTGTTAAGAATTCATAAACACCCTAGGATCGAGTTCCCGTCCCCACGGGAACTTCCGTTGTCTGTCCCTGTCTGAACTGGTCCGATGCGTACCTTCCTGCGTCTACCGCTGGCCCTGCTGATCGCCCTTGGCGCGATCACGGGCGTGCATGCGCAGAGCAAGGACACCCGCACCGTGCTGCCGGTCTGGAACAAGGGCAGCGGCAAGGTCGAGGCGCTGCTGTACCTTGAGCCGACCGGCGAACAGGCGGCCGGCGCCCGCTGGCATTTCGGCCGCAACTCGCTGGACGCGGCCTTTGGCCTGTCCTCCGGCGATTCGCTGGGCCTGCTCTGCAACAGCAGCAGCGGCACCAGCATCAGCGGTCTGGCCAGCCATTGCATGCTGGCCAGCCTGGGCGACGAGGATGATCTGAACAGCCGTCGTTTCAGCGGTACCGCCGCGCTGAACCGCGGCAACAGCCGCCTGGGCATCACCGCCGGCACTGGCCGTGAAACCCTGCCCGCCTGGTTGTCGGGCCCGAACAAGACGCCCTCGCTGCGTGCCGAGCAGAACGATCTGACCGTGTTCGCGCAGAAGAACATCGGTCGCGAAGGCTTCGTCTCCATTGCCGGTACCTACGCCAAGGCGCGCCTGGTTCCGCTGGCCGACGCCTCGCCGGCCATCGTCGATCGCTGGGACAGCAAGAGCCTGAGCATCGGCGCCGGTTACGGCAACTTCACCGGCAGCATCATCGGCCGCGTGGTCGACGTCCCGGGCAAGCCCGGCAAGTGGGAAGGCCTGGGCATCGGCCTGACCTGGCGTACCCCGTGGTCCGGCCAGCTCACCGTCGGCGCCGAGAATGTGATCAGCCGCGGCAAGAATCCGTTCTCCCCGCGCAACGAAAGCAACGACGACGGCACCGTGCCGTATGTGCGTTACGAACAGGATCTCTGATCCCGGTAAACAGGCTCAGCAACGATATTCCCAAAGGCGCCGAAAGGCGCCTTTTGCATGTGCAAGCCTGCCGCGCACTTGCGTAACCGGTAATCGCCGCTGGGCGATGAAACGCTGCGCACCGACATAGTGAGATACATTTCAATCGAAACTTTTTTCATCATTCTGCGTTAACAAACGAGGCAGAGCGCCCTGACCATGCCGGTAAACTATTGATTGGCATGGAAAAAGCGCATCTTTATCAAAATCACAGGCTTGATTAACACAGCTTTAATTCTTGGCGAACGCCCGTTACTATCGGGTCAGCCTCGCGATTTGGGAGCGCTTTTTCGCTCCCCCGCCGGGCATTAACCCCAGCCAAGATTTCTTGGAGAGAGAGAGCCAATGAAACTCAAGTCCAGCCAGCTGCGTGACGCAGTTGTGATCGCGCTTGTCGCCGGTGCCACCACCGCGACGGCGCACGCCCAGGAAGCCACCAACCTCGACCGCATCGAGGTCACCGGTTCGCGCATCCGTCAGGTCGATACCGAAACCGCCCAGCCCGTTCTGAGCATCAGCCGCGCTTCGATCGAGAAGAGCGGTTTCAAGACGGTCGCCGACGTCCTGCAGAACATCGCCGCAGCCGGCAGCCCGGCCATCAGCCGTTCCGAGCCGCTGTCCTCCGGTGAAGCCGTCGGTGGCTTCTACATCGACCTGCGCAACCTCGGCGCCGAACGCACCCTGGTGCTGGTCGACGGCAAGCGCCTCGGCGCCAGCGTCAGCGGCCTGCAGGACGTGTCGCAGATTCCGTCGGCCATCGTCGAGCGCATCGACGTGTTGAAGGACGGCGCGTCGTCGATCTACGGCTCCGACGCGATCGCCGGTGTGATCAACATCATCACCCGCAAGAACTTCCAGGGCCTGGAAGCCAACGCCTACGTCGGCCAGTACGGCGAAGGCGACGGCCAGAAGACCAGCTACGACTTCGTGGCCGGCTTCACCGGTGACCGCGGTTCGATCACCATCGGCGCCGAGTACGCCGAAGAAAAGGAAGTGTGGGCCAAGGATCGCTGGTTCAGCCGTTATCCGCGCACCACCTTCCACCCGGCCCAGAACTGGAGCCCGGTCAGCCAGTGGGGCACCATCATCGATCCGGATACCGATGACTGGCTGGTGCTGAACCGCGGTGGCGACTACCGCGACGTCAACCAGTACCACGACCAGGACTTCGCCGGCATCACCGGTGACACCAGCAACTCCAATACGCAGATGCACCTGCTGACGCCGACCAAGCGTCGCTCGGTGTTCGCCAACGTCCAGTACGACCTGACCGACAACATCCGCTTCGTCTCCGACCTGCTGTACACCCGTCGTGAGTCGCAGGCCCAGGTCGCAGGCTATCCGTTGCAGTCTGCGTCGTATGAGCGCCTGGGTGCCAAGTGGGATGCCGACAGCTACTACAACCCCTTCGGCAAGGACATGGGCTTCATGCGCCGTGGCTGGGAAGTGCCGCGCCTGTCGACCAACAAGCTGACCACCTTCCGCTTCACCGGCGCCCTGCAGGGCAGCTTCCAGTTCAATGACAAGTACTTCGACTGGGAAGCCGGCTACATCTACCAGAACTCGGAGAACCAGCAGAGCCAGACCGGCAACTACAACGTGCTGGCGGTCAATGCCGCCACCGGCCCGTCGTTCTACAACCCGGCCACCGGCCGCGTCGAGTGCGGCACGGCAGCAGGCCTGGTCGATGGCTCCAACCCGATCTATGGCCCGGGCGCCGGCGGCTGCCTGCCGTGGAACCCGGCCATTCCGTACGGCCGTACCGGTGACGGTGGCCTGACCGGCAACCCGGATCTGCAGCAGTTCCTGTTCCCGACCACCAAGAACACCGGTGAAGTCACCACCAAGACCTACTACGCGAACATCGCCGGCAGCCTGTTCACCCTGCCCGCCGGCGACCTGGGCTTCGCGCTGGGTTACGAGTACCGCGAGGACAAGGGTTCGTACAATCCGGACGCCCTGTCGCAGACCGGCTACTCGACCGACCTGGCCGCCGGCCCGACCGGTGGTGGTTACGACGTCAACGAAGTCTATCTGGAGCTGAATGTTCCGATCCTGGCCGACCTGCCGGGTGCCAAGGAACTGAGCTTCAACGCCGCGACGCGCTACTCGAAGTACAGCACCTTCGGCAACACCACCAACAACAAGTTCGGCCTGAAGTGGAAGCCGATCGACCAGCTGCTGGTGCGTGCGACCTACGCCGAAGGCTTCCGTGCGCCGACCATCGACAATCTGTACGGTGGCAGCTCGCAGACCTTCGCGTACTTCACCGATCCGTGCGATACCGACTTCGGTTCGACCGGCCAGCCGGGCGTCGCTGCCCGTTGCGCCGCGGCCATCGGCCCGACCGCCAGCACCTTCCGCCAGCTGCGCCAGGGCTACGTGCCGGCCAGCGGTCCGGATGAGCAGACGCCGGACCCGTTCAACGCCGTCTCCAACCCGAACCTGACTCCGGAAAAGTCCAAGTCCAAGACCGTTGGCCTGGTGTGGAGCCCGACCTTCGCCCAGGGCCTGAACATGAGCCTGGACTGGTGGAACATCAAGATCACCAACACGATCGTCACCGACAGCCCGGATGACCAGCTGAACGACTGCTACGTGCTTGGCATCGCCGAGCGCTGCAACTCGTTCACCCGTGATCCTAACCGTCACAACGTGATCAACCTGACCTACGCACCGCGTAACGCCGGTTACCAGGAAACCGAAGGCTTCGACTTCGACGTGGCGTACCGCTTCGAGACCGACAGCTGGGGTACCTTCAACGCCAACCTGCAGAACAGCTACGTCACCAAGAACGTGCTGAAGACCACCAATGCGCAGCAGGTGCCGGTGTCGATCCTCAACGGCTTCGGCAGCAACTTCCGCCTGCGTTCGAACCTGGTGCTGGGCTGGGAGCGTGGCGACTGGGGCGTGACCTGGGGCACCCGTTACTTCTCCAGCGTCAAGGAGCGTTGCTACTACAGCGACGAGTGCAGCCTGCCGGACTTCGGTTCGCCGGATCCGGTGCGCGACCAGCCGATGAACAAGCGTGGTTCGACCATGTTCCACGACGTCCAGGTTTCCTGGAACGCACCGTGGAATGCGACCATCGCCGTCGGCGCACGTAACGTGTTCGACCACTACGGCCCGCAGATGTACTCGGCACCGAACTCGCAGTTCTCCTATTACGGCGGCTACGACATCGGTCGCTTCATGTACATGCAGTACAAGCAGAAGTTCTGATCGCCAGTCTGATCAGCTGATGCAACAACGGCCCCGCAAGGGGCCGTTGTTCTTTGTGCGCCATGGACGGAGGCTGGCCGGCGCGCAACAAAAAAGGCCGCGGTGTCGCCGCGGCCTTCCTTCGACATCATTCCCGGGCGCTCATCCGTTCGGAATCAGCGTCTCGATCAGATGCTCGACGTACGCTTCGAAATCCTCGCGTGCCTGCTTGGGCTGCTGCAGCTGCAGCGACAACTGCAGGAAGCCGACATAGGCGGCATAGGCCAGGCGCGCGCGATGGCGTGCATCGGTCGAGCTGAGGCCGGCCTGGCGGAACGACGCGACCAGATAATCGAGGCGGCGCTGCGAGACGCGGTCGATCACCGGCCGCACCATCGGATGATCCAGTGCCTTCAGCAGCTCGCTGTAGATGATGTGCGGCTGCACTTCATGCGCCACCATCTGGAACAGCTGGCGCAGGCGCACGCGCGGATCCGGCACGTCTTCCAGGCTGCCGAACACCTGTTCCTGTTCGAACAGTTCCCAGCGCTCCAGCGCCGCCTGCAGCAATGCATCGCGCGAAGGGAAATGCCAGTAGAAACTGCCCTTGGTGACGCCGAGCCGCCGTGCCAGCGGCTCCACCGCGACGGCGCCGACACCTTGTTCAGCAATCAGATCGAGGGCCGCCTGGGCCCAGTCTTCGGCACTCAGGCGGCTGTTGCGGCCGGCGCGCGGTTCGCCGGCGGAAGCGTCAGGTTGATTCATGGGCTGATTTAACCATACGCCGGGGTTCGTTGCAGTACGCGGTTGCGGTCGAAACCGTCGCAGCCTCCCAGGCGAGGTCCATTCAGGGGACTTCCGCAGCGCACCATACCGTGCAGTATTGACTTCCCCCCGAACCGATCCATACTAGCAAGTATGGTTACGTCCCCACCTCCCGCTGCGTTCCATGACCTGCGCCTGGACGCCGCCCATGGCGCCCGCCTGGCCGCCACCGCCAGCGACCATGGCCGGCGCGGCCGGGTGCTGTTCGCGCATGGCTTCGGCCAGACCCGCCACGCCTGGAATGCCACTGCCCGCGCACTGAATGCCGCCGGCCTGCAGACGCTGGCCTACGACGCCCGCGGCCACGGCGATTCGGACTGGAATGCCGCCAACCTGCCCTATCACGGCGAACAGTTCGCCGATGACCTGATCGTGCTGGCCGGCGAGCAGCCGCGCCCGCCGGTACTGGTTGCCGCATCGATGGGCGGGCTGTTCGGCCTGCTGGCCGAGTCGCGCTGGCCCGGCCTGTTCTCGGCGATGGTGCTGGTGGACATCACCCCGCGCTGGGATACCGCCGGCGTCGAGCGCATCCTCGCCTTCATGACCGCCCATCCCGACGGCTTCGCTTCGCTGGCCCAGGCCGCCGACGTGATCTCGGCGTACATGCCGCACCGTCCGCGCAAATCCGAGCAGTCGCTGCGTGCGCTGCTGCGCGAGGACGGCCGCGGCCGCTGGCGCTGGCACTGGGATCCGCGCCTGGTGGCCGAACTGGCCCGCGACAGCGAACAGCACCAGGACGCACTGGCCGAGGCCGCGCGCCAGGTGAAGTGCCCGCTGCTGCTGGTCAGCGGCGGACGCAGCGACCTGGTCACGCCGCAGACCGTGGCCGAGTTCCTGGCGTTGGCGCCGCATGCGCGCCATGTGCAGCTGCCGCAGGCCACCCATATGGTCGCCGGCGATGACAACGACGCCTTTACCGCTACTGTGTTGGACTATCTGGACGTGTTGCCCGCAGCGGACGCTGCGGCTTCGTCCGCCACAAACGAGCACGTCACCGGAGCACGCTCATGAGCATCGTTCTTCCCTTCCTCGCCCTGCTGCTGGCAGGCGCGTTCGTCGCCTACCACCGCATGCGGCTGGTTACCTGGACGCTGATCAGCGTGGCCCTGCTGGCCGCCTGCTGGTTCATTCCCTACGTCAACCAGACCGCCACGATCGTCGCGGCCGCCGTGTTGGCCGTCATCGCCGTGCCGCTGCTGCTGCCGTTCATCCGCAAGCCGCTGCTGACCGGCCCGATGATGAAGGTGTTCCGCAAGGTGCTGCCGCCGCTGTCGCAGACCGAGCGCATCGCACTGGAAACCGGTTCGGTCGGTTTCGAGGGCGAACTGTTCACCGGTGATCCGGACTGGAACATCCTGCTCAACTATCCCAAGCCGCAGCTGACCGCCGAGGAACAGGCCTTCCTCGATGGCCCGGTGGAAGAGCTGTGCGCGATGGTCAACGACTGGGAAATCACCCATGTCCATGCGGACCTGCCGCCGGAACTGTGGGCCTTCATCAAGAAGAACAAGTTCTTCGGCATGATCATCCCGAAGGAATATGGCGGGCTGGGCTTCTCCGCACTGGCCCACCACAAGGTGATCCAGAAGCTGGCGTCGGTGTCTTCGGTGGTCAGCTCCACCGTCGGCGTGCCCAACTCGCTGGGCCCGGGTGAACTGCTGGTGCATTACGGCACCCAGGAACAGAAGGACCAGTACCTGCCGCGCCTGGCCGATGGCCGCGAAGTGCCCTGCTTCGGCCTGACCGGTCCGTTCGCCGGCTCCGACGCCACCTCGATCCCGGACTACGGCATCGTCTGCAGGGGCGAGTGGAACGGCGAGCAGGTGCTCGGCGTCAAGCTCACCTTCGACAAGCGCTACATCACCCTTGCCCCGGTCGCTTCGCTGATCGGCCTGGCGTTCCGCATGTACGACCCGGATGGCCTGATCGGCGATACCCGCGACATCGGCATCACCCTGGGCCTGCTGCCGCGCGACACCGCCGGCGTTGAAATCGGCCGTCGCCACTTCCCGCTGAACTCGACGTTCCAGAACGGCCCCATCCGCGGCAAGGACGTGTTCATTCCGCTGACCCAGCTGATCGGTGGCGCGGCCATGGCCGGCAAGGGCTGGAACATGCTCAACGAGTGCCTGGCCGTGGGCCGCTCGATCACCCTGCCGTCCACCGCCAGTGGTGGTGCCAAGGCCGGTGCCGCGGTGACCGGCGCCTATGCGCGCATCCGCAAGCAGTTCGGCCTGTCGGTCGGCCGCTTCGAGGGCGTGGAAGAAGCGCTGGCCCGCATTGGCGGCAAGGCGTACAAGATCAGTGCGCTGTCGCAGGCCACCGCCGCCGCGGTTGACCGTGGCGACGTGCCGTCGGTGCCGTCGGCGATCGCCAAGTACCACTGCACCACCATGAGTCGCGAAGTGATCTCGGACATGATGGACGTGATCGGCGGCAAGGGCATCATCCTGGGGCCGCGCAACTTCGCTGGCCGCAGCTGGCAGGCCGCGCCGATCGCGATCACCGTGGAGGGCGCCAACATCATGACCCGCAGCCTGCTGATCTTCGGCCAGGGTGCGATCCTGTGCCACCCGTGGGTGCTGAAGGAAATGAAGGCCGCGCAGGATCCGGATACCCGCGCCGGCCTGCAGGACTTCGACCGCAGCCTGTTCGGCCACATCCGCTTCGGCATCTCCAATGCCGTGCGTTCGTTCTGGTTCGGCCTGACCGGCGCGCGCTTCGGTGCCGCCCCGGGCGACGCCTATACCCGCCGCTACTTCCGCAAGCTGGACCGCTACTCGGCCAACCTGGCGCTGATGGCCGACATCTCGATGATGACCCTCGGCGGCAAGCTGAAGTTCAAGGAATCGCTGTCCGGCCGCCTGGGCGATGTGCTGAGCCACGTCTACATGACCAGCGCCATGCTCAAGCGCTACCACGACGAAGGCGCACCGCAGGCCGACCAGCCGCTGCTGGCCTGGGCCTTCCATGACAGCGTGCACAAGATCGAAGAGTCGCTGTCGGCCGCACTGCGCAACTTCCCGATCCGTCCGATCGGCTGGCTGATGTGGGCACTGATCTTCCCGCTGGGCCGTCGTGCCGAGGCTCCGGGCGATCGCCTGAGCCGTCGTGTCGCCGCCCTGCTGATGGCGCCGAATGAAGCCCGCGACCGTCTGGCCAGTGGCGTGTTCCTGACCCCGTGCGAGAACAACCCGGGCGGCCGTATCAACAGCTACCTGAGCAAGGCGATCATGGCCGAGCCGGTGGAGCGCAAGTTCCTGAAGGCGCTGAAGAGCAAGGGCATCGAGGCGCTGGACTTCAAGGCGCAGCTGGACGAAGCCGTGGCCGAGGGCGTGATCACCCAGGATGAGCGCAGCCTGCTGGAAGAGCTGCGCACGCTGACCCTGGACACCATCAGCGTGGACGACTTCGACACCCACGAACTGCGCGCGGCCAGCTACTACGACCGCCAGCACAAGGACCCGCATTCGCAGGCAGCCTGATCGCCCGCGACACGCGTTGCTTCGACGGCGGGCCTCGGCCCGCCGTCGCTTTATCCGCCGACCGGAATACCCACCATGTCCACGCCCCTGCTCTCGCTTTACCACCGGCTGCAGCGCTGGCCCGCCGGCACCTGGCTGTTCTCGCGCGCGGTGTGCTTCAAGGCGCCCTACTTCGCCAGCATCGCGCCACGCATCACCCGCCTGGAACACGGCCGCTGCGAAGGCACGCTGGCCGACCGCCGCAGGGTGCGCAACCACATCGGCACGGTGCACGCGATCGCGATGTGCAACCTGGCCGAACTGACCGCCGGGTTGATGGTCGATGCATCGCTGCCGAAGGGCATGCGCTGGATCCCGAAGGGGATGCAGGTGCAGTACCTGGCCAAGGCACGTGGCACGCTGCAGGCGGTGGCGTTGCCGGCACAGCCGATTGTCGTCGCGGCCGAGGGCTATGCCCTGCCGGTGACGGTGAGCGTGCGCGACCGTGCGGGCACGGAGGTGTTCAGCGCGGTGATCGACATGTGGTTGTCGCCGGCGAAGTAGGTTCCCGCGAACGGCGCAGCCCCTCGTGGGTGGACGGTTGATCGCGGAAAGCCCTGGTTAGGCTGGGGACGGTGGGTTCGCGGGGGACGCCGTGAACCCATCCCTGGGGACTTGGCCGCGGCATCCATGCCGCGGACATCCCCGCGACCCCACCGCCCCCAGCCTCGGACGCATCTCTGCGGCGTCCACCCACGCAAGAGAAAAAAGAAGGGCAGAAGCAAAAGCAAAAGCGGCCCACCGGCCGCTTTTTGCTGTTGCTGTTGCTGTTGCTGTTGCTCTTGAACTTCTTTTTCTTCTCCGTGGGCTGGCCGCGCCCTGAAACTGTCAGGGGTGTGGCGGGTGGGCCGTTCAGGGGCGTTGGCGCCATGGATGGCGCCATCGAGCTTACATGGACGTACTTGCAGCGTCCCCTGCACGGCCCACCCGCCACCCCCAACACATGACCCGCTCCACGCGACCGACCCACGAGGGGCTGCGCCGTTGGCTGGAAACTACGCCAGCGCGCGAAACACCAACGCCAGGATCGCCGGCACCGCCTGGATCATGAAAATACGGCGGCTCACGCTGTACGCGCCGTAGCACCCCGCCACCACCACGCAGGCCAGCGAGAACGTCACCAGCACCGGCTGATCGATCACCAGCCCCACCACGATGCCTGCCGCCAGGAAGCCGTTGTACAAGCCCTGGTTGGCCGCCAGCACGCGCGTGGCCCCGGCCTTCTCCGGCGTATTGCGGAAGGTCTTCAGGCCCAGCGGGCGGGTCCACAGGAACATCTCCAGGACCAGGAAATAGACGTGCAGCAGTGCGACCAGCAAGGTCAGGGCGAGTGCGATCCAGTACATGTGCGGTTCCTTGGACAGGGAAGGAGAATGGGGTCAGCGCCCTATCCGCGGGAAAAGGCTCTGACCCCGGCAAATCAACGGTCGCGCGGCAGCTTCTTTTCTTCGCGCAGCACGCCGAACGCAGCCAGGGTCATGAAGCCGGCCACCAGCACGCCGCCGATGAACACCACGTGCGAACCGAACAGGGTCAGTGCCTTGTGGATCCAGGTGAACCCCAGGTCCGCGCCGCGGTACACCACGGTGTCGATCGCCGCGCCGGCCTTGTAGCGCCACTGCCGGTCCACGCGCGTGTAGATGGTCTCGCGCGCCGGCTTGGCCAGTGCGAATTCGCTGGCGCGGGTCATCACCTGCACCACCGCGACCATCAACGGCATCGGCGAGGCTGCCAGCACCGAGAAGCCGATCAGGATCGCGAAACCGGGAATCAGCAGCGCCGGCGCGATGCCGTGGCGCGACAGCAGCCAGCGGGTCAGGCCCACCTGCATCAGCAGCGCCAGCGCGTTCACCGCCAGGTCGATGCGCGAGAAGAACGCGGTACTGGCCGCCGGGTCGGTAAACGCCGCGCGCACGATGCTGGCCTGCTGGTTGTACAGCAGCGTGCCGACGCCCACGCCGAACACCACCATCACCGCCAACCAGCGCAGCAGCGGCTCGCGCACGATCAGTTTCAGGCCGTCCAGCACGCTGCCGCCCATCGGTTGCTCGCCGGACACCAGTTGCTGCTCGCGTTCGCGCAGCACCGCCCAATGCCGCAGCCGCCAGATGCACAACAGGCACACGACCAGGAATGCTGCCGAGACCAGCATCAGGTTGGCGATGCCCACGCGCTGGGCCAGCGCGCTGGTGATCAACGGGCCGAGGAACGCGCCAACGGTGCCGGCCGCACCGATGTAGCCGTAGTAGGCACGCGCCTGTGCGTTGGAGAACACGTCGGCCATGAAGCTCCAGAACACCGCCACCGCGAACAGGTTGAAGACCATCACCCAGAGGAAGAAGGCCATGCCCCGCCCTGGCACGTGACTGTCGAACAGTGCGTAGAACCCCAGCAGGGTGACGATGAAGAAGCCGTACACCACGGGAAGGAACACACGGCGCGGGAAGCGGCTGACCAGCCAGCCGTACACCGGCTGCAGCACCAGCATGATCACGAACACGCAGGAGAACAGGAACTGCAGGACGAAGTCCTTCAACGCGATGCCATGGCTGGCGAACCAGGTGATCAGCACGGGCGGGAACACCGTTTCCAGGTCCGCCGAGGCGGCCATGGCCTCACGCACCGGGCGCAGCACGTAGTAGCCGCTGAGCAGGCAGAAGAAGTACAGGAACGACCACCACAGCGCCGGCGACTCGCGCAGCGCCGCCGCCAGGCCCTGCAGCGGCCCCTTGCCCGATGCAGCGCTCATGCAGCGCCCCTCGCCCACAGACGGCGGTTGGACAGCAGCATGGCAGGCTCCGGGGCGGTGAAGCGCGTACGTTAGCCAATGCACTGCAACATCGCCAGCGCGACGCGCCCTCGCGCCTGCGGACGGACGCGACGACCGGCCTGGACGACACGTTCCGATACACACTTTCGGGGCGTCAAAATTCCAACTTTTTCAACAAGATGCGCATTCATCTTCGCTTTGTTTGTGCACAGGGGAAAAGCGGCGCTAGAATCGCCATCAGCAGTCGCGCACGGGTCCAACCGATGAAAAAGAACAGCCTGCGTCGTCCGATCCGTTCGGCGGCCACCGGTTTGCTGGGCATGTTGATGCCCGTTGCCTTGTCCACCACCGCGCAGACACCGCCGGCGTTGCCGCCGATGCCGACCAACATCGAATCCGCGACGGCTGCCACCGTCGCCCACACCCAGCCTGCGGCCTACCGCACCGGTCTGGTGCCGCGCGTCCAGGCGCCGGCGGCTGGCTTCAACGTCGCCAACATCGAATCGATGGCGCAGCAGCTGACCTATGGCGAGCGCGTGCCAGGCATGGCGGTGGCGATCGTGCAGGGCGGCCGCATTCTCAGCGCGCGTGGCTATGGCGTCACCGACGTCAACAACCCGCTGCCGGTCGATGCGCACACCGTGTTTCGTCTGGCCTCGCTGTCCAAGGCCTTCGCCGGCACCATGGCCGGCCTGCTGGTCAACGACGGCACGCTGCGCTGGGACAGCAAGGTCACCGACTACGTGCCGGGCTTCCGCCTCAATTCGCCCGAAGCCACCGACCGCCTGACCGTGGCCGACGTGCTCAGCCATCGCGTCGGCCTGCCGTACAACGCCTACGACCGCGACATCGAAGGCAACGCCGAGTACTACGCGCTGACCCAGAAGCTGGCCAACACCAGCCTGAAATGCCTGCCGGGCGACTGCTACGCCTACCAGAACGTGGCCTTCAGCCTGATCGGCGACGTGGTCTATGCGGCCTCGGGCAGCTTCTACGAGCAGTCGGTCGAGCGCCGCATCTTCAAGCCGCTGGGCATGAATGATGCCAGCCTCGGTCTGGCCGGCATCCAGGCCAGCTCGCGCTGGGCGCGTCCGCACGTGCGCAGCCGCAACGGCTGGGTCTCGCTGACGCCCAAGCCCACCTATTACCGCGTCGCTCCGGCGGCTGGCGTCAACGCCAGCGCCAGCGACATGGCGCAGTGGCTGCTGGCCCACACCGGCCATCGCCCCGACGTGCTGCCGGCACCGCTGCTGGCCACCCTGCATTCAAGCCTGATCAACACGCCGGGCGAGATGCGTTCGGGCTGGCGCCGTGAGCGCCTGCACTCGGCGGGCTACGCATTGGGTTGGCGTACCTTCGACTACGCCGGCCACGACGTGGTGTTCCATGCAGGTGCCGTGCAGGGCTATCGCGGCCTGGTCGCGCTGGTGCCGGAACGTGACCTCGGCATCGCCATCCTCTGGAATGGCGAAAGCGGCCTGCCCAGCGGCCTGCTGCCGACCGTGCTCGACTCGGCGCTCGGCCTGCCGGCGCAGCGCTGGCTGGACGTGGACACCGACTTCGGCAGCGACAACCTGATGGCCGAGGGCGCAAGCCCGGCGCAGCAGGACAAGCGCAAGGGCAAGGGCGCCTCGGGCAACCGCGCGGTGGCTTCGCCGCGCTGACCAGGCGGGCTCGACCGTGTGTGCGAAGGGCGGCCCATCGGTCGCCCTTTTTGTTGGCCGTTGCAGCGTCGAGCCCATGCTCGGCTCTGCAGTTCCGCAGCGCTAGTGCGCGAAGTAGTGCATGCCGCCGTCCACTGGAATCACCGCACCGGTGATGTAACCCGCCAGCGGCGAGGCCAGGAACGCCACCAGCGGCGCCACTTCCTCCGGTTCACCAAAGCGTCCGATCGGGATGTTGCGGGCAATGAACGCGCGTCTGCTTTCCTCGGTGGGGTGCAGGCGGTCCAGGATCTGCGCGCTGTTGATGCGCCCCGGTGCAATCGCGTTCACCGTGATGCCCTGCCCCGCCACCTCCGACGAAAGGCCCTTGCTCCACAGGTGCAATGCCGCCTTCGCCGCGGTGGTCGCGTTCACCGCGCGCGGTTCCATCGAACCGCTGAAGTTGATCACCCGTCCCCATGCCTGCGCCTGCATGCCGGGCAACAGCGCCTGGGTCAGCCGTCGTGCGGCGGAGAAGTTCAGGGCGATCGCTTCCTCCCAGATATCGTCATCGGCATCGACCGTGGTCGGCCGGGAACCGCCTGCGGCATTGACCAGGATGTCGACACGCTGCAATGCCTCACGGGATGCGTCCGCGATGTACCGGAGGTCGCCGGCAACCGTGACATCGCCGGCCACGATGACCGGTGCAGCGCCGCCTTCGGCTTCGATCCGCGCCGCCAGCGCCTGCAGCGGTGCCCGCTGCCGCGACGTGATGGCAATGCGCACGCCCTGGGCCGCCAGCTGCCTGGCGACGGCGGCACCGATGCCGCTGGCCGCGCCCGTCACCAACGCGGTACGGCCAGCAAGATTCAAGTCCATGGTGTTCTCCTGTCAGCGTGGCCGGCGAATCCGGTCCGTGCACGACATGCTGTTTGATCACCCCTGATTGATAAACTCCACGCAGGTTTCAGCATTCAACACCCGGGGTGTCAGATGAACCTGCTGGAGAGCATGCAGGTCTACGTGCTGATCGTGGACAAGGGCAGCCTCAGTGCGGCAGCCGCGGCGATGGATATCTCGGCAACGATGGCCGGCAAGCACCTGCGCGCATTGGAAGCCCGGCTGGGCATGCAGCTGTTGAGCCGTACCACCCGGCGCCAGCACATGACACCGTTCGGCGAGGACTACTACGCGCGCTGCAAGGAGATCCTGCGCCTGGTGGAGGAAACCGACGCGCAGGCGCAGCACCAGCAGCTCTCACCGGCGGGCACGCTGCGCATCAGCGCACCGGTGATCTTCGGTACACACGCGCTGGTACCGGCGCTGGCCGAGTACATGGCCCGTCATCCGGATGTCCGGGTCGAAGCCACGCTGACCGATCGTGTGGTCGACCTGGCCGAAGAGGGCTTCGAGGCGGCACTGCGCATCGGCACGCTGGCCGACAGCAGCGTGCTGGTGGCCCGAGCACTGGCCCCCTATCGCTTGATGATGTGCGCATCGCCGGCGTATCTGGCCAGGCACGGCACGCCACGCAGCGTGCACGCACTTGCCGGCCATCAATGCCTGTCGTTCGAACCGAGTGCGCTTGCCCAGTGGCTGCAGCACGACGCTGGCGAGCTCGACCACGTGCCCGACGGCCGACTGCAGATCAACAATGGCGAAGCGCTGCGTTCGGCGGCGCTGCACGGCCTTGGCATCGTCCTGCAATCGACGCTGCTGCTGGCCGCCGATGTCGAGGCGGGGCGTCTGGTGCAGCTGTTCCCGGAATACGGTCAGGCCGGTCGGCCGATGCACGTGGTCTATGCGCACGACCGTTACCACTCCACCCGCCTGCGCAGCTTCCTCGACTTCCTGATGGAGCGCTTTCCAGCGGCGCCGCACGGCTAGCGCCGACCGTCAGCAAAGCGGTCGAGCCTGGCTCGACTCGACGCTACAAGTGGCCCATAAAAAAACCCCCTCCCCGCTGGGCAGCCAGGGAAGGGGGTTTCAGGATGCGGCTATCGGGAAGTACTTAGATCAGCGGCGCCGGGGTTGCCGGCAGAGCGACCGGAGCGGCCTTCTTCTTGCGGGCGGCCGGCTTGCGCTTGGCAACCTTCTTCGCTGCCTTCTTCGGGGCAGCCTTCTTGGTGGCCTTCTTCGCGGTCTTCTTCACTGCCTTCTTGGCGGTCTTCTTGACGGCCTTCTTGGCAGTGGCCTTCTTCGCGACCTTCTTGGCCGGCTTGCGCGCCGCGGCCTTCTTGGCAGTCTTCTTGGTGGCCTTCTTGGCAACCTTCTTGGTGGCCTTCTTGGCAGCGGACTTCTTGGCTACCTTCTTCGCCGCCTTCTTCACTGCCTTCTTCGCAGTGGTCTTCTTGGCGACCTTCTTCGCAGCCTTCTTCACTGCCTTCTTGGCGGTTGCCTTCTTCGCGACCTTCTTCACTGCCTTCTTGGCAGCGGCCTTCTTCGCGACCTTCTTCACCGCTTTCTTGGCGGCGGGCTTCTTCTTCGCAGCTTTCTTGGTTGCCATGGGATGGCTCCTCGTCAGTGATAGGGAGTTGAAACGCCCAGTTGGATCAAACCCGCGGATGCTGCGTGCGGGGACCGCCGGCGCGTCAGGCGCGCCGTTACGGATGCGGCAATGCCCGCCTCGATCGGCGGAGCGGGCATCGGAACGGGAGTTGCCTTGCATTTCTCCGGGGGAAGCGGGGCCATGTCCACCGTCATCAGGGTCGCGGTGGTCTTGAAGGGGCTGCTTCGCATCGGACGATTGATTCTGCGCACTCGGTTGGGCAGGCAAGGTCTGCTGAGGCGAAACCTAATCACGGTTTTTTTTACTGTCAACAACCCCCGCGAAAAATTTTCACATCCGCGCCTTCCCGGGCGCCGCCAGCGCCACCACTCTGCACGGCCTGCAACGACGGTGGAAGCGGCGCGCACGCACGTTGCCTGCATCGATGCCAATGCAGGCGTTGATCAAAAAACACTTGAAATAAGCACTCCGCGTAGACAGGCGCAGGCAAGGCACAACGGCGTACGCGCATCGTCGGTGGTCACCGGCACCGCCGCCAACGCCAGCACAACGGCGCCGCAACGGGGGGCGAAAAGTTTTCACATTCGAACGCTTCGGCGCGGGGCTGAAACGCGGATTTGCGCAAAACTGCGCACGCCCATCGGCACCGTTCGCCTGTCGGCTGATGCCACGCCGAGGGTGCACAGCGAACCCCGCGTCATGAGTCCGACGCGGTCGCCAAAACAAAAACGGCCACCCGAAGGTGGCCGTTCCAGAATCCGGAAACGACGACTCAGTGGTCGTCGTTCTCCAGGGCTTCGGCGTACGCGTCCGGGTCCAGCAGCTCGTTGACCTCTTCGGCGTTGGTCAGTTCGATCACGAACATCCAGCCTTCGCCGTAGGCATCTTCGTTGATGGTTTCCGGCTTGTCGGACAGGGCCGAGTTGACCTCGACGACCTTGCCGCTGATCGGGCTGTAGACGTCCGAGGCGGCCTTCACCGACTCGACGACGGCGATCTGTTCGCCGGCCTTGGCGTCGGCGCCGACTTCCGGCAGTTCGACGTAGACCAGGTCACCCAGCAGGCCCTGGGCGTGGTCGGAAATACCGACGGTGACGCGGCCATTGCCTTCGACACGGGCCCACTCATGGGACTTGAGGAACTTGAGGTCGCCGGGGATCTCGCTCATGGGACTGCTCCAGAGATATGCAGGGGTGGAAAAAACGGGGCTAGTGTAACCAACCGGCCGCCACTGCTGTCAGTGACGACCGGCACGTTCGGATCAGGCGTCGGCGAGCACGCCGGGCTGGGCCTGGCCTTCGCGCACGAACGGGAACTTGACCACGCGCACCGGCACCTGCCGGCCGCGGATGTCGACGGTGACCTCGCCGAGTTCACCGGCCGGCACGCGGGCGAAGGCGATGCCCTTGGCCAGGGTCGGCGAGAAGGTGCCGGACAGGATCTCGCCCTGGCCGCCAGCGGTGGTCACCGCCTGGCCGTGGCGCAGCACGCCCTTCTCGTCCATCACCAGGCCGATCATCTGGCGCGCGGTGCCGGCGGCCTTCTGCGCCTCCAGCACGTCGCGGCCGATGAAGTCGCGGCCTTCGTCCAGCGACACGGTCCAGGCCAGTGCCGCTTCATACGGGCTGATCTCTTCGTCCATGTCCTGACCGTACAGGTTCATGCCGGCCTCCAGGCGCAGGGTGTCGCGCGCACCGAGGCCGGCCGGCTTCACGCCTGCCGCCAGCAGGCGGTTCCAGAAGGCGACCACGGCATCCTGCGGCAGCAGGATCTCGAAACCGTCTTCACCGGTGTAGCCGGTGCGGGCGACAAACAACTCGACGCCGTCGTCGGACTGCGCCTGCAGGGCGGCGAAGCGGCCCAGCTTGGTCAGTGCTGCACGGTCGGCTTCGCGGGCCAGGCCGATCACGATGTCGCGCGCCTGCGGGCCCTGCACGGCGAGGATGGCCAGGTCCGGGCGCTGCTCGACGGAAACACCGAACGGTGCCGCCTGCTCACGCAGCCAGGCCAGGTCCTTTTCGCGGGTGGAGGCATTGACCACCATGCGGAAGAAATCGTCGCCCAGGTAGTAGACGATCAGGTCGTCGATGACGCCGCCGCGCGGATTCAGCATGCACGAGTACAGGGCCTTGCCGGTCACCTTCAGTTTGTCGATCGAATTGGCCAGCAGGCGGCGCAGGAACGGCTTGACCTGGTCACCGCGCAGGTCGACCACGGTCATGTGACTGACGTCGAACACGCCGGCTTCGCGACGCACCAGGTGGTGTTCGTCCAGCTGCGAGCCGTAGTGGATGGGCATGTCCCAACCCCCGAAATCGACCATCTTGGCGCCAAGGGCGCGGTGGGTATCGTTGAGCAGCGTCTTCTGGGTCATGACCGGTCCGGCAGCAGAGGAAACAGGAATTCCCATTATCCCAGATCGGTCGCCCGCAGGCGTGCCGCAGCGCAGCGGTTCGTGGAAGCGGAAGCGCGGCCCGCCTTGCCCTTTCCCTTTCGGGCGAGGCAATGGCTGCGCTCCCCGCAACCGCCTGTTACAGGCGCACCCGCCCACGCAGGATGTCGACGAACATCACCCAGTCACCCATGAATGAATACAGCGGATGCCGGAAGGTGGCCGGGCGATTCTTCTCGAAGAAGAAGTGGCCGACCCAGGCGAATCCATAACCGCAGAACAACGCGGCCAGCAGGAGCGTCGGCTGGCCGCGCAACACGGCAGCCGCAGCCAGCAGCAGCACTCCGCAGCTGCCGATGAAATGCAGGCGCCGCGAGACCGGGTGGCGGTGCTCGCTGAGATAGAACGGATAGAACTCGCGGAAGCTGGCGAAGCGGGACATGCGCGTGCTCCGGGGGCCGTGGTCACTGCCATCATGCGCCTTACCGGGATGCAGCGCTGCGCGCTTGCGGGGCATGGCCCGGCGGCCGTTGCAGAGCCGAGCCATGCTCGGCTGCCTTGGCCCTTGTAGCGCCAAGCTTGCTCGACTGCTCCCCGGAGAAGCAGCCGAGCATGGCTCGGCTCTACAAAAGGGTGGGCGCGGTCGAGCCTGGCTCGACGCTACACGGGGGGCGTGCGCGGACCGAACATGATCACCGCCATGCCGGCCAGGCACAGGGCTGCACCGAACAGGTCCCAGCGGCTGGGGCGGATGCCGTCGACCAGCCACAACCAGAACAGCGCGGTGCCGATGTACACGCCACCGTAGGCGGCATAGACCCGTCCACTGGCAGTCGGGTGCAGAGTCAGCAGCCAGGCGAACAGGGCCAGGCTGGCCGCGGCTGGCAGCAGCAACCAGACGCTGCCTCCCTTGCGCAGCCACAACCATGGCAGGTAACAGCCGACGATCTCGGCCAGCGCGGTCAGCAGGAACAGGCCAAGCGTCTTCACGCTTTTTCTGCTGCCTTGGCGTGCTGCCACAGCGCTTCCTGCGCATCCAGGTCCAGTGCCGCCAACGCCTCCCCCTGCGCCTCGGCCTGCGCTTCCATCGCGCGGAAGCGCCGCTCGAACTTGTGGTTGGCCCCGCGCAGTGCGGCGCCCAGATCGATATCGGCGTGCCGGGCCAGGTTGGCGCAGACGAACAGCAGGTCGCCCAGTTCTTCCTGCAAGCGCGCCTTGTTGCCCGCGATATCGCCGCGCTCGAATTCCTCTCGCAGCTCCTGCAGCTCCTCGGCCGCCTTGTCCAGCACAGGCAGCGGGCCCGGCCAGTCGAAACCGACCCTGGCCGCGCGCGACTGGAGCTTCACGGCGCGCTGCCATTCCGGCAAGCCACGCGAGATACCGGCCAGTGCGGAGGTGTCCTGCTCGCCCTTGGCGGCACGCTCGGCGCGCTTGATCGCGTCCCAGTTGCGCATCACCCCGTCGGCATCGTCGACGCTGACATCGGCAAACACATGCGGGTGACGGCGCTGCATCTTGTCGCTGATCGCACGTGCGACATCGGCGAAGGCAAATGCCCCCTGCTCCTCGGCCATGCGTGCGTGGAACACCACCTGCAGCAGCAGGTCGCCGAGCTCGTCGCAGAGATCGTCGAGGTCGCCGCGGTCGATCGCATCGGCCACCTCGTAGGCTTCCTCGATGGTGTACGGGGCAATGGTCGAGAAGTCCTGCTCCAGGTCCCATGGGCAACCTCCCTGCGGGTCGCGCAGGCGCGCCATGATGACCAGCAGGCGTTCCAGTTGATGGCTTGCCTCGCTGCCGGTGGCAGGGGTGTCGTGCGCGCTCATGCGGCCTCCAGGTTCAGTCGGACAACCAGTCGCGCCACGGCAGGCTGGTATCACCAAGGGCAATGAAATCGCCGTTCAACAGCGTTTCGCGGCGGTTGTAACGGAACGGCTTGCCGGTCGCGGCCGACAGCACCGCGCCACCCGCCGCATGCAGCACGCACTGGCCGGCGGCGGTATCCCATTCAGAGGTCGGGCCGAGCCGCGGATAGACATCCAGGCCGCCTTCGGCGATCCGGCAGAATTTCAGCGACGATCCCTGCGCGATGGTCTCGATGCGGCCCATGCGCGCCAGCAGCGCCTCGGTTTCCGGCGAACGGTGCGATCGGCTGGCGGCGACGCGCAGCGGAGCAGTGGCCGGCGTGCGGGTGCGCAGCACGGTGTCGTGCAGACCCTGCCGCCGATAGGCCAGTTCCCCGCGCATGGCATGCCAGACAATGCCGGTGACCGGCGCCAGCACCACGCCGAATGCCGGTGCGCCCTGGTAGATCAAGGCAATGTTGACGCTGAACTCACCGTTGCGCTTGACGAACTCGCGGGTGCCGTCGAGCGGGTCCACCAGCCAGTAGGCGCCCCAGTGGCGGCGCTGCTCCCAGCCCACCTGCGCCGATTCCTCGGACAGGATCGGCAGGTCCGGGGTCAGCTGGCGCAGGCCCAGTTCAATGACCTGGTTGGCGGCCAGGTCAGCTGCGGTGACCGGGCTGTTGTCGTCCTTGATCTGCACGTCGAAGCCATCGGCATACACCTGCATGATGGCCTGTCCGGCTTCCTGGGCGATGGCGATGGCGGTCTCGCGCAGGTCCGTCGTCAGCTTGATCATCGCGTTCCCTGCAGCCACTGGCGGGCAATGAACAGCGCCGCCAGCGAGCGTCCCTCTGAGAAGTCCTCGCGCAGCATCAGCTGGTCCAGTTCGGCCAGCTTCCACGGCACCACTTCCAGCTCCTCCGGCTCGTCGCCGGCCAGTTTTTCCGGGTACAGGTCGCGCGCCACCACCAGCCACGACTGGTGGCTCATGTAGGTCGGGGCCAGGGTCATCGCGCGCAGCACGTCGACCCGGCGCGCACCATAACCGGCCTCTTCCTTCAGTTCGCGGTCGGCCGCCTGCTCGGGCGTCTCGCCGGCATCGATCCGGCCCTTCACCAGCCCGAGTTCGTAACGGTGCATGCCAGCGGCGTATTCACGTACCAGCAGCACGGTTTCGTCGTCGAGCATCGGCACCACCACCACCGCACCGTGCCCACGGCTGACCAGGCGCTCGAAGCGGCGGCGTTCGCCGTTGGAGAACTCCAGGTCCAGGTGCTGGCGCTGGAAGGGGCCGTTCTCCTCATCGGTGATCCGATGGATGATCGGCAAGCGACGGCCGGCACGGTCATCGTTCATGCGGAATCTCCGCGGCGACCGGCGGCTGCGCCGGGGCCGATAGAATGTGCAGGCAGCAACATGTTCATGAGCCCGAAATGCTAGCAGACCCAACCCCCTCCCCGCTGGCCCGCCACTGGCGGCAGCGCGACCTGCAGGTGCTGTGGCACCCGTGCACGCAGATGCGTGAGCATCCGGACACCCTGCCGCTGGTACCGATTTCCCGTGGCGAAGGCGCATGGCTGATCGACCACGACGGCAACCGCTATCTGGACGCGGTCAGCAGCTGGTGGACCAATCTGTTCGGTCATGCCGAACCGCGCATCGGGGGCGCCATCGCTGCCCAGGCCGGGCAGCTGGAACAGGTGATGCTCGCCGGTTTCGGCCACGAGCCGGCGATCACCCTGGCCGAACGCCTGCTGGCACTGGCGCCACGCCAGGCCGGCCGCGAACCGCTGGCCAAGGTGTTCTACGCCGACAACGGGTCCGCCGGCGTGGAAGTGGCGCTGAAGATGGCCTTCCAGTACTTCCAGAACCGCGGAGAGCCCCGGCGCACGCGCTTCATCGCGCTCGAGAACGGCTACCACGGCGAAACCCTGGGCGCGCTGGCGCTGGGTGACATTCCGCTGTACCGCCGCGTCTATGCGCCGCTGCTGGCCGAGGGCCTGTTCGCGCCGTCGCCCGATGCCTACCTGGCCGAACCGGGCCAGAGCGCGGCCGATCGCGCACGGCAGGCGGCCGATGGCCTGGCCACGCTGTTCGACCAGCACCCGGGCGAGGTCTGCGCGGTGATCCTGGAACCGCGCCTGCAGTGTGCCGGCGGCATGCGCATGCATGACCCGGTCTACCTGCAGCGCGTGCGCGAACTGTGCGATGCCCATGGCGCGTTCATGATCGCCGACGAGATCGCCACCGGCTTCGGCCGCACCGGCACCCTGTTCGCCTGCGAGCAGGCCGGGGTGATGCCGGACCTGATGTGCCTGTCCAAGGGCCTGACCGGCGGCTTCCTGCCACTGGCCGCCGTACTGGCGACGCAGGCGCTGTATGACGCCTTCCTCGACGACTCGCGCGAGCGCGCCTTCCTGCATTCGCACAGTTACACCGGCAACCCGCTGGCCTGCGCCGCGGCGCTGGCGACGCTGGACATCTTCCGCGACGACGATGTGATCGCGCGCAACCGGGGCATCGCCTCGGTGATGGGCACGCTGGCGGCACCGTTTGCCGACCACCCGCACGTGGCCGACGTGCGCCAGGCCGGCATGGTGGTGGCGTTCGAGCTGTCGCGCGACGGCAACAAGCGCACGCCGTTCGATCCGGGCCTGCGGCTGGGCCTGCAGGCCTACAAGGCCGCCCTCAAGCGCGGCGTGGTGCTGCGCCCGCTGGGCGACGTGCTGTACTGGATGCCACCCTACTGCGTGGACGACGAACAACTGGAGCTGCTGGCGCACACCACGCTGGCGGCCATCGACGAGGCGATTGCATGCGCGTGACCCGCTGCCCCATCGACCTGGCGCTGCACAGCGGCCAGACCGTGACCCTGCCGGAAGAGACCGCCAACCACCTGGTGCGGGTGATGCGCCTGCGCGAAGGCGATACCTGCGTGCTGTTCAACGGCGATGGCCACGACTACAGCGCGACGCTGACCGTGGCCGGCAAGCGCGAGGTGCAGGTCCGCATCGACGCCGTGCAGGCCATCGACAACGAATCCCCGCTGGCGATCACCCTGCTGCAGGGCATCGCCCGTGGCGAGAAGATGGACCTGATCCTGCAGAAGGCCACCGAGCTGGGTGTGGTCGCGATCATTCCGGTCAACGCCGAGCGCACCGAGGTGAAGCTGGACGCGGCACGGGCGGAAAAGCGCGTGGCGCACTGGAACAACGTGGTGACCTCGGCCTGCGGCCAGTCCGGGCGCGCGCGCATTCCGCCGGTAGGATCGCCGCTGTCGCTGGCGCAGGCTGCGGCGGCGCTGCCAGCCGATTCGCTGCGGCTGACCCTGGATCCGCAGGGAGCACATCGCCTGTCGACGCTGGAAGCCGCTCCCGCTGGCGGCATCGTGATTGCAATCGGCCCGGAAGGCGGCTGGTCGCCACGCGACCGCGATCAACTGGCCGCAGCAGGGTTCCAGGGGCTGCAACTGGGGCCGCGGATCCTGCGCACGGAAACGGCCGGACTGGCCGCGATCGCGGCGTTGCAGGCGCGCTTGGGCGATCTGGGGTAAGGCTGATTCGTGGTAGTGCCGGCCGCTGGCCGGCATCCACGGGATCATGAGGTTGCCGGCCAGCGGCCGGCACTACCAGCTACCCGACCGGCGGATTGCCGATCAGGCCGCCAGCGGATGTCGACGCAGGAAGCCGCTCCCGCTGTCGGCATCGTGATTGCAAGCGGCAGGATTCCAGGGGCTTCAACTGGGGCCGCGGATCCTGCGCACGGAAACGGCCGGACTGGCCGCGATCGCGGCGTTGCAGGCGCGGTTGGGCGATCTGGGGTAAGGCTGATTCGTGGTAGTGCCGGCCGCTGGCCGGCATCCACGGGATCATGAGGTTGCCGGCCAGCGGCCGGCACTACCGGGAACCCGACCGGCGGATTGCCGATCAGGCCGCCAGCGAATGTCGACGCAGGAAGCCGCTCCCGCTGGCGGCATCGTGATTGCGATCGGCGGGATTCCAAGGGCTGCAACTGGGGCCGCGGATCCTGCGCACGGAAACGGTCGGGCTGGCCGCGATCGCGGCGTTGCAGGCGCGGTTGGGCGATCTGGGGTAAGGCTTCGTGGTAGTGCCGGCCGCTGGCCGGCATCCACGGGATCATGGGGTTGCCGGCCAGCGGCCGGCACTACCGGCGACCCGACCGGCGGATTGCCGATCAGGCCGCCAGCGAATCCAGCGCCGCTTCCAGTGCATCCAGGTTCGGCAGCAGCGCGCTCTGCTCACCCAGCAGCACGCGCATGTGCACGATCTGCGGCAGGGTTTCTTCGGAGGCGTCGGCCAGCAGGCCGTCGCGCGGCACCGAGATCAGCTGCGGGAAGTTCTGCGTCAGCAGCGCGTAGTACGGGCGCTGCGCGTTGCCGCTGAGGGACTTCAGTACTACCACCTTGTTGTGGCCGGCCACCGTCTCTTCGCCCAGCCCGGAAAGGCGTGCGAACGACACCAGCGGCACCTGCCAGCCGTGCCAGCCGATCTCGCCAACCAGCCAGCGCGGCGCATCGGAGACCGGCTGCACCGGTACGCGCGACATCATTTCGGCCACGGTGGCATTGGGCAGCAGTACGCGCTCGTTGCCGGCCTGGATCAGGACGCCGCGGATTTCGTCGTTGCTGGCGTAGCTCATGGTGCCTCTCCGTTGTCGTCCTGCTCACCCCAGCGCGCGGCAATTGCCTGCGCCAGCTCCTGCGGTTCACCGGCCACCATGCCGGCAGCAACCACGGCGGTGGCCGCAGCCGGGTCGTAGCAGCCCTCGCCTACCTGCCCGGCCACCCACGCACCGGCGGCCGCCAGGTCCAGCGCCGGGCCGACATGGGCCAGGTCGGCACCGCTGAGCAGCACCAGCGCAGTGTGTGCGGCCGGCAATGCAGCGAGCGAAATACCGGTGGCATCGCTCTGGAAATGCAGGCCATCGCTGGCCGCGCGCACGCCGATATCATCAGCCAGCACGTGGACCTCGCCCGGCGCGGCGCGCTGGCCGGCCTCGGCCAGCTGCACCGGCAACGGCGAAACACGCGACATCTGCTTGACCAGGTTGCCGTAGCGGCCACCGTCCAGGCGCATGTGCACCAGGACCGGCACGCTCAACGACGCGGGCAGTGCGCCGAGCAGGCGACGCAACGCATCCGGGCCACCGATGCCGGCCAGCACCAGCAGTGATGCGGCGCGCGCACCGGCCGGGGCGGCGGCATCCAGATCGACCAGGGTCAAATGATCGGTATCGAAGGAGGGCTGCGGCGCGGCAGCCGGCGCCGCCACTTCTGCCGGTGCCGGCGCTTCGATCGATTCCTCGACCAGCGACCAGGCGGTGTGATCGAAGGAGATCGGCGGTGCCGCAGGCGCCGCCGGTTCGGCCGGCGCTTGCGGCGGCGAAGGCGGATCCCGTGGTTCGGGCACGTCCGGCTGCAGTGCCGCCAGGGCCTGCTCCAGCGCGATCGGTTCGTGCAGGTGTGCCGGCGGCGAGTACAGACCGTCGGCCGGAACGTCATCGGCCCAGCTCAGCGCCTGCGCCAGATGCGGCTGCAGGGCTTCTTCCTGCGGCGCCGGCGCGGGCGCCGGATGGCCGGGCTCCAGCTGCAGGCTGGGCTCTTCCTCGGCACCCGGCGGCAACACCTGCTGGTGGCCGTGCAGCTTGGCGGCCAGATGGCGCCCCCAACGCTGCGCCTCCCAGCCGTCGCGGCGCGCGGCCAGCTCGGCCTCATCGAACACCAGGGTCAGCCCCGGTGCCGAGAGCACGGCGTCCAGCCGTTCCAGTGCGTCCTCGATGGCCGCTTCCAGCGCGATCACCACGAACTGCGGATCCGCAGCCTGCAGGACCTGTGGCTCCAGGCCGTTCGGGTCATCTTCCAGGACCAGCTGCACATCTGCATGCGACAGCGCCTCGCGCAGGCGTTCGCGCGCCGCACCGGGGCGGGCCAGCAGGGCGACGGCCGGGGCCGGATGGGTTTCACTCACGGACACGGGCGATCCCCAGCAGGTCATACACGTTACGCATCAGGTCCAGTTCCTGGTACGGCTTGCCCAGATACCGCTGGACACCGATCTCGAAGGCGCGCTGGCGGTGCTTGTCGCCGCTGCGCGAGGTGATCATCACGATCGGCACATCCTTGTAGCGCGGGTCGGCGCGCATCGCCGTGGCCAGCTCGTAGCCGTCCATGCGCGGCATCTCGATATCCAGCAGCATCAGGTCCGGCACGCGCTCTTCCAGCCGCTCCAGTGCTTCCACGCCGTCACGGGCAACACTGACTTCGAAGTTGTGGCGTTCGAGGATGCGTCCGGTCACTTTGCGCATGGTCAGCGAGTCATCGACCACCATCACCAGCGGCACCTGGCGTTCGTCGCGCGGTGCATTGGCCAGCACCGGTGCGGTCGGATTGGCGAGGAAACGGCGCACCAGCGGCGCGACGTCCAGGATCACCACCACGCGGCCATCGCCGGTGATGGTGGCACCGTAGATGCCCGGTACCGAGGCGATCTGCAGGCCGACCGGCTTGACCACGATTTCGCGGTTGCCCAGCACCTGGTCGATCGCCACGGCAGCGCGCAGGTCACCGGCACGCACCAGCAGCAGCGGCACCTGGTCCTGGCCATCGGCGCGTGCCGGGGCCTGCCCGACCAGGCTGCCGAGGTCATACAGCGGATAGTCTTCGCCGCTGTAGCGGTAGCTGCTGTCGGCGGCCTCGAAGCGTTCGCGTGACAGGCGGCCGATACCACTGACCGAGGCCACCGGCACGGCGAAGGTGGTTTCACCGATCTGCACGAACACCGCCTGGGTGACGGCCAGCGTCTGCGGCAGGCGCAAGGTGAAGCGCACGCCCTGGCCACGCACCGACTGGATGTCGACCGAGCCGCCGAGCTGGCGCACTTCGTTGCGCACCACGTCCATGCCCACGCCACGACCCGCCAGCTGGCTGACCTGGTCGGCGGTGGAGAAACCGGAGGCGAAGATCAGGTTGTCCAGTTCCTGCTCGCTGGGCTGCGCGTCGGCGGCCAACAGGCCACGATCGATGGCGCGGCGTCGGATCGCTTCGCGGTCCAGGCCAGCACCGTCATCGGCCACTTCCAGCACGATTTCCGAGCCTTCACGGTGCAGGCGGATGGCGACTTCGCCCTCTTCCGGCTTGCCGGCGGCGCGACGCTGTTCCGGCGCTTCCAGGCCGTGGGCCACGGAGTTGCGCAGCATGTGTTCGAGCGGCGCGACCATGCGGTCGAGGACATTGCGGTCCAGTTCGCCGTGGGTGCCCTCCAGGGTCAGGTGCACCTGCTTGCCGGTATCCATTCCGGACTGGCGGACCACGCGGCGCAGGCGCGGCACCAGGCCATCGAACGGCACCATGCGCGCGCGCATCAGGCCATCCTGCAGCTCGGAGCTGACGCGCGACTGCTGTTGCAGCAACGAATCGTACTGGCGTGACAGATCGTCGAGCACGCCCTGCAGGCCCCCGAGATCGGCCGCCGACTCGTTCAGTGCACGGCTGAGCTGCTGCAGCGTGGAGAAGCGGTCCAGTTCCAGCGGATCGAACTTCTGATCGGCCTGGTCCTGCTCACGCTGGTAGCGGGCGACGATCTGCGCCTCGGTTTCCAGGTCGAGTCGGCGCAGCTGGTCGCGCAGTCGCGCATTGGTGCGCTCCAGCTCGCCCATCGCGCCGCGGAAGGCACCAAGCTGCTGTTCCAGGCGCGAGCGGTAGATCGCCACTTCACCGGCATGGTTGACCAGGCGGTCGAGCAGATCCGCGCGCACGCGCACCTGTTCCTGCTGCGGGCGCGCCAGCGGATCTTCATCGATCACGCCTTCGGCCGGCAGCGGTGCCGACAACGGCGCATCGAGCAGTGCCGGCGCAGGGCCGGCGACCGCTGCCGACGCGGTTTCTGCAACGCTCGCCACGTCCGCTGCGCCTGCGGCAGCCGCTGCTGCTGCGGCAATATCGGTGGTGGTACGCACTTCGAACGCATCGACCAGATCCTGCGCCGGTTCCACCACGCGGTGGTTACCGGTGCGGGTCAGCAGCTGGTGCAGGCGATCGAATCCGCGCTCCAGCAACTGCACATCGCGGCGTTCGATCTCGGTGCGACCGGCGGCGACCGCCTCCAGCAACGATTCGATGCTGTGGCCGAGATCACCGATGGCGTTGATGCCGGCCATGCGTGCGCCACCCTTCAGGGTGTGCAGGTCACGCTGCAGGCCGGCCAGCACCTCGCGGTCCTGCGGTGCATCACGCAGCTCGCTGATCAGGCCATCGCAGTGGTCGAGCAGGTCCTTGCCTTCCTCGACGAAGATGTCGACCAGCTCGCGATCGTAGACGCTGAAGTCGAGCGTATCGGTGCTGTCTTCCGGCACCGGCATGGCAAGGATGTCAGGTGTCACGGTTTCAGGCACGTCGGCTTCGGGCGCGCTGGCTGCCACGGCATCCGACACCGCAACCGCGTCGACGCCGGCAGCTTCGGCGTGGACCTCCGCCTGGCCCGGCGCGTCTTCCAGTTCGAAGAAGCGTACCGGTTCGGCGGTGGCCTGCGCTGCGGCCTCCGCGATCTCCTCATTCACCGTCGCCGGGGACGGCTGATCGGCGCTCTCTCCTTCACCGATCGCCGCCTCCCCGCCGACGTCCGCATCCTCGGCAAAGGCTTCCGCCTCGCCCGGCGCGAGTTCGCTGGCCTGCAGGCCGAGCACGGGCCATTGCCCGTCGTCGGCCAGGGGCTGCTCTTCGTCGATCACGTGCAGGCCGGCCTCGAGCGCGGCTTCCAGCGAGACCGGTTCTGCAAACCCCGGCGCAGCCATTTCATCCTGCAGGCTCGACAGCTCGCTGTCGAGTGGCAGTGCAGCAGGCATTTCGAACGCCGTGGCATCAGCCACGTGCGCGCGATCGGCCGAGGGCGCATTCAGGTCAGATGCGACGGCTTCGACAGCGGCCGGAGTCTCTTCGGCGTCGCGGTCGTCAACCGGCAGCGCACTGGCATCCAGGTACGGCGACAGATCATCCACGACGGTCAAACCGGCATCGTCGGACAACCGCAGCACACCTTCGGCCTCCGCCTCGACACCGGCTACGGCAACGGCTGGAACGTCGTCGGCCACCTGGATCGATTCGACCACCGGCAGCGACGCATCCTCCTCACCCGGTACGGACGGCCATCCGGCATCGAAGTAGCGCGAAAGATCATCGCTGGCCGTCAGCTCACCGACCTCCAGCCCGGCCTCGATCGCCACGTCGGCGACCGGGGCTTCGACAGTATCGGCACGTGCTTCCGCGTCCTGCTCCGGTGCGGCAAACGAATGCGGCACCGCATCGGATTCAGGCGCGACGGCTGTCGATGCATCCGCGTCCAGTTCCACCGGCGGTTCGTCATCCAGCGCCAGATCGTCTTCTTCGTCTTCCAGGCCCACCATCGGCCAGCGCGCTTCCGGCAACGCGCCAGCCAGCGCCTGCAGGCGCTGCGCGAGTACCTGTTGCGGCGCGATGCGCGGCTGTTCGGCCTGCAACGCTTCCATGGTGGCGGTGATCGCCTGCGCAGTCGCATCCAGGGCGGCTACGCCTTCATCACCCGGGACCACCTCGGCGGCCAGTGCCCGCTTGATGTAGGACTCCGCGCCGCCGGTCACCGCCGTGATCTCGGGCACTTCGGTCATCGCGAAGGCGCCGTTCATGGTGTGCACCGCGCGCAGCAGTGCATCGCTGACCGGTTGCGGCGCCTGCTGCGCCGAACGCAGCCAGTCCTGCAGGGTGGCCTGGTGGACTTCCACCTCGGCCTCGAGAATCTCGCGCAGCACGCTGTCGATGTTGGCCGGCGTACCGGCCACTTCGGCCTCCACGTCGGTATCGGCCGGCGCCGAGGCGGCAGCCTCCACATCGAGAATGCGGCTGATCTCGTCTTCGCCGTCAGCTTCAGCAACCGGTACAACCGGCGCAGCCGCACCCGGCAGCGGTACGTAGTAGGTTTCCTCGCCTGCGCCGACACGATCGGCAATGGCCTGCATGGCCTGCAGGTCGACGCTGATGCGCTGGCCGTGGCGCAGCGCTGCGTTCAGTTGTGGCAGCGCCGCATGTGCGTTGTCGACCATCGCCAGCACCGCCGGCGAGGCGGCGCGGCTGCCATCCAGCACGCGGTTGAGCATGCCTTCGATCTTCCACGCGAACTCGCCCAGCGTACGTGCGCCAACCAGGCGGCCACTGCCCTTGAGGGTATGGAAGATGCGGCGGATCGGGCGCAGCCGGTCCATGTTGTCCGGCTGCATGCGCCACGCCGGCAGCAGCGTGCCCAGATTGGCGAGCTCGTCGTCGAACTCTTCCAGGAACACCTCGCGGATGTCCTCGTCGATGTTCTCGGCGTCGTCGTCGAAGCCGGCGTCGAAGCCCGTAGTCGCGTCGGCATTGGCGTCGGCGCCGGTCGCAACGACCGCCTCCGGTGCCGTCGCGGTGGGCATCGCCTGCGGATTGAAGCCGGCAGCAGCTGCACTCAGCTCGGCGAAGAACTGGGCATCGGCTTCGCTGAAATCGATCGGCGCGATGGTGTCGATATCGATCACCGACACGGCCGGCGCCGACGTTTCCGCTGCCGGGGCGGGCGCTTCGATCGACGGCGGCGTGATCGACGATGCCGGCAGGTCATCCGGAGCCTCGTCCACCCTGACCTCCGCCGCAGGCGATGCATCGGCCAGCGGCGGCGCCACGGCATCGACGATCTCCAGCGACGGATGCAACCCGGCGTCATCGTCCAGCGACAACGTTTCCATCGCGTGCAGCGACAGCACATCGTCAGCGTTGTCCAGTGCATCGGCGTCGAAGCGGAACACCACGTCGTCGGCCTCGGCAACCGCGCCCCGTTCGGCCGCTACCGGATCGAACACCGGCGCAGCATCGAATCCGGTCACGGGCGAAACCACGCTGTCCGTCGTCTCGTCGATCGCAGGCGCTGCGCTTTCCTCGAGCACCTGCGGCGCCTCGGACAGCGACCACTGCGGTGCATCGGCGTGATCGCTGTCGGCCAGTTCGAAGCTGACGGGATCGAAACTGGCGAACGTCGGCGCGCGTTCGTCGCCGGCGGGCGCGGCCGCCTCGGCTTCGGGGTAGAACGGCGCCAGCTCCCACTGCGGGACATCAGGCGCAGGTGCGCTGGACGCGGCGAAGACCAGCGATGCCTCGGCATCATCCTGTGTTGGCAGCGGCGAGGCGCCAGCATCCAACGGGCTGGCGGCCACGACGCCCGCGGTGCCCAGCGCGCCGAACATCAGGCTGTTGTCGGGCACCCTCGGTGCCGGTGTGGCCGGCGGCGGATCGAAGGTGAAGTCCGGCAGCGATACCGGCACGTCGCCGGCCGCGGGCGCAGCAGGCTGCACCGGTACCTCGATGCGCTCGGGCTGCAGCGGCTCGACCTGCACCGGCAGCGGCTCACGTTCGATCGCAAGCGCTGCCGGCGCTTCCGGTGCGGCGGCGTTGCGTTCGGGCAGCGGCCAGTAGCGCAGTGCCTCGAGGCTGCTGCGGGTGATTTCGAGGATGTCTTCGCGGCCCGGGCGACGATCGCGCAGGGCTTCCAGGTAGTACTCCAGGCTGGCCATGGCATCGGCCAGGGTGTCCAGCTGGCGGCCGCTGGGCACGCGCTGGCGGCCGATCAGCTCGGCCTCGATGTACTGCTGCACGCCACGCAGGTAATCGGCGGCGGTACCCAGGTCGAGCATGCGCAGCGCGCCGGACACATCGCCCAGCAGGCGCGGTACATCCTGCAGCTCGGCATGGTTCCAGCTGGTTTCGATGAAGGCGACGAAATGCTCGCGGGCGGCAGCGAAGTTGGCGATGGCTTCATGGGCCAGCACTTCCACCGTGCGCCGGTTCTCCACCGCGCTCGGATCGTCCTCGCCACTGCCGCCGGCGCCCAGATGGGCAACCTGGTCGTCCAGCGAGGCATCGACGTACAGCAGCGCACCGGCGATATCCAGCAGCAGGTTCTCGTCGATCTGCTGGCGCCCCTCGACCACGCCACGCAGCGCGTCGCGCTGCTGCACGACCACGCCACGGGCCACGCCCAGGCCCATCATGCCCAGCGTGTCGGCCACGGCGCCCAGTTCGTTGGCCTGGGTCTGCAGCTGTTCCGGTGCACCGCCGGTGCGCAGGTGCAGGTCAAGCGCATCCTTGATGCGCAGCAGTTCTTCCTTCACTGCGCTGCCGACGGTATCGAGCAGCTCGCGGTTGCGCCCGCTCAGGCTGCCCCGGGCATGGTCCAGTTCGGCCTCGGTGGCGGTGATGCTGTCCGGCGCAAAGGCCAGCAGCACGCTGTCGTTGACGCCTTCTTCGCCACGCGACGCGCGGATCTCGTTGAGCAGCGGCATCAGCACGATCGGAATGTCGCGATGGCCGTTCTGCAGGCGCTCCAGATAGTCCGGCAGCAGCACGCTGCCACGCATCAGGGTCGCACAGGCTTCATCCCGGTCGGCCACCTGGCCGGCGCCGATGGCATTGGCCAGCTGCTCCAGCTCTTCGGCCACCATCGCCGGGGCATACAGTTCAACCATGCGCAGGGTGCCCTGCACCTGGTGCAGGTAGCCGGCGCAGATGCGCATGCGGCTGGCATCGCTCGGGTCTTCCGCGTAGTACTCGACCTCGTTGCGCACCTGGCGCAGGGTCTCGTCCAGCTCGGGCTTGACCCAGCCCAGCGCTGCGTGGCTCATCGCATCGCGCAGACTGCTCATGGACGCGCTCCGTTCGCCGCCGCGCGGTGGCCGCGCGGATTCTGGCGTGGGGAATGGAAATGCTTCATCGACTGGTTCCTTGCTCGCCGCCCTGCCCGCGTCACGCCGGCAGCTTGAAGTCGGCGACCGAACGGCGCAGGTCCGCCGCCAGCTGCGCGAGGTGGCCGATCGACTCTGCGGTCTGCCCGGCACCCTGCGAGGTCTGGCCGGTGATCTGCCGGATCACGCCCATGGTGCGGGTGATGTCCGAGGCCGCGGCCGACTGCTGCTGGGCGGCGATGGAGATGTTCTTGATGAGGGTATTGAGGGCGTTGGACACGCGCTCGATCTCGGTCAGCGCGGTACCGGCGTCCTCGGCCAGGCGCGCACCGGACACCACTTCGGCCGTGGTCTGCTCCATCGAGGTGACCGCTTCGTTGGTATCGGCCTGAATGGCCTGGACCAGGTTTTCGATGCGTCGGGTCGCACCCGAGGTACGTTCTGCCAGGCGCTGCACTTCGTCGGCCACGACCGCGAAACCGCGGCCCGCTTCACCCGCCGACGCCGCCTGCACCGCCGCGTTCAGCGCCAGGATGTTGGTCTGCTCGGAAATGTCATTGATCAGTTCCACGATCGAGCCGATTTCCTGCGACGACTCGCCCAGGCGCTTGATGCGCTTGGAGGTTTCCTGGATCTGGTCGCGGATCTGGTCCATGCCCTGGATGGTCTCGCGCACCACGCCGGCGCCTTCGGCGGCGATCACCACCGAGCGCTGTGCCACGTCGGCCGACTCGGCCGAGTTGCGCGACACCTGCTCGATGCTCGCTGCGATTTCACCGATGCGGTCCGAGGCGGAGGTGATCTGGTTGGCCTGGTGGCCCGCCGCCTCTGCCAGCTGCATCGCGGTGGCCTGGGTTTCCTGGGTGGACATCGCGACCTTGGCCGAGGTGTCGTTGATGGTGGTCACCAGGTGGCGCAGCTCGTCCACCGCATAGTTGATCGCGTCGGCGATCGCGCCGGTCATGTCCTCGGTCACCGAGGCCTTCACCGTCAGGTCACCCTCACCGAGCGAGGAGATTTCGTCCAGCAGCCGCATGATCGCCTGCTGGTTGCGGCTGTTGAATTCCACCTGGGTCTGGTAACGCAGTTCCTGCTCGCGCGAGCGGCTGCGCACGTTGGTGGAGACGAAGCCGATGATCGCGATCAGCGACAGCGCGCCGGACACCACGCCGATCCAGAAGTTGGGGAACAGGCGGGTGTCGGACACCGAGCCGAACGAGGAGAACGCATCGAACAGCTTGCGGCTGTCGTCCAGCATGTGGGCCGAGCCCTGGCCCAGCGCGGTCGCCGCCGACTGCGCCGCGAACAGCTGGCGCGAGCTGGCCAGGATCGCGTCGGCGTCCTGCTTCATCGCTTCCCACTTCTGCTGCGACTGCTCCAGTGCGGCCACGGCGGCAGCACCGCGCACGGCGGTGATGCCCAGTTCCTCGTTGCCGTTGCGCAGGCCGTCGAGCACCTGCGAGAACACGGTGATGTCACGCGCCAGCGCATCCCCGGAGGTCGCCGCGGCGCTGCCACCGGCACGCATTTCGGTCACACGACGGGCCATCGAACCGGCCACCACGACCTGCTGCAGTGCGCTGTACACCTGCGACGAGGGGGCGCCGGAGGCGGACATCGCGCGCACCAGCTCGTTCAGCTGGGCCTGCAGGCCCGGTACCGCGCCGGTGAAGTTGTTGGCATTGCCGGCCAGCGCCAGCACCGCCGGCTCGCTGGCCACCAGCTGCCCGGCCTGCTTGCCCAGCGGCGCCCAGGTTTCGCCCAGGGTGGCGATGGCGCCGGACACGCCCGGCTCCTTGCCATAGCGGCCCTGCAGCGTCGACACGTTCTGTTCGATCGCGTTGCGGGTGGCCTTGAAGGCGGTGAAGGCCTGGGCGTTGCCGCCGACCGCGTCACGTCCCTGGTTGGCCAGCTGCTGCGACAGCACCTGCAGGTCGGCGGCCTTGGAGCCGGCGTCGGCAAGGCGGCTGCCCTGCCAGGTGGCGACGCCGGTGTTGACGCCGAACAGGATCATCGATGCCAGCAGCAGGAACAGCCAGAGGTTGCTGCCGCCCAGCCGCAGCTTGCCGGTCTTGGTGGCGTCCGAAGCAGTACTCATCGTTCAACCTCGATCTTCAATGCAGGGGGCGATGCCCGGCCTCAGGCCGCGGCTTGCCGGAATTCAGGGGTGCGCGACAGCAGCGAGAGCGAGAACACGCCCCAGTCATGGCCGTCGGCATGGAAGGCACGGTCAACGAAATGGCCGTAGCGGCCTTCGGCCAACGTGCCCGCGTCGATCTGCTGGTCCAGCTCGAAGCTGCGCTGGCCGAACAGTTCATCGATGGTCAGTGCGACGTCGCCGCCAGCCTGGCGCATGATCAGCACGCGCTGGCCTTCCTGCTGCACGGTGCGCGTGCCTTCCAGGAAGTACTTCAGGTCGACCACCGGAAACAGGTTGCCACGCAGGTTGCCCACGCCCAGCAGCCAGGGCTGCGCGCAGGGCACCGGGGTCACCGGCGGCATCGGCACGATTTCCACCACTTCGCGGAAATCGGACACCAGCCGGCGCTGGCCGACGCGGTAACCGACGCCACGCCACAGGTCCTGGGCGAACTGCCGCCCGGGCAGCTGCACTGCATGGGCCAGGCTGCGTCGTTCGTAGGCTTCAAGGATGTCGAAGGGCGAGCGCATCAGGCCACCAGTTCGTTGATCCGCGCGATCAGTTCATCCTCGCGCGGCGGCTTGACGATGTAATCGGCTGCGCCCTGGCGCAGGCCCCAGGCCTTGTCGGTTTCCATCGCCTTGGTGCTGACGATGATCACCGGGATGTGCTTGATCGCCGCATCGCGGGCCATCGCCCGGGTGGCCTGGAACCCGCTCATGCCGGGCAGGACCACGTCCATCAGCACCAGCTGCGGCACCTGGTCGCGGACCAGCTGCAGGCCATCCTCGGCGTTGTCCGCTTCCAGCACCTCGTGGCCGGCACGGCGCAGCCACTGGGTGAACACCGCGCGGTCGGTCGGTGAATCCTCGATCAGGACGATACGAGCCATTGTGCCTTTCCCCCCTGGTCAGGCGTTGACGTATGTGCGGATGGCACCCAGCAGTTCTTCGCGCGTGAAAGGCTTGGTCAGGTATTGCTCCGAGCCGACGATGCGCCCCCGCGCCTTGTCGAACAGACCATCCTTGGACGACAGCATGATCACCGGGGTCGCCTTGAACAGCTGGTTGCCCTTGATCAGCGCACAGGTCTGGTAGCCATCCAGGCGCGGCATCATGATGTCGACGAAGATGATCTGCGGCTGCTGGTCTGCGATCTTGGCAAGCGCTTCGAAGCCGTCGGTGGCGGTGACCACCTCGCAGCCTTCGCGCTTGAGCAGCGTTTCCGCAGTCCTGCGGATGGTCTTCGAATCATCGATGACCATCACCCGGAGTCCTGCGAGTTCCCCGCCCGCAGTCGTGTTTTCAGTCATTGCCTATCCCCAAGCGCACGGCCCAATCTCTGGCGGGAGCCGCTGCGAAAGCGTATCTATATCGCACTTCCCGCGCCCGCTTCAAGGCCGGCCTGCCGCGCAGGGGGTAGCACCGGGCTGAACGTGACCGGGTTCGCAATGACTGCGCTGCCGGCAGGCGGACGCTGCGTTGCACTACGGCGGGGAGGCACACGGCCGGCGTTGCCGCTACCATCAACGCCTTGCCTGACAGGTGCGCCCATGCCGTTGAACGTCATCGTGGTGATGGACCCCATCGCCCACATCAAGATCGCCAAGGACACCACCTTCGCCATGTTGCTGGAAGCCCAGCGCCGTGGCCATGCCCTGCACTACGTGCGGCCCGGCGGGCTGGCCCTGGAAGGTGGCGTGGCGGTGGCCCAGACCGCACCGCTGCAGGTGCGCGACGACCCGGCCGGCTGGTATGAGCTGGGCGCGTTCAGCCGTACCGCGTTCGGTCGCGGCCAGATCGTGCTGATGCGCAAGGACCCGCCCGTCGACGCCGAGTACATCTACGACACGCAGGTGCTGGACGTGGCTGCCGCTGCCGGCGCCTGCGTGGTCAACAACCCGCAGGGCCTGCGCGACTACAACGAGAAGCTGGCCGCCCTGCTGTTCCCGCAGTGCTGCCCGCCGACCCTGGTCAGCCGCGATGCCAAGGCATTGAAGGCCTTCGCGCTGGAGCACGGCCAGGCCGTGCTGAAGCCGCTGGATGGGATGGGCGGCCGCTCGATCTTCCGCAGCGGCCAGGGCGATCCGAACCTGAACGTGATCCTGGAAACCCTGACCGACGGCGGCCGCAAGCTGGCGCTGGCCCAGAAGTTCATTCCCGACATCACGGCCGGCGACAAGCGCATCCTGCTGGTCGACGGCGAACCGGTCGACTACTGCCTGGCGCGCATTCCCCAGGGTGACGAGTTCCGCGGCAACCTGGCGGCTGGCGGCCGTGGCGAAGGGCGCCCGCTGAGCGAGCGTGACCGCTGGATCGCCGGCCAGGTTGGCCCGGAGATGAAGCGCCGTGGCATGCGCTTCGTCGGCCTGGACGTGATCGGCGATTACCTGACCGAGGTCAACGTGACCAGCCCGACCTGCGTGCGCGAGCTCGACGCGCAGTACGGCCTGAACATCGCCGGCACCCTGTTCGACGCGCTCGAGGCCGGCCTGCGCTGATGGCGGCCGCACCTGCCGTCCTGCCCCCGCCGGCGCGCGAAGCGCAACGGCTGGGCGCGACCATCGCGCTGTCGATCGTGGTCCACGCCCTGCTGATCCTGGGCGTGGGTTTTGCGGTGAAAGGCGACGCACCACTGGTGCCGACGCTGGAGGTGATCTTCAGCCAGACCCGCACCGCACTGACCCCGAAGCAGGCCGATTTCCTTGCCGCCGCCAGCCAGGAAGGTGGCGGCGAGCACGACCGTGCGCAGCGCCCGCGCGACAACCAGGCCGGCATCGTTCCGCAGGCCCAGGCGGGGCTGAGCCCGGTGCCGCAACAGCAGCAGTCGGCCGCGCCGGCGCCCCCGCCGCAGGCGCGGGTGGTCAGCAGCCGCAACGGCGAAGAGGCAGTGGCCCAGGCGCAGGCACGCCCGACACCGGAGCAGCCCGAACCGGATGCACCGCTGACCGCGCGCGAACAGCGCGACGCCGAGATGGCACGGCTGGCGGCCGAGGTGCATCTGCGCTCGGCGCAGTACGCCAAGCGCCCGAACCGCAAGTTCGTGTCGGCCAGCACGCGCGAATATGCCTATGCCAATTACCTGCGCGCCTGGGTCGACCGCGCCGAGCGCGTCGGCAACCTGAATTACCCGGACGAGGCCCGGCAGCGCCGGCTCGGCGGCCAGGTGGTGATCAGCGTGGGCGTGCGCCGCGATGGCAGCGTGGAAAGCAGCCGGATCCTGCGTTCAAGCGGGACGCCGTTGCTGGATGAGGCGGCGCTGCGGGTGGTGCAGCTTGCGCAGCCATTCCCGCCGCTGCCGAAGACCGAGGACGAGATCGACATCCTGCAGGTCACCCGCACCTGGGTGTTCCTGCCGGGTGGCACCCTGCACGACGACCGGTAGGGGTTTGTTGCCCGGGCCTGCGGCCCGGGACCCGCTGGAAGCAAAGTCAAAGTCAACATCAACAGCAGCGGTCGGGATATTGGGTTTGGCGGGGCGGTATGGGCTTGCAGGACACGCCGTAAACCCGTCCCTGGGGGCTCGATGGCGCCATCCATGGCGCCAACGGTCCTGCAAGCCCATACCGCCCCGCCTCTGACAGATCCCGACGCATCATTGCTGTTGGTAGGTGTCGACCTTGGTCGACACACATCCACGCCATGCGTGGATGCGAGCGAAGCGATCCGCTGTTGACTTTGATTTTCTTTTGATTTTCCGTGGCGGACGCACACGGAAACTGTCAGAGGCCGGGCGGGGTCGGTTCGCGGGGGTGTCCGCGGCATGGATGCCGCGGCCAAGCCCCCATGGGTGAGGGCGCTTTGCTTGCGAAGCACTGCTTCGCAAGCGCCCGAACGCACAGCCGCCAGCGGCTGGGCCGGACCGCGGAGCGGGGTTTACGGCGTCCCCCGCGAACCCACCCCGCCCGGCCAAGCGCGGCTTTGGGTTTATGCGATCAACCAACCCCGCCACGAGGGGCTCAGCCGTTGGCCTTCGCCTTCGCCTCGCGCGCGGCCTGCTGCTCGACCAGGGTCAGTGCCACGTTGTCGCGCAGGTAGGCCGGCTCGACCTTCTCCGGTGCAATGGCTTCGCCGCGCGCGAACGCCAGCACCGCCAGTGCGAGCACGTCCGACGCACGCGGCAATGCCGTGGCGTCGAATCCGCGCAGGCCAGTACCGAGCTGCGCGACCAGCGCACCCTCGGCTGCGGCGAACCCGGTACCGACACCGTAGGCCGACAGCCCTTCCGGCAGCGCCACCGCTGCCGGCGCGCAGACGCGCTCGGCATCGCGCGCGACCGGCAGGCCGTCCACGCGCTCGAAGCGGGCGACGTAGAGTTCGCCCATCCGCGCATCGATCGCCGACAGGATCTGCGTTTCTTCCGCCGGTGCGCGCAGCGCCAACACCTGCAGCGTCGAGACCGGCAGCAGCGGGCGGTCCAGTGCCAGTGCGATGCCCTGGGCAATGGCAATCGCCAGGCGCACGCCCGTGAACGCACCCGGACCGCGACTGAGGGCGATGCCATCAAGCTGGCGACGGCTGATGCCGGCGTCGGCCAGCAGCGCCTCGGCCCACGGCAGGCTCAACTCGGCGTGCCGGCGCGGGGCGATCTCGAAGCGTTCCAGCACCTGCCCATCGACATGCAGGGCAACGGAACAGGCTTCGGTGGCGGTTTCAAAGGCAAGCAGTTTCATTGGATCAGGTCAGAACAAGGGGAACGTGGCACCGGGAGCAGGCTCCGGGCCCGCCGCAACGGCGGCCGGGGCACCCGCATCATCGGCCACGGGCAGCCATTGTGGCCTAAAGAAGGCCTGCACATCGGCCAGGCTGCGGGTGCGCCGGAACGGCGGCAGCGACTCAAGAAAGACCCGGCCATAGCCACGGTTGAGCAGGCGCGGATCGCACAGGACCAGCACGCCCCGGTCGCTTTCGCTGCGGATCAGGCGGCCAACGCCCTGCTTCAGGGCGATCACCGCCTGCGGCAGCTGCTCGTCGCGGAACGGGTTGCCCCCCTGGCTGCGGATCGCCTCCAGCCGCGCCTCGTATACCGGGTCATCCGGTGCCGCGAACGGCAGCTTGTCGATCATCACCACGCTCAGCGCTTCGCCGACCACGTCCACGCCCTCGCGGAAACTGGCCGAGCCCAGCAGCACGCCATTGCCCGATTCGCGGAAACGCTGCAGCAGCGCCGCGCGTGGCGCCTCGCCCTGCACGAACAACGGCCACGGCCCGTCGCGCAGTGCCTCGGCGGCCTCGCGCAATGCACGGTGCGAGGCGAACAACAGGAACGCCCTGCCCTGCGAGGCCTGCAACACCGGCCGCAAGGTCTGGATCAGCGCGGTGCCAAACCCGCGCGCCGCCGGATCGGGCAGGCCTTCGGGCAGGTAGCACAACGCCTGCTCGGGCCAGTTGAACGGGCTCGGCTGGACCAGCGTGTGCGGATCGTCCAGGCCCAGGCGCGTGGCGATGTGGTCGAAGCCACCGCCCACGGTCAGCGTGGCCGAGGTGAAGATCCATGCCGCGCGGCTGCGCTCGCGATGCTCGCGCAGCGGGCCGGACACATCCATCGGCGTGCGCTGGCAGCGGAAACCACGCGGGGTGAGCTCATACCAGAGCACATCGGCGGCACGGGGGGTCTCCGCCGGATCGGTATCGAAATCGAGGGTGGGCTCATCATCGCCCAGCCAGCGCTGCAGCCGCGACACCGCCTCGCGTGCCCGCGCATGACAGGCATCCAGACCCGCCGCCGCCTCGCGCAGCGGTTGCAGTGCCTGCTCCAGCGTCACCAGGCCGGCCATCACCGTATCGAATCCATCGCGCACCTGTGGCATCGCCAGCGCACGCCACTGCGTACCCCGTGGCGGCAGCCCCTCCATCGCCGAGCGCAGCGCCAGCAACGCCTGCTGCAACTGGTCGACCGGTTCCTGCAGGGCCGACTGCGCGCCGCCTACGCCGCGCGCCTCGGCCAGGCAGTCGCGGCCGAGTTCCTGCCACGGGCGCATGCCGAAGCCTTCGCCGAAAAACTGCGCGGCCAACTCGGGCAGCTGATGCGCCTCGTCGATGACAAAGGCCTGCGCCCCCGGCAGCAACTCACCGAAGCCGTCCTGTTTCAGTGCCAGGTCGGCCAGCAGCAGGTGGTGGTTGACCACCACCACGTCGGCAGCCTGCGCACGTTGGCGCGCGCGCACCACGAAGCAGTCGTCCCAGAACGGGCAATCGGTACCCAGGCAGTTGTCGACCGTGGAAGTGACCATCGGCAGAAGCGGCGAGTCATCGGCCAGGCCTTCCAGTTCGGCGATGTCACCGAACTCCGAACGGCCGGACCAGGCCAGGATGCGCTGGAACTGCGCAGCCTGCTCCGGGCTGGAAAAACGCGGTTCGCCCCGCGCCTGCTGCAGGCGGTAGCGGCACAGGTAATTCGCGCGCCCCTTCAGCAGCGCGCTGCGCAGGCCAACGCCCAGTGCCTGGCGCACGCGCGGCAGATCGCGGTGGTAGAGCTGGTCCTGCAACGCGCGGGTACCGGTGGAGATGATGGTGCGCAGCCCGGACAGCAGCACCGGCACCAGATAGGCGAAGGTCTTGCCGGTGCCTGTACCGGCCTCGGCCAGCAGCAGGTCGCGCTGCTGCAGCGCTTCGGCGATGGCGTCGGTCAGGTGCAGCTGTGCCGGACGCGGGACAAAGGCATCCAGATGCGAGGCGAGCGCGCCGCCTTCGCTGAGGGCTTCGCGGCTGGCATGGACAAGGTCGGACATCAGAGGGAGAGGATACCCGGCCGGGCGCTGCACGGCACCCGTTTCAAGCCAGGGCAACAGCAACAGCGGTGTCCATGGCTCTGGGTTTTTACGTGCTGGGCAGGCCGGGAGGGGCAGGCAGGACACGCCGTAAACCCATCCATGGGGGCTCGATGGCGCCATCCATGGCGCCAACGGTCCTGCCTGCCCCTCCCGACCCACCCTCGACAGTTTCCCAGTGACGGATGCACGCGCGGCGTCGCGTCGAGCTTGCTCGACTGCCCTTTCAGAAGCGGTGGGTGGAACGGAAACAAGAAGGGGTCGGATCCGTTTTCCTGCGGAAAACGGATCCGACCCCACAACGAGTGCGCGCAGCGCGCGACCCGCTTTTGATTTTCTTTTTCTTTTCCGTGGCTGGACGCACACGGAAACTGTCAGAGGTTGGGCGGGGTGGGTTCGCGGGGGTGTCCGCGGCATGGATGCCGCGGCCAAGCCCCCAGGGACGGGTTCACGGCGTCCCCCGCGAACCCACCCCGCCCGGCCAAGCGCGGCTTTTGCTTCTGGCTTCAGCGACCAACCCACAGCCACGAGGGGCTGTGCCGTTGGCTGGAAACTCAGTACCGCTTGATCCCCGGCACCGTGCAGCCCTCAATCTGCGCATGCGCCGACACCGCATTCTCCTTCTCGCCCCGCGCCAGGCGCGACTGCTCGATCGTCGCCCAATGCCGGCGGCACAGCGGCCCGGTCTTCGAGCCCAGATCCACCGCCTTGCGCGCGAACGTCTCCGCCTGCGCCCACTGGCCCTGCAGCAGCGCCAGTTCGGCACGTTCCTGCAGCACTGCCGGGTCACCCGCCACGATCTCCAGCGCGTGGTCCAGGCTGCTGGCCGCGCCGGCCAGGTCGTTCGCCTGGCGTTGTGCCAGTGCAGTCACCCGCAGATCTTCCACCTGCGAATCACGCAGCGGCTGTACCGACAATTCCTTGTCGTCCGGACCCGCTGCAGCATCCACCGCAGCCAGGCGCTGCGCCGGCGTGGTGGTATCGACCGGCTTGACCACCGGTGGTGCGCTGCTCACGCAGGCGGCCAGGGCCAGGCTGAGGCCGGTCAGGGCCAGGGGCTGCAGCAGGGATCGCATGTTCATCGGCATCATCGGCTCGGGGGAGGAGTGGCGGCGGCAGGTGCCGCGGCAGGTTCGGCAGGCGCTTCCGGCTTGCGGTCCAGGCCGAACCAGCTGCGCCAGCCACCGCCCTCGCCTTCGGCCTCGCCCTGCCCCTCCGGCGACGCGGCCGGCGCGCACGGCGCATAGGCAGGCGCATAGCCCACCACGAACGGGAAACGACGCGCGCCGGGGCAGCCTTCATCGGTGCTGTTGAGGCCGGTGGGAGCCACCGACTGCCAGTCCAGGCCCTTGTTGCTGACCCGCAGCGGCGCGCTCGGCAGGCGCTGGAAGATGCCCGACCAGACCCGCATCGCGCCGGTGGCGCCATACAGGCCGGCTTGCGCGTTCTGGTCGTTGCCGATCCAGATCACTGCCAGGTGATCACCGGTGTAGCCGGCATACCAGCTGTCACGGCCATCGTTGGTGGTGCCGGTCTTGCCGGCGGGCTGCAGGCGGCCGAGGCCATCGGCATTGAGCCGCTGCGCGGTACCGCTGGCGACCACCTGCTGCAGGCCGACACTGATCAGGTTGGCGGCAATCGAGTCGCCTTCCTGCGCCGGTGCCGGGGTCTTGTCGTACCGCTTGAGCAGCTTGCCCTGCGGATCGAGCACGCCACGCACCGCGTGCAGCGGCTGGATCTCGCCGCCGGACGCCAGGAACTGGTACAGCTGCGCCATCGCGTACGGGCTCTGGTCGGTCGAGCCGAGGATCACCGCCGGGTTGGCGTCAGCCTTGATGCCGGCCAGGACATGGATCAGCTGGGTCACGCGCTCCGGGCCGACCTGCATGCCCACGCGCACCGTGGCCTGGTTGTAGGAATGCGCCAGTGCGTCGATCAGGCGCACCGTGCCGTGGCTGCGGTTGTCCGCGTTGCCGGGACTCCAGTTGCGGCCGCGGCCGAGCTGCACCGTCACCGGCGAATCATCCACCCAGCTGGCCAGCGAGTAACGGTCCGGCTGCGCCAGGGCCAGCAGGTAGACGAACGGCTTGAGCAGCGAACCGACCGGACGCTGCGCCTCGATCGCGCGGTTGAAGCCGACCTCGGACACCTCGCGGCTGCCGATCACCGCCAGCACGTCGCCGTTGTGCACGTCGGTCAGCACCATGCCGGCCTGCAGCTCGGGGCGGCGCTTGCTTTCCAGCGACTTGATGGTGCGGGTCACCGCGCCTTCGGCATAGGCCTGCGCGGACGGCGACATGCCGGTCATCACGCTCAGGCCCGCGCCCTGCAGCGCCGATTCCGGATAGTCATGGCCGAGCTGGCGGCGGACCAGGTCAACGTAGGCCGGGAAGCGGTTGGCTGCCACCAGGCCGGGCGTCTTGGGCACGCCCAGCGGTGCCTTCAGCGCGCGCTGGTACTCGGCATCGTCGATCAGCGTGGCCTCGTGCAGCTTGCCCAGCACGAAGTTGCGGCGATCCAGCGCGCGCTCCGGGTTGCGCCGCGGGTCGTAGAAGGACGGCCCCTTGACCAGGCCGATCAGCAGTGCGATCTGCTCGGTCTCCAGCGACTGCAGGTCACGGCCGAACCAGAACTCGGCGCCGGAGGACATGCCATGGATCGCCTGGCTGCCGCGCTGGCCCAGGTACACCTGGTTGAGATAGGCCTCGAAGATGGTGCGCTTGTCATAACGCGCTTCCATGATCAGTGCGTACAGCACCTCATTGAACTTGCGGGTGACCGTCTGCTCCTTGCCGATGCCGAGCAGGCCGCTGCGGGCCAGCTGCTGGGTCAGCGTCGAAGCGCCCTGGCGGCTCTGGCCACCGGAACGGATCGTCACCCACACCGCGCGCGCGATGCCGGACAGGTCGATGCCGTGGTGGCGGTTGAAGTCCTTGTCCTCCACCGCCTGCAGGCCAGTCACCAGCAGGTCCGGCGCCTCGTCCATGCGGATCAGGCGGCGCTCTTCCTGCTTCTGGCCGTACAGGGTGGCGATGCGCGCCGGATCCAGCCGCGCGGCCTTCAGCGCCTTGCGGTTGTCGGCGTCGCGCAGCGAGGCCACGCCGCCATCGGCCAGCGACAGCTCCACCCGGCGCGGGGCCACCCGGCCGTCAACGTCGTTGAAGCCGCGGCTGGAGATGACGAAGCGCCCGCCGTTCACCGCATAGGTGGCCGGCTCCTTGCCCTGCCCGTCATCGCGGTAGGCAGAGGCGGCCAGCTCGGTCTTCAGCGTAGACGCATCCATCGCCTTGCCGGGGGTGAGCACCAGCGGGCGCGCGTACACGCGCGTCGGGATCTGCCAGCGCAGTTCACCGAAACGCTGGGTCACCTGTTGGTTCAGGTACAGCGTATAGGGAATGAGGAAACCCAATCCCAACGCGACCGCAGCCATGCTCCAGGTGATCAGCCGGCGCCGCCACAGCGGACCGTTGTCCTGCTGGTCGTCGTCGGAATCGTCGATGTCGTCGGAATCGTAGCGTCGGGGCACGGGAATGCGAGAATGTAGGGTCTGGCGAGTCTACCCCAGCCGCTGCGGCTGGCGAATTCTCCCGGGTTCCCCTGCTTAAGCTGGAGTTGCAACCGGATGGCGATGTCCCTGGCCGAGATCCGATACCTGATCAACCGCCTGTCGGGCCTGGCCCGCCGGAGCCTGGCAAGCCTGCGCACCCGTGGCTGGCGTGCCACCTGGCAACGCATCCGCGTGCATGCCCAGCGCGCCGTCCCCGCCCCGCGCACGCCACTGTTCCTGCCGCCAGCGCAGGATTTCGCCCCCTTCACGGTGCCGTTCAGCGAGTCGCCGGAGGTGAGCATCGTCATCCCGGTCTACAACCACGTCGCCCACACCGTGGCCTGCCTGCGCGCCCTGGCGGCGCACCCGCCGGCCGCCGCGTGCGAGATCCTGGTAGTGGATGACGGCAGCAGCGATGCCACCGTGCAGTGGATGCCGCAGGTGGCCGGGCTGCGCTATGAAGTGCGCGCGCACAACGGCGGCTTCATTGAAGCCTGCAATGACGGTGTATCGCGCGCACGCGGCCGCTACGTGGTACTGCTGAACAACGATACGGTGCCGCAGCCGGGCTGGCTCGACGCCCTGCTGGACACCTTCGGCAGCGTGCCCGACGCCGGCCTGGTCGGCAGCCAGCTGCTGTACCCGGATGGCCGCCTGCAGGAGTCGGGCGGGGTGATCTTCGCCGATGGCAGTGGCTGGAGCTACGGCCGCTTCGAGGCCGCCGATGATCCGCGCTTTGCCAGCCTGCGCGACGTCGACTACTGCTCGGGCGCGGCGCTGATGCTGCCACGCGCCCTCTGGCAGCAGCTGGACGGCTTCGACACCCGCTACAAGCCGGCCTACTACGAGGACACCGACCTGGCCTTCCGCGTGCGTGCACACGGCCTGCGCGTGCTGGTGCAGCCGGCCAGCCGGGTGATCCACGACGAAGGCACCAGCAACGGTACCGACACCGGCAGCGGGGTGAAGGCCTACCAGGTACGCAACCAGGCCATCTTCGCCGCCCGCTGGGCCACCGAACTGGGCCGTCATCCGGCGGTCGGCGAAGTGCCGTCTCCGGCGCTGCTGCTGCGCGGCCGGCGCCAGGTGCTGATCCTGGACGAGGAAGTACCGCAGCCGGATCGCGATTCCGGGTCACTGCGCCAGGTCAATCTGATCCGCCTGCTGCTGCAGGGCGGCGCCCACGTTGTGTTCGTACCGACCCGGCGCGAGCACGCCGGTGCGGCCACCGAAGCGCTGCAACGGATGGGCGTGGAAGTCTGGTACGCGCCCTTCCTGGACGGCGTAGCCGGCTGGCTGCGCAGCCACGGATCGCGTTTCGACGTGGCAATGCTGGTGCGTCACCACGTCGCCCACGAATGCCTGCCGCTGCTCAAGCGCTATGCACCGCAGGCACGGACCGTGTTCGACACCGTTGACCTGCACTACCTGCGCGAACGCCGCGGTGCCGAAGTCGCCGGCGACGCAACCCTGCTGCGTGCAGCGGAACGTACCCGCAGCAGCGAACTGGCCGTGATGGAGCAGTGCGACATCACCGTGCTGGTCAGTGCGGCCGAACGGGAGCAGCTGCAGTCCGATGCGCCGCAGGTGCGGGTGGAGCTGATCTCCAACCTGCATGAGGTCGCCGGTGCCGGCGCCGTATTCGAGCAGCGGCGCGACCTGGTGTTTGTCGGTGGCTTCCGTCATCCGCCGAACCTTGACGGCATGGAATGGTTCATCGGCGAGGTCTTTGCCCGCATCCGCGCCCGGTTGCCGGAAGTGCGCCTGCACTGCATCGGCGCCGCGGCGCCGGAGTCGCTGCTGGCACTGGCCGCACGCCAGCCCGGTGTGCAGATGCACGGGTTCGTCGAAGACATCACGCCCTACATGGACGGCGCGCGCATCGCCATTGCGCCGCTGCGGTTCGGCGCCGGCGTGAAGGGCAAGATCAACCTGAGCATGGCCCACGGCCAGCCGGTGGTCGGTACCACCTGCGCCGTGGAAGGCATGCACCTGCATCCCGGCCAGGACGTGCTGGTGGCCGATGACGCTGTCGGTTTCGCCGATGCGGTGATCCGCCTGTACCAGGATCCACAGCTGTGGCAGCAGTTGTCCGATGCCGGCCTGGCCAACGTCGCCCAGCATTTCTCACTTGATGCCGCCCGCGCGACCGTGCAGCGGGTGTTCTTCGCCTAGTCCGCCCGTCCACCGGCGCGACGCAGGCGGTCTTCGAACGCCGGCAGTTCGGCCAGGTCCGGTTGCAGCAACCGCGCCTGTTCGGCAGCGTGCGCGGCAAAGGCCAGGTCGCCATTGCCGAGCCGTTCGCTGCCGATCGCCAGCCAGCGCTGGGCCAACCGCAGCCGCGCCGAGGGCAGGCCCGCTGCGGTCGGTGACAGCGTCTGCCAGGCCTGCAGGCAGGCACCCGCCGCCTGTACCCGGTTCTGCCGCAGATTGTCGTCGAAGCAGCGGCGACTGGCGGGCAGCAGGCGTGCTGCGGCAGCCTTGACCCGCGTGTCGCGGGGGGCCAGTGACTGGGCTTCGCGCAGTGCGTCGAACGCGCTGTGCCCCGGTGGGCTGATCCACTGCCCTGCACGTTCGGCACGCTCGATCTTGCGCAGGTGGTCGCGCAGCTGGCGTTCGCGCTGCGCCGTACTGATCGCGGGCTGCTGCAGGGCCTGTTGCGCCTGGCGCGCACGCTGCAGGCGCTGTGCCAGTTGCTGCCGGATTGCCTGCGAAGCGCCCAGCTCCGCCGCCAGAGCTGCATCGCGTTGCGCCGCATCGAACTGGAAGTCGTCGGCGGATGTCTGGCTGCGCGCCACCACCGCCTGCAGCGCCTGCTCACGCCCCCGCTGGGCATTGGGATCATCGGCCGCCACCGCAAGCACTGCCAGGAAACCCTGGGCCGCGGCGTCCAGCTGCTGTCGTTGCAGTGCCCGCTGCGCCTGCTGCAGGCGCTGGTCCACCGCGCGCGCCAGGGCTTCCTCGCTGGCCGGCAGATCGGCATGACCGGCATCGAACTGGCGGGCACGACGCAGGATCGCGGCCGCCTCGGCCAGCTCTCCGCGCCCTGCCAGCGTGCGCGCCTGCAGCAGCAGGTCGCTCAGCGCATCTTCGCGCCCTTCCAGCGCCGGCAGGTTGTCCGGCTGCAGGGCAAGGATGCGCTGGAACAAGGGCAACGCACTGCTGTCGCCATCATCCAGGCGTCCGGCCGCGAACGCGTTGCGCGCCTGGGCCAACAACGCACCAATACCGGCTCCGGCACTGCGTCGCGCCTGCAGCTGGCGGGCGACCGCATCGGCTTCGCCCTGCGGCACCTGCAGCTCACGGGCCAGTGCCAGTGCCTGCGCGCTGCCGTCCAGGTCACCGGCGTGCAGGCGATCGCGCGCCTGTTGCAGCGCTGCCGCGCCGGTATTGGCCAGGCCCTGGCGCGCCTGCGGGCGATCACCGTCCAGCGCCAGCACCGCCTGGTAGCGCTCGCGCGCACCACTGCCATCGGCATCGCTCAAACGACCGGCGGCCAGCGCACGATCCCCCTCGGCCAGCAGCTGTTCGATCTGCGGCTCATCCCAGAACCAGTCGGCCAGCGGCTTGCGCAGCAGGACCAGCAGCACGAACACGGCCAGCGCCGCAAGCAGCGCCCAGCGCCAGACCCGGCGCGCATGGCGTGCCTGCAGCCACCACCAGCGACCCTCGCGACGGACGCGGTCCAGCGCAGGATGTTCAGCGCCATGCGGGCGATGCGGGGGCTCGCGTTCCATGCGTGCAGGGTAGCCGGGGCAGCGTGAAGCTCAGCCGAGGCGACGTGCCTCGCTCACGCCCGGCAGCGCATCAAGCTTGCCCAGCAGCGTCGACAACTGCCCGTAGTCGCTGACCTTCAGCCGCAGCCGCAGATGGGCACGGCCACTGTTGCGCACGTTGTCACTGTGGATGTCGAGCACGTAAGCGTCTTCCTGGGCGATCAGGTTGGTGATGTCCTTCAGCAGCCAGCGGCGGTCGACCGCGTCGACCACCACGTCCACTTCGTAGCCGCCACCGGCCTGGCCCCACTCCACCGGCAGGATGCGCTGCGGGCTGGCGGCGGCCAGCCGGGCCAGCGCGGCGCAGTCTGCACGATGCACAGTGACACCACGGCTACGGGTCAGGTAGCCGACGATCGGCTCGCCGGCCACCGGCTGGCAGCAGCGTGCCAGCTGCACCAGCAGGTTGCCCACGCCCTGCACGGTGAACTTGGACTTGCCCAGGTTCTCGCGGCGCGCGGTCGGCCGCGGCAGGGGCGGCGCGGGCGCGGGCTGGCTGGCGGCACGTTCCGCCTCCAGCAACGTCCGGCTGACCTGGTTCGGGCCGGTATCGCCCAGCGCCACCTGGATGTACAGGTCATCGACGCTGTCGGCATGGAACTTCTTGGCCGCGACGGCCAGGTCCGAGTGCTGCAGGCCCAGCCGCTTCAGCTCGCGCTCGAGCAGCTCGCGACCGGCCTGCACGTTGCGCGCGCGGTCCAGCTTGTGGAACCAGCTGCGCACCTTCTCGCGCGAGCGGTTGCTGGCCAGGAAGCCATTGGCCGGCATCAGCCAGTCGCGGCGCGGGTCGGCCTCCTTGCCGGTCAGGATCTCGACGCGGTCGCCACTGCGCAGGCGATAGGTCAGCGGCACGATACGGCCGTTGACCTTGGCGCCGCGGCAGCGGTGCCCGACCATGGTGTGCACCTGGTAGGCGAAATCGAGCGGCGTAGCGCCCTGCGGCAGGTCCAGCACCTCGTCCTTCGGGCTCAGCGCATAGACCCGGTCCTCGGTCAGCTCGGCATCGAGCGCCCCGGCCAGTTCATTGCCCTGCCCGTCCTGCGCCTGCTCCAGCAGCTGGCGCATCCAGGTGATCTTGCGATCGAAGGACTTCTCCGCGCCCTTGCCGCCTTCCTTGTACTTCCAGTGCGCGGCCACGCCCAGCTCGGCCTGCGAGTGCATTTCATGGGTACGGATCTGCACTTCGATGGTGCGCCCTTCCGGGCCGACCACGGCGGTATGCAGCGAGCGATAGTCGTTGGCCTTCGGGCGTGCGATGTAATCATCGAACTCGCTTGGTACCGGCGCCCACAGCGCGTGCACCACGCCCAGCGCGGCGTAGCAGGCGGCGACGTCGTCGACCATCACGCGCACCGCACGGATGTCATACAGCTGGTCGAAGGCCAGCCGCTTCTTCTGCATCTTCCGCCAGATGCTGTAAATGTGCTTCGGGCGGCCGCTGACTTCGGCCTTGATGCCCTGGGCGACCAGCTCGCGCGACAGCACCTTCTTGACGTTCTCGACGTAACGCTCGCGGGCGATGCGGGTTTCGTCCACCTCGCGGGCGATGCGGCGGTAGGTTTCCGGTTCCAGGTGGCGGAACGCCAGGTCCTCCAGCTCCCACTTCAGCTGCCAGATGCCCAGGCGGTTGGCCAGGGGCGCGTGGATGTCGCGGGTCAGCTGGGCCAGCGCGCGGCGTTGCTCGTCGTCCAGCTTGTCGGCCGCGCGCATCCTCGCGAGCTGGCGCGCCAGCAGGATCGGCACCACGCGCAGGTCGCGGATGATCGCCAGCAGCAGCCGGCGCAGGCCCTCGCTGTTGCGTCCGGCCTCACGGCCGGCGTGCAGCGCCCACACCGGGTCGGCCGCATCCTGGCCATCGAGCAGGCCGATCACCGCCGCCTGGTGGCTGCCCAGCGGCAGCTGGTCCAGGCTGGCGCGCAGGCCCGGCAGGTCGAACAGCAATGCTGCCACCACCGCGCCTTCGTCGGCCGAGAGCATCGCCAGCGCATCAAGGGTATCGCCCAGCACCGACCAGGTGGCACGCATCTGGTGGTCGCAATCCGGCGCTTCCCAATGCTCGCGCAGGGCCTGGCGCAGCGGAGCAGGCAGCACCGCTGCCGAGGGACGGTTCAACAAGGCATCCAGGCCAGGGACGGAAGCGCGGTTCACAGCATCGAGCAGGCAAGACAGAGGCCCCTACACTAGCGCCGGCGTCGTTCAGGGACAATCACTGCGGCCACCATCACCCGGCATGAAGACATGCCGCTACACTCGCCAACACATCCAGGAGAGACCCGCCATGCCTTCGATTGCCCTGCGCGTCCGTCCACGGCTGCTGGCCTGTGCCGCCGTGTTGCTGTCCCTGTCCGCGCCTGCGCTGGCCCAGCGCGTGGTGGAGGGCGACCTGCAGCAGCAGATGTCGCCCACCGAGTTCAAGGCCGCCGGCCTGGACAAGCTCAGCGCCGCTGAACTGGCCACGCTCAACCGCTGGCTGCAGGGCAAGGTCGAGGCGGCCACCACCCAGGCCGTCGCCGCAGCGCGCGAAGAAGGCCGCCAGGAAGTGATCAAGAAGAACCGCGGCTTCCTGGACTTCGGCAGCAGCGAACCGATCGAAAGCACCCTGCAGGGCGAATTCCGTGGCTTCGGCCAGGGCCGCCGCTACGTGCTGCAGAACGGCCAGGAGTGGGAGCAGATAGACGCCACGCACTATTCCGGTGGCCGCAAGGAAGCGCCGAACGTCAGCATGCGCCCGGGCGTGATGGGCGCCTGGTACATGAAGGTGGACGGGGTGAACGTGCAACCGAAGGTTCGTCGCACCAAGTAACGCCCGGGCATTCCGGCCGTGCCGGATCCATGCCCGGCGGCCATGGTCGCCCGATGGGGCGACCATGGCGCGCGTTCACGCCTGGCGAAGTGCAGCCACCCGCTGCGCCAGCTTCTTCGCCGAAATGCCGGTGCGTGCCCCCAGCTCCTGCGCGAACAACGACACCCGCAGCTCTTCCAGATCCCAACGCAGCGCCTGCCATTGCGGGCGATCACGCAGGCCCTGCTGCTCGCCCGCTTCCAGCGCCTCCAGGAACGGGTGCAATTCCAGCATGCGCGCCTGGTCACGCGGCGGATCACGCTTGGCACGCTCGGTGCGCAGGATCATCGCCTTCAGGTAGCGCGGGTACTGCGCCAGCGCGTCGGCCGGCGTGTCGCGCAGGAAGCCGGGGTGGATCAGCCCGGCCAGCTGCGCTTCCATGTCGTCCAGGTTGCCACGCGCCCAGCCCATCAACGGCGCCTCCAGCAACGGCTTCAGTTCCGCCACCAGCGCCAGGATGGACTCGGCCAGTTTCAGCCGCGACATCGCCTCGCCGAACAGGGCCTTGGCCGCATGCTCGCGGCGTTGCTCGAAGGCTGCCGCATCGCGGATGTCTTCCAGGCCTTCGGCCAGCACCGCGTTCATCGCCGCATCCACCAGGTCTCCACGCAGGCGTTCCTGCGATTCGATCGCGGCATACAGCAGGCCGGTCTTGGCACCCACCGGCAGCTGCTTGCGCGCCTGCTTGACCTTCTCGGCCAGGGCAATCTCCAGCAGCCGGCGCACACCCAGCGGGTGGGCCTCCTGCGCCTGCTGGCGATCGGCGAAGATGCGCAGCGCCACGCTGTCGCCCTCGTCCAGCAGCGCCGGATAGGCCGGAACGCCGGCTTCACCGGGCACCTGCAGCGGAATCGGCGCGGCCGGGAACGTGCGCAGGCCATCGGCCGCCATCTCGCGCCCCGCCCGTGCAGCGAAGGCATCGCCGGCACGGCCGCCGAATTTCGCGCGCAACGCATCCAGATCCCGCGAGGTCGCCAGCACCTTGCCGTGCTCGTCGCGCAGGCGCAGGTTCATGTGCAGGTGCGGTTCGATCGAAGCGGGTTCGAAATCGAGCGCCGTCACCGTCGCGCCGGTGGCACGTGACAAAAAGCGCGCCAGTTCGCCAGTGATGGCATCGGCGCTGGGCTGCGGGAATGCCTCGAAGAACGCACGACCGAAGTCCGGCGCCGGCACGTAGTTGCGGCGCATCGCCTTGGGCAGGCTGCGGATGAGTGCCGAGGCCTTGTCGGCGACGAAGCCAGGCGCCAGCCAGCCCAGCTGCACCGGGTCCAGCGCGTTGAGCAGGTGCAGCGGCACGTCCAGGGTCACGCCGTCATCATCGGCACCCGGCTCGAAGCGGTAGTGCAGTGGCAGGCGCGCCTGGCCCAGTGGCAGGTACTTCGGGTAGCGCTCCTGTTCGCTGCCCTCACCCGGCAACAGGTCGACCAGTGACCAGTGCAGGGTCTTGCGCTGTTCCGGCGCCAGCCCCTTCCACCAGGTATCCAGCCCTGCGGCCGAATGGATCTGCGGCGGCACCCGGTCCAGGTACCAGCGCGCCTGCCAGTCCTCGTCGGCCACGATGCCGGCGCGGCGCAGCTTCGCTTCCTCCTCGCGGGCGACCTCCAGCACTTTCTGGTTGTCGGCCACGAAGCTGGCGCGGGTGTTGATCTCGCCGGTCACCAGCGCCTGGCGCACGAAGATGTCGTGCGCCTCGCCCGGTGCGATGCGGCCGTAGTGCACCGGCTTCTTCGGTGCCAGCACCAGGCCGAACAGGCTGATCTGCTCGGAGGCCAGCACCTGGCCCTGCGCGCGCGACCAGTGCGGGTCGAAGTGCTTGCGCAGCAGCAGGTGCGGCAGTTCGGCGATGACCCAGTCCGGCTCGATCGCGGCCAGGGTCATGCCCCAGACCTTCTGCGTGTCCAGCAGGTTGGCCACCAGCAACCACGGCGGCGGGCGCTTGGACAGCGCCGAACCGGGGAACGGCAGGAAACGGCGCTGGCGTGGCGCCTGGAAATCGCCCTTCTCGGTGCGGTGCCCGATCTGCGTCGGCAGGCCCGCCACCAACGCCCGGTGCAGGGTCTGGTAGGCAGCCGCGCGCACGCGTTCGCTGAAGCCGCCGCCCGCCGGTGCCTGCTCCTTCTGTGCACGTACGGCCACCGGCGTCGGCGCCGCTTCGGCCTTGCCTTCGCGGGCCAGGCGTGCAGCGCGGTGCAGCTGGCCACGGGTGGCCTTCACTGCGGCGGCATCATCACGCGCTGCCGCCGGCGCACTGCTGCCGGCCAGCAACGGCGCCATCGACGCCTCGTTGGCCTCTTCCTTCCAGCCCAGTTCCTCGCACAGCAGCCGCAGCTGGCGGTGCAGCTCGCGCCACTCGCGCATGCGCAGGAAGCCGAGGAAATGACGGCCGCACCAGTCGCGCAGCTTGGACTGGGTCAGGTCTTCATGGGCCTGCCGGTAGGCATCCCACAGGCGCAGCACGCCAACGAACTCGGAACGACCATCGGCGAACTGCGCATGCGCGCTGTCGGCGGCACCGCGTGCTTCGGGCGGACGTTCGCGCGGGTCCTGGATGCCCAGGAACGAGGCGATCACCAGCATCGGCCGCAGGCAGCCGGCGGCCTGCGCGGCGACCAGCATGCGCGCCAGCTTCACGTCCACCGGCAGGCGTGCCATCTGCTTGCCGATGGTGGTCATGCGCCGCTCGGCGTCGATCGCACCCAGTTCGGTCAGCTGCTGCCAGCCATCGGCCACCGCACGCTCGTCCGGCGCTTCCAGGAACGGAAACTCCTCGATGCGGCCCAGGCCCAGCTGCAGCATGCGCAGGATCACCCCGGCCAGGCTGGAGCGGCGGATTTCCGGATCGGTGAACTCCGGCCGCGCCTGGAAATCGGCTTCGGCGTACAGGCGGTAACAGATGCCCTCGGCGATACGGCCGCAGCGGCCCTTGCGCTGGTTGGCGCTGGCCTGCGAGATCGGCTCGATGTGCAGGCGGTCCAGCTTGTTGCGCGGACTGTAGCGCTTGACGCGGGCAAAGCCCGGATCGACCACGTAGCGGATGCGCGGCACCGTCAGCGAGGTCTCCGCGACGTTGGTGGCCAGCACGATGCGCCGGTTCGGCCCGGGATTGAACACCCGGTCCTGGTCCTGGTTGGACAGCCGCGCATAGAGCGGCAGCACCTCGGTGTTGCGGTACTTGCGGCGCTCCAGCGACTGGTGCGCATCGCGGATCTCGCGTTCGCCCGGCAGGAAGATCAGCACGTCGCCGCGCGCATCCAGGCGGGTGATCTCGTCGATGGCCGACACGATGGCGTCGTTGACGGTGCGTTCGCCCTGGTCTTCGCCCTCGCCTTCCAGCGCGCGATAGCGCACTTCCACCGGGTAGGTGCGGCCTTCGACGCTGATCACCGGCGCATTGTCGAAATGCTGGGCGAAGCGTTCGGTATCGATGGTGGCCGAGGTGACGATCAGTTTCAGGTCCGGGCGCTTGCGCAGCAGCTGCTTCAGGTAGCCCAGCAGGAAATCGATGTTGAGGCTGCGTTCGTGCGCCTCGTCGACGATGATCGTGTCGTAGTTCGACAACCAGCGGTCACTGGCGATCTCCGCCAGCAGGATGCCGTCGGTCATGAACTTGATGCGGCTGTCGTCGCTGACCTTGTCGTTGAAGCGCACCTGGTAGCCGACCAACTGGCCCAGTTCGCTCTGCAGTTCCTGCGCCACGCGGCTTGCCACCGCACGTGCGGCAATCCGTCGCGGCTGGGTGCAGCCGATCATGCCGGCCTGGCCACGGCCTGCGGCCAGGCACAGTTTCGGCAGCTGGGTGGTCTTGCCCGAGCCGGTTTCACCAGCGATCACCACCACCTGATGGTCGCGGATCAGCCCGATGATGGCGTCGGCTTCACGCGCAATCGGCAGCTGCGGGTCCAGAGTAATGGACGGCTGCTGCTGCGCCCGGACCTGCCGGCGCTGCACCGACGCCTGCAAGGCCTGCTCGAAGGTAGCGGCCAACGCCGCATCCTGTGGCTTGGCCTGGCAACGCGAGAGCATCCCCAGCAAACGGCCCCGGTCGCGGCTCATGGCGCCGTCGATGGCGGCGCGCTGTTGGCGCAGGCGGGACGATGGATTTTTATCGATAGAGTTCATCAATCGGTTCGTTCAAAACTTTGATAGCGACCAGTCATCACGACCGGTTTATTGTGAAGGCCAACGATTCCACAAGGAGGAACCCCATGGCGAAGACCAAGAGCACGACCAAGGCCAAGACCGGCAAGCAGAAGCTTGCAGCGGCGGCACCGTCGGCGCCGAACGTCGATATCGGGATCACCCAGGGCGACCGCAAGAAGATCGCCGACGGTCTGTCGCGCTTCCAGGCCGATGCGTTCACGCTCTACCTGAAGACGCACAACTTCCACTGGAACGTGACCGGGTCGATGTTCAACTCGCTGCACACCATGTTCGAGACGCAGTACACCGAGCAGTGGGCGGCACTGGACGACGTGGCCGAGCGCATCCGCGCGCTGGGCTTCAATGCCCCGGGCTCCTACCGGGAATTCGCTGCGCTGACCTCGATCGCCGAGGAACCGGGCCTGACCGACAGCGCGGACTGGCGTGAAATGGTACGCCAGTTGGTGGTCGCCAACGAAGCAGTCTGCCGTACGGCACGTGAAGTGCTGGAGGTGGCGGCCAAGGGAGACGACGCCCCGACCGAGGATCTGATGACCCAGCGGCTGCAGACCCACGAGAAGTACGCCTGGATGCTGCGCTCGCTGCTGCAGTAAGAGTTGGGGGGCCCGGCAGGGCTGCGCCCTGCACCCGCAGAGGCCTTAAAGCCAAGGCCAGAGCCAGAGCAAAAGCTGGCCTCCTGTGGGTAGGCGGGATGGGTCCGGTGGCAGGGGACGCCGTAAACCCGTCCTTGGGAGCTTGGCCGCGGCATCCATGCCGCGGACACCCCTGCCACCGGACCCACCCCGCCTTCGGCAGTTCTCCGCGATCTGCCGGCAAAGCCATTGGGGTCAGATCCGTTTTCCCCAGGAAAACGGATCTGACCCCATTTTGTTTGTCGAGTTCTGACAGTTTTCATCCACGCATGGCGTGGATTGATCTGGCCCCCCGTCACCGGGAAACTGTCGGGGGTGGGGCGGTGTGGGCTTGCAGGACCGTTGGCGCCATGGATGGCGCCATCGAGCCCCCAAGGACGGGTTTACGGCGTGTCCTGCAAGCCCACACCGCCCCGCCCAATAAGCAGACAGCCCAGAGCCGGCTGTTGCCTTTGACGTTGCACTGGCTTGCAGCAGGTGCAGGGCGCAGCCCTGCCGAACCCCTACCCCTCCCTCCGGGGTAAACTAACCGGATGGCTTCCCGTCCCGCGCACGACCTGCTCCAACGCGTCTTTGGTTACGACGATTTCCGTGGTCCGCAGCAGGACATCGTGGAGCATGTGGCTGCCGGTCACGATGCCCTGGTGCTGATGCCCACCGGCGGCGGCAAATCGCTGTGCTACCAGGTCCCGGCCCTGCTGCGTGACGGTTGCGGCATCGTCATCTCGCCGCTGATCGCGCTGATGCAGGACCAGGTCGAAGCCCTGCGCCAGCTCGGCGTGCGCGCCGAGTACCTGAATTCCACCCTGGATGCCGAGACTGCCGGCCGCGTCGAGCGCGAACTGCTCGCCGGTGAGCTGGACATGCTCTATGTCGCTCCCGAGCGGCTGCTGACCGGTCGCTTCCTGTCGCTGCTGTCGCGCAGCCAGATCGCCCTGTTCGCCATCGACGAAGCACACTGCGTGTCGCAGTGGGGCCACGACTTCCGCCCGGAATACCGCCAGCTGACCGTGCTGCACGAGCGCTGGCCGCAGATCCCGAGGATCGCGCTGACCGCCACCGCCGATCCGCCAACCCAGCGCGAGATCGCCGAGCGCCTTGATCTGCAGGAAGCACGCCACTTCGTCAGCTCCTTCGACCGCCCCAACATCCGCTACACCGTGGTGCAGAAGGACAACGCCCGCAAGCAGCTGACCGACTTCCTGCGCAGCCACCGTGGCGAGGCCGGCATCGTCTACTGCATGTCGCGGCGCAAGGTCGAGGAGACCGCTGAATTCCTCTGCGGCCAGGGCTTCAACGCCCTGCCCTACCACGCCGGCCTGCCGCCGGACGTGCGCGCGAACAACCAGCGCCGCTTCCTGCGCGAGGACGGCATCGTGATGTGCGCCACCATCGCCTTCGGCATGGGCATCGACAAGCCGGACGTGCGCTTTGTCGCGCATACCGACCTGCCCAAGTCGATGGAAGGCTACTACCAGGAAACCGGCCGCGCCGGTCGCGATGGCGAGGCCGCCGAGGCCTGGCTGTGCTACGGCCTGGGCGACGTGGTGCTGCTCAAGCAGATGATCGAGCAGTCCGAGGCCGGCGAAGAGCGCAAGCAGCTGGAGCGGGCCAAGCTCGACCATCTGCTGGGCTACTGCGAATCCATGCAGTGCCGCCGCCAGGTGCTGCTGGCCGGTTTCGGCGAGACCTACCCCCAGCCCTGCGGCAACTGCGACAACTGCCTGACACCGCCGGCCTCGTGGGACGCGACCATTCCGGCACAGAAGGCGCTGAGCTGCGTCTACCGCAGCGGCCAGCGCTTCGGCGTCGGCCACCTGATCGACATCCTGCGTGGCAGCGAGAACGAGAAGGTGAAGCAGCAGGGCCACGACAAGCTCAGCACCTATGCGATCGGTCGCGATCTGGATGCGCGCACCTGGCGCAGCGTGTTCCGCCAACTGGTCGCCGCCAGCCTGCTGGAAGTGGACAGCGAGGGCCACGGCGGCCTGCGCCTGACCGACGCCAGCCGCGACGTACTGACCGGCCGCCGACAGATCAGCATGCGCCGCGACCCGGCCAGCAGCACCAGCGGGCGCGAGCGCAGTGCGCAGCGTACCGGGCTGTCGGTACTGCCGCAGGATCTGGCGCTGTTCAACGCCCTGCGCGGCCTGCGTGCCGAACTGGCCCGCGAACAGAACGTGCCGGCGTTCGTGATCTTCCACGACAGCACCCTGCGCAACATCGCCGAACAGCGCCCGACCAGCCTGGATGCACTGGCACGGGTCGGCGGCATCGGCGGCACCAAGCTGAGCCGTTACGGCCCGCGCCTGGTCGAGATCGTGCGCGAAGAGGGCTGACGGTATCGCGTTGCCGCGCTGCGCGGCCGCCGGGCATGGTCCCAACGGCGCGCGGGCGCCCCTGTAGAGCCGAGCCCACGCTCGGCTGCCCCTGCGCGAACAGCAGCCGAGCGCGGGCCCGGCTCCACCTTGGTGCAGCTCCAACCTTGAACCGGCCATTCAGCCGGAAGTGCATCCGCGCCCGCTTGCGGCTAGATTAGCGCCATGTCCCTGGCTTCGACCCTGCTTCGTGTCGTGCTCATGCTCAGCCTGTTGCTCAACGGGCTGAACGCGGCCATGGCCAGCGGTCATGAAGAAATGGGGCGGATGGCACACGCCGTCGCGGCCGCCGCAGCTGGCGGTGACGCCGACTGCCACCACGCCGGCATGCAGGCCGACCCGGCCCCGCAGGCCAAGGCCCCCGCCCACGACGCCCACTGCCAGATCAAGGACTGCGTGCGCAGCTGTGCCCAGCACCCGTTGCTGGTGGTGCAGCCGTTGCCGTTCATGGCCGGCCCGGCGTTGTCGCTGGCACCACAGCCGATGCCGGCCACCGGCCGTCCGGCGCCGCCGCTGCCGCCGATCTCACGCCCTCCCATCGGCTGATTCCACATGCACCGTGCGCCCTGCGCACCGTAGCCGGCCACCTGCCGGCGTCTTTACGTGTCTGGAGTCACCACCATGAATACCCGCATTCCCCCCGGTCCGGGCGCCGTGCCCATGCCGTCGCGCCGCCTGTTCGTGCAGGGCCTGGCCGCCGGCGGCGTGGTTGCCGGCATCGCCGCCGTCGGCGTACCACAGCGCGCGCTCGCCGCCGCCACGGCCACCCCGCGCCTGGCCGGCGCCCCAGCCGTGCTCAGCGACACCCGCATCGAACTGGCCATCGGCGAATCACTGGCCAACTTCACCGGCCGCACCCGCCCGGCGATCACCGTCAATGGATCGCTGCCGGCGCCGATCCTGCGCTGGCGCGAAGGCCAGACCGTGGACCTGTTCGTGCGCAACACGCTGGAACGCCACCCGACCTCGATCCACTGGCACGGCATCCTGCTGCCGGCCAACATGGACGGCGTGCCCGGCCTGAGCTTCAACGGCATCGGCCCCGGCGAGACCTACCACTACCACTTCCAGCTGAAGCAGTCGGGTACCTACTGGTACCACAGCCACTCGATGTTCCAGGAGCAGGCCGGCCTGTACGGCGCGCTGATCATCGATCCGGCCGAACCGGCGCCGTACAGGCACGACCGCGAGCACGTGATCATGCTGTCCGACTGGACCGACATGGATCCGGGTGCGCTGTTCCGGCGCATGAAGAAGCTCGCCGAGCATGACAACTACTACAAGCGCACCCTGCCTGACTTCCTGCGTGACGTGAAGCGCGGGGGCTGGTCAGCCGCGCTGTCCGACCGTGGCATGTGGGGGCGGATGCGGATGACGCCGACCGACATCTCCGACATCAACGCCCACACCTACACCTACCTGATGAACGGCACCGCCCCGGCCGGCAACTGGACCGGGCTGTTCCGCAGCGGCGAGAAGGTGCTGCTGCGTTTCATCAATGGCGCCTCGATGACCTACTTCGATGTGCGCATTCCCGGCCTGAAGATGACCGTGGTCGCCGCCGATGGCCAGTACATCCATCCGGTCAGCATCGATGAGTTCCGCATCGCTCCCGCCGAAACCTACGATGTGCTGGTCGAGCCCACCGGCCAGGACGCGTTTACCATCTTCTGCCAGGACATGGGCCGCACCGGCTTCGCCGCCGGCACGCTGGCGGTGCGCCATGGCCTGCAGGCGCCGATTCCCGAGCGCGACCCACGCCCGTTGCTGACGATGAGCGACATGGGCCACGACATGGGCAGTGGTGGCCACGGCGGCCACGACATGGCCGCGATGAAGGGCATGGAGGGCGGCTGCGGCGCCAGCATGGGCCACGGTGCGCATGGCGGCGGTGATGCCGCCAGCAAGGCGCCAAAGCACCCGCCCAGCGAGCGCAACAACCCGCTGGTGGACATGCAGAGCTCGGCGACCGAACCGAAGCTGGACGACCCCGGCATCGGCCTGCGCGACAACGGCCGCCAGGTGCTGACCTATGGCGCGATGCGCAGCCTGTTCGAGGACCCCGATGGCCGCGAGCCCAGCCGTGAGATCGAACTGCACCTGACCGGGCACATGGAGAAATTCTCCTGGTCGTTCGATGGCATTCCGTTCGCCAGCGCCGAACCGCTGCGGCTGAACTACGGCGAGCGCATGCGCATCGTGCTGGTCAACGACACCATGATGCAGCACCCGATCCACCTGCATGGCGTGTGGAGCGATCTGGAGAACGCGCAGGAGGAATTCCAGGTGCGCAAGCACACCATCGACATGCCGCCCGGCACCCGCCGCAGCTACCGCGTGCGCGCCGATGCGCTCGGCCGCTGGGCCTACCACTGCCATCTGCTGTACCACATGGAAGCGGGCATGATGCGCGAAGTGAGGATCGAAGAATGAGCCGCTCACTGCTTTCCTCCAGCCTGCTGGCCCTGGGCCTGGCCGCCGCATTGCCGGTGTTCGCGCAGTCGCACGCCGGGCATGACATGGCCGCGATGGATCCGCCCGCAAAGACCGCCAACGCGCCGGTCGAACAGGCCGATCATTCGAAGATGGACCATTCGAAGATGGATTCGGGCGCCACAGATCATGCCGGCATGGATCACCCGAAGATGGACCATGGCGCGATGCAACCGGCGGCGATGGACCATTCGCAGATGGACCACGGGGCAATGGGCCATGCCACGCCCGCGCCCACCGAACCGCGCGCCCGCATCCCGGTGCCGACCGATGCCGATCGTGCCGCCGCATTCCCACCGATCGCGCACGGTGCGATGGAGCATGCGCCGGAGATCAACAGCCTGCTGCTGATCGACCGCCTCGAACATTGGGACGGCAAGAGCAGCAATGGCCAGGCCTGGGAGGCCACCGGCTGGATCGGTGGCAACATCAACCGCCTGTGGCTGCGCACCGATGGCGAACGCAGCCGCGGCCGCACCGAGTCATCGTCGCTGGAAGCACTGTATGGCCGCAGCGTGTCGCCGTGGTGGGACGTGCTGGTCGGCGTGCGCCAGGACTTCCGCCCGGCCGACTCGCGCACGTGGGCGGCCATCGGCATCCAGGGGCTGGCACCGTACAAGTTCGAGAGCTCGGCCACGCTGTATATGGGTTCCGGCGGCCAGGTGCTGGCCAAGGCCGAGGTCGAGTACGACGTGCTGCTGACCAACCGCCTGATCCTGCAGCCGCTGCTGGAAGCCACCGTCGCTGCCAGGGATGAACCGGAGTACGGCATTGGTCGCGGACTGAACAAGGTCGAAGCCGGGCTGCGCCTGCGCTATGAGTTCAGCCGCCGCTTTGCGCCATACATTGGCATCAGCCACGAGCGCACGTTTGGCGACACCGCCGACTACGCCGGCGACCACGCGCGCGACACACGCTGGGTGGCCGGCGTGCGCATGTGGTTCTGAGCAGCGGCTCGTGCGCAATGGCCAGCCCCGGCAGCCGCCGGGGCCGGCTACACTGCGCCACGTTCCAGTGCAGGCACCGCCATGTCGTTGCAGATCCGCCGCGCCACCCTTGCCGATGTCGACGCCCTGTCGGCGATCGCCATCACCACCTACACCGAAACCTGGGGCGACTCGTACCCCGCGCAGGAGCTGCATGATTTCCTGCAGGCGCACTACAGCAGCGAACCGCAGCGCACTGAACTGTCCGACCCACGCAGTGCCATCTGGCTGCTGATGGACGGCGACGCCGTGGTCGGCTACCTGGCCGCCGGTGCCAACACCCTGCCGCATGCCGATGCACGCGAGGGCGACATCGAACTGAAGCGGTTCTACATCCTGGCCGCACACCAGAACGGCGGCCATGGTGCACGCCTGATGGACGCGTTCATGGCCTGGCTGGACCAGCCGCGGCGCCGCACCCTGTGGGTGGGCGTATGGGAAGAAAACTTCGGCGCGCAGCGCTTCTACGCGCGCTATGGCTGCAGCAAGGTCGGCGAGTACGACTTCATCGTCGGTGATACCCACGACCGCGAGTTCATCCTGCGGCGGCCGTGATCATGCAGCCCATGTAGCGTCGAGCCATGCTTGGCCAGGGGCCGCAATATCCAGTCGAGCATGGCTCGACGCTACAAACTAGAAATCGAACAGTTCCGACAGGAAGCTGTCCTTCTTCTTTTTCTTGTAGCCCTGGCCCCGGTTGTCCTCGTAGCGCTGGCCGAGGTGGCGGGTATCACGGTGCATCACCGGTGGCGGCGACGCCGGCTGAGCCAGCACGGGCGCTGCCGGCGGTACGGCCGCACCGGCGCCTGCGCGCTCGATGATCTTGTCCAGCTCACCACGATCCAGCCACACGCCGCGGCAACTTGGGCAGTAATCGATCTCGATGCCGTGGCGTTCGGCCATCTGCAGCGTCTGGGTCTTGCACACGGGGCACAGCATCGGTATTGCTCCTGTCGGTCTGGTTTCGACTGTACCTGCACCGCGATGACTGTGCGGCAACGCGTGACCGATGGCACAGGGACTTCCGGCGCGTGCCCACATGCGTACCGCGCGGCACACTGCGCCCTTGTTCCGCAGGGAATGCGTACATGACCGTGTTGTCCCGCCTGCCCACCACCGCGCGCCTGTTGCTGGTGCTGCTGGGTGTCGGCCTTGGCCTGAACCTGCGGGATATCGCCGCGGCCATCGGCACACCGGTTCCCGCACTGCCCATCCCCTATGGCGGTAGCCTGTTGGACAACGCGCTGGCGGTACTGGTGGCACTGCTGCTGGCCGCGCTGCTGCGGCCCCGTGACATGGGCCTGATGGCCAGCTTGGGACTGCGCGGAAACGGCTGGGGCGGCCCGTTGTGGGTGCTGCTGGCCAGCCTGCCCTGCTGGCTGGGACTGGCGCTGCTCGGAACTCCGAACACGGCGCTGACTGGGCTGGATGCCACGATGCTGGCCGCGCTGTTCCCGCTGGCCGAGGAAGTGCTGTTCCGTGGCCTCGGCTTCGTGCTGCTGGTGAAGATCGTGCGCGGTCCGTGGCCGTTGCTCGCGCTGCCGCAGGCACTGCTGTTCGGCATGGTGCACTGGCTCGGCTTCGGCGGGTTCGACGGCGGCGGCATCGCACTGTTCATTGGCGCGGTGATCGCGCTGGGCGGCTTCATCTTCGCCTGGCTCGACCACCTCGACGGCGACACCCTGTGGTGCGGCCTGGTCCTGCATGTTTCGATGAACCTTGCCTGGAATGTGTTCAGCCTCGATGACGCCATCGCATTGGGTTGGCAGGCCACCTGCCTGCGCATCGGCACCGCCCTGCTCGCGGTGGCGGTGCTGGCCTGGCACGTGCGGTTCAGGCGCCAGAGAGGGCTGTAACGCCCGCTTAGCTTGCCGTGCACGTCGGGATCACTACCGGCTTGCGCATACTTGCGCGCCTTTTCACCGTTGCTGTCCGGAGTTGTCGCGTCATGTTGCTGTCCAAGCGCCACGTTGAACCCCGCGTCCTGCTCATCGAGGACGCCGAGGAAACCCGCGAGCTGAGCCGACTGGCGCTGGAAAGCCAGGCCTGCCACGTAGTGGGCGTGAGCTCTGCCGAAGCGGCGCTGGGCCTGCTGGCGGCCGGTGAGCGTTTCGACCTGCTGTTCACCGACGTCAATCTGGGTGCGATCAGTGGCATTGAAGCCGCCAACCGGGTCCGCAGCCTGTATCCCCAGCTGCCGATCCTGGTGACGTCGGGCATGGACCAGCACCAGGTGCTGCCGCAGCTGCGCGACGGCATCCATTTCCTGCCCAAACCCTACAACATGAGCGAGCTGCTCGACGCCATCCGGCTGTGCTTCCGGCACGCCGATGTGGGCGTATTGACCGGGCCGGACGCACAGGCGGCCTGAGGCACTCATCAACCGCTGCTGTACGGCCCGGTACCCGGGAACACCTTCAGCAGCGCGCGGGTGATCATGTCCGGGTAGACGGTGAAATGGTCCTCGCCGTCGATCACCATGTTCTCCACCTTCAATGATCGCCCGCTGCTGCGCAGCTGCTCGGCGAACTCGGCGTTGTGGCGCAGCATGTCGTTGCGGGTGAAATAGCGCGGCTCCGGCTTGACCGTTTCGAAGCTGCCGATCGACAGCACCACCGTGGTCGGCTGCGCAGGCGCCTTGGCTTCGGCCAGCATGCGCGGCACCCGATGGTTGTCGAACCACAGCGACGGGCTGGACAGGATGTAGCTGCGGAACATGTCCGGGCGCGTGGTCAGCACGTAGGCGCCGAACAGGCCGCCATAGGAATGACCGGCATAGGCTCGCCGCGCCGGATCGGTGCGGTAGCGCGCATCGATCAGCGGCAGTACGCGCTCGGCGAGGAAGTCGCGGTAATGCGCGGCGCCGCCGTAGCTGACGTCGTCGCTATAGTCACGCGGATCGGTGCGCGCCGGATCGCTCGGCGTGTAATCCCGCGAGCGGCTCTGCCTGGAGGTCAGGCCTTCCTGCGGCGGCAGCCCGACCAGGATGAAATCCTCGATGTTGACGCCCTTCTGCCCGACCAGGTTGCGCACGCTGCGCACCAGCGGGAAGCTGTACAGCGCATCGGTCACGTACAGCACCGGATAGTGCTTTTCCGGATGTGCGGCGTAGTCGGCCGGCAACGCCACCCAGATCGGGTAATCGCGTCCCACCGGGTCGTGCACGCGCAGCGCCTCGGTATCCGGCAGCACCACGCCCTGCGCGGCGGTGGCCGCGCTTTCCTTCGCTTCATCCAGAGTTGCCGGTGGCGCCACCGACATCGCACAGCCCCCCATGGCCAGGCAGGCCGCCACACTCCATCCACGCACACGCTGCATCCACACTCTCCCGTTGCGGGCGACGTACCCGGGTGGCGTCGCTACCGCATCCTCACACGTCGCGCGGCGCCGCGCCACGCGCGGTCAGGGCGAGGCCGGCGGCGGCGCCGGGAACAGTGTGCGCAGCGCCTGCAATGCGGCCGGGTGGTAGACGGTCGCGTGGGTTTCCTCCGGCAGCGGCAGGTACTTCACCAGCGGCGACGGCGAGGCCTGCTGCAGCAGCGCGGCCAGTCGTGCCGTGGAGGCGGCCAGTTCCGGTTGCCCGCTGCTGGCCAGGAACACGTGCGGCTGTGCACGCGTCACCGCCGGCAGCTGCCGGGATGCTCCGGCCAGCATCGCACCACGGTTCCACCACAGGCTGGGGTCCAGCGCGATATAGCTGTTGAACAGCGTCGGCTCCTGCAGCAGCGTCTCGACCACGAACAGGCCAGCCAGCGACTCACCGATCAGCGCACGCTCGTCTGTGGTCGGGTAGCGCTGGCGTACCTGCGGCATCAGTTCATCGCGCAGGAAGCTGCGGTAGGCCGCCGAGCCACCGATGCGTGGCGCGATCTTCTGGTCCTGCGGGTCGCTGCTGGGGCCGGTCATGTCGCGGCGGCGCTCGGTATTCTCGATGCCGACCAGCAGGAACGGACGCATGCTGCCATTGCCGGCCAGCACCTGCACCAGCCCTGCCACATGCAGGAAATCCTCGCCGATGCCGCCATCGGCCATGTACAGCACCGGCAGCGGCGCCTTCGGATCCAGGCCCCAGGGCTGCGGACGATAGACATTGATGCGGCGGGTCTCGCCCAGTGCCTTCGACTGCACGGTGAAGGTCTCGCCGATCACCAGTGGTGCGGCCGCAGCGGTCGATGCCGGCGGTGCTGCCGGCACGGTGGGAACAGCTGCGAGGCCCGGCCCTGCGGCGGCCAGCAGGATCAGGGCGGAGAGAGCGACGACGCGCATGCGAACTTCCATTTTCGAGAGGACGGCCAGCATAACTGCGCCGGCGCCCTCAACGGCGATCCAGTTCGATCACGGCCTGGCAGGCACGGAGCTGGTCGTCGGCATCGCGTCCGATTCGAACAAGCGCTGCCGCAACCTCTGCTCGTAACTGGGCGCCCGCATCACGTTCGCCGGTGCGGGCGGCGGCTTCGGACAGACGGCCGGTATGGCACGCGGCGAGGTCGTCGCGCAGGCGGAGAGTGCCAGCGCGCAGGGCAGCCACCACATCGGCATCCACCTCGGCCGCGCGCTCACGATCCTGTTCATGTTGTTCCCCCAGTGAGGCCATCGCCTCGCTCCGTTCTTCCTGATCCCGGCGCAACCGCCGTTCGGACTGCACCGCGCCGGCCTGTTGCTCCACATCGGCACGCGCCATCGCGAGGTCGCTGCGATCACCGCGCCAACGCCAGCCAGTCATGAACATCAGCAACGACCACAGCAGCAGCGACGCCATCACCACCAGCATGCGCGGCATGGGTCACTGCTCCGCCAGGCAACGCGCGTGGCGCTGCTGCTGGCGCTCCCACACTCCCCAGCACACGGTGTTGGGGCGGCCGTCGATGCGGGTTGAACAGTCGTAGCCCCCTGCCCGCCTCCACAGCAGCAAGGCATCGCAGGCCTGGTGATACTCACCCTGCAGCAGATGCCGGCGCATCGACGACGCGCGCCAGTTGCCGATGCCGTACTGGTAGAGGAAATCGACATAGACGTCGTACTCGCCCTGGCTGAGCGCCACACCGGGCAGCGACGCGCGGAACTGCCCTTCCTCCCTGGCCAGATGAGCCTGCACGGCATGCAGCGCGCGTACCGGCGTGGTGCGGTCGCCCAGCCTCACCGGCGTGCCATCCTCGCGAACGGTCGAGCCGAAGCCATAGGTGGGCCGGTCATTGCGCGTGGGCACCACTGCGGCGTCGGTGTATCCCTCGCGGTCAACGATGGCGATCAGGCCCGCAGCACTCAGCGCAAGCGCGGCGACCAGGCTGCGTACCGGCAATGTACTGCCGGGCCGGCTCATTCGCGCTCCCTGCGGCGCCATTCGCGCAGCCAGCGCCAGCCCAGATAGGCAATCTGCGCCGCCAGGTAGATGATGGTGAGGACCACGACCAGGCGGTCCAGGGTGATGCCGGCTGCAAGCGCACCGGCGACGGTAACCGGCGGCGCCGACTTGATGGCCGCCGCGCCGGCCGTGCTGATGATTTCTTCTTTCATGATGGGTCCTGGAGGGAATGCAGGCCGCGTCGCATCGACGTGGCCCGAAGAGGTGCCCGCCCCGCTGCCGGCTCGGCACGAGGGTTGTTCCGGTCGGGAGGCGGGCGGAAGATCGGTTCCGCCGCTCATGCGGCCTGGGCGATGCCCTCCATCCAGCCACGTACGCGCTGGAAGCCAAGTTCGACCAGGTTGAGGTAATGCCGGTTGGATACCGGCCGCTGCCCGCTGTTGGCCAGCAGCAGATTCGCCGTTTCGAATCGTTCGACCTTGCGTCGGCCACGCCCGCAGTAGTAGCCGCGCAGCGCACAGGCCATCGCCACGTTGTCACGCGCGACCGCCGTGATGATGTCTTCGATCTGCTGCGCCAGCTGATCGGTTTCCAGAGGCTTGTAGCCCTGGGCCCGCCCCGGCATGTCACCACGATGCTCGATCAGCACCGCCAGCAGGTTGCGCGACTGGAAGCCGAGGTATTCGCAGTCGCGATGCAGCGCATATTCGCCGCCCCAGTGCTCCAGGCGGCTGCGGACATACTCACCGAACGTATCAAGCTGCATGGGTGGCTTCTCCTTTGACGGGCGACGGGGCCGGACCGAACACATCCGGGCGCAGGGATTCGCGGCGCACGGCGCCCGCAGTGGCCAGCTCGATGCGCCGGCACAGGCGCGCGCCGGGCAGCTTGTGGCCGCGGGCGATCATGTAGAGGGTCCGCAGCGCGCAACCGGTCTGGTGGGCCAGGCGGCGCATGACGGGACAGCTGGGGGTGCCGTAGCCCCCTTGGGAGATGGCGTAGTCGATGAGGTTCATGGGCCACACATTACTGCCACGGTAATGGATAGTCAATACCGTTTTGGTCATTTGCTGGATTGGTAATGCAGCGCACCATCTACAGATGGACGCCAGTACCGCTCGCACCCTCAACATGCGCCTCCGCGTGGCCGCCGCCGGCGGCCCGGCCGAGTGGGCCCGCCTGTACGGTGGCACCCGCTGGGCCCAGCCCCAGGTCAGCCAGTGGATTTCCGAGAGCAACCCGAAGAGCATCGGCCATCGGCTTGCGCGCGATCTTGAATCAGTGATGCAGCTTCCACATGGAACGCTGGATCGCGTCGATCAGGACGGAGACGTGTCGCTTCAGTCTCAATCTACGGGACTGGATTTCGAGAAAATGAGCGCTGCGGTCAAGGTGCTTTCGCACTACCTGGAGCTGGTCGGCGATCCACCGGAATGGATCTACGATCCCGTGCTGCTGGAGACCGCATTCATGGTCGTGGACGAGTTCGGTCAGCCCTCTGCACCGGACAATGTGCTCGACCTGACGAAGCTTCTGGCAAGACGGATCAGGGAGGCAAAGGATGACTCACACGCGACTCGAGGAGCTCGCACAGCGGTTGGCCGCTAGGACCCAGGAACTGCGCGGCGAGCGCACCCCGGCGCCGGCATTGCGGGTGGTGGCGGGAGACGCACATGTGGTCCGCGGGGAGAGGCGCATGGACGCGATCATGCGCGAGTGGCATTGCCGCATGATCCGCAACGTACGCCGACGCTGGGGCGAACCCATGCAGCATGTGATCGATCAGGCATGTTGCGGTGTGGTCAACATCGAGCAGCTCGCCGACGACGCACTGATCCAGTTGCACAAGGACATGGAGCGCGCGGAGGAGTGTATCCGCGAGGGCATTTCCTTCCACGACGCCGGGCTGTTGCGCGCGCATTACGGCTGACAGCGTCCCTGGCCGGCCGGAAACGGCCGGTTCTGATGAGATCAATTACCTGAAATTACCTTTATTGTTACCTTAAAGGTAATTTTTTTAAGGTGAGCGACGTGGGGGCAGCAGCGATGGAAGCAGGTGCGCGGAGCGCCGCTTCCTCGCACCCGCTGCCAGCGGGCGCCGGGGAGTCGATAGCACCTGCAACACCGCATCGTTGCAGCGGCACTTCCCCCATTGCGGAAGTGCTTTGAAGGAAGCAACAAAAAAGGCGCCCCTTGGGCGCCTTGATCGTCAATGCAATGGTGGGCCGTGAAGGATTCGAACCTTCGACCAAAAGATTAAAAGTCTTCTGCTCTACCGACTGAGCTAACGGCCCGATGCATCGCCCGGCCTTTCGGCGGGGTCCGCATTCTACCCTACTTTGCCGGGTCGCGCGAAGTACAGGGGTGTTGCGTGTCCCGGCCAGCGGCCGGCACTACCCGGTCGGGTCAGCCCGCGCTTAAACCTTCCGGGCCTTCCACGCATCCCATCCATGTTCACCACCCGGAGCCACGGATGCGCCTCACCTGCTGTCTGATCGCCATCCTGCTGTTGCCCTGCACAGCAGTGGCCTCGACGTCCCAGGTCGTCACTGACGACATCGCCCGCTTCTGGGCCACCTATGACGCGGTGCGCGCCGAGCCTGATGCCGAACGCCGCGTGGTGCTGGTCCAGCAACGCTACATCGATCCCGGCAGCCCCGGACTGCATGCACTGATGCAGGTCCGCAACTACACGGCCCGCGAATACGCCGAGGCCATGCAGTCATGGCCACGCTTCTGGACTTCGGTACGGCCGTTGACTGCGAACGCGCAGCAGGCCAGCGCCACGCTGGACCGGGACCTGGACGCGTTCCGCGCGCTCTACCCTGCACTGCGTCCGGCCACCATCACCTACGCGATGGGCGTGCTGCGTACCGGCGGCACCACGTTGGGCGACAAGGTGTTGATCGGGGCGGAGATGGCGCTGGGCGATGAGCGCGTGGACGTAAGCGAGCTGCCCGAGCCGATGCGCGGCCGCCTGCGGATCTTCTACGACAGCCGCCCCGGTGCGAACAACGCGCAGAACAACCTGCACGAGTACGTGCATACCCAGCAGCGCGAGACCACTGGCAGCCTGGCCCAGTACGCAGTACGCGAAGGCGTGGCCGAATACGTGGCAGAGCGCATCAGCGGTCGCCGTCCGGCACTGCCGCTGTACGCCTATGGGCCCGCGCACGAGGCACAAATCCGCACGCGCTTCCTTGCCGAGATGCACGGTGACAGCCTGGACAACTGGCTGTACAACAGCGCGCGCAATCCGTTCGGGGTGAGTGATCTGGGCTACTACGCCGGATACCGCATCGCGCAGGAGTACATGCGCCAACAGACCGACGAGGGGGCCGCCATCGCGCGGATGATCGAACTGGACTACGCCGATCCGGACGCGGTGCGCGGCTTCATCGAGGCATCGGGATGGTTGCAGGCCCGGTAGGTCAAGGAGTGCGAACCAACGGTTCGCACCCACCGAGAGGGGCGGCTTGCACACACCAAGAAGGGGCGGTTCGCACCTGCAGTGAAGCCGGCCAGCGGCCGGCTCTACCAGACGCGGTCAGGCGTACAGCGTGGGGTCGGGCACGCCGGCCTCGGCAAAGCCCTGCGCGCGCAGGCGGCAGGCATCGCAATGACCGCAGGCGGCGCCGTGAGCGTCGGCGTTGTAGCAGGACACGGTCAGGCCGAAGTCCACGCCCAGGCGCACGCCTTCGCTGACGATCTGGCCCTTGCTGAGGAACTGCAGCGGTGCGTGCACCTTGATGCCCGCACCTTCCACGCCCGACTTGGTGGCCAGGTTGGCCAGCGCCTGGAACGCCGCCACGAACTCGGGGCGGCAGTCCGGGTAGCCGGAGTAATCCACGGCGTTGACGCCGCAGAAGATGTCGTTGGCGCCAAGCACTTCGGCCCAGCCCAGGGCCAGCGACAGCATGATGGTGTTGCGCGCCGGCACATAGGTGACCGGAATGCCGGCACCGCCGGCCTCCGGCACGTCGATGTCGTCGGTCAGTGCCGAGCCGCCGATGCTGCGCAGGTCCACGTCCACGGTCTTGTGCGCGACCACGCCCTGGGCCTTGGCCACGCGGGCGGCAGCGTCCAGTTCGGAGGTATGGCGCTGGCCATAGCGCACGCTCAGGGCATGCACGGCGAAGCCCTGTTCCTGGGCCATGGCGATGACGGCGGCTGAATCCATGCCGCCGGAGAGAAGCACGACTGCCTTCTTCATGGGAAAAACATCCGGTTGGGAGGGGAAAGCCAGCACGCTGTCCCGCGCCGGAGTTACATCAGGGGACGCTGCGCCGGCTCATCGGCCCGGCTCGTCGTTCCACAGGATTTTATGCAACTGCATCTGGAAGCGCACCGGCAGCCGGTCTTCGACAATCCAGTCGGCCAGCTGCCGCGCGGTGATCTCGCCCTTGCTGGGCGAGAAGAACACGGTGCAGCGCTGCACCAGGCCGTGCTCGGCGACCATCGCCTTGGCCCAGTCGTAGTCCTCGCGGTTGCAGATGACGAACTTGATCTGGTCGCGGGCGGTCAGCAGCGGCAGGTTTTCCAGGCGGTTGCGGGCGGCTTCGGCCGAACCCGGCGTCTTGATGTCGACGACGCGCGACACCCGCGGGTCCACCGCGCTGACGTCCAGCGCACCGGAAGTTTCCAGCGAGACGTCCATGCCGGCATCGCACAGCTTTTCCAACAGCACCAGGCAGCGCTTCTGCGCCAACGGCTCGCCACCGGTCACGCAGACGTGGCGCACGCCCTGGGCCAGCACCTCGGCCACGATGTCGTCGATATCCCACCAGGTGCCGCCGTGGAAGGCATAGGCGGTGTCGCAGTACTGGCAACGCAGCGGGCAGCCGGTCAGGCGCACGAACACGGTTGGCCAGCCGGCGGTATCGGCTTCGCCCTGCAGCGAGGTGAAGATCTCGGTGATCTTCAGGCGTGGCAGGGGCGACTGCACGATCTCACTGGGCGTGGCGGCGGCGCTGGACGGAGTAACGGCGGTCATGGCGGGTACTTCTTGGTGGGACACGTGGCGGGTGGGCTACCGTGGCCGGTAACGAACGCAGCCGAGCATGGCTCGGCTCTACGAAAACAACCGGGCAGACAGGGCCCGGCGCTGCCGGATCCGGGCGGGTTTGCCGAACCGGAAACGAAAGCAGCCGAGCGTGGGCTCGGCTCTACAGGGCACCTATTGTACGCCGGGTCAGCGGATCTGCTTGCCGAGGCGGATGGACTGCAGACGGTCCTGCGCGGTGCGCGCGGCGTCCGAGCCGGGGTACTGCGCCACGACGGCCTCCAGCGTCTGCTGGGCCTGGTCGACCTTGCCCTCGCCATACTGCGAGAGGCCGACCTTGAGCAGGCCGCCGGCGGCCTTGTCGTGGGTCGGATAGCGCGAGAGCAGTTCGCGGAACTGGGCCTCGGCCATCGGGAAGTTGCGGGTGGCGTAGTAGCTCTCGCCCAGCCAGTACAGCGCGTTCGGTGCGTAGACGCCGTTCGGGTACAGCTGCAGGAAGCTCAGGAACAACTGCGCCGAATCATCGTACTTGCCGGCCTTCAGCGAATCGAAGGCGACGTTGTAGGAGGTGCGCTCGTCGCCGGTGGCGGCAAGACTGCCGGCATCACCGTGGACGGAAGGCGGCCGCTCGGAAGTGGCCGCCGCTGCGGGTTTTGCCGGGGCCGGTGCGGCCTTCGGCGCGCTCGCCGGAACGGGCGGCAGGGCCGGGGCGGCATTGCCCCCTTCCAACCGGTTCAGGCGGCTGTCCAGATCCAGGTACTGGTCCTGGGCGGACTGCTTGAGCTGGGCGTTGTCGTGCTGCAACTGCTCGATCGAGGCCTGCAGGCTGGTGACCTGCTGCCGCAGCTGATTGATCTGGTTCAACAGGTCCTGGTTGGCGCTGTTGTTGTACATCTGCTGCTCGAGCGCGCCGACACGGTCGGCCAGGCTCTGTCGCTGTGCATGCGCCGGTGCGGCAGCCACGAGGGCTGCCGCAACGACCAGCATCAGTTTGATGCCAATGCGCATGGATTACTGCGCGGTGTAGACGATTTCGACGCGACGGTTCTGCGACCAGCAGGACTCGTTCGACTCGGTGCAGACCGGACGCTCTTCACCGTAGGACACGACGGTCAGCTGCGAAGCCGAGCCACCGTTGGCCTGCAGGGCCGAGTTGACGCCGTTGCCACGACGCTCACCCAGGGCCTGGTTGTACGCGCGCGAACCGCGTTCGTCGGTGTGGCCCTGCAGGGTGATGCGCGAGGACGGACGGTCACGCAGGTACTTGGCGTGGCAAGCCATGATGGCCTGGAATTCCGGCTTCACGTCTTCCTTGTCCAGGTCGAAGTAGACAACGCGCTGGCGCAGGCAAGCGTCGGTGTCCAGGTCGCCCGGGCCGTACAGGCCGGAGGTCGACGGACCGGTCGGGGTGGTGGTGGAGGTGCCGGTGTCGACCGGGGTTGCCGGCTCTTCCTTCACCTTCTTCGAGCAACCGGCCAGGACGGCCACAGACAGCAGGGAAACAAGCAGAACGCGGGTGGACTTGTTCATGGCGATACCTTTGTGGCTCCTAGGCCGATGAGGGGTTCAAGACAGCGAAAATATTAACACTCTTTTAGCGCTGGGTACGGTATGGGGACCATGCCGGTTCGCGCACATCTCCGTCAGCCAGAACCAACCGCTGGCGCACGCGCGCATCGGCGGAAACGGCGTACAGCACACCACGACCACCCTCGCGGGCGGCGTACAACACCATGCTTGCGTTGGGCGCAAAGCTCGGAGATTCATCCAGCGAACCCGGGGACAGCGTGCTCCAGCGGGGCGAACCCAGCGAGCTGTCCATCATCGCGATCTTGTAGCTGTTGCCCGAGCCCTGCGCAACGGCGATCTTCTTGCCGTCGTAGGACACCGAGGGCTTGGCATTGTAGTTGCCCTGGAAGGTCACGCGCTCGGCACTGCCGCCACCGGCGCCGACCTTGTAGACCTGCGGGCGGCCGCCGCGGTCGGAGGTGAAGTACACCGCGCTGCCATCCGGCGCCCAGGTCGGCTCGGTGTCGATGGCGAAGTGGTTGGTCAGCTGGGTCAGCTGCTTGCTGCCCAGGTCCATCACGTAGATTTCCGGGTTGCCCGAACGCGACAGGGTCAGGGCCAGCTTGCGGCCATCGGGTGAGAACGCCGGGGCGCTGTTGATGCCGCGGAAGCTGGTGACCAGTTCGCGCGCACCGGTGCCGATGTTCTGGATGTAGATCGCCGAATTGCCACGCTCGAAGCTGACGTAGGCCAGCTTGCTGCCATCCGGGCTCCACGACGGCGACAGCAGCGGCTCGGCCGAACGCACGATGGTCTGCGGGTTGTAGCCGTCGGAGTCGGCCACCATCAGCGCATAGCGCATGGCATCGCCCTTGCCGCTGGCGGTCACGTAGGCGATGCGGGTCCAGAAGGCGCCGCGCACGCCGGTGATCTTCTCGTAGATGGCGTCGGCCATCTGGTGGGCGACGTCGCGCATGGCGTTGCCACGGGCGGTCATCGCCAGGCCCAGCAGGCGCTCGCCCTTCGGCACGTCGAACAGTTCGTACTCGACGCGGTAGGCACCGGCACCGGCATCGAGCACGCGGCCGACCACGATGTAGTTCTGCTTCAGCGCGCGCCAGGTGGCGAACTGGATGTCACCGCCACGCACGGGCTTCTCGACGATCTGCGCTTCCGGCAGCGTGCGGAACTGGCCCGAACGCTCCAGGTCGGCGCGGACCACGCCGGCGACGTCGGTCTGCGGAGCGGCCGACGAACCCTGGTAGGGCATCGGCACGATGGTGATCGGCAGGGCGGAGGCATTGCCGCCGATGATGTCGATATCCAGCCCCTTCTGCTGCGCGACGGCAGCAAAGGGCAGCAACAGGGCCGCAAACACGGCAAGCCAGCGAGGCATCTTTTTCATGGAGCGCTCAATAGGGGGAAACCGGAACGAGGGATAACAAAGCAGGAGTGAACCGCTTCGCAATCATGAACCAAGGGTACGTGAATTCCGGGTCAGTTCCAGCCCGTCCTCTCACGCACCGTTAACGTCGTGGCTAACATCGCACCTGCCTGCCCCGGTCACGCCGCCCCTCGGGGCGGTGTTCGACAGCAGCCTGCAGCCTGCCCGGCCGAAACCGAGCACGCCAGAGGCAAGCGCGACATCCGTGGGCAGGAGTGGCCCGAGGCCACCCCTGCCCTGCCCGCCTCAGCGATCCTGGGCGGTAAAGGTGAAGTTGAGCGTACGCGCGAACACCGACTCGAAGCCGCGGTACGGCAACGGCTGCGCATTGAGCACCGCGGCCTCGATCGAACGCTTGCCGGCCTCGTCATAGGGGCAGTTCGGGCTGACCTTGGCCTGCATCACCGTGCCGCCCGGAATCTGGGTGATGGTGATCTGGCAACGCTGGCCCAGCGGCACCGTATCCGGGCGCACCCACTGCGACAGCACCTTGGCCTGGATCGCTGCGGCGTACTTGGCTGAAAGATCGTCGCTGTTGCCACCACCACCGGCCGCCGGCTGGGAAGCGCCGCTGGAGCCGGCAGCGGCACTGCCTGCGGCATTGCGCGCGGCGGCGACCTCGCGCAGCTTCCGCTCGGCCAGCTTGGCTTCCTTCTCGGCCTGCTCGCGGCGGGCACGGATCTCGGCGATCTTCTTCTGCTTCTCGGCCTCGGCCTTGTCAGCCGCGACGCGCTCCTGCTCGGCCTGCTTCTTCTTCTCGTCCGCTTCCTGCTGCTTGGCCAGGCGCAGCTTCTGCTCCGCTTCTTCCTGGCGCTTGCGTTCGGTCAGGTCGATCTGCTCCTGGCGGCGCTTGGCTTCCTGTTCCTGCTTGGCCTTCTCCTGCGAGATGGCCAGTGCGCTCACCGCTTCCTGGTCCTTGGTGTCCGGCTGCGCAACACGCTCCTGCGCCTGTTGCTGCTGGGGCGTGGGCGCGTCCTGCGGGCGCGGCTCGGGAATCGGCTGCGGCGGCGGAATGGTGTCTTCCGGCACCGGGATCGGCTCGGCGACCGGCGGCGGCAGGTCCTCCAGCTTCTCTGACTGGCGCAGCGCCTGGCGTGCGGCGGACGCCTCGGAGGCGGACAGCGCCAGGCTGGCCTCGACCGAGGGGTCGCCAGCGGCGGCATCGGTGTTGCGCTGGGGCGACCACAGCCAGGCCACGATGAAGACCAGCGCGACCAGCAGGTGCACCAGCAAAGCCAGCGCCAGGGGCAGACCCCAGCCGGGTTCGCGCTGATGCGGGGGTGGCAGGGCGTCAGCGTGCATCGGTGGCCAGGCCTACCTTGTCTACCTTGGCGCGCTTGATCACGTCCATCGCGGCAATGACCTTCTCATAGGCCACGGCGCGGTCGGCGGCGACGATCACGCGCACGCCCTTGTCCTGGGCGGCGATGCCGGCCAGGCGGCCTTCCAGTTCCTCGGCCGACACGGCGGCCGGCTCCTTGGCGTCGGGCAGCTTCAGGCTGAGCTGGCCGTCCTGGCGCACCGAGACGATCACCGGGTCCTGCTTGCTCTCCAGCGCCTTGGCGTTGGACTGCGGCAGGTCGACGTCGAAGCTCAGGGTGAGCAGCGGTGCGGTGACCATGAAGATGATCAGCAGCACCAGCATGACGTCGATGTAGGGAACGACGTTGATTTCCGATTTCAGCTTGCGGCGCTTGCGGCGACCGATGGCAGCGGACATGGCTTGGACTCCCGGGTCAGGCGCTTACTCGTCGCCAGCGCTCTGGCGCTGCAGGATGGAGCTGAACTCTTCGGCGAAGGTCTCGAACCGCACCGACATGCGCTCCACGCGGGTGGTGAAGCGGTTGTAGGCCCACACCGCCGGGATCGCCACGAACAGGCCGATGGCGGTGGCGAACAGTGCCTCGGAGATGCCCGGCGCGACGGCGGCGATACCGGCCTGGGCACCGCTGCTGATCATGTCGTGCATGGTCACCATGATGCCGAACACGGTACCGACCAGGCCCACGTACGGGGCAGTCGAGCCGATGTTGGCCAGCAGCTCCAGGTTGCGCTCGAGCTGGTCCACTTCACGGGTGTAGGTGGTGCGCATGGCGCGCTGCGCGCCTTCAAGCTGCGCACGGCCATCCAGCCGGCGCTTGTCGCGCAGGCGGGTGTACTCGCGGAAACCGGCTTCGAAGATGGCTTCCAGGCCGGTCACGCTGCGGCTGCGGTCGGTGGCTGCGCTGTACAGCTTGCCCAGGTCGGCGCCGGACCAGAAGCGGTTCTCGAACTCGTCGGCTTCGCGGGTGGCCTGCTTGAACACGCGGGCCTTGCGGAAAATGATCACCCAGCTGACGAACGAGCCGACCAGCAGCAGCAGCACGATGATCTTCACCGGCAGGCTGGCCTTGGCCATCAGTTCGAGGTAGTTGATGCCGCCGCCGGTGGTGGCCTGGGCAAGGGTCTGTGTCGCGGCGTTGCTGACGTCGGCCGGCAGTGCCTCGGTGACCGTGGCCTGCAGGGCCAGGAGCGTTGCGATCATCCGTTGTTCCTCAATGTTCGGATTCGGGGTGGAGGTGGGGTTGCAGCACGGCAAGGACGGCATCGTCCATGCCACGCGGGCGGAAACTGGCCGCTTCCAGTGCGGCGATGCGGACCTGCGCGGACAGCAGCAGCTCGCCGTCGCGCAGGATCTGCTGGTCGAAGACCATGCTGGCCTTCTTCAGCTGGACCAGGCGGGCAGTCACCTGCAGGGTGTCATCCAGCCGTGCCGGCCTGATGAAATCCATCTGCATCGAGCGCACCGCGAAGACCATCCCGTGCTCGGCGCGCATGCGCTCCTGGCCGTAGCCGAGCGCACGCATCCATTCGGTCCGGGCCCGTTCCATGAAGGCCACGTAGCGGGCGTGGTAGACCACGCCACCTGCGTCGGTATCTTCCCAGTAAATGCGTGTCGGCCAACTGAATCGGGGCTCAACCGACATCGGGAACCTCCGCGAACAGGTCCTGCGGCGGGTTCTTCGGCTTCAGGCCCATGTGCCGGTAAGCCTTGTGGGTGGCCATGCGGCCGCGCGCGGTACGCACCAGGAAGCCCTGCTGGATCAGGTACGGCTCGACCACGTCTTCCAGCGTGCCGCGCTCTTCGGACAGCGCCGCGGCCAGCGATTCGATGCCGACCGGGCCGCCGTCGAAGTAGTCGACCAGGGTCTTGAGCAGGCGCCGGTCGAGCTCGTCGAAGCCCTCCGGATCGACCTTGAGCATCTTCATCGCGGCCTGTGCCACGGCCTCGTCGATGTGGCCGCCGGCCTTCACCTGCGCGTAGTCGCGCACGCGGCGCAGCAGCCGGTTGGCGATGCGCGGGGTGCCACGCGCGCGCCGCGCGATCTCGCCGGCGCCGTCGGCGGTGCAGTCGATGCCGAGGATGGTGGCCGAGCGGCGCACGATCCGGGTCAGCTCCTCGACGCTGTAGAACTCCAGGCGCTGGACGATGCCGAAGCGGTCGCGCAGCGGCGCGGTCAGCAGGCCGGCGCGGGTGGTGGCGCCGATCAGGGTGAACGGCGGCAGGTCGATCTTGATCGAGCGGGCCGCCGGGCCCTCGCCGATCATGATGTCGATCTGGAAGTCTTCCATCGCCGGGTACAGCACTTCCTCGACCACCGGCGACAGGCGGTGGATCTCATCCACGAACAGCACGTCATGCGGCTGCAGGTTGGTCAGCAGCGCAGCGAGGTCGCCGGCCTTCTCGATCACCGGGCCGGAGGTCACGCGCAGGGCCACGCCCAGTTCGTTGGCGATGACGTGGCTGAGGGTGGTCTTGCCCAGGCCGGGCGGGCCGAAGATCAGCACGTGGTCCAGCGCATCGCCACGCGCCTTGGCCGCTTCGATGTAGATCTCCAGCTGCTCGCGCACCGGGGCCTGGCCGAGGTAGTCGGCCAAGCGCCTGGGGCGGATGCTGGCGTCGGCGGCGTCATCCTCGCGGGTGGCGCCGGCGCCGATGATGCGGTCGTCGGTCATGTGCTGATTATGCGGCAAAAGCGTATGGGGTCGGATCCGTTTTCCAGAGGAAAACGGCTCTGACCCCGAACCGGAACACCGGGAACATGGGGTCAGAGCCCTTTTCCTGCGGAAAAGGGATCCGACCCCGCGCGCGTCAGATCTCGACCTGGGCCCCGAGTTCGACCAGGCGGTTGCCCGGAATCCGGAAGAAGCCGGTGGCCGGGGCGGCGTTGCGATGCATCAGCGCGAACAGCTTGTCACGCCAGATCGGCATGCCGCGGTTGGCGGTGGCGACGATGGTCTCGCGGCTGGCGAAGAAGGTAGTGTCCATCGGATCAAAATAGATGCCACCGTGGTCGCACGAGCGCATCAGCGCCAGCGGCACGTCCGGGGTCTCCATGAAGCCGAAGCGCACGTAGACGCGGTAGAACTCGTCACCCACTGATTCGATCTTCAGCCGCTGCCCTTCCATCGCATACGGGATCGGCAGGGTTTCCACGTGCAGGAACACGTTGCGCTCGTGCAGCACCTTGTTGTGCTTGAGGTTGTGCATCAGCGCATGCGGCGCCACGGTCGGGTCGGCGGTGAGGAACACCGCGGTGCCCGGCACGCGCACCGGCGGGGCCAGCATCAGGCCCGGCAGGAAGGTATCCAGGCGGATGCCGTCCTTGCGGATCTCGTCGCGCAGCAGCTCGCGGCCACGGCGCCAGGTGCGCATCATGGTGAACAGGAAGATGCCCAGCACCACCGGGAACCAGGCGCCCTGCAGCAGCTTGGCGCCGTTGGCGATGACGAAGCCGAGGTCGATGATGAAGAACACCACGCACAGCGGCAGCAGCCAGCCACGCGACTTCGGCCACAACGTCCGCGCCACCACGGCCAGCAGCAGGGTGTCGATCAGCATCGTGGCCGACACCGAAATGCCGTACGCCACGGCCAGGTTGGACGAACTGCGGAACGCCAGCACCAGCCCGAACACCATCACCGCAATGCCCCAGTTGATGCCCGGGATGTAGATCTGGCCGATGGTGTCGTGCGAGGTGTGCTTGATGCGCATGCGCGGGATGTAGCCCAGCTGCATGGCCTGGCGCGAGACCGAGAACGCGCCGGTGATGACCGACTGCGAGGCGATCACCGCCGCCATGGTGGCCAGGATGATCATCGGGTACAGCGCCCACGACGGCACTGCCTCGAAGAACGGATTCTTCAGGGCCTCGGGGTGGTTGAGCACCAGTGCGCCCTGCCCCAGGTAGTTCAGCACCAGGCACGGCAGCACGAAGAAGTACCAGGCGTGGCGGATCGGGCGCAGCCCGAAGTGGCCCATGTCCGCATACAGCGCTTCGCCGCCGGTCACCGCCAGCACCACTGCACCGAGAATGAAGATGCCGTGCCAGCCGTGCTCCATGAAGAAGCGGATGCCCCACCAGGGGTTGAAGGCCTTCAGCACCTCGGGCGCATCGACGATGTTGTAGATGCCGATTGCCGCCAGCGACACGAACCAGATTGCCATGATCGGGCCGAACGCCTTGCCGATCTTCTCGGTACCGAAGCGTTGCGCGGCGAACACCGCCAGCAGCACCACCAGGGTGACCGGCACGATGAAGACATGAAGTCCGGGCGCGGCCACCTCCAGGCCTTCGACCGCACTGAGCACGGACATGGCCGGGGTGATCACGCCGTCGCCGAAGAACAGCGAGGCGCCGAAGATGCCGAGGATGCCCACCACATAAGCCGAGCGCGAGCCGTTGCGCAGCGTGCGTTGGGTCAGCGCCATCAGCGCCATGATGCCGCCTTCGCCATCGTTGTCGGCGCGCATGATGATGGTGACGTACTTCAGGGTCACCACCAGGTTCAGCGCCCAGAACGCCAGCGACAGCACGCCCAGCACGGTGTCGTGGTCGCTGTTGAGCCCGTAGTGTGGCGAGAACGCCTCCTTCAGGGTGTACAGCGGGCTGGTACCGATATCGCCGAACACCACGCCGATCGCACCGATGACCAGCGCCAGTCCTCCAGCGGAGGGGGCGTGGCCATGGCCGCCGGGGGCGGCTGCGTGCGGGGTTTGACTGCTGGACATGGGACTCCTGGCGAAGCTCAGGCGGTAGGTTGGGGGAAAGGGACGCGGTTCAGCGCAGCGCGGACTGCAGCGCCTTGCGGATCACGGTGGCCACTTCGTCGCCTTCATTGAAGGCATCGCGGGCCATGCGGGCCGCTTCGGCCGGCTTGTAGCCCAGCTGCTGCAGGGCCACGGTGGCATCGGACAGCGGATCGGCCGGGGCCGGACCACTGCCGGTGGGCAGCGCGCCGCCGGCACCGAACTGGGCCGCGCGGTCACGCAGTTCCAGCACCATGCGTTCGGCGGTCTTCTTGCCGATACCCGGGATGCGGGTCAGCGCGGTGATGTCGCCGGCCTGGACCATGCGCGCGAATTCTTCGACGCTGACACCGGACAGCACGGCCAGCGCGATCTTCGCGCCGATGCCGCTGACCTTCTGCACGTCGCGGAACAGGCGCCGCTCGCCCTCGCGCAGGAAGCCGTACAGCGAGACGCTGTCTTCCTTCTGCGAGTAATGGGTGTACAGGGTGACCTCGCGGCCGAGCTCGGGCAGGTCGTAGAAGGTGCTCATCGGCGCCTCCAGTTCGTAGCCCACTCCGTTCACGTCCACCACCAGCCACGGCGGCGCCTTGTAGGCGACGATGCCGCGCAGTCGACCGATCATTGCGTGCAGCTCCTCATTTGCGGCCCCACGCCTGGCGGGCACTGAGCCCCAGGCGGTTGGCCGTCGCCCTTACGTGGGCATGGGTGATCGCCACCGCCAACGCGTCGGCCGCGTCGGCCTGCAGCTTGGTTTTCAGGTTGAGCATGAGCCCGACCATGTGTTGAACCTGTTGCTTTTCGGCGCCACCGCGCCCGACCACCGCGAGCTTGATCTCGCTGGCGGCGTATTCGTGCACCGGCAGGTCGCGCAGCACCACGGCCGAGATCGCCGCGCCGCGGGCCTGGCCCAGCTTCAGCGCCGAATCGGGATTGCGCGCCATGAACACCTTTTCGATGGCCACTTCATTGGGCTGGTACTCGCGGCACAGATCGGCCAGGCCCAGCACCAGCAGTTTCATGCGCTGCGGGAAGTCGTCGGCGCCCAGCAGCACCAGCGGCTGGTGGTGCACGTAACTGACGCGGCCGGCGGCGTCGACATCGATGATGCCGACCCCGGTCCGCTGCGAACCGGGGTCGATGCCGAGGATGCGGGTCATGCCGCGCTCCTGGCGGGGCGGAACGGGGGGCGCTGGCAGGCGTATGGGCTCATGACTGTCCGCGGTGACCGTTCAACGGCCCGCGCCCAGGCCGTCGAGGACGGCTCAGGCGTAGGCGTCGGCGCCGAGTTCGGCGTTGGAATACACGTCCTGCACGTCGTCCAGGTCTTCGAGCATGTCCAGCAGCTTCTTGACCTGCAGGGCGACCTCGCCTTCGACCTTGATGTCGTTGTCGGCGCGGAAGGTGATCTCGGCGTGGTCGGCGACATGCCCGGCGGCGACCATTGCGTCCTTGACTGCGTTGAACGCGTCAGGGCTGGTGACCACGTCGATCGAGCCGTCATCGGGGTAGACCACGATGTCGTCGGCGCCGGCCTCGATGGCTGCTTCGGTGATGGCTTCCTCGTCGGCACCCGGGGCGAAGCTGAGCACGCCCAGGCGCTTGAACATGAAGGCCACCGAGCCTTCGGTGCCCATGTTGCCGCCGCACTTGCTGAACGCATGGCGGACGTCGGCCACGGTGCGCACGCGGTTGTCGGTCAGGCAGTCGACGATCACGGCCACGCCACCCGGGGCATAGCCCTCGTAGCGGATTTCCTCGTAATCGACGCCTTCCAGTTCACCGGTGGCCTTCTTGATGGCGCGCTCGATCACGTCCTTGGACATGTTCACGGCCAGGCCCTTGTCCACCGCCACGCGCAGGCGCGGGTTGTTGTTGGGGTCGCCTCCACCGCCGCGCGCGGCAACGCCGATCTCGCGGATGATCTTGGTGAAAATCTTGCCGCGCTTCGCGTCGGACGCGTTCTTGCGGGCTTCGATGGAGGGGCCTCTACCCATGGGTGCTACCGTCTGGCTGCTTCAGGATCAAGGCGCGGATTCTACCTGATCGGGCGCTGCAACCGTGTCTAGGCCCGTATTGTTGTAGCGCCGGGCCAATGCTCGGCTCAATGGGCCCGACGGAATGCAGCCGAGCATGGGCTCGGCGCTACAAGGCGGCCCCGCCTGCCCTGCCCCTATGCCGCCGCCGCGTCGCGGCTGTGGTCGAAGTGGCCGTGGCGCAGGAAATGTGCGGTCTGCCGCGCGGCGTCGGGCGACACCACCAGGCCGCTGTGGCTGGTACGCACCACGCAATGGTCGGCCAGGCCCGGCAGGCGGGTCTCGGCCAGGGCCACGGTGCCGTCGGACGCATCGTCGATCGCGCCCAGCAGGCTGCCCAGCCCGTGCGGCACCGAACCGGCGATCAGGCCAACCTCGGCCTTGCCCTGCCAGTCCGGCAGGCCGTCCAGCAGCAGCTCGCTGCTGCGCCCCAGCGCCAGGCCCCAGCCATGATCGGACAACGAGCGCGCGGTACCACTGCCGCGCAGCGGCGAGCCCAGGCAGACCACGCGCTGCACTGGCAGCTGCGGATCGCGGCGCAGCGCCTCCAGTGCCAGCAGTCCGCCCAGGCTGTGACCGACCAGCGACAACGGCCCGGCGTCGGCCAGACGTTCCAGCAACTGCGGCACTGCCACATCGGGGCCACCGAACACCGAGGGATAGCCGAACGCGTGTACCTGGAAACCACGCGCGCGCAGGCGCCAGGCCAGTGGCCCGACCCAGGCACGGGCATTCCAGATGCCATGCAGCAGCAATACGGGGGGAGTCATGCAAACAGCCTGGCGGTCAGCGGGGCAGGAACGTGAGGTGATTGAACACGCGCGCGCGGCAAGCGGCGGTGAACGTCAGGCCGCGCGCGGCGCGCGGCGCAGGATGAATTCGAGGTCCTGGGTGTCGCCGACAGGGAACAGGTACTCGCCGGCCTTCTCGAAGCCGTAGCGGGCGTAGAAGCGCTGCGCGCCGAAGTTCTCCGACCACACGCCCAGCCACAACGTGCGCGGGCCTTCGTGTTCCAGCCAGGCCAGCGCGGTTTCCAGCAGGCGGCTGCCCCAGCCGCAGCTCTGCTGCGTCTTGACCAGGTACAGGCGCTTGAGTTCGCCGTCACCGGGTTTCACATCCGGATGCGGCAGGCCACAGGGGCCGGCGGCGGCATGGCCGACCGCCTCCCCATCCAGTTCCAGCAGCCACACCGCGTAATCGGGGTGGGACAGGATCACGCGCTGGCGCTCGACCGTGTAGGCCTCCTCGAGGAAGGCCTGCAGGTCCTGCGGCGGGTACAGATGGCCGAAGGTTTCAGTGAACGTGCGTGCGGCCAGCGCCGACAGGGTCGGCGCGTCGTCCACAGTGGCGCGGCGGATCGAATACATGCAGGAAGTTGACGTCAGGGCGAAGCGCGGGTCAAGCCTTTCCAGGCGATTCCGCTTCTTCTTCCTCGTCCTCTTCCTCGTATTCCTCTTCGTCCTCGTCCTCTTCTTCCTCGCCTTCCTCGTCCTCGTCGTACTCTTCTTCCTCTTCGTCGTCCTCGTAGTCCTCGACGCCGAAGTCTTCACCGTCCCAACGGCCTTCGCCGTCGGCGACGAAGGTCAGGGCCATCGCGGCCGGATTGGTGCCGACGCGGACCAGCCACCCCCCGAACACGCGTGCACGCTCGGTGACCAGGGTGGCCTCGGAGCCTTCATTGCCCAGCTTTTCCCACTCCAGCGAAAACGCAAACTCGGTCATTGCCTGGATCTCCTGATCAGTTGGTCTTGGGGCGAACCTGGATGTGCACTTCGGCCAGCTGCGCGTCGACGATCGGCGACGGCGCGTCGGTCATCAGATCCTGTGCACCGGTGGTCTTCGGGAACGGGATGACGTCGCGGATCGACTCGGTTCCGGCCATCAGCGCGGCGATGCGGTCGATGCCGAAGGCGATGCCACCGTGCGGCGGCGCGCCGTAGTTCAGCGCGTCGAGCAGGAAGCCGAACTTGGCGCGGGCCTCTTCGGCGCCGATGCCCAGCAGCTCGAACACCGCGCTCTGCATGTCCGGACGGTGGATACGGATCGAACCGCCGCCAATTTCATTGCCGTTGAGCACCATGTCGTAACCGCGCGAGACGGCGGTACGGGCATTGGCGCGCAGGTCGGCGATGTCGTCCACGGCCGGTGCGGTGAAGGGGTGATGCAGGGCGACGTAGCGCTGTTCTTCCTCGTCCCACTCGAACATCGGGAAGTCGGTGACCCACAGCGGTGCCCAGCCGTCGGCGACCAGGCCAAAGTCCTTGCCGGCCTTCAGGCGCAGCGCGCCCATGAAGTCGGAGACCTTGTTGTAGCCACCGGCACCGAAGAACACGATATCGCCGTTGCCGGCACCGACATGGGCCACCAGCGCCGCGAAGCGCTCTTCGCTGAAGAACTTCTGGATCGGCGAGCTGACTTCGCCGTTGTCGGCGATCTTGATGTAGGCCAGGCCCTTGGCGCCGTACTTGGCGGCATGCGCGGCGTACTCGTCGATCTGCTTGCGGCTCAGCGCCGCGCCGCCCGGGATGCGCAGCGCGGCGACGCGGCCTTCGGCATCGTTGGCCGGGCCGGTGAACACGGGGAACTCGCTGTCCTTGACCAGTTCAGCCACGTCGACCAGTTCCAGCGCGATGCGCAGATCCGGCTTGTCCGAACCATAGCGACGCATCGCCTCGGCCCAGGTCATGCGCGGGAAGCTGGCATCCAGCTCGACATCGACCACTTCCTTGAAGATGGCGCGGATCATGTCCTCGACGAAGTCCTGCACATCGCGTTCGCGGACGAAGGCGAACTCCATGTCCAGCTGGGTGAATTCCAGCTGGCGGTCGGCACGCAGGGCCTCGTCGCGGAAGCAGCGCGCGATCTGGTAGTAGCGGTCGAACCCGGCCACCATCAGGATCTGCTTGAACAGCTGCGGGCTCTGCGGCAGGGCGTAGAACTCGCCCGGATGCATGCGCGCCGGCACCAGGAAGTCGCGCGCGCCTTCCGGAGTGGCCTTGGTCAGGATCGGGGTCTCGATGTCCTGGAAGCCCTTTTCGTCCAGGTGGCGGCGCAGCGCCTGCACCAGCTTGATGCGGGTGCGCTGCATGCGCTGCATTTCGGGGCGGCGCAGGTCCAGGTAGCGGTACTTCAGGCGGGTTTCCTCGCCCGGGTTCTCGTGGGCGTGGAACGGCAGCGGGGCGGCCTTGTTCAGCACGGTGATGGCGGTGGCGATCACTTCCACCTTGCCGGTGCGCATCTTGTCGTTCACCGCGTGGCGGGCGCGCACGACGCCCTCCACCTGCAGCACGTCCTCATAGCCCAGCGACGCGGCCACGGCGAACACGTCGGCGTTGTCGACCTCCACGGTCACCTGCACGATGCCTTCATGATCGCGGAGATCGATGAAGCAGACGCCGCCCTGGTTACGGGCCACGTCGGTCCAGCCGGCGAGGGTGACAGTCTGGCCAATCAGGGTCTCGTCGACCAGGCCGCAGAAGTGGGTACGCATGGGGGGAAGCTCCGCTGGAGAACGCCGGCACCGGATGGGGGCCGGAAAGCCTCGTATTCTGCGGCCGAGGCCCCGGCCGGGGCAAATCCGGGCAGTCACGCCGGCTTGATCGCCCCGGTCCCTATAGTCGGGCACCTGCCACCGTATGGGATGCCGCCATGAAATCGTTGTCCCTGGCCAGCCTGGCCGTGACCCTGAGCACTCTGGCCGTGCTCGCCCTGCCCTCTGCTCCGGCCGCTGCGCAGGACGGGGTGATCCGCTGCGAAAGCCAGAACAACCGTGAACGTGTCTGCAGCACCGGCTGGCGCAATGCGCAGCTGGTCCGCCAGCTGTCCGGCAGCGCCTGCGACGAGGGCCGCACCTGGGGCAGCCGCAATGGCAGCATCTGGGTCAGCAATGGCTGCCGCGCCGAGTTTGTTGAAGCCCGCGGCGGCTGGGGCGGTGGCAATGGCGGTGGCTGGGGCGGCAACAACGGCCGTCCCGGCGAAACCATCCGCTGCGAGAGCCAGAGCAACCGTGAGCGCAGCTGCCCGGTCGGCTGGCGCAACGCCCGCCTGGTCCGCCAGCTGTCCGGCAGCCCCTGCGATGAAGGCCGCACCTGGGGCGTGCGCAACGGCGCGGTCTGGGTCAGCAACGGCTGCCGCGCCGAGTTCGCCGAGGCCCGCGGCTGGGGCGGCGGCGGTGGCTGGGGCGGCGGCAACAGCAATTATTCGATCACCTGCAGCAGCAACAACAACCGCACGCAGAACTGCGACTGGGATGAGCGCCAGGGCCGGCCGGTGCTGCAGCAGCAGCTGTCCGGCAGTGCCTGCCAGGAAGGCCGCAGCTGGGGCTATGCACGCGGCCAGGTGTGGGTGAGCAACGGCTGCCGCGCACGCTTCAGCGCGCGCTGAGCCCCGGGGTCGGATCCCTGGCCGACGGCCAGGGCTCTGACCCGTGGGTTCATGCAGTGACCGGGTCGGACCCTCCGCAGGAGGGATCCGACCCGAAGATCAGGGTGCTGGCGCCTTCTCGTCGCCCCACGGTGCGGGCGGCAGCTCGACCGGCTTGCTCAGGTCGAACTTCACGCGGAAACGGCGGCCTTCCGGGCGCGTCAGTTCGTAGACGAAAGTCTGGTCGGGGTCGATCTCCATCGCCCAGGTGTTGTGCGTGGAGGCCAGCATGTCGGCACGACGGAACATCGCCACCGAATCGGAGTCGGCTGGGAACCGCTGGCGCTCGGCGGTGCCCGGTGGCGTGCTGTCGCCGCCATAGAGGGTGATCGCGTCGGGGCTACCGTCTTCGTGGCGATGATCGTGTTTCAGGCGCAGGCCGTTTTCGGTGCGGGTCAGCACCCAGGTGCGCGAATGGTCATCCCCCACATGGAAGGGAATCCGCAGTTCATGGGCGGGGTCGGCACAGCCGCGCACATGCATGACCAGGCGCTGGCCGGCGAACGGGTCCTTGCCGGTCGGTGCCGGCGTGTCCTCCACCACCCGGCCCTCATAGGCCTGGCCGCAATGCGCGGCGATGGCAGCCATGAAGGCATCGGCCGGTGCGGTCGCCAGATCATGCGCGACCGTATCGGAACGCTGCGAGCAGGCAGCGAGGCTGAGCAGGAGGGCGGAAGCGGTGACAACGGCAGGCAGTTTCATGCCCCAACCCTAACGGCCATGGCCGACGGGCGCAAACCGCGCGCGGCAACCGGTCAGCGTTCGGCGATGTGAGGTTCCGGCCGCGTCTCGGTGGCCGCTACCGGCGCGGACTCGCCCTCGCCCGCCGGCTCCTGCTCCACCGGATCGACGTCGAAGGGTGTGCGGAACACCAGCGACGGCAACAGTGTGGTCAGTGCGGCGTACAGCAGCAGCGCGCCGAACAGCACCGCCGGAATCTGGAAACGCTCGCGCATGATCGCCGCCAGCACCAGGGTGAAGATCAGGGTCGGGGCCAGCGCCAGCGAGACGCGCAGGCTGCTGCGGAAGCTCTCGCCGAACATCACCCGGCGCTGCAGCCAGACCACGCCGATGCGCAGCGGCAGCACCACCAGGGTGATCACGATGCCCAGCCCCAGCGCCTCGAAACTGAGGGCTTCGCTGGGCACCTTGGTGCCGGCATTGAAGAAATAGAATGGCACGAAGAACGAGGCGAACAGGCGCAGCGCGTGCAGGTTCTCGTGCGAGGCCAGCAGCGGCATGCGCTGGTGCAGCAGGCGCGCGACCAGGCCGGCGATGAACGCGCCCACGAGGTAATACACGCCCAGCAGATAGGTGATGTACGCCGCCACCATGCCGACCATCACCAGCAGCGAGAACTCCGAGCCCGGCGCGTGCGGCGCCACCCAGCGGCCCAGCGCGATGAACAGCAGCGGCAGGCCGATCATCATCGCCAGCAGGGCCAGGCTGGACAGCGCCATGTGGCCCGGGTCGCCGGCCTGCAGCACGATGAACAACGCCGCCAGCGCCAGCAGTTCGCCGGCGATGGCCTTGCTGGTGACCCAGAACCGCTCGTCCTCGCTCAGGCCCAGCCGCGACAGCGAATCCATGATGAAGCCGGTGGAGGGCGTCAGCAGCGCCAGCGCCAGCAGCCCAGCGGCCTGCCATGGCAGCCCCGCATAGCGCCAGGCCAGCCAGCCCACGCCGAACAGCGTGCCGGTACGGATCACCAGGTGCGCCAGCAGCGGCCACATGCCACGCCGCAGCGCCTGCAGATCCACTTCCAGGCCCGCGAACAGGAACAGCGAGGAAATGCCCAGCGTGGCCAGCAGGCCGATCACCGCGTCGTGTGCCTGGTCGCCCAGCCAGAGCATGCCGATGATGCCGAACAGCAGGCAGGTCAACGGTGCCGGCAGGCTGAAGCGCTGCAGTGCGCGCGGGATCACCAGCAGCGCGAAGATCAGCAGCAGGTAGATCAACTCATGGCTCATCGGGGTCTTCCGTGGGGTTCGAACGCGCGCAGGATGCGCGTGCCCGACCGATCCGGCAAGCCATTTCCCAATGACCCCGGTTACCTCATCCGATCATCGCATCGGCCAGCGCCCCCACCCGTGCAAGCACTGCTGCGCGCTGGTCGTCATCGACCGATGCGCCCTGCAGATAGGCGGTGACCACCCACGCGGTGCCGCCCGCATGCGGCCACAGCACGGCGATGTCGTTGCGCGTGTCATCACCGTTGCTGCCGGTCTTGTCCCCCACCCGCCAGCGCTTGCCCAGCCCGGCGCGCAGGCAGGCATCGCCGGTCTGGTTGTCGATGAGCCAATCGGCGAACTGCCGGCGCGATGCAGGCTGCAGGCCATTGCCCACCGCGAAGCGGGCCAGGCTGGTGGCCATCGCGGCCGGGCTGGTGGTATCGCGCGGGTCTCCCTTCGCGAACAGATTCACGTCCGGCTCGTTGCGGTCATTGCGGGTAATGCTGTCGCCCTGCCCGCGCAGGAATGCCGTCAGCGCCGACGGCCCGCCCACCACCTCCAGCAGCAGGTTGGCCGCCGTGTTGTCGCTGGTGGTCAGCGTGCCCCGGCACAGGTCGCGCACGGTCAGATCCTTGCCCACGTGGCGGCGCACCACCGGAGCGTAGGACAGCAGATCCTTCCCGGCGATGGGCACACGGGTGTCGAGCGAAACGCGGCCTGCATCGGCAAGGCTCAGCACATGGGCGACCAGCATCGACTTGAACGTGCTGCACATCGGGAAGCGCTCATCCTGCCGATGCCCGCCGATGCGACGGCCGTTGCCGGTGTTCAGCACGGTGACACCCAGGCGGCCACCGCTGGCTTTCTCCAGCGCGGCGAAATCGGCGGCGCCGGCAATGGCGGCGTTCGCGGCGGGTATGCCAGACGAGGCGGAAACCGGTTGCGCCAGCGCCGGGGCAAGCAGCGAGGACGCAACGGCAGCACCACTGAACTGCAGGAATCGGCGACGGGCGAGCATAGGGGTTCTCCTGGTGACCGCTCGATTATTGGCGCCTCCCCTGCAGCCGACCAGCGCGAAAAATCAAGGCAAGCCATAAGTGGAATTCATGCCTGTCGCGATCAACTCATTGAGATTTACGAAATTCCTCATTGAACGAGTACGATCAGCCATCATCCTGGCTCACGGCTTTTCGATGTTGCACCCTACCCTGCCGCTGAACGCGCTGCGCGCTTTTGAAGCCGCCGCCCGCCACCAGAACTTCACCCGTGCCGCGCTCGAGCTGTGTGTCAGCCAGGCCGCGCTGAGCCATCAGATCCGTGGGCTGGAGGACCGGCTTGGCATCCGCCTGTTCCATCGCCTGCCACGCGGCGTGGCGCTCACCGATGAAGGGGCAGCGCTGTACCCGGTGCTCAACGAAGCGTTCGAGCGCATTTCCGCCAGCATCGCGCGCTATACCGGTGGCCCGGCACGCGAGGTGCTGACGCTGGGCGTGGTCGGTACCTTCGCCACCGGCTGGCTGCTGCCACGGCTGGCGGCGTTCGAAGCCGCGCACCCGGACATCGAGCTGCGCCTGCAGACCCACAACAACCGTATCGACCTGGCCGGCGAAGGGCTGGACCTGGCGATCCGCTTCGGCGATGGCGACTGGCAGGGCCAGGCCTGCACGGCAATCCTCGATGCGCCCTTCGCACCGCTGTGCGCCCCCGCATTGGCGCGGCGGCTGAAGCAACCGCGCGACCTCGCCACACTGCCGTTGTTGCGTTCCTACCGCAGCGACGAATGGCCGCGCTGGTTGCAGGCGGCCGGGGTGAGCGGCGTGGAAGCCCGCGGGCCGGTGTTCGATTCCTCACTGACGGTGGCGATGGCCGCCGCCGGGGGCGCCGGCGTGGCCTTGCTGCCCTTGCGCATGTTCGAGCAGGAACTGGCCGAGGGCCGCCTGCTGCAGCCCTTCGGCACCACCTTGGAGCTGGGCCGCTACTGGCTGACGCGGCTGCGCTCGCGCGCCGAGCGCGAACCAGCCAAGCGCTTCCGCGAATGGCTGCAGGCGCAGGGCACGTAACAAAAAAGGGGACGGAGGGGATTAAGTCGTTTGTGGCACAAACGACTTAATCCCCTCCGTCCCCTTTTTTTTTGCGTGATCAGGACTCCAGCAGCTCCATCCACGCCGCTTCGGCCTTCTCCAGCTGCGCGGCGGTGGTTTCGCGGTCGCGGCCGATCACCGCCATGCGGGTGGCATCGGCATAGTTGGCCGGGTCGGCCAGCTGGCGGTCGAGCTCGGCCAGCGCGCCCTCCAGTTCGGCCACCTTGGCCTCGGCAGCCGCCAGCTTGTGTGGGTTCACCGGCTTCTTCTGCACCACCTGCGCCACCGGTGCGGTCTTGACCACCACCGGCTCTTCCACCTGCTCCATGCGCGCCTTGGTGCCCTGCGCCTGCGGGCGGGTGCGCAGCCACGCGGCGTACGCGTCCAGGTCGCCATCGAACGGTTCGACCACACCATCGGCCACGCGCCAATAGGTATCGCAGACCAGGCCGATGAGGTGGCGGTCATGCGAGACCATCACGATCGCGCCTTCGAAGGTGGCCAGCGCTTCGGCCAGTGCTTCGCGCATTTCCAGGTCAAGGTGGTTGGTCGGTTCGTCCAGCAGCAGCACGTTCGGCTGCTGCCAGGCGATCAGCGCCAGCGCCAGGCGCGCGCGCTCGCCACCGGAGAAGCCATCAACCGGCTCGAATGCACGATCGCCCGGGAAGTTCCACTTGCCGAGAAAATCGCGGAAGGACTGGTTCGGTGCGTCCGGGGCGATCTCGCGGAAGTGCTCCATCGGCGATTGGCCTTCGTGCAGCGATTCCACGGTGTGCTGGGCGAAGTAGCCGATCTTCAGGTCCGGGTGCGCCATGCGCTCGCCGACGATCGGTGCAAGTTCGCCCACCAGGGTCTTCACCAGGGTGGTCTTGCCCGCACCGTTCGGGCCGAGCAGGCCGATGCGCTGTCCCGCTTCCAGGCCGAAGCCGACGTTGTGCAGGATCACCGCGTCCTTGCCGTAACCGGCCTCGACGTGGTTCAGGCGGATCAGCGAGAACGGCAGCTTGGCCGGCGGCGCGAACTCGATGCGGAACTCGCGCTCGGCGCGCACCGCTTCGGTGCCGGCCAGCTTGGCCAGGCGCTTCATGCGGCTCTGCGCCTGCGCAGCCTTGCTGGCCTGCGCCTTGAAGCGGTCGATGAAGCTCTGCAGGTGGGCGCGCTCGGCCTGTTCCTTCTCGTGCGCGATCTGCTGCTGGCGCAGCTGTTCGGCGCGCTGGCGCTCGAAATCGGTGTAGCCGCCCGGGTAGAGCTTGGCGCCGCCGCCATGCAGGTGCAGGGTGTGGGTGGCCACGTTGTCGAGGAACTCGCGGTCATGCGAGATCAGCAGCAGGGTGCCCGGGTACTTCAGCAGCCACTGTTCCAGCCAGTACACCGCGTCCAGATCCAGGTGGTTGGTCGGTTCGTCGAGCAGCAGCAGGTCGCTGGGCATCATCAGCGCGCGGGCCAGATTCAGGCGCACGCGCCAGCCACCGGAGAACGAGGACACCGCACGGTGGTGCGTCTCGGCAGGGAAGCCGAGGCCGTGCAGCAGCTTGCCGGCACGCGCTTCGGCGTCGTAGGCCCCCATCTCGGCCATCTTGGTGTGCGCGTTGGCCACCGCCTCCCAGTCTTCGCGCGCGGTCGCCTCGGCCTCTTCGGCCAGCACCGCGGCCACCTCGGTATCGCCGCCCAGCACGAAGCTCAGCGCCGGATCCGGCAGCGACGGGGTTTCCTGGGCCACGCTGGCGATGCGCACCTTGCCGGGCAGGTCGACGTCACCCTTGTCGGCCTCCAGCTCGCCCTTCACCGCCGCGAACAGGCTGGACTTGCCAGCACCGTTGCGGCCGACCACACCTACCCGGTAACCGGCGTGCAGGGTCAGGTCGACATTGGACAACAGCAGCCGCTCGCCGCGGCGCAAGGCGAAATTACGAAGGGAGATCATCGGGGGAGGGGTCCATATAACCGGATGGAATGTGCTGGTGAGCACTGTTCCTGCGACGCAATTCTAGCGTTAACGAATACTTGACGCGTCCCGGGATGCGCAGTGGCCGACGTTCCTCTCTCCCACGTCCCCGCCGCGCGCGTCCCGGGGTCCCTTCCTGCCAGCGCTGATCCGGGCTAAATGGTTGCTGCTGCAACGTTTTTTCTGACGCCTGGCATTTGACAGGCACTGAATATCCCGTTAATTGCTGTATTGCGCACCGCAACAACCGCCGTCCGCCTCACGCTCGTGATGTCGATTCCGGTGCCGCCCCCGCCAACCGGAGCCCATCCCGATGACCCGCAAGACCCGCCTGATCGCCGCCGCCGTCGCTGTCGCACTCGGTGGCTCTCCGTTCGTCGCCGCTGCACAGCAGGCCGGCACCGCCGCCAACACCCTGGACACGGTGATCGTCACCGGCACCCGCGTGGCCGACCGCACGGTCGCCGAATCGCAGTCGCCGATCGACATCATCACCCCCGAAGTGCTGCAGTCCACCGGTACCAGTGAACTGGCCACCGCACTGTCGCGCGCCCTGCCCTCGCTGAACTTCCCGCGCCCGGCGCTGACCGACGGCACCAGCGGCGTGCGCCCGGCGCAGCTGCGCGGCCTGTCGCCGGACCAGGTGCTGGTGCTGGTCAACGGCAAGCGCCGCCACACCTCGGCGCTGATCAACGTCAACGGCAGCATCGGCCGTGGCTCGTCGGCGGTGGACATCAACGCGATCCCGATCGCCGCGATCGAGCGCGTGGAAGTGCTGCGCGACGGTGCCTCGGCGCAGTACGGCTCGGACGCCATCGCCGGCGTCATCAACATCGTGCTCAAGGGCAGCGGCAGTGGCGGCAGCCTGGCAGTGGACTACGGCCAGTACTCGGCCGGCGACGGCAACAAGTACCAGCTGTCCGGCGACACCGGCGTCGAGTTCGGCAACGGCCGCGGCCGCGTGCACGTGGCCGGCCAGATCAGCCAGCAGGACGAGAGCAACCGCGCCGGCCCGTACCGCGGCACCACGCCGAACACCGGCAACTTCCCCAGCATCGGCCAGAAGACCTTCATCGTCGGCGACCCGCGCGTGGATGCCACCGCGGCCTCGGCCAACGCCAGCTTCGACTTCAGCGACCACGTGACCGGCTACGCCAGCGCGCTGCTCAGCAACCGCGACATCACCTCGTTCGCGTTCTACCGTTCGCGCAACCACAGCGGGCAGAGCGCGCTGCTGGCGCAGACCTACCCGGACGGCTACGTGCCGGAGATCAACCAGTATTCCAAGGACCGCTCGCTGGTGGCCGGGGTCAAGGGCAACACCGACAACGGCTGGACCTGGGACCTGAGCCTGAACCACGGCGAGAACACCCTGGACTTCCACACCCGCAACAGCATCAACTACAGCCTGGGTGCGACCAGCCCGCGCTCGTTCTACGACGGCACGCTGAAGTACCAGCAGGACATCTTCAATGCCGATCTGACCAAGTCGCTGGACTGGGGCCTGGCCTACCCGGTCACGCTGTCCTTCGGCGGTGAGTACCGCAAGGAGAAGTGGGACCAGAACCCGGGCGAACTGAACTCGTACACCGGCAGCGGCGCGCAGGGCTTCGCGGGCTTCACCCCGACCAATGAAGTGCATGCCGACCGCCACAACTACGCGGTCTATGCCGGCCTGGAAGCGGACCTGACCGACAAGTTCTCGGCCGGCATCACCGGCCGCTACGAAGACTATTCGGACTTCGGCGACCGCTTCTCGGGCAAGCTGTCGGCGCGCTACGCGTTCACCGACAAGGTGGCGCTGCGGGCCACCGCCTCCAGTGGTTTCCGCGCGCCCTCGCTGGCGCAGCAGGGCTACCAGGCGGTGACCAGCCAGTTCCTCAATGGCGTATTCGTCGAGCGCGGCACCTTCCCGACCACCAGCCAGGCCGCGCAGGCGCTGGGCGCCTCGCCGCTGAAGGCCGAGACCTCCACCTCCTACAGCCTGGGCCTGGTGCTGCAGCCGGTCGACCGCCTGTACATCACCGTCGATGCCTACCAGATCGACATCGATGACCGCATCGCACTGTCGTCGAGCATCACCACCAATGCCGCGACCAGCGCGCTGCTGGGCACCCTGGGCCTGCCGCAGGTGACCGCGTTCTCCTACTTCACCAACGGCCTGGATACGCGCACCCGCGGTGTCGACTTCGTCTCCAGCTACACGGTACCGTTCAGCGCCAGCAGCCTGGAGCTGACCGCGGCATACAGCTACAACGACACCGAAGTGCGCCGCGTTGGCGGCACCCCGCCGGTGTTCGGCACGCTGGGCCTGACCCAGTCGCTGATCGGCCGTGATGAGATCGGTCGCATCGAGGACAGCTACCCGCGCGACAAGGCGATCCTGAGCGGCACCTGGCGTTCGGACCACTGGGAGCTGGGCCTGGCCGCCACCCGCTACGGCAAATTCACCGTGCGCAACTCGGCCACCGCGCTGCGTGACCAGACCTACGGCGACGCCTGGGTGGTGGATGCCTCGGCCAGCTACAAGCCCAGCAGCAACTGGACCCTGACCGTGGGTGCCGACAACCTGCTGGACAAGTACCCGGACCGCACCGAAGACCTGCAGAACTCCACCTTCGGCATGCTGCCGTACAGCAACTACTCGCCGTTCGGCTTCAACGGCGCGTATGTGTACGGGCGGATCAAGTACACCTGGTAAGGGGTAATGGGTGCGCCGGGCCCTGCCCGGCGCTGCTCCACACACCCGCCCGCGGCCTCGGGGCAGGCGCGGCCCTGACCGTATACCGTTGCCAGCTCCTGCACCCGGTTTCCAGGCTGTGCGCTGTTGCACGCGCCTCATAGGTCGTCCCGTGCATAATCAGCGGACCAACGAAGGAGCCGCTCCGTGACGAGAGCCTGCATCACTCGCCGCCATGTGTACGCTGCGCTCGCGTGGGTTGCGCTGGCGGCCCCCCTGTCAGGGTGTTCAGGAGATCACGTGAAACCCAGCTATTCCAAATCGAGCCTTGAGCCGGTCGTCGTCACCCAGCTCTCCGCGTCGAAGCTCCAGGTCCAGTTCAATGAACCGATGGAAAGCATGTATTACGCGGCAGGGATGAGCTATGTCGTGGAAGGGGACACCATGAAAGTCGTTGTTGATCGCTGCCCCATATCCGGCCAATGCACAACCATGCTGCGGCGCGACGTGAAGCCCGGACCTGCTGGCCCGGCCCGTCAGGAAATTCCCTTGATGGCGCCGCGCGTGGTGATGCTGTACGCCGATGGCGAAACACAGATTTTTCCGTAAGGGCATCCCATGAGCGACAAGGTCGTCCTCGGCATCCATAGTCACGTAGACCCCCAATACACAGGGGTCGTTCAATCAGTTCGTGGACGGCCACGCCTGGATCTCGGTGACGCGAAACGGCCATACGACGTTCCATGGCCTGTGGCCAGACAACCATCCACTCGTTGAGGACAATGGCCCAGGTTCGGACATCCGCGAAGGCATGGAAGCCCGGGCCACACCTTCGGCCTCACGCTATTACGAATTGACTCCCGAGCAGGTCAAGCGACTTGACCAGGCCTTGGGCGAAAATGTCACCTGGTCATATGGCAATACCTGCGCATCGTGGGCGACCAGTACCGTGAACAAGGTTACCGGGCAGTCCCTGGATGCAGGCGAACTGCTGTTCACCGATACACCGCGGGAGCTGATCGAGTCCATTCGCAAGGCAGAGCGCGTGCGGCCCACCAGTCCTTCGCAGCCGCAACCGGCAACCGAACGGCCGGAAACCAGCATCCCATCGCTGAGCGATGCCTCGGCATCGCTTCACCAGCAGGCACTCGCCGGCGTCCACGCGCTGGACGCATCGTTGGGTCGCGCATCTGATGAAGCCAGCCAACGCATGGCGGCCAGCCTCACCCAACTTGCCCGGGCACAAGGTCTGGAACGGATCGACCATGTGGTATTGGGCTTGCCGGCTGGTCAGCCCCCAAGGCCGGAGAACGTCTTCGTCATTCAAGGAGCCTTGGATGACCCGGGCCATCTGCGTGCCCACATCAACATTGAAACGGCCCTTCAGCCACCCGTTGCGGAGTCGCTGCGGCAGATTCATCAGTTGGACAAGCAGCTGGCCGCCTCGCCGCAGCAGGCCGAGCCTGCCCTGGAAGAGACCCAGCGCCGGCAGATGGTGTGATCATCGACGGCTACGCCTGGAGCCCCCCATAGGTAGGCACCATTCGGCCCGTCAGGGCCTGCCATCTCTCAACAAGGCTTGATATCTCGCCCGTACAAGCCGCCCACGCAACGATCCGATACGCTGGCCAGGTTTGCCGTATGTGACCGCATCGGTGAAAATCGGGGCATCCCCCGATTGCCTGCGAGTGCCGATGCACCATGACACCGACCTGATCAACATCGTTGCCGTTGGCCTGGGGCTCGCCTTCATCTTCGGCGCGCTGGCCAACAAGCTCCGCTTGTCTCCCCTGGTCGGTTACCTGGTTGCTGGCATCTGCGTAGGCCCGTTCACCCCCGGCTTCGTCGCCGACCAGGCGCTGGCCAACCAGCTGGCCGAACTGGGCGTGATGCTGCTGATGTTCGGCGTCGGCCTGCACTTCTCGCTGAAGGACCTGATGGCGGTCAAGGCGATCGCCATTCCCGGCGCCATCGGCCAGATCGCGGTGGCCACCCTGCTCGGCTGGGGCGTGGCCTCGCTGATGGGCTGGCCCGCCATCCATGGCGTCATCTTCGGTTTCTCGCTGGCCACCGCCAGTACCGTGGTGCTGCTGCGGGCGATGGAGGAACGCCGCCTGCTGGAAACGATGCGTGGCAAGATCGCGGTCGGCTGGCTGATCGTGGAAGACCTGGCCTGTGTGCTGGCGCTGGTGATGATGCCGGTGATGGCCGGTGTGTTCGGTCCTGACGCGGCCAAGGAATCGCACTCGCTCGGCAGCGTGCTTGCCGACATCGGCTGGACCTTCGTGCAGCTGGGCCTGTTCGTGGCGGTGATGCTGGTGGTCGGTCGGCGGGTCATCCCGTGGATCCTCGAGCGCATCGCCGGTACCGGTTCGCGTGAGCTGTTCACCCTGTCGGTGCTGGCGATCGCGCTGGGCGTGGCGTTCGGCTCGGCGATGCTGTTCGGCGTCTCGTTCGCGCTGGGCGCGTTCTTCGCCGGCATGCTGCTCAACGAATCGGAGCTGAGCCACAAGGCCGCGCATGATTCGTTGCCGCTGCGCGATGCGTTCGCGGTGCTGTTCTTTGTGTCGGTCGGCATGCTGTTCGACCCCAACATCCTCGTCCAGCATCCGTGGCAGGTGCTGGCCACCGTCGCCATCATCATGTTCGGCAAGTCGGCGGCGGCATTCTTCATCGTGCGTGCGTTCGGCCACCCGACCAGCACCGCGCTGACCATCTCGGCCAGCCTGGCGCAGATCGGCGAGTTCGCCTTCATCATCGCCGGCCTCGGCGTGGCGCTGCAGATCCTGCCGAAGGAAGGCCAGTCGCTGGTGCTGGCCGGCGCGCTGGTGTCGATCATGCTCAACCCGCTGGTGTTCGGCCTGCTGGACCGTTGGCAGGCCAAGCAGGAGCAGTCTCCGCAGGTACCCGAGCCGCCCGAAGCGATCGGCCCGTCGCGCGACCTGCATGACCACGCCATCGTGATCGGTTACGGCCGCGTCGGCAGCGAACTGGCGCAGGTGCTGCGCGACCGTGGCGTGCCGGTGCTGGTGATCGATGACAACAAGGAACACGTCGAGCAGGCACATGCCAAGGGCCTGGCGGCGATCCGCGGCAGTGCCGCCGCCGACCGGGTGCTGGCCGAGGCCCATCCGGAGCGCGCCAAGATCGCGGTGCTGGCGATTCCGCAGCCGCTGGAAGCCGGTGAGGCGCTGGCCAAGCTGCGGGCGATCAATCCGGACCTGACCCTGCTGGCGCGCGCGCACAGCGATGCCGAGGTGAAGCATCTGCTGGAGCACGGCGCCGATGGCACGGTGATGGCCGAGCGCGAGCTGGCGTATTCGCTGGCGGAGATGATCATGTCCACGCCGCCGTACCGGAACCTGGGGCAGCACAGCATTCCGGTGGTGTGAGGGGTGTGCGTGCGGCAGGGCTTGCAGCCCTGCACCTGCCGAAACAACGGCAACGGCAAAAGCGGGCATAGCGTGGGATGGCGGGGTGGGTCCGATTGCGGGAGACGCCGTAAACCCTTCCATGGGGGCTTGGCCGCGGCATCCATGCCGCGGACACTCCCGCAACCGGACCCACCCCGCCTTCGACAGTTCCCCGCTGCTGTTGGTGGATGTCGACCTTGGTCGACACGGCGGCGCGCGGGGTCAGATCCGTTTTCCAAAGGAAAACGGATCTGACCCCGGAAACAAAAAATCCCCGGTCGACCCGCATCGACCGGGGATCTGGATCGCCACGTTGCCACGCCTTGGAGAGGCAGTTCCACCGTAACCCATCGCGGTGCCGGCGGTGATCGCCTGTGGCGATGACGACCAAGCGCGCAGCTATCAGGCGCCGGCCAGGGCCTGTTCCAGGTCCGCGCGCAGGTCGCCAATGTGCTCGATGCCGATCGACAGCCGCACGGTGTCCTCGCTGACACCGGCCTTGGCCAGCTCCGCTGCATCCAGCTGGCGATGCGTGGTCGAAGCCGGATGGGTGGCCAGTGACTTCGCATCCCCCAGGTTGACCAGGCGGGTGAACAGCTTCAGCGCATCGAGGAAGCGGGCGCCGGCCTCGCGCCCACCGGGCAGACCGAAGGTCAGTACGCCCGAGCCGTGTCCACCCAGATAGCGCTGCGCGGCGGCATGCTCGGGGTCGTCGGCCAGTCCGGCGTAGCGCACCCAGGCTACCCTGGCATGCGCCTTCAGGAACTGCGCAACGGCCAGCGCATTGGCATTGATGCGTTCCATGCGCAGGGCCAGGGTCTCGATGCCCTGCAGGATCAGGAACGCGTTGAACGGCGACAACGCAGCGCCCGTATTGCGCAGCGGCACCACCCGCGCGCGGCCGATGTAGGCCGCTGGCCCCAGGGCTTCGGTATAGACCACGCCGTGGTAACTGGGGTCGGGCTGGTTGAGCCGTGCGAAGCGTTGGGGCTGTGCGGTCCAGTCGAAGTGGCCGGAATCGATGATCGCGCCGCCCAGGCTGTTGCCGTGTCCCCCGAGGTATTTGGTCAGCGAATGCACCACGATGTCGGCGCCGTGCTCGAACGGGCGCAGCAGGAACGGCGTGGCCACGGTGTTGTCGACGATCAGCGGCACCCCGGCGGCATGCGCGACCTCGGCGATGGCGGCGATGTCGGTGACATTGCCGCGCGGGTTGCCGATGGATTCGACGAACACCGCCTTGGTGCGTTCGTCGATCAGCGCGGCGAACGCGGCCGGGTCGGCCGGGTCGGCGAAGCGCGCCTGGATGCCGTACTGCGGCAGCGTGTGCGCCAGCAGGTTGAGGCTGCCACCGTAGAGCGCACTGGAGGCGACGATGTTGTCGCCGGCCTCGGCGATGGTCTGGATGGCATAGGTGATCGCGGCCTGCCCCGAGGCCAGCGCCAGCGCGCCGATGCCGCCTTCCAGCGCGGCCAGGCGCTGCTCCAGCACGTCGGTGGTGGGGTTCATGATGCGCGTGTAGATGTTGCCCGGAACCTTCAGGTCGAACAGGTCGGCGCCGTGCTGGGTGTCATCGAAGGCATACGCCACGGTCTGGTAGATCGGCACCGCCACCGCGCGGGTGGTCGGGTCGGGACGGTAACCGCCGTGCACGGCCAGGGTTTCCAGTTGCCACTGCGGGTCGCTCATTGCACCAGGCTCCATCCGGGAAACCGCCACCATAGGCCAGCCGGGGCCGCCCGCTGAAAGCCGCTGGCGATGACGTCCGTACCCGCGGTTATCAGGTTGGCCGCGATTCAGGCAGTCGTCATGGGGCGTTGCTAGGCTGCGCCGCCGGGCGCTCCTGCCTGGGAACGGAGGCCCCACGCATGCAGCCATCCCCTTGGACTCCCCCTGCCAGCAGTTCGCCCACGTCGGTCCTGCTGGTGGAGGACGACCGTCGCCTGGCCGAACTGGTCAGCGACTATCTCCACGAACATGGCTTCGCCGTGCAGCACGTGGCACGCGGCGACCTCGCCAGCGCCGCCTGCCGCCAGCATGCACCGGAGCTGGTGGTGCTGGACCTGATGCTGCCCGGCCTGGGGGGCATCGATGTGTGCCGGCAGATCCGCAGCTTCTCCGATGTGCCGATCCTGATGTTGACCGCCTGTGAGGACGACATCGAGCAGGTGCTGGGCCTGGAATCGGGTGCCGATGACTATGTGCACAAGCCGATCGAGCCACGCCTGCTGCTGGCCCGCCTGCGCGCCCTGCTGCGTCGCCGCCACGGCAGCAGCAATACCGGCACGCCCAGCCGGCTGATGCATGGTGAGCTGCTGATCGATCGCATGCAGCGCGAGGTGCACCTGCACGGCCAGCCGGTCGAGCTGGGCACCACGGAATTCGAGATCCTGTGGCTGCTGGCCAGCCAGCCGGGGCAGATCCTGTCGCGCGACCAGATCCTGCAGGCGGTGCGCGGCATCGGCTTCGACGGTCTGGACCGCAGCGTCGACGTCTGCATCGGCAAGCTGCGCCGCAAGCTCGGCGACGATGCGCGCGAACCGCGGCGGATCAAGACCGTGTGGGGGCGCGGCTACCAGTTCAATCCTGCGGCCTGGTCGGAATGAAGCGGCTGTTCCTGTGGCTGTGGTTCATCACCGGCGCCTGCTTCCTGGTGTCGGTGTTCTTTCTCAACCACATCCTGGATGGCATCTACACGCCCGTGCAGGATCGCGTGTTCGTGCAGCAGGTGCGCGGGCAGGTGTACGCCCTGCGCAGTGGCCTGGCCGGCCTGGACGCCGTCCAGCAGCGTGAGCGCCTGCAACAGTGGCAGCCACACTACGGCATCGCCCTGACCCTGCTCGACAAACCTCCCGCGCTCGACGCGCAGGAACAGGAGGCCGTGAAGGCCGATGGCTTCATCGTGCGCGATCAGTACCAGCAGGTGCTGCTACCCATCGACGGCATCGGCGGCCGCTGGCTGCACCTGCGCCTGCCCGGCGCGGTGCAGATGACGACGTACATGACCATCGCCGCCTACCTCAGCATCCTGCTGCTGGTAGGCGCCAGCCTGTATGCCTGGGTGCGCCTGCTCTGGCGCGACCTGGAAGCACTGCGCCGGCACGCCGACCGCATCGGTTCCGGCGACCTGCAGGCACGTGCGCAGGTTTCGCCCCGCTCGCAGATCCGGGTCATCGTCGAACACTCCAACCGCATGGCGGCACGCGTTGCCGAACTGGTGCAGCGCCAGCGCGACCTGACCCATGCCATTTCGCACGAACTGCGCACGCCCATCGCGCGGGTGGCCTTCGGCCTGGACCTGATGCAGGACAGCGATGACCGCGAACGCCGCGAACGGCTGGCGCAGGGCCTGCACGGCGACCTGGCCGAGCTCAACCGGCTGGTCAGCGAACTGCTGGCCTACGAACGGCTGGAGCATCCCAGCGAGGGCGAACCGATGCAGCGCATCGAAGCCAACGACTGGCTGCAGGCCTGCCTGGCCGATGCCCGCCGCGATGCCGAACGTGCCGGCATTGTCCTGCGCGTGCAGCCCAGCGCGTTGCCGCGAGTGGATGCCGAGCCACGCCTGTTGCAGCTGGCGCTGAGCAACCTGGTCGGCAATGCGCTGCGCCACGCGCGTTCGCAGGTGGAGGTCTCGCTGGTCGGTATCAGCGGCCGCGCCTGCCTGCGCGTGGACGATGACGGCCCGGGCATCGCCGAAGCCGATCGGGAGAAGGTGATGCGCCCGTTCACCCGCCTGGACGACAGCCGCAGCCGCGATACCGGCGGCTTCGGCCTGGGCCTGGCCATTGTCGGCCGCATTGCAGCCCGCCACGGCGGCGAGCTGCGCATCAGTCGCGCCACGCTGGGCGGCGCGCGCCTGGAAATGCACTGGCCGCTGGCTGCCAGCTGAACGCCCAAGGGCGCGATTACAGTTGATTACAACTCCCGCACAACTGCGGACGGATCGGTCGCCGGCATATCGCCACGCTGGCAACCCTGCAGCACTCGCCGGATGCGCGCGCTGCTTTCCTCCCATTGCCGAGAGTTTCCATGTCCCAGCTTCGCCGTTCCCCCGCCCTGCTCTGCCTGGCCGTGTTGCCGCTGTTCGCCGCCCCGATCGCCCACGCCAAGGATGACCACTGGACCTTCGAGCTCGCCGCCGGCGGCGGCGTGGCACCGCGCTACAGCGGCAGCGAGGAGTATCGTGCGACGCCGTCGCTGTCCTTTGATGTCACCTCGCCGGGGGGATGGTTTCTGGGCACCAGTGGCATCGGCTGGGGCACCTCCCTCGGCGAGCACACGCGCGTGCGTGCCTATGTCGGCGCCAGCGGCATCCGCAAGGACAAGGACTCGCTGCTGGGCGGTTCGGACTTCCTGCGCGGCATGGGTGATATCGATACCCGTCCCCTGGTCGGCGTCTCGGCTGGTTATACGCTGGGCGAAGCCGTGCTGAGCGGCTCCTGGCAGTTCACCCGCAAGGACGAGGACAAGGCCGAGAACGGCCTGGCCACCCAGCAGATCCATCTGAACCTGAGCATGCCGCTGTTCGACCTGGCCGGTGGCGTGGTCAGCGGCAGTGTTTCCACCGACTACGGCAATCGCGGCTACATGCAGACCTGGTACGGCGTCAGCCCGGAACAGGCCAAACGCACGGGCTTCGCCGAGCACAGGCCGAAGGCCGGCCTGGTCAGTGCCGGTGTCGGCCTGAAGTGGAGCCACCGCGTGGGCCGCAACGGCAACTGGTACATCTCGGCCGAAGGCACGCGCCTGCTCGGCGATGCGGCCAACAGCCCGATCGTGCAGAAGGCAAACCAGTTCGGGCTGATGAGCGGTTACACCCACCGCTTCTGATGCATGAAGGGCGCCGCTGGGCGCCCTTTCCCTCTGCGGTCAGCGGCAGGCCGGTGCGTCGCCGTTGCCGCACAACCCGACCTCGCGCAGCCAGCCGATCCACTGCACGACGTCCTCCTTCTCCGGCTCGGAGCGGAACGACTTCTGCACGGTGTGGAAGCCCTGCTTGCCCTGCACGCCCTTGATCCAGGTGAACTCCGGCTTGCCTGTCCCCGGATTCCGCGGGCAGCTGAGCATCAGCAGGGCGAAGGGCCGTCCCCCTTCTTCACCTTCGCGGATCCAGTGGCTCTGCGCCGCCGGACAGGCGATGCGCCACCCCGCCTCGATGATGCCGAGGAACTCACGCGGACTCACATGGCCACTGTTCGGCGCATCGTTGACGGTGACCATGTCGGTCCAGTCGTGCACGGTCTGGCCCTGTGGCACGTACTCGGTGATGCGGTTGCCTTGCGCGTCGGTGCTCTGGTGGGCCTGCTGGTAGCCCTTCATCGGCGGCAGCTGGACCTGTTCGGCGGCCGCGGCGTGTCCACAAACAGCAGCCAACGCCAGCGTCATGCAGAGTGAAGCCCTGCGGGCAACGTCCATGCGGTTCTCCTCATCCTTGCGAAAGTGAAACAGGACCATCGTGCGCTGCCAAGGCTCGGATGGCGCCCCAGCCATGGCCGGGGCGCCACCGGTTCAAGCCTTGGCGAACACCAGGCGACCACCGTCGTTGCCGACTTCGATGGTATCGCCGTTGACGAAGGCGCCGGACAGGATCTGCTGCGCCAGCGGGTTTTCCAGCTGCGACTGGATCGCACGCTTCAACGGGCGCGCGCCGTACACCGGATCGAAGCCGACGTTGCCGAGCAGGTCGAACGCCGCATCGGAGACCGCCAGCTTCAACCCGCGCTCGGCCAGCCGCTTCTCAAGCCCGCGCATCTGGATGCGCGCGATCTGCTTGATCTGCTGCTTGTCCAGCGGGTGGAACACCACGATGTCGTCCAGGCGGTTGATGAACTCCGGACGGAAGTGCGCCTGCACCACGCCCATCACCGCTGCCTTCATCTGCGTGTAGGCCTCCGGGCTATCGTCGGCGCTCATGTCCTGGATCTGGTGCGAGCCCAGGTTCGAGGTCATCACGATGACGGTATTGCGGAAGTCCACGGTGCGGCCCTGGCCATCGGTCAGGCGGCCATCGTCCAGCACCTGCAGCAGGATGTTGAACACATCCGGATGCGCCTTCTCCACTTCGTCCAGCAGGATCAGCGAATACGGGCGACGGCGCACCGCCTCGGTCAGGTAGCCGCCTTCCTCGTAGCCCACGTAACCCGGGGGGGCGCCGATCAGGCGGGCGACGCTGTGCTTCTCCATGAATTCGCTCATGTCGATGCGGATCATCGCGTCGGCGCTGTCGAACAGGAATTCGGCCAGCGACTTGCACAGCTCGGTCTTGCCGACGCCGGTCGGGCCGAGGAACAGGAACGAGCCGGCCGGACGGTTCGGATCGGACAGGCCTGCACGCGAACGGCGCACGGCATCGGAGACGACCTTGATCGCTTCCTCCTGGCCGACCACACGGTTGTGCAGCACTTCTTCCATGCGCAGCAGCTTGTCGCGCTCGCCTTCGAGCATCTTGTTGACCGGAATGCCGGTCCAGCGCGACACGACCTCGGCGATCTCCTCGTCGGTGACCCGGTCCTGCACCAGCTTGAAGTCCTTGTGCTCGGCTTCCTGGGCCGCGGCCAGCTGCTTTTCCAGCTGCGGCAACAGGCCGTACTGGATCTCGCTCATCTTGGCGAAATCCTGGCGGCGCTGCGCGGCTTCCAGTTCCAGCTTGGCCTGCTCGACCTGCTCCTTGATCTTGGTGGCGCCCTGCAGCGCAGCCTTCTCCGACTTCCAGATTTCATTGAGGTCGGAGAACTCGCGCTCCAGCCCGTCGATGTCGTTCTCCAGGTCGGCCAGCCGCTGCCGCGAGGCTTCGTCCTTTTCCTTCTTCAGCATCTCGCGCTGGATCTTCAGCTGGATCACCCGGCGTTCCAGGCGATCCAGCTCCTCCGGCTTGGAGTCGATCTCCATGCGCAGGCGCGAGGCCGCCTCGTCCATCAGGTCGATGGCCTTGTCCGGCAGCTGGCGATCGGTGATGTAGCGGTTGGACAGCGTGGCGGCGGCCACGATGGCCGGGTCGGTGATCTCCACCCCGTGGTGCACGGCGTACTTTTCCTTCAGCCCGCGCAGGATCGCGATGGTGTCCTCCACCGACGGCTCACCGACGAACACTTTCTGGAAGCGGCGCTCCAGCGCAGCGTCCTTCTCGATGTACTTGCGGTATTCGTCCAGCGTGGTCGCACCGATGCAGTGCAGCTCGCCGCGTGCCAGCGCCGGCTTCAGCATGTTGCCGGCATCCATCGCGCCGTCGGCCTTGCCCGCGCCGACCATGGTGTGCAGTTCATCGATGAACAGGATGATCTGGCCTTCGTTCTTGGCCAGATCGTTGAGTACACCCTTCAGGCGCTCCTCGAATTCGCCGCGGAACTTGGCCCCGGCGATCAGCGCGCCCATGTCCAGCGACAGCACGCGCTTGCCGCGCAGGCCCTCGGGTACTTCGTCGTTGATGATGCGCTGGGCCAGCCCTTCCACGATCGCAGTCTTGCCCACGCCGGGTTCGCCGATCAGCACCGGGTTGTTCTTGGTCCGGCGCTGCAGCACCTGGATGGTGCGGCGGATTTCCTCGTCACGGCCGATCACCGGGTCGAGCTTGCCGCTCTCGGCCCGCGCGGTCAGGTCGATGGTGTACTTCTCCAGCGCCTGCCGCTGCTCCTCGGCATTCTCCGACTGCACGTTCTCGCCGCCACGCAGCTTGTCGATCGCCGCCTGCAGGCGCGTCTTGTCGACACCGGCGGCGCGCAGCGCCATGCCCAGCGTGCCGCCATCGTCCAGCGCCGCCAGCACGAACCACTCGCTGGCAATGAAGGCGTCCCCGTGCTGCTGCGCCAGCTTGTCGGTCTGGTTCAGCAGGCGCCCCAGATCGTTGCCCATCGAGACGTTGCCGGCTTGGCCGGATACCTTGGGCAGTGCGTCCAGCGCCTCGGTCAGGCGCTCGCGCAGCACCGGCACGTTCACCCCGGCCTGGGCCAGCAGCGGGCGCGTGCTGCCACCCTGCTGGTCCAGCAGCGCGCTGAACAGGTGAACCGGTTCGATGATGCTGTTGTCGCGGCCCACGGCCAACGACTGTGCGTCTGCCAGCGCCTGCTGGAAACGCGAGGTGAGCTTGTCCATCCGCATTGCGAATCCTCATCGGTCATCAGGGCCGGCCTGGGCCGGCAATGCTGGAAAGATGCGGTTGCCCCACCCGGTTTCAAGGGTGGCTGCGACTGCACCCCGGGGCCAGTCAGCCTGCGGCCAGCATGCCGGAGCGCGTGTGGTCGGCGCGTTGATCCCGATCAGTTCCGTACGGTGGACGGGCTCAGCGGGTGATCGCGCTGCGGATCGCCCGCAGCTGCTGCTTGATCGCCCGCGCCTGTGCAGGATCCATGCGTAGCAGGGCCTTCTGCCCGATCGAGCGTGACTGCAGGGTGGGATCGACGAAGCGATAGCGGCCGCGTTCATCGCGCTGCACCAGCGGCGACTGGGCCAGTTCCGGGGTGTCCAGCAGGTGGTCGATCACCATGACCAGGCGGTCGTTGAAATAACCCTCGGGCCGGCCAAGGTCGGCATAGGCCTGCTGGATCAGCGGATAGAAGCGCTTGTAAGCGGTAGCCGTTGCCGCCGGGTCCAGCGCAGTGAACGCCAGTACGTAAGGCGCATAGCGTGCCGCATTGCTGGCGGCGATGCGTTCGCCGCCTTCGCCCGTATCGACCTGCAGATTGCCCGGCAGCGGCCGCGCGGCCAGCGCGGTCGGCGGCACGCTGGGCTTGTCCAGGTTGTCGACCTGGGTGACCAGGCGCTGGATCAGGTGATCACGCAGCAGCAGGGTCAGCGGTCCCTCGCCCTGGAACAGCTGGCTCAGTGCGCCCCAGGCCGCGGCATCGCTGTCAGCCAGTTTCGGCAGCGCCGGGTCGGCGGCGGCCTCAGTATCCAGCGGATGCCTGATCGATGGTGGTGCTGGCGCGGGCTCTGCGGCCGCCTGCGGTTGTGCCGGTGCACTGGTACTGGCAGGGCTTGATTGCACCGGCACCGGGACACCGTCGGCCAGGCTCTTCAGCTGATCGCGGAACAACCAGCCGCCCGCGCCGCCGATCACCACCACACCCAACACCCAGGGCCAGACCGCCTTTCCACTCTGCATGATGCAGCACCTCGTTTCACACGCAATGGAGACGGTGTGACCCCATCGATTGCAGCCGGTTCCCCGCCTGTTCCGCTGCCGTTCGGGTTGAGACCTGCAGCAAGGCCGCGCTCACGTCTGCTTTGCGCCACCCGCGCGAGGCTAGGAGTCCTGTCCCGTGGAGACTCTGCCATGCAGTACGCGCTGTACTACTGGACCGGCATCCAGGGCCGTGGCGAGTTCGTGCGCCTGGCGCTGGAAGATGCCGGCGCCGACTACATCGACATGGCGCGGGTGCACGGCGATGCGGTGATGCAGCCGTTTCTGGAGGGTCGCAACGAAGGGGCACAGCCCTTTGCGCCGCCGTTCCTGAAGGCCGGCCGCCAGGTCATCGCGCAGGTCGCGGCGATCCTGGATTTCCTCGGCCCGACGCTGGACCTGGTGCCGCAGGCCGCATCGCGGCGGATGCAGGCGCTGCAACTGCAGTTGACCATCGCCGACCTGGTAGCCGAGGTGCACGACACCCACCATCCGATCGCCGCATCGAAGTACTACGAACAGCAGAAGACCGAGGCCAGGGCACGAGCCGCGTCACTGCGCAGCGAGCGCCTGCCCAAGTTCCTCGGCTATTTCGAGCAGGTGATGGCCGCCAACGGTGGCCGCCATGCACTGCGCGAGCACTCCTATGTGGATCTGTCACTGTTCCAGCTGCTGAGCGGGCTGGACTACATGTTTCCGCGCCGCATGCAGGCGCTCGGCCCCACCCTGCCCCGGCTGCGCGCGCTGCAGGAACGAGTGGCGAAACGACCCAACATCGCCGCCTATCTGGCGTCTGAGCGGCGGTTGCCGTTCAACACCAACGGCATCTTCCGCCATTACCCGGAACTGGACGCCGAACGGTAGTGCCGGCCGCTGGCCGGCAGAGCGCGCTGTGATCATTCGCCGCCTGCAACACGCCCCTGTAGAGCCGAGCCATGCTCGGCTCAGAGCAGCCGAGCGCAGGCTCGGCTCTACAAAGCACCAGAAGTGGAAGGAGCGGTAACGCCGGGCCATGCCCGGCGTCACCAGTCAATGATCGGTGCGATCATCCAGCGGTTTCACCGGCTGCTTCTGCAGCGACAGCAGGCCCAGCAGCAGCGCCAATGCCACGTAGGCGCCGGCGAACTGCAAGCTGATGATGCGTGCCAGCCCGTCCAGATCCCACGGCAGGTAGATGCCGCCACGCGGGTCCACCGAATGGATCAGGCCGAACAGGGTCAGCACCGCCGCCACCAGCAGGAAGCCGCAGGCACGGCGCAGGCGGCCATCGACCATCGCGGCTACCGCCGAGATCCACAGCATCGAGGTGATGATGAAGCCGTTGCCGAGGGTGAAAATCACCGCCAGCTCGGGCAGGCCATGGCCGTCGAGCTTGGTCAGCAGCTGCGGCAGCTGGTCCGGTGCGATCCAGCCGGGCGCCTTGATCGCCAGCAGGTAGGCCACCGACGGCAGGAAACCGAACACCATCGCGCCGGTATGGTGGCGCGGCGTGGCCTGGAAGGCCTGGGTGGTGATGTCGATGGCCACGTACACGATGATCGGTGCCAGCACCGCCAGCGGCAGCCACTGCACCAGCCCGGAGATGATGCCGAGCATGCCGCCGATGCCGACGAACAGGCCGGTCAGCAGCGTGTAGCCGCTGCGCGCGCCCATGTGCTTGTAGGCCGGCTGGCCGATGTACGGCGTGGTCTGCGCGACACCGCCACAGACGCCTGCCACCAGCGTAGCCACCGCCTCCACCAGCAGGATGTCGCGGGTGCGGTAGTCATCGCCAGCCGCGCGTGCGCTCTCAGACACATTGATGCCGCCGACCACCATCAGCAGGCCGAACGGCAGCAGCAGCGGCAGGTAGGTCATCGCCGTGGGCAGGCCCTCAAGGAAGCCCAGCGTCGGCAGCGGCAGCACCACCTGCGGCGGCACCCATTCCGGCACATGGAAGCCGGGCGCGCCCAGCCCGGCCAGTCCAAGGCCGTAATACAGCACGGTGCCGAACACGAAGGCCAGCAGCACGCCCGGGCCACGCACCGGCAGCTTGCCCTTGGCGATCAGCACATACAGCAGCAGGCCCAGCGTGGTGAAGCCGACCAGCGGCGAGCGCAGCGTTTCCAGCAGCGGCAGCAGGCCCATCAGCACCAGCGCGATGCCGGCGATGGAACCCAGCAGCGCAGCTCGCGGCAGTGCGCGGGTGACCGCTTCACCGAAGAACGACAGCACGAACTTGAGCACGCCCATGATGACCAGCGCGGCCATGCCCAGCTGCCAGGTGGCGATGCCCGCAGCATGCGGATCCATGCCCTGCTGCTTGAAGGCGAGGAAGGCCGGGCCGAGCACCAGCAGGGCCATGCCGATGCTGGTGGGGGCATCCAGGCCGAGCGGCATGGCGGTGACATCGTCGCGGCCGGTACGTGCCGCCAGCCGGCGCGCCATCAGGGTGTACAGCAGGTTGCCGACCAGCACGCCAAAGGCGGTGCCGGGGAACATGCGGCCGAACACCACGTCGGCGGGGAACTGGAAGATCCCGACCAGGGCCATGGCGATGAAGCCGAGGATGGAGAGGTTGTCGACGACCAGGCCGAAGAAGCCGTTGAAGTCGCCGGCGACGAACCAGCGACGCGGTACGGCGGAAGCGGGAGCGGACATGGAAGGGGCGGTGGGGGTGGGGAGCGCCGATGGTAGGCCCAGCGGGGCCGGCGCGCCAATTCCGTCGTGGAATGATGGGTTCCAGCCAACGGCGGGGCCCCTCGTGGCTGGTCGCGGGTAGAGTCGACTGTTAGTCGACCGGCATTGCGAGTTCGGCCGGTCGGGGTGGGCTGCGCAGGACACGCCGTAAACCCCCAGACCGGCCCAGCCGCTGGCGGCTGTGCGTTCGGGCGCTTGCGAAGCAGTGCTTCGCAAGCAAAGCGCCCTCACCCATGGGGGCTCGATGGCGCCATCCATGGCGCCAACGGTCCTGCGCAGCCCACCCGACCGACCCCTGACAGTTTCCTGCGCGCGGCAGCCACGGAAGAAGATCAAAAGATCCAAAGCCAAGGCAGGCTCTCGCTGCAGTGCCGGGCCCATGCTCGCCCGCTGTACGCGAAGGCTCTGAGCCGAGCATGGCTCGGCTCTACAGAAGATTATTTCGATCATTCGTTCGTTCATCCACGCATGGCGTGGATCTACCGTGTCGACCAAGGTCGACACCTACCACACGGATGGCCGCCGTTGCTTCTGAGGTGGCCGGCCAGCGGCCGGCACTACCGCGGGTGCAGGGCGCAGCCCTGCATCGACCAACCCTCTATTTCTTCAGGAAGTTGTCCACCAGCAGATGCTTCACGTCGTCGAAGCGGCCGTTCAACACTGCCTTGGCGGCGTACAACGCCGTACCGGCCACCTGCTTGGCCTCGATCTGCGGCGGCATCACCAGCTCCGCGCGGCTGGTATGCACGTCCAGCAGCGCCGGGCCGCGCTGGGACAGGAAATCCAGCACCGCCTCCTCCAGGTCCTCGCTGCGGGTTACCGTGCGGCCGTGGAAGCCGATGACCTCGGCCAGGCGGCCGAAGTCCGGGTTCTTCAGGTCGGTGTAGTTGTCCAGCAGGCCCTCCACCTTCTGCTCCAGCTCGACGAAGTTCAGCGAACCATTGTTGAACACCACCACCTTGATCGGCAGGTTTTCCTGCACGGCCGTCAACAGATCGCCCAGCAGCATCGCCAGGCCACCATCACCGGACAGCGAGATCACCTGCCGGCCGGGGAAGGCCTTCTGCAGGCCCAGCGCCTGCGGCATCGCGTTGGCCATCGTGCCGTGCAGCAGGCTGGTCAGCGTGCGGCGGCGGCCGTTGACGCGGATATGGCGCAGCACCCACACCATCGGCGAACCGCCGTCGGCGGTGAACAGCGCATCGTCGCTGGCATGCCTCGACAGCAATGCCGTCAGGTGCTGCGGATGGATCAGTTCACCCTCGCCCGGCTGTTCTTCCTGTTCGCGCTTCTTCAGCGCCTTGTCGCGACGCCCGATGCACTCGTCCAGGAAACTGCTGTCCTCGCGCGGCGGCAGCATCGGCAGCAGCGCGTCCAGCGTCGGTGCGATGTCACCGACCACGCCAAGGCTCACCGGGTGGCGGCGGCCGAGGTGACTGCCATCGCGGTCGACCTGGATGATCGTGGCCTTGTCCGGGTAGAACTGGCCCCAGGCGAAATCGGCGCCGAGCAGCAGCAGCGTGTCGCACTCCATCAGCGTGTGGAAGCCGGATTCGATGCCGAAGATGCCGGTCATGCCCATGTTGTACGGGTTGTCCGGCTCGACGAAATCCTTGGCGCGCGAGGTATGCGCGATGGGCGCCTGCAGGCGCCGGGCCAGCTCCAGCAGCTGCGCGTGCGCGCCCTGGCAACCGGCACCGGCATAGATGCCGATGCGCTTGCCCTGCCCCAGCAGTTCGGTGATGCGCTGCAGCTCGGCATCGGACGGGCGCAGCACCGGCTGGGTGTAGTGCACCGAGAACGGCACATCGTGCTTCACCTCGGCCTGGCTGATGTCGGCCGGCAGGATCACCACCGCCACGCCACGGCGGCTGATCGCGGCCTGGCAGGCCAGGGCCACGACGCGCCGCGCCTGCTCCGGGCTGTGCACCTGCTCGCAGAACACCGAACAACTGGCATACACCGCCTTGAAGTCCACTTCCTGCGGAAATTCCATGCCCAGCTCACTGGTCACCACCTGGCTGGCGATCAGTACCATCGGTGCACGGTTGCGATTGCTCTCGAAGACGCCGTTGATGAAGTGCAGGCCACCGGGACCACAAGAACCCGCACAGGCGGTCAACTCGCCGCTCACCAGCGAATCGGCGCCGGCAGCGAAGCCGGCCACTTCTTCGTGGCGTACATGTACCCAGTCGATTTCACTGCGGTGCAGGGCATCGGTGACGTGATTCAAGGTATCGCCAACGATGCCGTAACAGCGGCGGACGCCCGCCTGCTGCAGGGTATCGACAACGATCTCGGCAACGCGCTTGCTCATCGGATACATCCTCGAGGGGAGAGCATCCGAGGCTAGACCCGAAGAAGTGATGCCTCCGTGGGCAAGGCGCACATCACCTCGATAGGCAAACTACCGGCGGAGATCGAGTCAATCGTTGACGTTGATCCAGCCCTCCACCGCGCCCTGCTTCGGGTTGCGGTAGCGCAGCTTCACCCAGCCATCCTGTTCATCCAGCATCTCCACGCGGTCTCCCTGCACCAGGTAACGCCTGGTGCTGGATGCGCCGGGTCGATCGAACAGGAACAGCCGCGCGGGTACCACGGTGGCCTGCTGGCCACGCAACGGTCCATCCGGCGGTGCACCCAGGCCATCGGCGATGGCACTTTCCAGCACCCGGCCGGCGGCATCATAGGTGCGCCAGACCGCCAGCGGGCCCTGCTCGCCGGTCTGTTCCCACTGCAGCGCGGCGTTCAACGTATCGCCCAGCATCAGCACGCTCTCGGCGCGGTACAGATAGAGCTTCGCGCCTGCAAACCGGTACTGGTCGGTGTACCACATCGGGCCGCTGCGGCAGCTGCTGGTCAGCGTGCGGCTCGGACGGTCGACCGCCAGCCCCATCAGGTCACCGCAACTGTCCTTGCCGTGGGTGTCGGCCTGCAGCGCGCGGAACCCGGCACTGGCCGGATCGAAGCGGTACACCGTCACCGCTTCGTTGACCATGCCCACCGAGGCGCGCGCGACCAGTTCCGGGTAGCCATCGAAATCGACATCTTCGAGCGACCATCGCGAATTGCCGTCGGCATCGGCCGCGCCCTCAAGCGTCTGGCGCTTGCCTGACGGTGACAGCTGCACCGCGATGCTGCCGTCCTGCTGCGGATCGGCATGCGCCTGCACATGCGCGGCCACCTGGAAGCGCAGCGTTTCTCCGTCGTCCCCACCCGCCTGCGCCGTCGGTGCCAGTACGCCTGCCAATGCCAGGCCCAGCAGGCATTCCCTGTAGTTCATCATTGCTCCCTGCAGCACCGCGGCGGCACCTTCAACTCAGAACGATACCTCGACCGGCTGCCGCGACCACAGCACCGACTGATGCCTGGTCTGCTGCTTCCACGCCAGGCGGATCGCCTCGATGTCGGCGCGGCGCTGCGGGGTGTCCTCGTGCAGCACCACCAGCACCTTGGTGCGCAGGCGGTTGGGCGCGGCATCGCCGCGGAACAGCCACTGGCCGTAGGCATCAAACACGGTCAGGCCGTCCGGGAAGCGCGGCGTTACTTCCTTGTCAAGGAAGGCGCGCCACTGCGCGTCGCTGATGGTGTCGGCCTGCGGGCGGTTGCCGGCCCCCTGCTCCTCGCCTACGCCGAAGTACAGCTCGCTGCGCACCCAGCCATGGCCGGCGGAAGGGCGGGCGGCATCGCCCTTCAGTTCGGCGGTGGTGGCCGTGGCATAGGCGCTGGGCGCCTGCGAAGACAGGCTGGCGCAGCCACTGGTGGCCAGCAGCACGGCGAAGACGAGGCCAAGGTGTTTCATCGGTACAGCTCCGGGGAAGGGGGACAGGGCAAGCCGGCAGCGTACAGCGCCACCGGCCCGGCGTGCTGATGCCAACCGGGCATCAGCTCATGCCGGACCGGCAGGGACTTGCATCGGCACCGGCCATCACGCGAAGATAATATATCGCTTCATCCGGATGGATGTAAGTGAAACTATCTCCCCCCTTCCCCGTCGTCGTTGTTGCTGGAGCCCTCCATGTCCGCCCGCCTGCCCGCGTCGCCGCTCGGCCTCGCCATCGCCCTCGCGCTTTCCTCCGCTGCCGTCCCGGCCCTGGCCCAGGACGCCACCAACCTGGACACCGTGATCGTCACCGGCACCCGTGCCGCAGACCGCACCGTGCTCGAATCCACCTCGCCGGTGGATGTGCTCACCGCCGAGGACATCCGCAAGGCCGGCGTGGTCAACGGTGAACTGGGCAGCGCGCTGCAGGCGCTGCTGCCGTCGTTCAACTTCCCGCGCCAATCCAACTCCGGTGGCGCCGACCACGTGCGCGCCGCACAGTTGCGTGGCCTGTCCCCCGACCAGGTGCTGGTGCTGGTCAACGGCAAGCGCCGCCACCACACCGCGCTGGTCAACACCGACAGCAAGATCGGCAAGGGCACCACCCCGGTCGATTTCAATGCGATCCCGGTCAGCGCGATCAAGCGCATCGAAGTGCTGCGCGATGGTGCCGGTGCGCTTTACGGCTCGGACGCCGTGGCCGGCGTGATCAACGTGATCCTCGACAACGGCGGCGACGGCGGCGAGATCGAGGCCAGCTACGGTGCCAACCACACCGACCTCAAGCCGATCGGCCGCACCCTCACCGATGGCCAGACCGGCAACATCAGCGCCAAGGTCGGCACTTCGCTGGGCGAAGACGGCGGCTTCCTGCGCGTCGGCCTGGAATACAAGCACCGCAACGGCACCAACCGCGCTGGCTTTGACCAGATTCCACCGTGGGACCAGACGCCGGACAACCTGGCGCTGCAGGGCAAGCGCAACTATGTGCTGGGCGATGGCAAGAGCAAGGACATCAACCTGTGGCTGAACACCGAGATTCCGGTGGGCCAGACCTCGACGTTCTACGCGTTCGGCACCTTCAACCAGCGCGATACCGAAGGCGCCAACTACTTCCGCTATCCCGATGGCGATGCCAACTGGAAGCAGGTCTATCCGAACGGCTACCGACCGATCTCCGAAGGCGAGAACCGCGACGTACAGGCCGTGGCCGGCGTGCGCGGCCAGTGGGGCGAGTGGAGCTACGACAGCAGCCTGGATTACGGCCAGAACGACTTCACCTACCGCCTGCGTGATTCGCTCAACGCATCGCTGGGCCCGACCAGCCCGACCCGCTTCAAGACCGCCGACTACGAGTACGCGCAGACCGTGGGCAACCTCGATCTGAGCCGCGTGTTCACCCAGAGCGACAGCATCAGCCACACGCTGGGCCTGGGCGTGGAAGCGCGCCATGAGCGCTACCAGACCCGCCCCGGCGACCCGGCCAGCTATGCGGCGGGCCCGTACACCGACCGCCCGACCGGCTCGCAGGCCGGTGGCGGCCTGACCCCACAGGACGCCGCCACCCTGTCGCGCGACGTGGCCAGCGCCTATGCCAGCCTGTCCAGCCAGTTCGGCGAGAAGTTCTCCACCGACCTGGCCGCGCGCTACGAGCACAACGACGACTTTGGCGGCGAACTGACCGGCAAGCTCGGCCTGCGCTACGAATTCACCCCGGCGTTCGCACTGCGCGGTGCCATCTCCAACAATTTCCGCGCTCCGTCGCTGGCGCAGATCGGCTACGAATCCACCTCCACCGGCTACAACGCCGGCGGCCAGCTGGTGCAGGGCCGGCTGCTGTCGGTCAACAATCCGATCGCGCGTGGCCTGGGTGCGCAGAACCTGAAGCCGGAGAAGTCGATCAACACCTCGCTGGGCTTCACCAGCCGCATCGGCGAGCATTTCGACCTGTCGCTGGACTTCTTCCAGATCGATATCGACGACCGCATCGCGCTGTCGGAGAGCATCACCGGCGATGCGCTGACCGATTACGTGGCCGCCAGCTACGGCGTCAGTGGCCTGCAGAGCGCCAGCTTCTTCGTCAATGCCGCCGATACCCGCACCCGTGGCGCCGAGCTGGTAAGCAACTGGCGGCAGTCGCTGGGCGATGGCCAGCTGCTGCTGACCGGCACCTACGCCTACACCAAGACCACGCTGAAGAATGTGCTGGCCACGCCGGCGCAGCTGCGCGCGCTGAACCCGGACTACGTACTGTTCGGCATCGAGGAGACCAACACCCTGACCGATGCCACCCCGCGCACGCGTGGCAGCTTCTCGGCCGCCTGGAGCAACGACCACTGGTCGCTGAGCACCCGCGTGAACCGTTACGGCAGCGCCACCCGCGTGTTCAACTTCGGTGATGGCTACATCCCGCGCCAGACCTACCAGGCCGAATGGCAGCTGGATGCCGAAGTCGAGTACCGCATCACCCCGCAATGGAGCGTGGCCATCGGCGGCCAGAACCTGACCGACAACTACCCGGATCGATCCAACAGCGATATCCACTACTTCGGCAACCTGCCGTACGACGTGCTGTCGCCGATCGGCAGCAACGGCGCGTACTACTACGGCCGCGTCCGCTATACGTTCTGATCGCATTGGGTGGGTGCGGACCGTTGGTCCGCGCTGTTTGGGCTGGATGCAAGCTGACCTGCCGTGCCGACCAACGGTCGGCACCCACCGAAGCTGATCCGCAACCTGCCCTCGACCCCACGTACACGCCCAGGCTGGCAGGCTGGTCGTCATGGCTGAACCGCTCCCCCTGCGTCCGCCACCGCCATTGCTGGACGACGCCTGTGCGTTGTTCCTCGATGTCGATGGCACCCTCATCGAATTCGCTGCACGACCGGATGCCGTGCAGCTCCTGCCGGATGTGCGCGAAGCCATCGGCCGCATCAGTGACCGCCTGGAAGGCGCCGTGGCACTGGTCAGTGGCCGACCGCTTGAACAGCTGGACCAGCTGTTCGCTCCCCTCCAGCTGCCTGCCGCCGGCCTGCATGGGCACGAACTGCGCGGCGAGGACGGTCGTGTGCTGCGCGACGAGCACGACGACGACACCGCCGAGTGGCTGCACGCGCTGCACCAGCAGGCGATGCGCTTTGCCCACGGCCATCCCGGCGTGCTGGTGGAAGACAAGGGCGTCGGCCTGGCCCTGCATTGGCGCGGTGCGCCGCACGCGGCAAGTGATGTGCGCGCCTTCGCCGATCGCCACGTGCGGGGCCGCGCCAGCTACCGCCTGCAACCCGGCGACCATGTGGTCGAGTTCGTGCCCGTCGGCACCGACAAGGGCCGTGCCGTGCGCCGGATGATGCAGTACCTGCCCTTCCGCGGCCGCCTGCCGGTGTTTCTCGGTGACGACCTCACCGATGAATTCGGCTTCGATGCCGCCAACAGCCAGCATGGCTGGAGCGTGCTGGTGGGTGAACGTGAACCCAGCGCGGCGGTGTTCGCGCTGCCCGACATACGCAGCGTGCACGCCTGGCTGCGTGAGAATGCCTATTGACCCGGCCAACCCCCACGGCCGCAACCGAGATGTACCGCGTGATGACCCAACCCGATCTTGATCTGGGCGTGGTCGGCAACGGCAGCTTCGGCGCCCTGGTCGACAAACGTGCCCGCGTTGTCTGGAGCTGCCTGCCCACCTTCGACGGCGACCCTACCTTCTGTGCGCTGCTCGGCCCCAACCAGCAGACCGGTGGCGACTTCGCCATCGAGCTGGAAGACTTCGCCAGCAGCGAGCAGGAATACCTCACCAACACGGCGATCCTGCGCACGGTGCTCCGCGACGCGCACGGCGGCGAACTGGAAATCCTGGATTTCGCCCCCCGCTGGCGGCAGAACGACCGCTTCTACCGGCCGGTCAGCCTGATCCGCCAGGTGCGTCCGCTGGCTGGCAGCCCGCGCATCACCGTGCGTGCGCGCCCGCTGGCCGACTGGGGCGCACGCGTGCCAGAGTCGACCTGGGGCAGCAACCATGTGCGCTGGATCCTGCCGGAGCACGTGCTGCGGCTGACCACCGATGTGCCGGTGCGCTTCGTGCGCGATGGCCTGCCGTTCGTGCTCAACCATCCCATCCACCTGATCCTGGGCGTGGATGAGTCGCTCAACCGGTCGATCAGCGGCTACGTGCAGGAAGCCTTCCAGCGCACCCGCGACTACTGGCGCGAATGGGTGCGCTACCTGTCCATTCCACTGGAGTGGCAGGACGCGGTCATCCGCAGTGCGATCACGTTGAAGCTGTGCCAGTACGAGGACAGCGGCGCGATCATCGCGGCGATGACCACTTCCATTCCAGAAGCACCCGGCAGCGTGCGCAACTGGGACTACCGCTACTGCTGGCTGCGTGACGCAGCTTTCGTGGTGCGGGCGCTGAACCGTCTCGGCGCAACGCGCACGATGGAACAGTTCCTCGGCTACATCTTCAACCTGGCCACCACCGACGGCACGCTGCAGCCGCTGTATGGCATCGGCTTTGAAGCCAAGCTGGACGAAGACGAAGTGCCCAGCCTGTCCGGTTATCGCGGCATGGGCCCGGTACGCCGCGGCAACCTGGCCTGGGTGCAGCGCCAGCACGATGTCTACGGCAGCGTGGTGCTGGCCTCCACGCAGCTGTTCTTCGACCGCCGCCTGCAGGATCCCGGCGACGCGCACACATTCGCCCGCCTCGAACCGCTGGGCGAACAGGCCTTCGCCCTGCATGACGTGCCCGATGCGGGCCTGTGGGAGTTCCGTGGCCGCACCGAGGTACACACCTACACCAGCGCGATGTGCTGGGCCGCCTGCGACCGCCTGTGCAAGATCGCCGTGCGCCTGAAGCGCGATGACCGTGCACACTACTGGCGCGAGCGCGCCGACACCATCCATGCGCGCATCATGGCCGAGTCCTGGAATGAGGAACTGGGCCACTTCACCGATACCTTCGGCGGCCATCGCCTGGACGCCTCGCTCCTGCTGCTGGCCGACATCGGCTTCATCGATGCGATGGACGCCCGCTTCATCGCCACCGTCGATGCGATCGGCCGCGACCTCAAGCATGGCAATTCGCTGTACCGCTATGTCGCGCCGGATGACTTCGGTGAGCCGGAAACCAGCTTCACCATCTGCACGTTCTGGTACATCGATGCGCTGGCGGCGATCGGGCGTATGGACGAGGCGCGCGAGATGTTCGAGCTGCTGCTGAAGCAGCGCAACCACCTGGGCCTGCTGTCGGAGGATCTGGCCTTCGACAGCGGCGAGGCCTGGGGCAATTTCCCGCAGACCTATTCGCACGTCGGCCTGATCACCGCCGCGATGCGCCTGTCGCGGTCCTGGCAGGAGGCATCGTGAGTCGTCTGGTCGTGGTTTCAAATCGTGTGGCCGTACCCGGCGAGAACCGCGCCGGCGGCCTGGCTGTCGGCCTGCTGGCCGCCCTGAAGGAACGCGGCGGCCTGTGGTTCGGCTGGAGCGGCAAGACGGTAAAGGACGGCAGCGGCACGCTGCACCGGCAGAAAGACGGTGACATCGACTACGTCACCATGGACCTGAGCAAGCGCGAGGTGGACGGCTACTACAACGGCTTTGCCAACCGCACGCTGTGGCCGCTGCTGCACTTCCGCCTGGATCTGGTCGACTACGACCGTGCCACCCGCGAGACCTACCACAAGGTCAACGCACTGTTCGCCGACAAGCTCGCGCCCTTGCTGCGCGAGGATGACATCGTCTGGATCCACGACTATCACCTGATCCCGCTTGGCGCACTGCTGCGCGAGCGTGGCATCGGCTGCCGCATCGGCTTCTTCCTGCACATCCCGATGCCCTCGGCCGACCTGCTGCAGGCGATGCCCGACCACCTGCGGCTGTTCTCCGCGCTCTACGCGTATGACCTGGTGGGCTTCCAGACCCAGCGCGATGCCGATCGCTTCCAGACCTACCTGCGCCTGTTCGGCGGCGGTCGGGTACTCGCCAACGGCGAGCTGGAAGCACCCGGCGGGCGTCGTTTCCGCGCGGCGGCGTTCCCGATCGGCATCGACACCGAGCTGATCGCGCGCCAGGCCGGTACCGCCGCCACCAAGGCCGCCGTAAAGAACCTGCGCGCGAGCCTGCGTGATCGCCAACTGGCGATCGGCGTTGATCGCCTGGATTATTCCAAGGGCCTGCCCGAGCGCTTCCTCGGCTTTGAACGGTATCTTGAGCGCCATCCCGACCAGCGCGGGTCGCTGACCTACCTGCAGATCGCCCCCGTCTCGCGCGGTGATGTCACCGAGTACCGGCAGCTGCGCAGCCAGCTGGAGCAGATCGCCGGCCACATCAACGGTGGCCACGCCGAGCCGGACTGGACGCCGCTGCGCTATGTCAACCAGAACTTCACCCATGCCACCCTCACCGGTTTCTACCGTGCAGCGGCGGTGGGGCTGGTCACGCCGCTGCGTGATGGCATGAACCTGGTGGCCAAGGAATACGTGGCCTCGCAGGACCCGGAAGACCCGGGCGTGCTGGTGCTGTCGCTGCTGGCCGGCGCCGCCGACGAACTCAAGCAGGCACTGCTGGTGAACCCGCACGACCTGGATGGCGTTGCCGACGCCATCGCCACCGCGGCGACGATGTCGCTGCGCAAGCGCAAGGAGCGCTGGCACGCCATGATGGAGCACCTGCGCACCTACGACATCAACCACTGGCGGCGCAGCTACCTGGACGCACTGGAAGGCTGAGAAAAAAGGGGACGGAGGGGATTAAGTCGTTTGTGCACAAACGACTTAATCCCCTCCGTCCCCTTTTTCTTCAATCCAGGAATCGCGCTGCCTGCTCCGGTGCGGGCAGATGACAGGCATCATGCCGCCCGAACCAGCGGTAGCGGTTGCGCGCCAGCGCGCGATACGCGGCATCACGCCAGCCGCGCGGCACCATCCGCAGCACGCCGGTCAGGCGCCAGACGCCGTCCAGCCCGGCCAGTACACGCAGGATGGCATCGGTATCGGTCCAGGCGCCCTGCGCGTCCAGCAGCAGGAACGACATCGGGTCCTGCGGGTCCAGCCCGTGCGCGCGCAACATCGCGCTGCCCTGCTGCCCCTGCATCGCCGCAAAACGGTAGCGCCCCTTGCGGTCGAAACGCAGCAGGAAGCGCACCCAGCGGTTGCACAGGGCGCACACGCCGTCGAACACGATCACCGCGCTGCCAGTCCCGGCGGCGCCGTCACTGTGGTTCGAGCCAGCCTTCATAGCGGATCAGGGCTCCGGCCCAGGGCAGCGTCACATCGACTAGGAAAGTGTAACGCTCGCCGCGCCAGGCTTCACGGCAGCGCACACCGCCGAACCAACGCGTCGGCAGCGGCAGCAGCCCGAACGCCCAGACCCGCCGCACCGACCAGTCGATACCACCCTCGCGGGCCTGCAACGCGAACTCCAAGCGCACCGCGCCCAGCTGCTCGCGCAGAAGCCCTTCGTGCGCCCACAGCCGCGACACCATCGGCCAGCGGCCGAACCGTCGCGCCCACTGCTCACCCTGCCCGCGTGCACTGAACGCCACTTCGGTGGGCAGCGCGTCGCCGTCCTTCGGCAGCCGCGCCAACGCGGCCAACAGCGGCACCAGCCAGTGCCGCCCTCGCACGATGCGCGCCTGCCCCACGTAGCGGCAGGGCAACGGCGCGGCATGCAGCGCCTGCACCGGCGCTGCCAGGGTGGCGAAGGCCGGCCCCAGCACCCGCGCAAACAGCGGCGGGGTCAGGGCGCGATCCAGGCCAGGGTCGCCATGCGCCCGGTACGACGGTCGCGCCGGTGCGAATACAGGTCAGGATCGGCCATGGTCGACACCGTGCCGCCATACACCTGCGCCGGGTCCATCCCCGCCGCCTGCAACCGCTGCCGCGCCAGCGCGAACAGGTCCACCTTCCAGTGGCCCGGCCGGGTCGCCACGAACGCCGCTTCGGCGGCCGGATCATGGCCGACGAAGGTGTGATAGACCTCCTCGCCGATCTCATAGTCGGACGGCCCGGCGGCCGGGCCCAGCCAGGCCCGCAGCTGCGCCGGCGGCGTCTGCAGGGCGGCCACCGTGGCCTCCAGCATGCCGTCAGCCAGTCCACGCCAGCCGGCATGGGCCGCGCCCACCTCGCTGCCATCGGCCGCGGCAAACACCACCGGCAGGCAGTCGGCGGTCAGGATCGCCAGCACCACGCCCGGCACCGAAGTCACCGCGGCGTCGGCCACCGGTTCGCTGGCGCCAGCCACCGGCGGCGCGGTGAAGCGCAGCACGGTGCTGCTGTGCACCTGGCGCAGCCAGTGCGGTGCCGAGGGCAGTGCCAGCCCCTCCTGCAGCAGCTTGCGGTTGTGCTCCACGTTGGCCGGGGTATCACCACCGGCCGCGTGCCGGTTGCCGAGGTTGAACTGCGCGAACGGCGCCGGCGAGATGCCCGCGCCATGCCGGCGCGTGGTCAGCGCATGGACGCCTGCCGGCGCCGGCCAGTCCGCCTGCAGCAACGGCAGCGCGGCGGCCATCACCAGCGATCCCGCTCGCGGGCGGCGAAGGCTTCGCTATCTTCGCGCAGCACCTTCATCAGGTGCAGCATGTCCTCCGGCACCGGCGCGGTATTGCGCACCGGCTCACCGGTGATCGGATGCATGAACTCCAGGGTCTCGGCGTGCAAGGCTTGGCGCTTGAAGCCGCGCAGCGCGGCCACCAGCGCGTCGCTGGCACCCTTGGGCAGCTTCAGCGCACCGCCGTACAGCGGGTCGCCGATGATCGGATGGCGCACGTGTGCCATGTGCACGCGGATCTGGTGGGTACGGCCGGTTTCCAGGCGGCACTCCAGCGCGGTGTGCGCACGGAAGCGCTCGCGCAGGCGGTAGTGGGTCACCGCTTCCTTGCCGTCTTCGCGCACCGCCATCTTCAGCCGGTCGCGCGGGTGGCGGTCGATCGGGGCATCGGCGGTACCGCCTGCCACCAGCGCGCCCATCACGATGGCCAGGTACTGGCGGTGCACGTCACGGGCCGCCAGTTGCTCGACCAATGCAGTCTGCGCTTCCAGGGTCTTGGCCACCACCATCACGCCGCTGGTGTCCTTGTCCAGGCGGTGCACGATGCCCGCGCGCGGCAGCACCGCCACCGACGGGTCGCGGAACAGCAGCGCGTTGACCAGGGTGCCGCTGTGGTTGCCGGCGCCGGGGTGGACCACCAGGCCGACCGGCTTGTTGATCACCAGCACATGCTCGTCCTCGAACAGCACGTCCAGCGGGATGTCCTCCGGCTGGGCGTCGGTCTGGGTTTCCAGCACCACATGGAGGGTCACCACCTCGCCGCCGCGCAGCGGATCGCGCGGGCGCACCTGGGCGCCGTCCAGCAGGACGTCACCGGACTTGATCCACTCGGTCAGGCGCGAACGCGAATATTCGGGGAACAGTTCGGCCACGACGGCATCGAAACGACGGCCGGCAGCGGTGTCGGGGACGATGGCCTGGCGGGCCGATTCAGAGGGTTGTTCAGACATGGCAGGGGGCATTCTTTGAAATTTTGGGGTCCCGGCGGCCGGTTTCAGTCGCTGGACAGGACACTAGGCTATCATCGACCCTTCGTATTCCAGCCGCGTCCCGCCTCGACCCCATGATCCGACGCTCCGCCATGCTCTCCGCGCCCGTCCGCCTCACCGCCCTGCTGCTGGTGCTGGTCATCGCCGCAACCGGCTGCCACCGCGGCGCCAAGAAGGGTGATCGCCCCGACGAAGGCGTGCCGGTCGAACAGCTGTACGAGAAAAGCCACAAGCTGATGCAGGGCGGCAACTGGAGCGGCGCCGAAGCCAGCTTCCGCCGCCTGGTGGCCCAGTATCCGTACGGCCCGTACACCGAGCAGGCGATGATCGAAACCGCCTACGCCCAGTACAAGGCCGGCAAGCACGATGACGCCGTCTCCAGCATCGACCGCTTCATCCGCACCTACCCGACGCACCGCAACATCGCCTACCTGTACTACCTGCGCGGCCTGGCCAATTCCAACCGCAGTACGGTTTTCCTGCGCCGCGTATGGTCGCTGGATGCCAGCCGCCGCGACCTGTCCACGCCGCACCAGGCGTACTCGGACTTCAACATCGTGGTTGATCGTTACCCGAACAGCCGCTACGCCGCCGATGCGCGCCAGCGCATGCTGGAGCTGCGTGACGTGTTCGCCCAGCACGAGCTGGACAACGCCCTGTACTACATGCGCCGCGGCGCCTGGGTCTCGGCCGTGGGCCGCGCCAACTACCTGCTGGAAACCTACCCGCAGAGCGCCTTCCAGTACGACGCCGTGGCCGTGCTGGCCGATTCCTACACCCACCTGGGCAACAAGACCCTGGCCGACGACGCCCGTCGCGTCCTGCAGCTGAACCAGCCGGATCACCCGTGGCTGGAAGGCAAGTGGCCGAAGTACCCGTGGATGATCCGCAAGCTGAACCCGTTCGCCGGCGAGAAGTCCGCCAGCACCGGCCAGCGCAACGCGCGACTGGAAAAGAAATAAGAGAGGGCCCCGAAAGGGGCCCTTCTTCTTTGTGGAGTCGAGCCACGCTCGACTGCTTTCCTCATCCGCCTCCCCGCGCCGGGGCCGGCACCTAGGAATGCTACGAATCCAGCGCGGATGCGACGCCGGTCGCAGCCCGCCTGGGCGAGGCGCTCCACACTGCGGCGCAACGGCCACACCGGCCATCACGGAGCGTCCCATGGCCCCACTGCGCTGCAGTTTCCGTCCCCTGTCCTGCCTCATCGCCACCGCCCTGCTGGCGCTATCCCCGCGCCCCCTGGCCGCTGCACCGGCCGCGCCGGGCGATCTGCTGTCTGCCGCCCCCTATCGCGCGCCCTGGGTGCCGTCCAGGGCCGCCCAGGCGTACAAGCTGCACTATCGCACCCCGGACCACCGCGGCCAGTTGGCCGAAGGCACCGGCCTGCTGTACCTGCCCGCCGGCGCGGCGCCTGCGGGCGGGTGGCCGGTGGTGTCCTGGGCACATGGCACTCAGGGCATTGCGGATCGCTGTGCGCCCTCGGTCTCCGGCCCCACCCATGCCGAACGCGACGGACGCTTCCTGGACGTGTTCCTGGCCCAGGGCTATGCCGTCGCCGCCGCCGACTACCAGGGCCTGGGCAGCCCAGGCAATCATGCCTACCTGCACGTGCGTACCGCGGCGCGCAACGCCATCGACATGGTCAAGGCCAGCCGCCAGTACCTGGGGACGGCAACATTGTCGCCGCGCTGGGTCTCGGTCGGATATTCGCAGGGGGGCGCGGCCGCATTGACAGCAGGCCATCTGGCCGCCTCCCATGGCGGCCCATCCCTGCAGTACCGCGGCAGTTTCACCGCCGGAACGCCCACCGCAGTCGAACTGACCGCGCTGGTGATGAATCCCGGCAACCGCACCGCCAATCCTGGCGCACCCAACGCATATCACGCGTATCTGCTCGACGGCCTGCTGCAGGCCGCGCCTCAGATCGACCGCGTCCTCAGCGACGCAGGCCGTGCCCGTGTGGCAGTGGCCCGCGAGCAGTGCCTGAGCGAACTGACCGCCACGCTGGACGGCGCCGATACCGGCAGCATGTTTACTGCACCACTGACCAGCGTGCCGGGCATCTGGGCGGTGCTGTACGACTATCTGGGTGTACCGCGCCGCGGCTTCAGCCAGCCGCTGATGCTGGCCCATGGCAGCGAGGACCGCGACGTGCCCTATCTGACCACCCTGCTGTACGCCGCAAGCCTGGCCTTGCGAGGTGAGCCGGTCGCGTTCCGGCGCTACCCGGTCGATCATCGCGGCACGCTGGATGCGGCGGCGGCGGATGCCCTGGCGTTCGTGCGTGCACGACTGGAGGGCGACCACTTCAACGACGCTGCGGAGATCGCAGGCCTCGAACAACGGCTCGACGAAGCCCGGTAGATCCACGCCATGCCGGATACGCGATCCAGGAAGTTGCCGGCCAGCGGCCGGCACTACCGAATGCAGTAGATCCACGCCATGCGTGGATACGCGCTATAGGGCGTTGCCGGCCAGCGGCCGGCACTGCCAACCGCTGCCTCAGCCCTTGTAGCCGTTGCTGATCGGGTAACGACGCTCGCGGCCAAAGGCGCGGCGCGAGACCTTCGGCCCCGGCGCGGCCTGGTGCCGCTTCCACTCGCTGATGCGCACCAGCCGCAGCACGCGGTCGACCACGGCCGCGTCATAGCCGGCCGCCACGATCTCCGTGCGCGACTGCTCCTGGTCGATGTAGCGGTACAGGATGCCGTCCAGCACGTCATAGGCCGGCAACGAATCCTGGTCCAGCTGGTTCTCGCGCAGCTCGGCCGACGGCGGGCGGCTGATCACCGCCGGCGGGATCACCGGTGCGCCGCCCACGGTATTGCGCCACTTGGACAGGCCGAACACTTCGGTCTTGTACAGGTCCTTCAGCGGCGCATAGCCACCGCACATGTCGCCGTAGATGGTGGCGTAGCCGACCGCGTACTCGCTCTTGTTGCCGGTGGTCAGCAGCAAGCCGCCGAACTTGTTGGCCAGCGCCATCAGGATCACCCCGCGGCTGCGCGACTGCAGGTTCTCTTCGGTCACGTCCGGCGCGGTGCCCTCGAACATCGGCGCCAACGCTTCCATCAGGCCCTTGAACGCCGGCTCGATCGACACCGCCTCCAGCTTCACGCCCAGCGCCTGGCACTGCTCGGCCGCCAGGTCGTTGGACAGGCCCGCGGTGTAGCGCGACGGCAGGCGCACGGCGGTTACGTTCTCCGCGCCCATCGCGTCCACCGCCATGGCCAGCACGATCGCCGAGTCGATGCCGCCGGACAGGCCCAGCCACACTTTCTTGAAGCCGTTCTTGCGGCAGTAGTCCTGGATGCCACGGGTCACCGCGCGCCAGGCCAGCGCGTCCATGCTCTCGTCGCCGTCGTCCATCCACACGTGCGGCATGAAGCGGCGGCTGGCGCCGTCGTACTCCACCACCAGCCACTGGTCGACGAAGGCAGCAGCGGCCGGGTGCACCGTGCCATCACCGTCGGCCACCACCGAGGCGCCATCGAACACCAGCGCGTCCTGGCCGCCAACCACGTTGAGGTAAGCGATCGCCGCCCCGCTCTCGCGGGTACGTGCAGCCAGCACGGCGTCGCGCTGGGCATGCTTGCCACGCTCGTACGGCGAAGCATTCGGCACCACCACCAGCTGCGCACCGGCGCGCATGGTGTCGGCCAGCGGCTCGGCAAACCACAGGTCCTCGCAGATCAGCAGGCCAACCGGAATACCGTTGACCTCGAACACGCAGCTGCCGCCATCCGGATCGACATCGAAGTAGCGGCGCTCGTCGAACACGGCGTAGTTGGGCAGCTCACGCTTGCGGTAGGTCTGCTCGACCAGGCCATCACGCAGCACGCTGGCGGCGTTGTAGACCACCGCGCCAGCCGCCTGCGGCCAGCCGACCACGGCGGTGATGCCGCGGCAGGCGGCAGCGATGCGGGCCATCGCCTGCTCGCACTCGTACAGGAAGCCCGGGCGCAGCAGCAGGTCTTCCGGCGGGTAGCCGCTCACCGCCAGCTCGGGGAACATCACCAGCTCGGCGCCGTACTCGTCGCGCGCCTGGCCGATCATCTCGATGATGCGCTCGGTGTTGCCGGCGACATCGCCGACCGGGAAGTCGAACTGCGCCATCGCGATGCGGATCGAAGCCATGGGATTCCAGCCTGTGGTTGCAATGCCGCCATTGTAACGCCGGGGTCAGATCCCTTTTGCACAGCAAAAGGGATCTGGCCCCACACCAGACGCAGAAAGGCCGCCCGGAGGCGGCCTTTCTGTGTTCAAGCAGCCGGCCAGCGGCCGGCTCTACAGCATCGTCTGCCGGCGGCAGTCGATCTTATTTCACCAGCTTGGCGATGGCAGCGCCCAGATCGCCCGGCGAGCGGACGGTGACAACACCGGCAGCTTCCATGGCGGCGAACTTGCCTTCGGCGGTGCCCTTGCCGCCCGAGGCGATCGCGCCCGCGTGGCCCATGCGCTTGCCGGCCGGAGCCGACGCACCGGCGATGAAACCGACGACCGGCTTCTTCACGTGGTTCTTGATGTACTCGGCGCCGGCTTCTTCAGCGTCACCGCCGATCTCGCCAACCATGATGATGCCTTCGGTCTGCGGGTCTTCGTTGAACAGCTTCAGGCAGTCGACGAAGTTCAGGCCGTTGATCGGGTCACCACCGATGCCGATGCAGGTGGACTGGCCCAGGCCGACTTCGGTGGTCTGCTTGACCGCTTCATAGGTCAGGGTGCCCGAACGCGACACGATACCGATCTTGCCCGGCTGGTGGATGTGGCCCGGCATGATGCCAATCTTGCACTCGCCCGGGGTGATGACGCCCGGGCAGTTCGGCCCGATCAGCACGGTGTCCGGATGCGAACGGGTCAGCACGTTCTTGACGCGCAGCATGTCCAGCACCGGGATGCCTTCGGTGATGCAGACGATGACCTTGATACCGGCAGCTGCGGCTTCCAGGATCGCGTCGGCCGCGTACGGCGGCGGCACGTAGATGACCGAAGCGTTGGCGCCGGTGCTCTGCACGGCGTCGGCAACGGTGTTGAAGACCGGCAGATCGATGTGGGTGGTGCCACCCTTGCCCGGGGTCACGCCGCCAACAACCTGGGTGCCGTACTCGATCATCTGAGTGGCGTGGAAGGTGCCCTGCTGGCCGGTGAAGCCCTGCACGATCACCTTGGTGTTCTTGTTAATCAAAACAGACATGAGAATTCCTTGGTGTCGAATCAGGCAGCGTTCTTGACAGCTTCAACGATCTTCTTGGCGCCATCGTTGATGTTGTCAGCCGGGATGATGGCCATGCCGCTGTCGCGCAGCAGCTGCTTGCCTTCTTCCACGTTGGTGCCTTCCAGGCGCACCACGACCGGAACCTTGACGCCCACTTCCTTCACGGCGGCGATGATGCCTTCGGCAATCATGTCGCAGCGGACGATGCCGCCGAAGATGTTGACGAAGATGCCTTCAACCTTGTCCGAGGACAGGATCAGCTTGAACGCTTCGATGACGCGCTGCTTGTTGGCACCGCCGCCCACGTCCAGGAAGTTCGCCGGCTCGCCGCCGTTGAGCTTGATGACGTCCATGGTGGCCATGGCCAGGCCGGCGCCGTTCACCATGCAGCCGATGTTGCCGTCCATGGTGACGTAGTTGATGTCCAGCTCCGAAGCGATCACTTCGGTCGGATCTTCCTGGGTCTTGTCGCGCATGGCGACCAGGGCCTTCTGGCGGAACGCGGCGTTGTCGTCGCTGTCGAACTTGCCGTCCAGCGCGTACAGGTTGCCGTCGTCCAGGATGGCCAGCGGGTTGATTTCAACCAGGGCCAGGTCCTTTTCGTTGAACAGGCGGTACAGGTTCACCATGATGCTGGCGAACTGGCCGGCCTGCTTGGCGGTCAGGCCCAGCTTGAAGCCGAAATCACGGCCGTGGTAACCCTGCACGCCTTCGACGAAGTCGACGTTCAGCGAGTGGATCAGCTCCGGGGTTTCAGCAGCGACCTGCTCGATTTCCACGCCGCCTTCCGAAGAGGCGATGTAGGTGATGGTCTTGGTGCCACGGTCGACCAGCACCGACAGGTACAGTTCCTTGACGATCTCGCCGGCGGTGGTCACCAGCACCAGGTTGACCGGCAGTTCAACGCCTGCGGTCTGGTAGGTGGCCATCTTGGTGCCGAGCATCTTGGCCGCAGCGGCCTTCACGTCGTCGGTGGTCTTGCAGAACTTGACGCCGCCAGCCTTGCCGCGGCCGCCAGCGTGGATCTGCGCCTTGACCATCCAAGGGCCCTGGCCCAGGGAGTTGGCAGCGGCAACCGCTTCGTCCGGGGTCGCAGCGACCTTGCCGGCCGGGACCGGGATGCCGTACTCGGCAAGCAGTTGTTTTGACTGGTATTCGTGGAAATTCATGCGTCACCGTGGGAATAGGAACGACCGCACGCAATTCCTCAGGGCCCCGGCGGGGCGCCGGCATGGACCGCGGCGGGCCCACTATTGTGGCCGAGCCGGCGCCGGGGCGCAAAGAAGTCTGTACAAAACGCCAGACCCGGCCAGATTTCCGCCGTCATTCAGGCAGTTGCGCCCGGCGGCCCACTGGCCACCGGTATCCATCCCGGGCCAAATGCGCGATCCGGGCGGCTCCGGCGGCGCCCTGCCCGGGGCCCTATACTGGCCGACCAAGGTGTGTAGAGTCGGGCTTGCCCTGCTGCTTCCACCGCAGGCCACATCGAAGCGACGTGCCCGCCCGGCCTCAGGGGACGCCGGGCAGGCCTGCCGCAGATTCCAGACCCAGGCAGCCAGAAGGGGAGTTCCGGCGTGTCACCCAGTGCTTCATTGATCGACCGCATCGAATCGATTCCGCGGCGTGAGCTGTATTTCTTCGCGCTGTACCGGGTGCTGATCGCCTCGGTCATCGCCGCGCTGCTCTACAGCCCGCTGTCGGCCATGGTCGGCGAAGCGCACCACCCGCGGCTGGCCGACACCGTCGCCGCCATCTACCTGGTGCTGTCCCTGCTGGCCCTGGTGATCGGCCGCAACGAACGCTGGCTGCGCCCGATCGTGGTCAGCGGCGTGCTGGTGGACATCGTCGCCGCCACCCTGCTGTCACATGCTCTGCCCGGTGCCAGCGCCGGCATCTCGATGTCGCTGCTGTTCAACATCGCCGCCGCCGCCACCCTGCTGCCGCTCAGCCTGGGGCTGGGCCTGGCCCTGGCCGCCAGCCTCGCCACCGGCGTGGAGTACACCTGGAAGCTGCTGGAAGGCGGCGACCCCACCCGTACCCTGGCCGAACTGGCCATGTTCGCCACCAGCTACCTGGCACTGGCCTTCATCAGTTACCAGGTCGGCAGCCGCGCGCGCCGCAACCAGCAGCTGGCCAACCAGCGCGGCGATGAAGTGGCCAACCTGTTCCAGATCAACGAGCTGATCATCCGCCGCATGCGTACCGGCGTGCTGGTGGTCGACGCCGACAACCGCGTCACCCTGGCCAACGAGGCGGCCTCGATGCTGCTCGGTGACAGTGATGGCAGCGGCGAAAGCGGCCGCCTGGACCTGGCCAGCGCCGCCCCGGAACTCGCCCGTCGCCTGCAGCGCTGGCGCAATGGCTGGGCGCAGGACGAACTACCGCTGCAGCTCAACCCCGACCAGCCCGAAGTGCAGCCGCGCTTTGCCCGCCTGCTGGCCGGCAGCGACCTGGCCCTGGTGTTCCTGGACGACTCCAGCGTGGTCTCGCGCCGCGCCGAATCGCTCACCCTGTCGGCGATGGGCCGCTTCTCGGCCAGCCTCGCCCACGAGATCCGCAACCCACTGGCCGCGATCAACTACGCGGTGCAGCTGCTGGAAGAAGGCACCGGCTTCAACGAAAGCGACCGCCGCCTGCTGCAGATCATCCGCCAGCAGTGCCAGCGCACCAACGGCATCGTCGAAAGCGTGCTGGGCCTGGCCCGGCGCGAGCGCGCCACGCCGGAGAACGTCGACCTGGCCGCCTTCGTGCGCCGCTTCGTGCTGGAGTACAAGCAGGGCCAGACGCTGGAGACCGACAGCATTGAGCCGATCATCAACGACACCTCGGTGCTGGCCCAGGTCGACACCAAGCACCTCTACCAGGTGCTGACCGTACTGGTGCACAACGCGCTCAAATATGGCCGCATCGGCCAGCAGCCGGCGCGGGTGCGCCTGCGCGTGGCGCAGCACGAGCGCAGTGCGGTCATCGACGTGATGGACCGTGGCCCCGGTATTCCCGAGAGTGTGGCCGCACAGTTGTTCCGACCGTTCTTCACCACGTCCGAGCATGGCACCGGGCTGGGCCTGTATATCGCCCGCGAGCTGTGCCGGGCCAACCAGGCGCGGCTGGACTACATCCCGGTTCCCGCTGGAGGCTCCTGCTTCCGCCTGGTGCTGCCCGGCCCGCATACGCTGTTGCCCACCTGATCTCGATTCTGTGCGTCAAACATTTGTCGCTTCCAGCCCCCTCGTTTATCTTTCACGCCCATGAACGAAACCCGCAGCGCCCTCGTCGTCGACGACGAACGCGACATCCGCGAACTGCTGGTACTGACGCTCGGCCGCATGGGGCTGCGCATCAGTACGGCAGCCAACCTTGCAGAAGCGCGCGAACTGCTGGCCAGCAATCCGTACGACCTGTGCATCACCGACATGCGCCTGCCGGACGGCAATGGCATCGAGCTGGTCAGCGAGATCGCGCAGCACTACCCGCGCACGCCAGTGGCGATGATCACCGCCTTCGGCAGCATGGACCTGGCCGTGGAAGCGCTGAAGGCCGGCGCCTTCGACTTCGTCAGCAAGCCGGTGGATATCGCCGTGCTGCGCGGCCTGGTCAAGCACGCGCTGGAACTGAACAACACCGAGCGCCCTGCACCCGGCCCCGCCGCCGAACAGGGCGCACGCCTGCTGGGCGATTCGCCGGCCATGGACGTGCTGCGTACCACCATCGGCAAGGTCGCGCGCAGCCAGGCGCCGGTCTACATCCTCGGCGAATCCGGCGTGGGCAAGGAGCTGGTCGCACGCACCATCCACGCCCAGGGCGCCCGCGCGGCCGGCCCGTTCGTGCCGGTCAACTGCGGCGCCATTCCCGGCGAGCTGATGGAAAGCGAATTCTTCGGCCACCGCAAAGGCAGCTTCAGCGGCGCCCACGCCGACAAGCCCGGGCTGTTCCAGGCCGCGCATGGCGGCACCCTGTTCCTCGACGAAGTGGCCGAGCTGCCGCTGCAGATGCAGGTGAAGCTACTGCGCGCGATCCAGGAGAAGTCGGTGCGCGCGGTGGGCGCGGCTACCGAGGAGCCGGTGGACGTGCGCATCCTCTCGGCCACCCACAAGGACCTGGCCGAGCTGGTCGAGGACGGGCGCTTCCGCCACGACCTCTACTACCGCATCAACGTGATCGAACTGAGGGTGCCGCCGCTGCGCGAGCGTCGCCAGGACCTGCCGGAACTGGCCGCATCGGTACTGGCACGGCTGGCCCGCAGCCATGGCCGCCCGACGCCGTTGCTGGCGCCGTCGGCGCTGGACGCACTGGCCCAGTACGCCTTCCCTGGCAACGTGCGCGAATTGGAGAACATCCTGGAACGCGCGCTGGCCCTGGCCGAAGAAGACCGCATCGGCGCCGACGACCTGCGCCTGCCGCAGCATGCCCCGCGCACGCCCGGCAGCGCAGCACACGCCGAGGCCGTGGTGGACCTGCAGCCGGGCAGCGCCGCCCTGCCCTCGTATATCGAACAGCTCGAACGCAGCGCCATCCAGCGCGCGCTGGAAGAGAACCGCTGGAACAAGACCCGCACCGCCGCGCAGCTGGGCATCACCTTCCGCGCGCTGCGCTACAAGCTGAAGAAGCTGGGGATGGAGTAAGGACAGGGCCCGACGCGGGCCACCCCATCCACGCACGACGCAGATCTACTGTAGAGCCGAGCCCACGCTCGGCTGCTCTTCGAACCATCAGCCGAGCATAGGCTCGGCTCTACCTCAATCCTTGGTAACGCGGTTGATCTCGGCCAGGCTAGTGACACCCGCAGCCGCCTTCTTCAACGCCGACTGGCGCAGATCGTTCACCCCGATCTGCTGTGCGGCCTCGGCAATCTGCAACGCATTGCCGCCAGCCAGCACGATCGTGGCGATCTCGTCGGTCATCGGCATCACCTGGTAGATACCGGTACGGCCCTTGTAGCCCTCGGTGCATTCGTCACAGCCGACCGCCTCGTACAGCTCGATACCCGCATCCAGCTGCGCCTGGGTGAAGCCTTCAGCCAGCAGCGCGTGCTCTGGCAGGTTGGCCGGGCGCTTGCAGTTGTTGCACAACCGGCGCGCCAGGCGCTGGGCGATCACCAGCGTCACCGAGCTGGTGATGTTGTACGGCGCGATGCCCATGTTCATCAGGCGCGCGATGGTCTGCGGTGCATCGTTGGTGTGCAGCGTGGACAGCACCATGTGGCCGGTCTGCGCCGCCTTGATCGCGATCTCGGCCGTCTCCAGGTCGCGGATTTCGCCGACCATGATGATGTCCGGATCCTGTCGCAGGAACGAGCGCAGTGCCGCGGCGAAGGTCATGCCGCGCTTGTTGTTCTGCTGCACCTGGTTGACGCCGGGCAGGCGGATTTCCACCGGGTCTTCGGCGGTGGAGATGTTGCGCGTCTCGTCGTTGAGGATGCCCAGCGCGGTATACAGCGACACCGTCTTGCCCGAACCGGTCGGGCCGGTCACCAGCACCATGCCGTAGGGCTTGTGGATGGCGTCCAGGAACAGCTTCTGCTGGTCCGGCTCGTAACCCAGCTTGTCGATGCCCAGCTTGGCCGCGCTGCCGTCCAGGATACGCAGCACCACCTTCTCGCCGAACAGGGTCGGCAGCGTGCTGACGCGGAAGTCGATCTGCTTGGTCTTGGACAGGTTGAGCTTGATGCGTCCGTCCTGCGGCACGCGCTTCTCGGCGATGTCCAGCTGCGCCATCACCTTCAGGCGCGCGGCGATGCGCTGGTTCAGCTTCACCGGCGCGCGCGCGACCATCTTCAGCAGGCCATCGATGCGCAGGCGCACGCGATAGTCGTCTTCATAGGGCTCGAAGTGGATGTCCGAGGCGCCCTTGCGGATCGCGTCCACCAGTACCTTGTTGACGAACTTCACCACCGGGGTGTCATCACCCTTGGCATCGATGCCGGAGTCGCCACCGGCGCCGAGATCCTCGTCTCCGGCCGCAACATCCAGGTTGCCCATGCCATCGTCGTCACCGCCCAGCGCGTCGCCCAGCGTGTCATGGCTGGCATGCCACTGCTCGAGCGTGCGGCGGATCTGGTCTTCATCCACCAGGATCGGCTCCACCACCAGATTGGTGTGGAACTTGATCTCGTCCAGCGAATGGGTCGGATTGCTGGTACCCACGAACAGCTTGCCGCCGCGCTTGAACAGCGGCAGCACGTTGTGCTTGCGCAGCAGCTCCTCGCTGACCAGGCTCATCGCGTTCTGGCTGGCGTCGAACGTGGACACGTCGAACAGCGGCATGCCGAACTCGACCGCGTTGGCCGCCGCCAACTGGGCCGCCCCGACCACCTTGTTCTGCGCGAACCAGGTCGGCAGCGGCTGCCGGGCCGCAGCGGCCTTGGCCATGGCGTCGCGGGCGGAAGCCTCGTCCAGCGCACCATCCTGGACCAGGCGACGGGCCAGGCCGGTGATGCCGACGAGATTGGCGGTGGTTACGGCGTTCATATGGATCCTTGGCTCATCATGGGTCAGGCAGTGCGGCGCGCCTTCCAGAGGCACCGCACAGGGCAGCAGAACCTGCCGCGACCCGATGGCCGACGACGACGCCAATCCTTCAGCATGACTGCCTCGCCCGGCACTCCCAGCCCGGCAGGCACGATCCTGACTCCCCCGGGGATGATAGCCCCGTCAACGGCCCGCCAACATCCCTTCTGGTCACATGTTTCCACATCGCTTTCGTCTACAGCCGCTCCTCAGACTACTTCAGGTTGGAGGAGGTCTGACCCGTGCCTTTCCTTCCGCTCCTTCCCCGCCCCATTCAGGCACCGCAGCGGAGTACCATTGCACCGGGGAAAATGGGGACACACTTTGAATCAGCTCAGCATCATCCTGCCGGCCAAGAATGAAGCCGAAGGCCTTCTTCGCACGCTGCCGGAACTTCGTTTGCAGTACCCACTTGCAGAGATCATCGTAGTCGATGACGGCTCCACCGACGCCACCGCAACAATTGCGCGGGAACAAGGTGTTCGGGTGCTTTCCAGCCCCTATTCGATGGGTAACGGTGCCTCGATCAAACGTGGCGCACGTGCAGCCTGTGGAGACATTCTGGTGTTCATGGATGCCGATGGGCAGCATGACCCGGCCCACATCCGGGCATTGCTGGATAAGCTATCCGAGGGCTACGACATGGTCGTCGGCGCTCGCGACAGCAGCGGCCAAGCCAACGTTCACCGCGGCCTTGCCAATCGATTCTACAACTGGCTGGCCAGCCATATGACCGGCTTCAAAGTAATGGACCTGACTTCGGGCTTCCGTGCGGTACGCGCGCGACGCTTCCGCGAGTTCCTGCATTTGCTGCCTAACGGATTTAGCTACCCAACGACCAGCACCATGGCATTCTTCCGAAGCGCCTACCCTGTTGCCTATGTCCCCATTCCTGTCGCGAAGCGTGTGGGGAACGGCAGCCACATTCGTCCGATCAAGGATGGAATCCGCTTCCTGCTGATCATCTTCAAGATTGCCACCTTGTACTCTCCCCTGAAGCTGTTCGCACCCGTGGCGCTGGCCTTCTTCCTTCTGGGCTTGGGCTACTACGGGTATACATTCGCGACCATGCATCGCTTCACCAACATGAGCACACTGCTGTTCAGCGCATCGGTGATCATCTTCCTTATCGGCTTGGTATCGGAGCAGATCACCGGCCTTACCTACCTTGCATCGCGGAAGGACTCAACCGAGTGACTGAGGGAGGCATGCAGACCGCCTCTCTTCCGGGGCTGCTGGTCGTGGCGTCCACCTATCCGCGGTGGGAAGGAGACACCGAGCCTGGGTTCGTGCACGCCCTCAGCCGGCATCTGACCGGTGATTTCCGGGTCACTGTGCTATGTCCTCACGCTCCTGGCGCCGCCACCCAAGAGAAACTGGACGGTGTACAGGTCATTCGCTATCGCTACGCGCCGGAAGGCATGGAGCAACTTGTCAATGGTGGTGGCATCACCTCCAACTTGCGCCGCCGACCTTGGATGCTTGCACTGTTGCCCACGTTCCTGCTGTGTCAGTGGTGGGCATTGCAACGCGAGCTGCGGCGAAATCGTCACGAAGTGCTGCATGCACACTGGATCATTCCGCAGGGACTCACAAGCGCGCTGCTGCCAAGACGCCTCCGCCCCCCGATGCTGATTACATCTCATGGCGGAGATCTCTTCTCTCTGAAGGGGCGGCTCCTCTCGGCCGTGAAACGATTCTCCCTAGCTCGCGCACAAGCGGCCAGCGTCGTCAGTCAGGCGATGGTGGCGCCCTTTCGCGCATTAGCGGCGAACCTTCCCTTGGCAGTTTCGCCAATGGGCGTGGACCTTCAACACCGCTTTGTCCCCTCCCCAGTGAAGCGGGCACGTAACGAACTGCTGTTCGTCGGACGACTGGTCGAGAAGAAGGGATTGACGTACCTGATTGATGCTTTGCCACTCGTTCTGGCTCGTCATTCCCAGGTTTTCCTCACCGTCATCGGACACGGGCCGGAACTACCAGAACGGGAAGCTCAGGTGGCAGCATTAGGTCTGCAAAAGCACGTCCGTTTCGTCGGTCCGGTGACACAGAACGCGCTTCCCGCCTACTACCAACGTGCGACTACGCTCGTCGCTCCCTTCGTCGAGGCCCGCAACGGAGATCAGGAAGGGCTTGGATTGGTTACTGTGGAAGCTCTCGGTTGCGGCTGCCCGGTCGTGACCACGGACGTGCCGGCAGTACGTGATGCATTTCCAGCAGGCCCGCCTCGCTATCTGGCCACGCAACGATCCTCAGCTTCGCTTGCAAGCGTACTCATCGAACTGCTGAGTGCACCGGAACAGGCGCAAGCGTGGGCGCACGCACAACGACCTGAGCTGGTAGCTCGCTTCGATCATTCGCAAGTCGCCGCAGACTATGCGAAGCAACTGCGCGCCATCATGGAGCCCCAGAATGTCCGCTAGGCTACCGCGCCTTGGCAACCTTGCTAGGACCTCGATCCTGGTGATGTTCTGGCAGGGCATGCGGATGGCGTGCTTGGCTGCATGGATCATCCTCGGCGCTCGCGTTTTGGGGGCAACCGACTACGGCCTGTTCTCCGGCACGGTTGGCACGGCCTCGGCTCTTGCCGGCCTAGTCGGGCTGGGCAGCGGCATGCTGATGTATCAATACAGCACTGCGGACCACAGTAAGTTTCCCCGTTATTGGAAGCAGAGCCTTGTGCTCTGCGCCCTGAGCGCAGCGCCACTTTCCTTGGCCTTTTCTCTACTGACCGCTGGCTTGATGTCGTGGCCCGCACTCGGCCTTGTCGCGCTTTCGGAGATCATCGCATTCCCTATCGTCACCAATGCTGCATTCGCATTTTCAGCCAATGATCGTTTGGGCTGGGCCGCTGCCCTTCCCGCATTGAACGCAGGCATGAGGCTTGCAGCCATCTGCATCTTCGGGCTGCTACCGGTCGACCACAACCTGACGACCTATCTATTGCTGCACCTGGCCTCTTCGGCATGCAGCGCGGTGCTGGCCCTCATGCTGGTCCGGCGAATACTGCGCCCCGGCCCAGCACACCTGCAGATCGGACGCAGCGATCTGGCTCATGGCACGGGACACGCCGCTGCCTGGAGTTCTGCCGTTGCCGTGACTACGCTGGATAAATCGCTCGTCCTGCATGCAGGTGGAAGCGAGCTAGCCGGCTTGTATGCTGCGTGCTATCGCATCGCGGCGGTAATTGCGATGCCACTCGATGCAATGGTCATGTCAGCGATGCCGCGGTTGTTCCGTGCGCAACCAGTGTCCCCCCAGCATCTACACCTGATCGTTTCAATGATCTTGGTCGCGACGGCGTATGGAACGCTGGGGGGCCTCGTGCTGTGGTGTACCGCCAGCATCTTGCCCTCCGTGCTCGGTATTGAGTTCTCTGCTGCCATTCCCGGCCTGCAATGGATGGGCCTGTTCATCATCGGCTACAGCCTGCGCCAAATCGCCTGTAATGTGCTGATTGGACGTGGCAAGAAAATGCATCGATTCGTCATCGAGACTCTCGGGCTGGTGATAATGACCTTGATCGCCGCAGCCTGGATTCCTGCACACGGACTGTTGGGAGCGGTTTGGATGATCATCGTCGCCGAAGCACTGATGGCAATGGCCGCATGGTTGACTGTGATTTTCAGTCCCGGCCCTGAAGCCGCTCAATTGCCAAGCTGAAGAGCTCCAGATACGCCTCACAGGCTGCATCGATGGAGAATGCCTTGCTACGTTCGCGAAGATCTTCAGCAGCCACCTGCCGCCTTCCATTCAGCACATTCCTCATGGCCTGGGCCAATGCATGCGCATCTCCCACAGGCACCAGTTGACCAAACCGACCGCCGCCCAGGACTTCCGACGGACCGTGTGGGCAGTCGGTAGCAATCACCTGAACGCCGCAGCTCATGGCCTCGACCAGGACATTGCCAAACCCTTCGTAGTCTGACGGCAGCACCAGCGCCGTGCTTCGGGCCATCCAGGGCAGCGCATCCTCCACCCGCCCCAGCAGAGCGCAGTCGCTCTGGAATGTGCTCCTCTCAATCCACTGGGCCACACGCGCACCTTCCGGCCCCTGTCCCAGTATGAGCAAACGTGCCGGATGGGTGGCTCGCACCAGCACAAATGCCTCCCAAAGAAGATCGAGGCGCTTCTCCGGTGAAAGGCGCCCCGCATAGATAAAAACCGGAACATCGTCATGCGGGAAGGGCCACGCCTGAGAAATGTGCCTTGCCTGCACACCCTCCGTACTGACCAACGGGTTGTGAATCACTCGTATTCCGGAGCGAGGGAGCTTCAGCTCAGACGCCATTTCTGCCGCCAACGCCACAGAAACAGCGACCAGACCCTGGGACCGCGTCAGCATGCCCCGCATCGCCCAACGAATCAATTCCAGTTTGAGCCTGACAAACCCACGAGCCGCCCGCCTGGGCCCTGACAGCGAAAGATGCTGAGCCACAACGACTGCCGTAGAAGGATAGAGAATGCGGCGCCAGAAGGTGACCCATACCGCAATGTCGTTGGAGGTAGTGACCACGACGCGTGGCCGCTCACGTCGGATGCGCAAGGGCAATCCAAGGAGCATCTGCCAGGCACCGCGCGGAGCGATGAACGTCACTTCACCATTGTCACCCGGCCCATTCAGATCACGCCCGGCGATGATACTCACCGAGCATTTTCTCTTCTTGAAGCCACGCGCGAGGTTCAATTGCACGCGCTCCAATCCGCCGGCTTCCCAGCGGCTGGCCAGCAGCCAGATCATGCAACCTCCAAGGCCCGGACCGGCCCTGCAATGCAGATCACATCCTGATAGTCACGCAGATCCTGAACATCGATCCGAACCAACCGCCGCCTCGCCTCCAAGCGATAGAAGCGATAGCCCAATGGCGATAGCAGCTCCAGAATCTCCCGACTATGGTATCCAGCGGCCAGGCTGGAGCGCTCCTGCACTTCCACCGCAATTATCGGCAGGAAGCGTCGTAGCGTTTCGATCCCCCCCTGCAGACAGGGCAACTCACCGCCTTCAATGTCGACCTTCAATAGGTCCAGCCGTGACAGGCCAATACGCCGTACGAGTTCGTCCAGCGTCGTGATGTCGACCATTCCAATGCGCTGGTCGACGCCCTCGGTTCCATGCAGGCTCCCCAGCCCCAGATTAACTTCATCCACATCATGCTGTCCGTAGGACGCATAGATCGCCTGCCGGCCAACCTCTCCCGCCAAGCCCTGCTGATGGACCTGCACTATCCCCTGCAGCCCATTGCGCCGCACATTCAATCGCAATTCGTCAGCAATCCCGGCTATCGGCTCCAATGCGACGACATGACCGGCACTGCCCACTCGATTCGCGCAGACCAGGCTAATCTCCCCGATGTTGGCACCCACATCGATCACGGTCATTCCCCGCTCGAGGAGACGGTCGAGGAGAGAGACGAGGCGAAGGTTGTAGTAGCCCATCCAGAACATGCGACGCTGCATATGCTCGGCAAGATCGAGGGTCATGATGAACCGGCCATCGAAATCGCGTACGGTCTGCCGCCCGCGGGCCCGACGGAACAGGCGGCGCAGCATGCTCTGCACCCAGCCCGGCCGCTCCCCGATGCGCAGCTGATTACCCACCCGCCTCAGCGCTGTTGCAAATCCCATGCCCCCCCCGCAGGTGACTTCCCACCTTCAACTGGCCCATGATGATGCACTACCCATCTGATTTTCCATACAGGTCAGTCCATGCATGTCCTCATGCTCAGCAAGCGGCAGTACACCGGACGCGACCTCATCGACGACCGCTATGGCCGACTCTGGGAAATCCCGGAAGCACTTGCGCGCCGTGGGCATGCCATCAGCGGAATCGCACTGAGCTATCGGCATCGAGATTCCGGGAATTTCCTGTCTGCGGCAGGGGTTCAATGGCGTTCCATCAACGCTCTTTCACTCGAGACCATCCAGTTAGAACGTGCTATCAGGCGACTTCACCAGCAGCACCCTATCGATGTCCTCCTGACAAGCTCTGATGCACCATGCACCGTGCTCGGTGCAAGCTTGGCGAAGCACATCCATACTCCTCACGTTGCAGATCTCTACGACAATTACGAATCTTTCGGACTCAGCCGGATCCCAGGCATGCGCGCCGCGTTCCGTCGCGCATGTGCGGGCTCAAAGGCAATCAGCGCAGTAACACATGCCCTGGCTGATCACGTGAAATCCACCCTTTCAACACCTGTTCCAGTACATGTCATTGGCAACGGAGTCCGCCGGGATCTGTTTCATCCGATCGACAAACGTGTCAGCAGGGAGATCCTTGGTCTTCCCGTGAAGGCTCGCCTAATTGGCTGTGCCGGCGCCCTCGATCAAAGCAGGGGGATTGAAGATCTATTCCGAGCATTCCAGGCACTTTCAGAGCGCCACCCCGACATCCACCTCGTCATTGCCGGCCCCAGGGATGCCACCCTTCACCGCTACCCACATCCCAGGATCATCGATTTCGGCGTCATCGGCTGGAAGCAGGTCCCGTTACTAATCAATTCACTCGATGTTTCAGTAGTCTGCAATCGCAATTCAGGGTTTGGGCGTTTCTGCTACCCATTGAAGCTAGCGGAATCGATTGCCTGTGGTGTGCCGATCGTCGCCTCAGACGTTGGTGACACACGACGGATCGGCGGGGGCGCAATACGCGTATACGCCCCCGGCGACATCAATGATCTCGTAGAATCCATCGATCTTCAGCTTCAGATGCCGCTTTCCAATACCGCCCTGAGGGCCTTCGACTGGGAAGAGCGAGCCATTCAGATGGAAGCGCTTCTTCTAGAGGCGACACGCTCAAATCACCCCTGAACTCTCGTTCAAGCCCCGGGACCGGACTGTCGTCTAGCGACAGGATGTGGGCACATACCGGGCGTCCAACCCTCCACAAGACCAGTTCACCGCCCCGTTGGTATCGCTCGCGGTAAGAACTAGTGTCTGTCCGGCGACCTTCGCGCTGGCCGAAGAAGCAAAGGCCACCGAGATCGATCCGGTACCGTCAACGGTCACCGATCGGACGAATCTTCCGGAGACCGACCCTGGAGCAGCCATGCCGGCGGCGCGATTGTCGGCAGGAAACTGCCCATGGTCGGAGTAGTAGGTGGCTATTGCCTCCTTGGCCCCGGTCGACAACGAGAGCCCCTCAGCCACCTGTCCTCGAGCAACATAGTCCTGGTAGGCCGGCAGCGCAATTGCCGCCAGGATGGCGATGATAGCGACCACGATCATGAGTTCGATCAAGGAAAATCCACGCTGATTCATGTACTACTCCCCTGTTGTTTGTTGGCTCGCCACCAGCCAATGCTCCAGGCCCTCAATGTCCCGGTCATATGCATGGCGATGATTGACGGCTCGCAGGATCCCCAATCCTTGCCTAGCCTCACTGACCTGAAGCAAGTTCGATGCCAATCCCATCCTCAGCAACCAAAGCCGGCATCCCAGGTCCTCCGGCGAGATCTGCACGGCCTCACGAATGAGCCTCATCGCTAGAGACGGATCTTTCATCACGTTGAAGGCGTAGTTGGAGAACACTACCCGGACCCTCGACGATCGAGGATTCTCTGCAGTTGCGGTCGACAACAGAGCAAACAGTGCCTGCTCTTCAACTGGCCTGCACCCCCCCTCAACCCGGCATGCGACGATCGCTTCAAGCGCCCCGACTTCCTGTGGTCCCAATGACCGCCTGGATATCTTCCGCTCAAGTGAACCCCATATCTCCCGGGGCTGCGCCCGCCCTTGATGCGACTTGAGAATGATCAGTGCCTGCTCGGGAAGTGGCGAACTACCGGGCAATGAGGCCGCATGCGTGAACTCCTTCTCAGCCAGCGCCCAGGCCGGGGAGGCAGGATCGGCGGGGGCCGATGCCAGCAGTGCTCGTCCAAGTTCATAACCGGCCCGCGAAGAATCAGGATTACGGTTGGACAACGTGAGAGCAAGGCGCATTGGATCTGCCCACGTCTGCACCTGGATCCACCCCATGGCCGCAACAAAAAGCAGCAGGACTCCCCCTACCGTACGGCGTGCCTCAACGGTCCACCTCTGCATCACCGCGGCCAGTGGTTGCACCAGGGCAAGAGCGATACCCACGATTGCCAGGTAGTTCCGATGTTCAAATGCCAACTCCAGCGGCACAACGTTACTGGTCAGCAAATGGCTGGCAAAGAACCATCCGATGCCAAGTGCCGTCAGGGGCCAGCGCTTGCGCAGCCCCCAAGCCGCTGTCGACAGCGCGACCAGCGCCAGCACCGGAACTATGAAAGTAGTTGAACGCCAGGATGGCGGGACCTGTGCATTGTCGTAATAGAACTTCAACGACTCGGGCCAGGGAAGCATGATCTGCTGAAGGTAGTTCAGCAGAATCGCCGGTTGCGAGTACAACCGGCCTGCCAAGCTGAAATCACGTGCCGAGTAGCGTTCCGGCGCCAGGGCGCCAGGCAGAATCACTGCGAAATATAGAAAGATCGCCCCTATCGCTCCAAAGGCATATAGGAGGGAAATTGCGCGCGCGCGTGTTCCATCCGGATTCCGGAACTTGAGGAGAAACACCTCGATCAAGAGTGTGTAAGCTGGAATGAGTATCGCGGTCTCTTTGAAGCCCAAGCCAATCCCGGCTCCGAACACCGCACAGCACCACCAGAGCAACGACGCCCGGGACCAGGGAGCGCTGCCGCGCGCCTTGAGATAGCAGAGAAGCGCGATCAGGACTCCCGTCGCCCCTCCTATTTCCATGCGCTGCACGACATAAAGGACGGTAGACACCTGCAATGGATGAACCATCCACGCGGTGGCGACCATGAAGGCCGTCAAGCGCACCTGTGACCACGAAATGCTGAGCACTCGCCTGATCAGCATGGACGCCAGGGCGAACACCAGCACTGAATTCAGGAGGTGTAGAGCCAACCCGGTCGCCTTCATCGGCCAAGGCGCCAAGCCAGTAAAGTAGTAATTCAGGCCGAAACTGAGAATTGCCAATGGACGGCCCACGTCGCCCGTGACCCCATTGCCCATGACCTGCGCGATGGAAGTAAAGTCCATCGAGGTCAAGCGCCAATCCGGATCGTCCACCAGATTGGGAAAGTCATCAAAGATGAACCCCCCATTCAAGCCATTCCAGTAGACGCCCACACCCAGCAGCGCCAGCAGGACAAGACCCACCAGAGGCAGCAGTCGCTGAGCAGGCACACTTCGCATCGAATAGAACTCCCCTTGCCCCAAAAAGAAAGGGCCGCAAAGCGGCCCTTTCCCCATACCGCTATGCCGTCTGCGCGATTAGCGGCAGGACGACGGACGGTACTTGGCGTCGATGGTCGTGGCGGAGCCCTTGCAGTCCCAGGTGATCGAGCCGCCAGCGTCTGCCGGGACCAGCGCAAAGTCGCGACCGGCGACCTTGGAGCTCACCGAGCCCGAGCCCTTCATCTTGGCGGTAATCACGCCGTTGGCACCAACGGTCACGCTGGCCACGTACTTGCCGTTGATCGACGACGCGCCAGCAAGGCCGGCCATTGCATTGGTGGTCGGGAAGGCGCCCTTGTCGGCGTAGTACTCGGTAACAGCGGTCTTGGCACCCGAGCTCAGGGTCATCGCTTCGGAAACCTGCGAGCGTGCCACATAGTCCTGGTAAGCCGGCAGCGCGATGGCAGCCAGGATGGCGATGATCGCAACAACGATCATCAGTTCGATAAGGGTGAAGCCCTTCTGGTTCTTCATTTGGTACATCCCCAAGATAAGTGGTGGTTGATTTCAGAAGTCAGGATCGGTCTGACCAGTGGTCAGCTGAGCGGGTCCTGCCCCCTGCGGGTGGATCAACGCAGGTTGCGTGCCAACCCCGGCACGCCTCCCCCTGGATTTCCCCGCGCCCATGATGGCAGCTATTTCACGGATGGGAACCCCCCGGATGCGAATCTGCGATGGACGCGGCAATGTGACGCAGTGCGTCACCTTTGGTCGGCACCCGGCACGAATTCGCATGATGGTGCCCCCAACAACTGCCCAGACGGGCACGAACCCGCTACCATCGACGGCTAGACGCCCGCCTGGGGATGGCGGGTCTTGGGGAGCCGATATGTCTGTCAGTCGCAGTGCGATCAAGAAGGAGCCCGTGGCGCGCAGCACCACGGACCTGCAGCCGTTTGTCTGGGAGGGGACGGACAAGCGGGGTGTGAAGATGAAAGGGGAGCAGGCCGCGAAAAACGCGAATCTGCTGCGGGCCGAGCTGCGCCGCCAAGGCATCACCCCGGGCACGGTCAAGCTAAAGCCCAAGCCACTGTTCGGCGCAGCCGGCAGCAAGATTTCGCCGAAGGACATTGCATTCTTCAGCCGCCAGATGGCGACGATGATGAAGTCCGGTGTGCCGATCGTCTCAGCGCTGGACATCATCGCCAGCGGGCACAAGAACCCGCGCATGAAGAAGATGGTGGACGGCATCCGCACCGATATCGAGGGCGGATCGTCCCTTCATGAGGCAATCAGCAAGTATCCGGTGCAGTTCGACGAGCTCTATCGCAACCTGGTGCGTGCAGGTGAAGGCGCCGGTGTATTGGAGACGGTGCTTGATACCGTGGCCAACTACAAAGAGAACATCGAAGCCCTGAAGGGCAAGATAAAAAAGGCTCTGTTTTACCCTGCAATGGTCATTGCGGTAGCGCTCTTGGTCAGCTCGATCCTGCTGATCTGGGTGGTTCCGCAATTTGAGGACGTCTTCAGGGGATTTGGCGCTGATCTGCCAGCATTTACTCAGATGATCGTAGCCGCATCCCGGTTCATGGTCTCTTGGTGGTGGCTGATCGCGATCATCGTCATCGGCAGCATCGTAGGTTTCACCATGGCCTACAAACGCTCGCCGAAGATGCAGCACGGGATGGATCGCTTGATCCTGAAAGTGCCAGTCATTGGCCAGATCATGCATAACAGCTCGATTGCCCGCTTTGCCCGCACGACCGCTGTGACTTTCAAGGCTGGCGTACCGCTGGTAGAAGCCTTGGGCATTGTTGCAGGCGCTACCGGCAATACGGTTTACGAGCATGCCGTATTGCGCATGCGCGATGACGTCTCGGTCGGTTACCCGGTCAACATGGCCATGAAGCAGACCGCCCTGTTCCCACACATGGTCATCCAGATGACGGGTATCGGTGAAGAGGCGGGTGCCCTGGACGCCATGCTGTTCAAGGTGGCCGAGTACTATGAGCAGGAGGTCAACAATGCCGTTGATGCCTTGAGCAGCCTGCTCGAGCCGATGATCATGGTGTTCATTGGTATCATCGTCGGCGGCCTGGTCATTGGCATGTACCTCCCCATCTTCAAATTGGCATCGGTGGTCTGACGCATACATGGCATTTCTCGACCAGCATCCCGGCCTCGGCTACCCCGCCGCGGCCGCCCTGGGGCTGCTGCTGGGCAGTTTCCTCAACGTCGTCATCCTGCGCCTGCCGAAGCGGCTGGAGTGGCAGTGGAAGCGCGATGCGCGCGAGGTCCTGGAAGAACCGGACTTCTACGAACCCCCGCCACCGGGGATCGTGGTCGAGCCCTCGCACTGCCCGCACTGCAAGCACAAGCTGAGCTGGTACGAGAACATCCCGCTGTTCAGCTGGATCATCCAGGGCGGCAAGTGCCGCCACTGCAAGGCGCCGATCTCGCTGCAGTACCCGCTGGTCGAGGCCCTGACCTCGGTATTGGTGCTGGCCTGCGTCTGGCAGTTCGGCTTCGGCTGGCAGGGCTTCGGCGCCATCGTGCTGACCTGCTTCCTGATCGCCTTGTCCGGCATCGACCTGCGCACCCAGCTGCTGCCCGACCAGTTGACCCTGCCACTGATGTGGCTGGGCCTGATAGGCAACATCGACAACCTGTACATGCCGGCCAAGCCAGCATTGGTCGGCGCGGCGGTGGGCTATCTGTCACTGTGGATGGTCTGGTGGCTGTTCAAGCAGCTGACCGGCAAGGAGGGCATGGGCCACGGCGATTTCAAGCTGCTGGCCGCGCTCGGCGCCTGGTGCGGGTTGAAGGGCATCCTGCCGATCATCCTGCTGTCGTCGGTGCTGGGCGCCATCATCGGCTCGATCTGGCTGTACACCCGGGGCCGTGACCGCGCCACGCCGATCCCGTTCGGCCCCTACCTGGCGATCGCGGGCTGGCTGTACTTCATGTGGGGCGCGCCCGTGGTGGAGCAGTACCTGGTGTTGAGCGGACTGCGCTGAGGGGAATCCCCATGAGCCGCTATGTGGTTGGCCTGACCGGCGGCATTGCCGCCGGCAAGAGCGAGGTGACCCGGCGCTTCGACGCGCTGGGCATCGTGGTGGCCGACGCCGACCTGGCCGCCCGCGCGGTGGTTGCCGCCGGCAGCCCGGCCCTGGACCGTATCGCCGAGCGCTTCGGCGCCGGCATGCTGCAGGCGGACGGTAGCTTGGACCGGGCACGCCTGCGGGCCCACGTGTTCGCCGACCCGGCCGAACGGGCGGCGCTGGAAGCGATCACCCACCCGGCCATCCGCCTGCTGATGCAACAGCAGTGCGAGCAGGCCGCCAGCCCCTATGCGATTGCCGCCATTCCGTTGCTGACCGAGGTCGGTGGGCGGCAGGCCTACCCGTGGTTGGACCGGGTATTGCTGGTGGATGCGCCCGAAGCCGTGCAGCACGCCCGGCTGATGCAGCGCGACGGCATCGACGCCGCGCTGGCCGACAAGATGATCGCCGCCCAGGCCAGCCGCGCGCAGCGGTTGGCACTGGCCGATGATGTGGTGGTCAACGATGGTCACCCGGAAGAGCTGCAGGCGCAGGTGGAACGGGTGCATGAGCGGTATCTGGGGTTGGCTGGGGGCTGAGGCCTGGCTGTCGGCCAGCGGCCGGCACTACCGAAGCGCATCCGCGCATTGCGGCGATTTACCCTGCACCAGCGTGGAACTGCTGTAGAGCCGAGCCCACGCTCGGCTGCGATCATCAAGCCGAGCATGGGCTCGGCTCTACAAAGCGTTCTGCATTCACGCGTGGCGTGGACCTACTCCAGCTGCAGGCGGGCATAACGGGCCAGTTCTCGTGCGCCGAGCAGCAGGCCGTCGACGACATCCGGGCTCAGCTGCTGGTGGGCACCGCCCTGTTCGCGGGCGGCTTCGGCGGCGTGCAGCACCTGCATGAGTGCATTCAAGCCGGCCAGGGTGCGGCTGAGACCGGCCATGGTGGCCGCCTGGGCAGGGCTGAGGCCCTGCGCTTCCAGTCGCCGGCCGTCGGCGGCATCGCGGCCGTCCATGCGGGCAAGCAACGCAGGCAGCAGATCTTTCGGATCATCGAGCAGGGTTTCGATGCGCGCGGCGACGTCGGCCGGCAGCAGGTCAGCGGCTTCGCCGATCAGGGCGTGCAGTTGAGGGAACACGGGGCGTGCGGACATGGTGAATCTCCTCGCAGACGACGAGCCACCTGCGGATGCGAGGTGGCGGACGGTGCGGGTTGGCGTACCGGAGATCCGACATTCAGCAAAAATACTCCAGCGGATTCTGATGAATCCCCACGCACCGCCCGCCGAAGCAAGGCACGCGGTGCATTTTCAACGACTGGCCGAGGGGCCGTCGAAGAGAGCTGAATGTTGGTTTTTTTCAGGACGCCAATCCCGGCCAGGGCACCTGCCCCGGCCGCCCCATCTGGCCATCACGCAGCGCTGTGATCTGTAAGGAAATTCTCAAGCCGCTGTTGGGTGTACGAATGCGTGCATGCGGACACGCGCGCTACGTGGCAACGGTCACGGTGATGTCGTGTTGGGCTTCTGGCCCATCCTTCCTGCGAGGGGAATTCGGTGGCACAAGCGACAGAGGGCGCGACACGAACCCGCTGTGGAGCCGAGCCTATGCTCGGCTTCGGGAAGCCACGGCAGCCGAGCGCAGGCTCGGCTCTACAAGTGGAGCACCCACCCAGGCAGGGGCCCTTACAACGGCTTCGGCGAGAACGTCAGCGTGGCGATCACGCCGCGCTCGCCACCGGGGCGCACGCTGACCTGCCAGCCGTACAGATCGCACAGGCGGCTGACGATCGACAGGCCGATGCCACCGCCCTGCGAATGGCCGGCATGGGTGCCGCGATAGCCGCGCTGGAACAGCTTGGCGGCGTCTTCTTCGCTCAGGCCCGGGCCGCTGTCAGTCACCGACACTGAATTGCTGCCGACAAAGACGCGCACCTCGCCATCCTGCGAGTACTTCACCGCATTGCCGATCAGGTTGCCCAGCGCCACCGACAAGGCCGCCTCCGGCGCATCGATCACCAGGTTGCGCTCGCCTTCCAGCGCCAGCTCCAGCGGCTTGCCACCCAGCTGGGCGCGGTGGGCGTCCAGCAGCTGTTCGGCCACGCGCGCGACGTTGCTGGTGCCCTGCCCGCGCTCGTTGCGCGACAGCAGCAGCAGCGCGCCGATCAGGTCGCTGCACTGCTGTTCGGCGCGTTGGATGCGCTGTAGCCGCTGCAGCACCTTCTCATCCAGGCCGGGCCGGGTCAGCAGCAGTTCGGTGGCGCCACGGATCACCGCCAGCGGCGTGCGCAGTTCGTGGCTGACGTCGGCATTGAACTCGCGGTCGCGCTGCACCACTTCGGTCAGTCGCGACGAATAATCATCCAGCGCCTGCGCCAGCTGCCCCACTTCGTCATCGGGGAAACGCGGCGCCAGCGGCTCGGGATCACTGGTGCCGCCGCGATAGGCACGCAGCCGCGCGGCCAGGTCCGAGACCGGCTTCATCACCTTCGATGCCGACCACCAGCCCAGCACCAGCGACAACAGGCTGAACACCAGCACCGACAGCACCAGCGCGCGGTTGAGCTGCTGCCCACCGCGCACGCTGTCGGTCATGTCATAGGCCAGGAACGCCCAGGCGTCCGGCGTCTTGCGCACGGCCAGCTTGTAGGCGTAAGGCTGCCCACGTTCGTCGGTGCCCGAGATATTGTGGTTGCCGTCGGGCAACGCTGCCCAATCAGGTTCTTCCTCACGCAGCGCATCGAACTTGTCGGGCTTGACGAGGCGCGCACGCATCTGCTGCACGGGCAGGTCGGGGTTGCGATCCGGGCTCTCGTAGAACCGCCGCACGTACTCGTTGATGTTGCGGTTCATCACGTCTTCCACCAGCTGGTTTTCCACGCGCATGCGGGCCCAGTTGGTGGCGAACGCGAACAGTGTCGTCAGGCAGAAGCCCAACAACACGAACGAGACGATGATGCGGCTGCGCAGGCGCCGCCGATACGGCGAACGCCGGCGCTCCCCCTTGGTTGCCACGGAATCAGGCTTCCGGGGTGGCGATGCGGTATCCGATGCCATGGCGGGTCTGGATCAGCGGCACTTCAAACGGCTTGTCGACCACCGCACGCAGGCCGTGGATGTGGACACGGAGCGAATCCGAGTCGGGCAGCTCCTCGCCCCAGACGCGGGTTTCCAGCTCCTGGCGGGTGACCACGGCCGGCGCGGCCTCCATCAGGGCCTGCAGGATCTTCAGCGCGGTCGGGTTGAGTTGCAGCAGCTTGCCCTGGCGGCGCACTTCCAGCGTGTCCAGGTTGTATTCCAGGTCGCCGGTTTCCAGCACGCGGGTCTGCACACCCTTGCCGCGGCGCGACAGCGCGTTCAAGCGCACTTCCACTTCCTGCAGCGCGAACGGCTTGATCAGGTAGTCATCGGCGCCGGAATCGAAACCAGCCAGCTTGTTGTCCAGCGAGTCGCGGGCGGTCAGCATCAGCACCGGGGTCTGCTTGCGCGCTTCGTTGCGCAGCTTGCGGCACACTTCGATGCCATCCATGCCCGGCAGGTTCAGGTCCAGAACGATGGCGTCGAACTCGTGGACCACGGCCAGGTGCAGGCCGGTCACGCCGTCGGCGGCGAAGTCCACGGTGTGGCCACGATCCTCAAGGTAGTCGCCAAGGTTGGCGGCGATGTCGCTGTTGTCTTCGATTACGAGAATGCGCACTGGGACCTCTGGTTCTTGAAGGGTCGTCGGGGGGCCAGGCCCACCCGCTCAGGATGCCCCTGCGTGGGTGGACGCGACGTCTACCTGCTGAACGATACAGGTTCCATTCTTAACATTTCGTACCGAAGCGCCGACACCGGCAAAAGCCCCCGCGTCAGCCGGTCAGCGGCTGATGCGCTGCTGGTCGGTCAACGCCCGGCGGCTGTCTTCCTGGGCCTTGCGACGCTGGGCCACGGTCAGGCAGACGCTGGTCGGCATGTTGCTGCCGGTAAGGCGCTCGCGGCGGCAGATCATGCGACTGTCGGCCTGGGCGCGGGTCATGATGGTGTTGACGATCTCCTGCTCGTTGAACAGGTCGTTGCGCTCCTGCGGGGCCAGCTCATCGACCTTCTCCCGGCCATTCATCTTGATCCGGATCCGGTTCAGTGCCTGCTGCACGCGACTCTTGTCCTCCAGCCCGATCTCGCTGTAGTCCTCGCTGCCCATGGCCGTTTCAACGCGGCGGATCTGCTCGGACACCGGGGTGAAGGCATCCATCTGCACGGTGTCCTTCTGCGCCTTGGCCTGCACGGTGGCTACCAGGCCGAGCGACAGCATCAGGGCAAGTGTCGTGTTGCGGTACATGACGAGCTCCATGTTCGTCCATGAATAGGGTCTCGACTTTACGATTCCGCCGATGCGCCCACAAGGGACGCACGGCAGGGTGACCGATGGCGGCATGCGATCGGTCCGGCAGCGATCAGGGCTTGTAGTTGTTGAAGCGCTGGTTGTCGTTGAGCGCCTTGCGGCTGTCTTCCTGCGCCTTGCGGCGCTGGGCCACGGTCAGGCAGACACTCTGCGGCATGTTGCTGCCGGTGGTGCGTTCACGACGGCAGACCATGCGGCTGTCGGCGTGGGCGCGGGTCATGATCGTGTTGATCACTTCCTGGTCGTTGAAGATCTCGGTGCGGTCCTGCGGACTGACCTGCTCCACGCGTTCGTGGTCGCCCATCTTGATCTTGATGCGGCCCAGCGCCTGCTGCACGCGGCTTTTGTCTTCCAGCCCGATCTCGCTGTAGTCCTCGCTGTTGATCGCCGTCTCAACGTTGCGGATCTGTTCGGCCACCGGTGCGTTGGCGTCGAACTTCACCTGCCCTTTCTCGGGCTTGGCGTGGGCGGTGGTGGCCAGGGCCAGGCCCAGCATCAGGGCGAAGGGGGTCATGCGCTGCATCGTTACCTCCAGGTTCTTCCATGAGTGGAACATCGATCCTGCGGTGCCACCGATGCGCCGTCACAGCACACTCGATGGGCCGAAGGGCGGTGCGGTCAACGCCCGGCGGGCGGTGGGCTGAGCGTGTTGTAGCTGCGCTGGTCGTTGATCAGCGCCTTGCCTTTCTCTTCGATCCGGCGCCGTTCGGCCACGGTCAGGCAGCGGCTCTTGGGCATGTTGCTGCCGGTGGTGCGTTCGTACCTGCAGATCTGCCGGCTGTCTTCATGGCCACGCGCCAACAGGGTGTTGATGCGTTCCTGCTCGTTGAAGACCTCGGCCTGCAGCTGCGGCGGCAGCTCCTGCACGGTCTGGCGTTCGCCCATGTGCTGGCGGATACGCGACAGCGACTGCTGCACCTGGCCGCGATCCTCGGCGGACAGTTCGGCATAGTCGGGGGCGGCCAGGGCGGTTTCCACCTGACGCATCTGCTCGGCGACCGAGCCCTGCCGGTCCATCTGTACAGCCACTTTCTCCGGCTTGGCGGCAACAGCGCCAGACAGGCCCAGCAGCAACGCGATCATCATGATGCGGTACATCGCCAACCTCCCGATCCATCCCGGAACGAAGGGCCAACTCTACGACCGTCACGCGGCCTCCACAAGAGACCTTGGGCATGGGGCCGACAGGCATAAAAAAGGCCCAGACGGTGCACCCGCCTGGGCCTGAAGTCGTATCCCGATACCGATCCTGCTGAGAGGCAGAGCTGCGGTTCGCTGAAGCCTACGCCCGATCCGATTAAAGCCTCGTTAAAGGCCCGGATCATTTGCCGGTGAGAATCATAACCCCATGGATAATCAGGGTTTTTTGATCTTCTCTACGTGCTCGATGATGCGTGTCGCCACGTCGACCCCGCAGGCCGCTTCGATGCCTTCCAGCCCGGGCGTGGAGTTGACCTCCAGCACCAGCGGGCCGCGCGCGGAACGGATCAGGTCCACGCCGCAGACCGACAGGCCCAGCGCCTTGGCCGAACGCACCGCCACCTGCTGCTCGGCACGGCTGGCCTTGGCCGCCACGGCGGTACCCCCGGCGTGCAGGTTGGAGCGGAAGTCGCCCTCCGGTGCCTGCCGCTGCATCGACGCCACCACCTGGTCGCCCACCACGAAGCAGCGCAGGTCGGCCCCCTTGGCCTCGCCGATGAATTCCTGCATCAGGAAGTTGGCGTACAGGCCGCGCAGCGCTTCGACGATGCCGCGCGAGGCACTGGCCTTCTCGGTCAGGATCACGCCGCGCCCCTGGGTGCCTTCATTGAGCTTCACCACATGCGGCGGCGGGCCCAGCATGGACAGCAGGTCGACGGTGTCGTCGGGGTTGTCGCCGAACACGGTGACCGGCATGTCGATGCCCTTGGCCGCCAGCAGCTGGTGCGCGCGCAGCTTGTCGCGCGAACGCAGGATGGCGTCGGACGGATTGGGCGTGCGCGCGCCCATCAGCTCGAACTGGCGCAGCACCGCGGTGCCGTAGCGGGTGATCGAGGCACCGATGCGCGGGATGACCATGTCCACGCCGGTCATTGGCCGGCCCTTGTAGTGCATGGAAAAGCCATCGGCGGCGATGCGCATGTAGCAGCGCAACGGGTCCAGGATGCGCACGGTGTGGCCGCGCGCGCGCGCCGCCTCGACCAGCCGACGGGTGGAATACAGGGAGCTGTTGCGGGACAGGATGGCGAGCTTCATCGCGGTGGGATCGGTCGGCAGGCGCGAAGCATAGCGCGGGCGTGTGGCGGGTGGATGATGCTGGCCCGTGCTGCCTGCGCCGGTAGTGGCCGGCTCCTGCGGCGACGATTCCGGCGAAAGAGTAACCGTCGCCGGATACACCACAGGCCCGCATCACCATGCGGGCTGGTTCCGCTTCAGAACCCGCGCGCGGATTCACCCAGCGCTGCGATGCAGGCCATCTGCGTGACCGATCCGGCCGAGGTCCCCTCATAGATCTGCCACAGAAGCTGCGCGGCCTTCGGCCCACCGGCGCGACCCAGTGCGCGCACTGCCTCCAGCTGGCGGGAGGTGCCGGCACCGGAGTTCCTGTAGATCTCATGAAGGCTGCCGACGACGTCGTCCTTCGTTTCCATGCGCTGCGTCCCGTGTTGGAAATGCGGCAACGCTAACCGGGCACGGATGGCCGTGGATATGAAACTAATCAGAAATGAAGAAGGCCGCTGATGAGCGGCCTTCTGTCTACACGCGTGGCGTGATTGGAGCGGGCGATGGGAATCGAACCCACGTCAGTAGCTTGGGAAGCTACAGCTCTACCATTGAGCTACGCCCGCATTGCGGGTGAAAGTCTATGCGGTGGGGCCGGTGTTGCGCAATGGCAGCGTGCCGCAATGGGGTCAGAGCCGTTTCCTGGCGGAAACGGATCCGACCCCCGGCGCAACAGGTCAGAGCCCTTTCCTTGCGGAAAGGGATCCGACCCCAGCGGGTGCTGCTTAGAACGTGCCGCTGAAGTTGGCGAACAGGGTGGCGTCCTGCGCGCGCTTCTGGCCGGTCGACGCGCTCAGGCCGAAGTTGCTCTGCAGGCCGAACAGTTCGGTACGGGCACCCAGCACGACGGTGGCGTAGTTCTTGTCGAAGTTCAGGCCGGGCACGCGGTAGTTGCCCAGTTCCGGCAGGGTCTGCAGCCAGGCGCTGGCCTGCTTGGTGTCCTCGAACTCGTGATCGTAGGTCACCTGCGCGTACGGCTTGACGGCGCCGCCATCGAAGCGGGCCTGCCAGCCGAGGCGGCCGACGGTCGAATCGACGTTCTGGCGGTCATAGCCCAGTGCGGTGGCCAGGGTGCCGGCCGCGGCGCTTTCGGTGTAGCCGTCGATCTTCACCTTCTGCCAGATCACCGAGGCGATCGGGCCGTGGCGGAAGCCGCCTTCGGTGCCGAACTCGTAACCGGCGTTCAGGGCGGCGGTCAGGTTGCTGCCGTCCGGCGAACCACCGTGCTCACGGGTGGCCGGGCCCAGCTGGACCTTGCGGTTAACGTCATAGGACAGCCAGGTGTAGCTGACCTGGCCGTTCACCCAGATGCGATCGCCGTACCAGCCGGCGAACAGACCGGCGGTGGTGTCCTTCTGGGTGAAGTCGCCACGGCTGTTGCCGAAGTCGGCGCTGAGGCGGCCGAAGCCGGCGAAACCGCCGAACACCATGCCGTCGCGGGCCCAGTCGATACCGAACAGGCCGGCCGGGGCCAGGCCGTCGTACAGGTCGGCGTGGTCGTAGCGCTGCAGGTCGCCACGCACGCCCCCCCACCAGGACAGGCCGTCAGCCGGCCGACCACCCAGGTGCATGCTGACCTGGTCGGCACGCGAGCGGCCGATGGTCTGTGCCGAGTGGCTCAGCACCTGCTGCAGGCGCGGGCCTTCCAGCACCGAGACCGCGTACTGGCCCAGCAGCTGATGACCGGCAGTGGTCGGGTGCACGCCATCGGCAAACAGGTAGGTGTTGGCCGCATCCGGGCTGACGTAGCTGGTCGGGTTGCAGGTCAGGATGCTCTGCGTCGAGTTGGCCGGATCGATCTTGCAGGCGGTGCTGGTGACGTTGGTGAAGCCGTACATGCCCGGGTTGGCGGTCACTTCACGCAGGATGCTGAAGGTGTCGAGCGGAATGAACTCGATGCCCGCCTGCTTCAGACCACCGTACAGGGCCTTGTTGTAACCGGCCGACAGTGCAGTGGCGGCGGCGGCGTTGGGGCCACGGAACTGCGGAGTGATGCCCACGTCCGGCAGATTCGGCACGAGCACGTACTGGGCACCGGCCTGCTTCAGGGCGCCCACCAGCGCGATCTGGTCGATGACCGCGGCGCCGATGATGCCCTGCACCTGGGCCTGCGAGGCACCACCGGCCGCTGCGCGCGTGGCCGCGAACAGATCATTGGCACCGCCCCATACGGTGTACAGGGCATTGGCGTCAGCCTTGCCACCATTCGCAGCAAGGTAACGGGTCGCCTGCGACTTCAGCGACGGAATGGCTCCGAGGCCACCCGCTTCGTCGGCCGATACACGGGCGCCGCCGACGGCGTAGTTGTCACCGTTCTGGCCATTGCCGTTGGGCGTGCCGTTGAGGCCGTAGTAGTTGGCGACCTGCTGCGCCCACACCCAACCCGGGTTGGTGGTGAACTGGCCGGTCACCGGACGCACATCGGCCGGCAGCAGCGGGCGGAAATAGCCAGCGTCGGTCAGGCTGTCACCGAAGAACACGGCCTTGGAATAGGGGGATTCGCCTGCCATGGCCGGAAGCGCGGCCAGCGCGATCGCGGCCGCCATCAGGGAGCGGATCGGGCGTTTGCTGAGCAGCATGTAAAAAACTCCTGTGGGGATATCGTTGAGGACCCGGCGGACGTACGCCGGCGCACGGTGAATGGTTCCACTGCGCCGCGTTTTGCTCACGCTGCGCCGCCGCATGGATTGTCGCCTGAGGGCGCTGGACCACGCTGTGCCGGGGCTGGCGATCAACGAAATTTGCAAGGGTTCCGATCCGCGCAGGCCATCGGCGACAATGCGGCGATGAACATCCAGCTCAACGGCGAACCCCGTACCCTGCCCGCTTCGGCGACCCTCCACGACCTGCTGCAGGCCGAGCAGCTGCTGCAGCGCCGGGTGGCGGTGGAGGTCAACGGCGAGATCGTCAGCCGCAGCCGCCATGGCGAGCACGTCCTGGCCGAAGGCGACGTGGTGGAGATCGTGCACGCGCTGGGCGGGGGCTGAGGCCTGCGCGGGTGTTCAGGGGTCAGATCCCTTTGCCGATGGCAAAGGGATCTGACCCCACGCTCGACCCCGCCCTCTGCGTGACCCCATCTTCAGGCGGATAAGCGATAATCGCGCCATGAACGTTCATGTCTCCCCCGATTCGCTGGTGATCGCCGGCAAGACCTATGGCTCGCGGCTGCTGACCGGCACCGGCAAGTTCAAGGACCTGGAAGAAACCCGCCTGGCCACCGAGGCCGCTGGCGCCCAGATCGTCACCGTGGCCATCCGCCGCACCAACATCGGGCAGAACCCGGGCGAGCCGAACCTGCTGGACGTGCTGCCGCCGGAGCGCTTCACCATCCTGCCCAACACCGCCGGCTGCTACACCGCCGAGGACGCCGTCCGTACCTGCCGACTGGCCCGTGAGCTGCTGGACGGCCACAACCTGACCAAGCTGGAAGTGCTGGGCGACCAGAAGACCCTTTACCCGGACGTGATGCAGACCCTGAAGGCCGCCGAGCAGCTGGTCAAGGACGGTTTCGAGGTGATGGTCTATACCTCCGACGACCCGATCCTGGCCAAGCGCCTGGAAGAGATCGGCTGCGCTGCGGTGATGCCGCTGGCCGCGCCGATCGGCTCGGGCCTGGGCATCCAGAACAAGTACAACCTGCTGCAGATCATCGAAGACGCCAAGGTGCCGATCATCGTCGACGCCGGCGTCGGTACCGCTTCGGATGCGGCGATCGCGATGGAGCTGGGCTGCGACGGCGTGCTGATGAACACCGCCATTGCCGGTGCGCGCAGCCCGGTGCTGATGGCCAGTGCGATGCGCAAGGCGGTCGAGGCCGGCCGCGAGGCCTTCCTTGCCGGGCGCATCCCGCGCAAGCGCTACGCCAGCGCCTCCTCGCCGGTGGATGGGCTGATCGGCTGATGACCAATCCTTTTGACAGCGCCGGTTCCAAGGCCCCGCCCAAGCCCTTCACCGTGAGCGAGGGCCGCCGCGAGGTGCGCAGCTTCGTGTTGCGCCAGGGCCGCTTCACCCCTGCCCAGCAGCGCGCGTTCGACGAACGCTGGCCGCGCTTCGGCCTCGACTACACCGGCCAACCGCGTGACCTGGACGCCACCTTCGGCCGCCCGGCACACAAGGTGCTGGAAATCGGCTTCGGCAACGGTGCCGCGCTGCGCTTCGCCGCCCAGCACGACCCGTCGCGCGACTACATCGGCATCGAGGTGCACGCCCCGGGCGTGGGCCGTCTGCTGAACGCGCTGGCCGAGGACAATGCCGACCACGTGCGCCTGTACCACCACGATGCGGTGGAAGTGCTGCAGAACGAGATCGCCGACGGCGCGCTCGATGAAGTGCGCATCTACTTCCCGGACCCGTGGCACAAGAAGCGCCACAACAAGCGCCGCCTGCTGCAGCCGGCGTTCGCCGAACTGCTGGTGCGCAAGCTGCGCCCGGGCGGCCGCCTGCACTGTGCCACCGACTGGGAGGACTACGCCGAGCAGATGTGGGATGTGCTCGATGCCACCGCCGGCCTGGTCAACCGTGCCGGCCCGCGTGGCAGCGTGCCGCGCCCGGACTGGCGCCCGCAGACCCACTTCGAGACCCGCGGCCAGAAGCTCGGCCATGGCGTCTGGGACCTGCTGTACGACCGCACCTGACGATCGCCTGAGGACGCCGCGCCCCACATGGATACCGCGCTGACGCTGACCAACGACATGAAGCTCGTGCTCGGGCTGGTCGGCTTCACGATGGCGATGTTCCTGTTCGAGCGCATCCGCGCCGACGTGGTCGCGCTGGTGGTGCTGGTGGTGCTCGGTGTCACCGGACTGATCGCGCCGGAGGAAATCTTCGGCGGTTTCTCCGGTAACGCGGTGATGAGCATCATCGCCACCACCATCCTCGGTGCGGGTCTGGACCGCACCGGGGCGCTGAACCGGCTGGCCGCCTGGCTGCTGCGGCGCGGCCACGGTGTCGAGCAGCGGCTGCTGATGATGACCACGGCCATCGCCGGCCTGAACTCATCCTTCATGCAGAACCCGTCGGTGATGGCGTTGTACCTGCCGGTCGCCTCGCGACTGGCAGCGCGCACCGGGCTGACGATGCAGCGCCTGCTGCTGCCGATCTCGGCGGCGATCGTGATGGGCGGCGCGCTGACCATGGTCGGCAATTCGCCGCTGATCCTGCTGAACGATCTGCTGGCCTCGGCCAACAACAACCTGCCCTCCGGCCTGGCCACCATCGAGCCGCTGCGCATGTTCGCGCCGCTGCCGATCGGCGTGGCACTGCTGGTCGCCTCGCTGCTGTACTTCCGCTACTACGGCGACCGCAAGCTGATCGAGGAAGAAAACCTGGTCAACGACGGGGTCACCCCGGCGCGAACCGAGAGCTACTTTGCCAAGACCTACGGCATCGAAGGCGATGTGTTCGAGCTGGTGGTCAGCGCCGAAAGCCCGCTGGTCGGCATGACCCTGGGCGAGGCCGAGACCCTGCACGATGCGCCACTGCTGCTGGCCCTGAAGACCGGCAATGACACCCGCCTGGCGCCGCCGGCGGAGATGCGCATCTGGGTCGGCAGCGTGCTCGGTGCGATGGGCCCGCGCCAGCAGATCAGCGACTTCGCGCAGAACCAGTTCCTGCGCATGTCCTCGCGCCTGAAGCACCTGGGCGACCTGTTCAACCCCAGCCGCGCCGGCATTTCCGAGGCGGTGGTGCCGCCGACCTCGAACGTGATCGGCAAGAGTGCGGCCGACCTGCGCCTGCGCAAGGAGCGCGGCATCAGCCTGCTGGCGATCAACCGCGACAAGCAGGTGATCCGCGAGGACGTGCGTGACGTGCAGCTGCGCGCCGGTGACATGCTGGTGTTCCACAGCATCTGGACCGACCTGGCGCAGGCTGCCAAGAGCCGCGACTTCGTGGTGGTGACCGACTACCCGACCGGCGAGCAGCGCCCGCACAAGTTCAAGATCGCGATGGCGATCTTCGCGTTGACCATCCTGATCGCGCTGACCAGCAAGCTGCCGGTGGCGCTGACGCTGATGACCGGCGTGGCCGGCATGCTGCTGACCGGCGTGCTGCGCATGGACGAGGCCTATGCCTCGATCAACTGGAAGACGGTGTTCATGATGGCCGGGCTGATTCCGCTCGGCTGGGCGATGGACTCCAGCGGTGCGGCCGCGTGGGTGGCCGGCCATACCATCGACAAGCTGCCGACCGGCATTCCGGTGTGGGTGCTGGAGGTGGCGCTGGCGCTGCTGACCACGGCGTTCTCGCTGGTGATCAGCCATGTGGGCGCGACCATCGTGATGGTCCCCATTGCGGTGAACCTGGCACTGGCGGCGGGTGGCAACCCGACCGCGTTCGCGCTGATCGTGGCGCTGTCGGCGTCCAACAACCTGATGACGGCCTCCAACCCGGTGATCTCGATGATCACCGGCCCGGCCAACTACACCCCGCGCGAGATGTGGCGGGTCGGCGGCCCGTTGTCGCTGATCTACACCTGCGTGGTGGTGTTGATGATCAACCTGATGTTCTGAGGGTTGGGGTTTGTTGGCAGGGCTGCGCCCTGCACCCGCCGAATCAACGTCAACGTCAAAGGCTGGCATTCGGTGGCATGGCAGGTTGCCGCGATCTGTCAGAACGGCGTCGTGCATCGCTTTGGTAGGTGTCGACCTTGGTCGACACGGCTTTTGTAGCGTCGAGCCATGCTCGACTGCTCCTGGCGTGATGGGGTCAGAGCCGTTTTCCTCCGGAAAACGGATCCGCCCTCTAGCCGGCCTCAAGCCAGGTAGACCTGCCCGTCGCGCACGTCCACCGGCACCGCGCGCAGGCGGTCGCCCTTGCACGGGCCGGCGATGCAGTCGCCACTGTCCAGCGCGAACGACGCGCCATGCGCGGCGCACACCAGGTGGCCCTCGCGGCTCTTCAGGAACTGCCCCGGCGCCCAGTCGAGGCGGCGGCCGGCATGCGGGCAGATGTTCAGGAATGCGCGCACCTGCGCGCCGTCGCGGTACAGCACCAGCGATTCGGCATCTCCATCGACCACCGCTTCGACCTCGGCAAACGCGCCATCGGCAATGGCATCCAGGGCGATCAGGGCAGCAGCGGCAGTCATGGCGAAGGCTCGTACGGTAAACCCGCATTGTCGCATGCCCACTCAGGTGACTGGCTCCGACATGAACACAAGTCATTGATCCGTAATAAGCACAGGCTATATTTAACGAGTTTTTCACTCAATGACAGTGGCGCGTCCCGATACTCTGGTTTCGCTGATCCCAGCCTATCGAGCCGCCATGTTCAATCGCGCATCCGCCTTCAACCAGTTCCGCACCCTGTTCGCGCCGCGCAAGCCGCGCCACCCGCTGGTGCGCGTTGCCGTGGGCCTGCTTGGCCTAGCGATCCTGGCCGCGATGGTGTTCATCGGTGTGTTCGTCGGTGCGGCGATGATCCTGGTCGGCCTGGCGTGGAAGCTGCTGGCCTCGCGCAAGCCGGGTGTTGCCCGCCCGGTCGACCCGACCGTGGTCGAAGGCGAGTACCGCGTGGTACGCAAGCCGGTGTTGCCGGCCTCGCGCTGATCCACCTCCTGCGCGCCCGCTGACGGCGGGCGCCATGCGTTCTAGACTGCGGGCACGCTCTTCCTGGATGCCCGCATGTCCCATGTCTCCGATGTGATCCCTGCCGTAGCCCTGCCGCGTGTGCCGGTAGCCGGTGGTGGCAGTTTCCCCGTGCACCGCATCTACTGCGTCGGCCGCAACTTTGCCGACCACGCCCGCGAAATGGGTGCGGCAGTGCCGGCGGCCGATGACCGTGGCCGCCCGATGTTCTTCAGCAAGCCGGCCGATGCGATCGTGGTCGGCCACGACGATGCAATCCCCTACCCCCCAGCGACCGCCAACCTGCACCACGAAGTGGAGCTGGTGGTGGCGATCGGCCGCGATGCGCCCGCCGGCGAGCTGGCCGTGGCCGACGCCGACGCACTGGTCTACGGCTATGCCGTCGGCCTGGACCTGACCCGCCGCGACCTGCAGGCCGCCGCCAAGGACAAGGGCCACCCGTGGGACGCGGCCAAGGGCTTCGATGCCTCCGCGCCGATCAGCGAAATCGTCCACGCCGAGGAAGTCGGCGACCTGGCCGCGCTGAACCTGTCGCTGGAGGTCAACGGCGAGGTGCGTCAGCAGGCTCTGCTCGACCAGATGATCTGGAACGTGCCGGAGATCCTGCATGAGCTGTCCAAGCTGTGGCAGCTGCGTGCCGGCGACCTGGTGTTCATGGGCACGCCGTCCGGCGTGGCCGCGCTCAAGCCCGGCGACCGCTTCAGCGCGCGCCTGGAAAACGTGGCCGAGCGCCACGGCGTGATCGCCGGCTGACATCACCTGCGCTACCCTGCGCGCTGTCCACTTCCCCACCGGAGAAAAACAACAATGGGAATGCTCACCGAGTTCAAGGAATTCGCGATGCGCGGCAACGTCATCGACCTCGCCGTCGGCGTGGTGATCGGCGCGGCCTTCGGCAAGATCGTGACCGCACTGGTCGAGAAGATCATCATGCCGCCGCTGGGCTACCTGATCGGCCGCGTGGACTTCTCCAGCCTGGCCTGGACGCTGTCGCCAGCCCGGCTCGGACCGGATGGCAACGAGATCCCGGCGGTGGTGGTTGGCTACGGCGACTTCATCAACACCGTCATCCAGTTCGTGATCGTGGCTTTCGCGATCTTCATCGTGGTCAAGGCGATCAACCGCCTGTCGCGCAAGAAGGAAGCGGCACCGGCGGCGCCGGCCGAAGAAGTGGTGCTGCTGCGCGAGATCCGCGACAGCCTGAAGAAGTAAGGGTACCGGGCGCCTATGGGCGCCCCTCCCACCTGTAGAGCCGAGCCCACGCTCGGCTGATCTGCGAAAGGCAGCCGAGCATGGGCTCGGCTCTACAGAAGCAGGCGAAAGCCCCGCTCCGGCGGGGCTTTCGCTTTGCTGCATCTGGCGGAAAACAGCATCCGCGCCAGCCATGACCTCCCGCCCATGCGCCGGGCTGAACGACTGTTAAGCTCCAAGGCTTAGGTCCCTTCCCGGAGTTGTCCATGCGTCGCCGCGTCCTTGCCATCGCATCCTCCCTCGCCCTGTTGGCCGCCCCGGCCTTCGCGGCACCGCGCACCACCACCCTGCCCCCCGCCTCGCTGGCGACCGCCGCGCAGCTGCGCGACCAGGCGCTGGCCGATGACACCGGCTGGAAGGTGGTCGAGTCGCTCACCACCGAGATTGGTCCGCGCATCGCCGGCAGCGAAGCCGATGCCCGCGCCGTTGCCTGGGCCGAAGCCAAGTTCAAGGCCCTGGGCTTCGACAAGGTCTGGAAGGAGCCGGTGACGTTCCCGAAATGGGAGCGTCGCAGCGAACACGCCGCCGTGACCGGCAGGAACCCGCAGCCGCTGCAGATCACCGCACTTGGCGGCAGCCCGGGTGGCACCGTGGAAGCCGAGGTGGTGCGCTTCGCCGATCTGGCCGCGCTGCAGGCCGCACCGGCAGGTTCGCTGAAGGGCAAGATCGCCTTCGTCGATTACCAGATGCTGCCCTTCCGCGATGGCCGCGATTACGGCCGCGGCGGTGCGATCCGCAGCAAGGGCCCATCCGAAGCCATCCGCAAGGGCGCGGTCGGCTTCCTGATGCGCTCGGCCGGTACCGACTCGCACCGCGTGCCGCACACCGGCATCACCCGTTTCGATGACGGCCTGACCCCGGTGCCGTCGGCCGCGCTGTCGGTGCCTGATGCCGACCAGCTGGCCCGCCTGCTGGCGCGTGGCAGCACCACGGTGAAGGTGGCACTGGATTGCGGCTGGGACGGCACCGCCACCTCGTACAACGTGATCGGCGAGATCACCGGCCGCAGCCTGCCGAAGGAAGTGGTGGTGATCGGTGGTCACCTGGATTCGTGGGACCTGGGCACCGGCGCCGTGGATGACGGCGCGGGCGTGGGCATCACGATGGCCGCCGGCCACCTGATCGGCCAGCTCAAGCAGGCACCGAAGCGCACCATCCGCGTGATCGCCTTCGCCAACGAGGAACAGGGCCTCTACGGCGGCAAGGCCTATGCCGAGGCACACGCCAAGGACGTGGCCCTGCACCAGCTGGCCGCCGAGAGCGACTTCGGCGCAGGCCGCATCTATGCCTTCAATACTGGTTCACCGAATCCGGAAGGCTCACGTGAAGCGACGAAGCAGATTGCCGAAGTAATGAAGCCGCTGGGCATCGAGTACCAGGCCGACAAGGGTGGCCCGGGCCCGGACGTCGGCCCGCTGGCCGCCAAGGGCGGTGCGTGGGCGTGGCTGGCGCAGGACGGCTCGGACTACTTCCACCTGCACCACACCGCCGACGACACGCTGGACAAGATCGACCCGAAGGCACTGGCGCAGAACGTGGCCGCGTATACCGTGTTCGCCTACCTAGCGGCGGAAGCCGACGGCAGCTTCGGCAGCGAGGCCAAGGCGACCACGCCGCCGAACGAGTGATGCGCTGGCGCCGGGCCATGCCCGGCGAGTGCAGCGGGAAGAGCGGTGCGAACCGAGGTTCGCACCCACCGGGCAATGGCGTGGGTCAGAGCCCTCGCCCTGGCGAGGGATCTGACCCCGATCCTGTCAGCCTTCCCACACGCTGGCGTTGCGCACGCCCAGCAGTTTCGGGTTGAACGGCGGATCCTTGCCGGCCTGGCGATGCTGCTCGTAGTCGCGCAGTGCGGCCAGGGCAGGCCTTTGCAACAGCAGGATGGCGATGATGTTCAGCCAGCTCATCAGGCCGACGCCGATGTCGCCCAGCGACCAGGCCACTGTGGCACTGTTCACCGCCGAGTAGCCGGTCGCTGCCAGGAACAGCAACTGGAAGACGCCCATCAGCCACGCCGCCGGCCGATCGCGGCACAGATAGCTGACGTTGGTCTCGGCCATGTAGTACAGCGCGAGGATGGTGGTGAACGCAAACGGCAGGATCGCCAGCGCCACGAACGAACGGCCGAAGCCCGGCAGCGTCGATTCCACCGCGTGCTGCACGAAGCGTGGCCCGGCTTCGACACCCGGCAGATTGCCCAGCAGCAGGCGCGCCTCATCCGGAATACCGTTCACCGCCGGGTCGTAGACGTTGTACAGGCCGGTGGACAGGATCAGGAAGGCGGTCGCACTGCACACCACCATTGTGTCGATGTAGACCGAGAACGACTGCACCAGGCCCTGCTTGACCGGATGCGAGACTTCCGCGGCGGCGGCCGGATGCGCACCACTGCCCATGCCGGCCTCGTTGGACAGCACGCCACGGCGCACGCCCCACTGGATGGCGGTGCCGATCATCGCGCCGAACGCCGCATCCACGCCGAATGCACTGCGCAGCACCAGCATGATCACCTCCGGCACCCTGTCCGCGTTGAGCACCATCACCAGCGCCGCGACCAGCAGGTAGGCCACGGCCATCAGCGGCACCACCCATTCGGCCACGCGCGCAATGCGCCGCACACCGCCGATGAGGATGGCACCCAGCACCACCAGCAGAACCGCCGTGGTGGTCATCACCGGCACGTCCCAGGCTTCGTTCACCGCACTGGTGATCGCATTGGACTGCGTGCCGGCCAGCATCGCGCCCGCCAGCACCGTCACCAATGCGAACAGCACTGCATACCAACGTTGGCCGAGGCCTTTTTCGATGTAGTACGCCGGGCCGCCCCGGTACTGCCCCTTGCCGTCGCGCTCCTTGTAGATCTGTGCGAGCGTGGATTCGATGAAGGCACTGGATGCGCCGAGGAAGGCGACGATCCACATCCAGAAGATCGCGCCGGGCCCGCCGAAGGCGATGGCCATGGCGACGCCGGCGATGTTGCCCACGCCCACGCGGCTGGACAGCGAAAGGGACAACGCCTGGAACGGCGACACGCCGGCATCGGAGCGCTCATGGCGGAACATCAGGCGCAGCATGTCCGGCAATGCACGCAGCTGGATGAAGCGCGTGCGGACGCTGAAGTACAGGCCGGTGAGCAGGCACAGCACCACCAGGTAGGGGCTCCAGACGACGCCAAGGATCGCGTTGACGATGGATTCGATGTTCATCGGCGGCCCCTCAGAAGAACATGCCCAGGGCGACCTGGGGGCTGATGATGCGGCCGGTGTTGCGGCCGGCCACGCTGAACTCGACGCCGGCGATCAGGCCCAGTGACGGGCTGAAGTGGTACTCCACGGCCGGCGCCAGGGTGACGCTGCGGCTGGCCGGGCGATGCTCGTCGATGCGTTCGAAACCACCGCTGGGGTTGCGCGCGAAACCCCTCAGGCGCTGGCCGGTCTCGCGGCTGGCGGCCACTTCCATCACGCCCACCCAGCGCGGATTGAAGCTGTACTCGGCGCCGACCGACAGGCCCAGCACCGACCCCCGGGAGATGTGCCCCTGGAAGCTGTCGTCGGTGCCGTAGACGCTGGCCCCGGAGATCGCCGTCCGCGACGGCGCAGGCCCGGCGCTGAGCTGGGCACGCCAGCGCAGCGGGCGGTCGTTACCCAGCCAGACCACCTGCTGCACGCCCAATGCGGCAGTGGTGCGCTGCACACCGTCGCCCTGCGCATCGAGCGGATTGCCGGTGATGCGGTCATGGCTGCCGGTGCTGAAGCGCTGCACCAGCGCAACCGAGACGGCCGGACGCGTGCCATCGGCATTGGGCGCCTGCAACAGGTACTGCAGGCGCGCGGTGGTGTCACCGGCACGGAAACCACTGCTGCGCGCGCCGCCCTGTTCGGCACGCGATGCACTGAGATTGACCTGCCCCATCACCCGGTCGCTGAAGCCGTAGATGATCGGTACCACCGTTGCCCATGCGCCGCTGCGTTGCCCACTGCGGCGGCGATGGCCGCCATCGTCGTAATGATCGCGGCTGTCGAGCCGCACCAGATAGGGTTCGATGTACCAGTTGCCCTGCGGCAGGCCAGCCGGGTTGGGGGTGATCAGCGGCCCGGTGAAGTTGACGCCGTCCAGGCTGCGTTCGCTGGCTGCGGCACGGCCGTTGGCAAGGACGCTGGTCAGGACCAGCAATGCGATGAGGATACAGCGTGGGTGATGCATGGCAGCCTCTTCTGGACAACGTGGGATGGAGTTCCACCCTGCGTTGCCGGAAGCGGCTGACCAATAAGGAAACTTTCAAAACATCATGCGCGCTTGACGCAATTACGGACCCTGGAAGGGGTCAGAGCCCTCGCCTGCGGCGAGGGATCCGACCCGGGATACCGGATCAGCCGCGGCGGCTCGCCCACTGCGCCAGCAGTACCGCCGTGGCCGAGGCCACGTTCAGGCTCTCCACCGCGCCGCTGCCGGGAATCGAGACCTGCTGGTCGCACGCTCCCGCCAGGCTGCGGTCCATGCCCTCGCCTTCGGCGCCCATCACATACACCAGGCGGGCCGGCAGCGAGGTGCGGAACACGTCGTCACCGCCCTCCACCAGGGTCGCCGCCAGGCCGAAGCCGGCCGCACGCAGCTGCGTCATCGCCTGGGCGGTCTCCGGCAGCTGCACCAGCGGCACCGCTTCTGCACCGCCCTCGGCCACGCGCGCGGCGGCACCGGACAGCGCCAGCGTGCTGCCGGCCGGCAGCAGCAGCGCCTTGGCGCCGAAGTGTGCGGCCGAGCGCAGGATCGCACCGAGGTTGTGCGGGTTGCCCACGCCATCAAGCCACAGCGCCAGCGCCGGGCCGTCGCCGACCTGCTCCAGCCACTGCGCCAGCGGCAGCGCCGGTGCGCGCAGCACATCGGCCACCACGCCTTCGTGGTGGGTGGTGCCGGCAAGCTTGTTCAGATCGCCGTCTTCAACCACGCGATACCCCACGCGGTTGGCCACGCACCACTTCAGCAGCGGCTGCAGGCGCGGAATGCGCGCCTCCAGCAGGTACAGCTTGCGCAGCGCCTGTGGCCGCGCTTCGAACGCGGCCAGCACGGCATTCAGGCCGTACAGGCGCAGCTCGTCGCTGCCACCGCGCCCACCACCGCCCGTGGCCGGCACCTCCGGGCGCGGCAACGGCGTTGCGCGCGGCGGACGGGCGGACGGGCGGCGGTTGTTCCAGGGGTTGTTCACTTACACACTCTCCTGCTTGCGCTGGCGCCAGAAATCGGCGTTCTTGATGCCCAGGGCATCAGGGTCGAACACCGGATCCAGGCCCAGCTTCTTCTGTCGTTCGTAGTCACGCAGGGCCAGCATCGCCGGCTTCTGGATGATGAGGATGGCAATGATGTTCAGCCAGGCCATCAGGCCGACGCCGATGTCACCCAGCGCCCAGGCCAGGGTCGCATTATGGAACGCGCCGAACACCACCATGCCGATGATGCCCAGGCGCAGCACCAGCACGGTCAGCGGGCGCTTCCTGTTGTGGTTCACATAGCTGAGGTTGGTCTCGGCCATGTAGTAGTACGCCATGATGGTGGTGAAGGCGAAGAAGAAGATGGCCACCGACACGAACGCCGAACCCCAGCCCGGCAGCACCGCTTCCACGCCGGCCTGGGCGTAGCCCGCACCTTCGGGAATACCGGCCAGGCCCTGGAAGATCGGCGCGGCGCCCTCCACCGGCGAGTACACGTTGTAGGTACCACTGGCCAGGATCAGGAACGCGGTGGCGGTGCACACCATCATGGTGTCGAAGTAGATCGCGAAGGCCTGCACGTAGCCCTGCTTGGCCGGATGCGAGACTTCCGAGGCGGCCGCTGCATGCGGGCCCGAGCCCTGGCCGGCTTCGTTGGCATAGATGCCACGCTTGATGCCCCACTCCACCGCCAGGCCCATCATCGCGCCGAACGCGGCGTGGGTACCGAAGGCGCTGCTGAAGATGATGTTGAACATCTCCGGCACGCGGTCGTAGTTGATGATCATGATGACGATGGCCATCAGGATGAAACCGGCGGCCATGAACGGCACCACCACTTCGGCGAAGTTGGCGATGCGCTTGACGCCACCGAAGATCACCACGCCCAGCAGCAGCGCCACCACGATGCCGATGCCCAGCTTCAGCGCCTGCACCGATTCCATGCCGAAGGCCTGGCCATCGAGCGGACCGCACAGCGCGGTGCCACGGCAGGCGTTGATGATGCTGTCGGCAATGGCGTTGGCCTGTACGCCCGGCATCAGGAAGCCGGCGGCGATGATCGTGGCGATGGCGAAGGCCAGCGCGTACCACTTCAGGCCCATGGCCTTTTCGATGTAGTACGCCGGGCCACCGCGGTAGCGGCCTTCGGCGTCCTTGGTCTTGTAGATCTGCGCCAGGGTGCATTCCACATAAGACGTGGACGCGCCGAGGAAGCCCATCACCCACATCCAGAAGATCGCACCGGGGCCGCCGAAGGCGATGGCCGTAGCCACGCCGGCGATGTTGCCGATGCCCATGCGGCCGGCCATCGACATGGCCAGGGCCTGGAACGAGGACACGCCGGCGTCGGATTTCTCACCCTTGACGGTGAGGCGGCACATCTCGAAGAAGCCGCGGATCTGCATGAAGCGCGTGCGCAGGCTGAAGAACAGGCCGGCGCCCAGGCACACGAAGATCAGTGCCTTGCTCCAGATGATGCTGTTGATGAAGTGTACGGTTGCTTCCACGCGCGCTCTCTCCAGTCGGCGGGTTGTAAGGACGTCCCGTCGGCTGGAAGGGACCGGTCGATTCTCCCTGATCGCAGGCCGCTGCGGTAGCGCTGTTTTGTAGAGCCGAGCCCATGCTCGGCTTGGCCCCCCGAGGGCAGCCGAGCATGGGCTCGGCTCTACAGCGGCCAGCCCGCGTGTTCACGGCAGCTGGGTGCGTACCCGGGCGAAACGGCGAAGGTCGTGCAGCACGCCGCGCTTGTAGACCGCGCAGCGCTCCACGCCCTCCTCCTGGAAGCCGTTCTTCTCCAGCACCCGCGCCGAGCCGAGGTTGAAGTCGACGACCGTGGCCTGCAGCCTGAACAGGCGCAGCTCGTCCATCACCCACGGTGCGAACAGCCCGACCACACGGGTCATCACGCCGTGCCCCCAATAGGCCTGGCCCAGCCAGTAGCCCAGTTCGGCGGTGTGCCCACGCTCGGCCATGCCCTGCTGGGCAGCGACGCTGCCGCAGGCCTGGCCGTCGATCTCGATGGCCAGATTCAGGGTTCCGGGGGCCAGGACGCGGCCGGCGAGAAAGGCCTCGCCATCGGTGCGCGTGTACGGGTACGGGAAACGGTCGCGCAGGCCGCGCGACACCTCGGGATCGTTGGCGTGGCGCAGCAGCGATTCCAGATCATCCGGGCGCCAGGGGCGCAGCTGGAAGCCGTCGCCTCGAAGTGGGGTCAGAGCCCTTTCCCTTTGGGAAAGGGGTCCGACCCCGTCAGCAAGGGACCCGACCCCGTCGGCGTGCCGGTCAGGCATGGCCGCCCACCGACGGCGATTCCGCTTCCTGCTTCTCCAGCTCGCGCTTCACCGCTTCCGGCGAACGGGTGTACGGGGCAAGCCGCGCGTAGAACGCCGGCACCACGAACAGCGACAGGAAGGTCGAGAGGGTCACGCCGAAGATGATCACGATGCCGATCGTGCCACGGCTGGCCGAACCGGGACCACCGGCCACCACCAGCGGAATGGCGCCGACCACGGTGGCGATCGAGGTCATCAGGATCGGGCGCAGGCGCACCATCGCCGATTCAATGATCGCCTCGCGCACGCTGCGCCCATCGTCGCGCAGCTGGTTGGCGAATTCGACGATGAGGATGCCGTTCTTCGCGGCCAGGCCAACCAGCATCACGATGCCGATCTGGCTGAACAGGTTCACCGTACCGCCACTCACCCACAACCCGACCAGCGCGCCGAGCACGCCCAGCGGCACGGTCAGCATGATGGTGAGCGGGTGGATGAAGCTCTCGAACTGCGCGGCCAGCACCAGGTAGACCACCAGCAGGGCCATGGCGAAAGTGAGCAGCACGGCGCCACCGGCGCTCTGGTACTCGCGCGATTCACCCTTCCAGTTCACCTGCGCGTACTGCGGCAGCTCTTCCTGGGCCACGTTCTGCGCCCAGGCAATGGCCTCGCCCAGCGGATAGCCCGGCGCCAGGCCGGCACTGATGGTGATCGAGCGCAGGCGGTTGAAGCGGTTCAGGGTGCCGGCCTCGGCCACTTCGCTCAACGTGACCAGGTTGGACAGCGGCACCAGTTCGCCAGAGGTGGCGCGCACGCGGATCGCGGCCAGGTCGGCCGGGCTGGCGCGACCGTCACGTCCGGCCTGCACCAGCACGTCGTACTCCTCGCCGTTGTCGACGAAGGTGGTGACGCGGCGCGAGCCCATCATGGTTTCCAGCGCCGAACCGATCGCGGTGACCGGCACGCCGAGATCGGCCGCACGCTGGCGGTCGATGTTGACCCGCATCTGCGGCCGGGTTTCCTTGTAGTCCGAGTCGGGGCCGACCAGGCCGGGGTTGTCGGCCATGCGCAGCAGGATGCGGTCGCGCCACTGCGCGATCTCCGCGTATTCCGGCCCACCCAGCACGATCTGGAACGGCTGCCCGCCGCTGCGCACCAGGCCGCCACCGACCTGGGTACGCACACGCACGCCACGGATGGTGTCCAGTTCCTTCTGCAGTTCGTTGGCCACGTCCGGCGTGGCCTCGCTGCGCTGGCGCCACGGCTGCAGGAAGATGCTGACGCGGCCGGTGTGCATTTCCTCGCTGGCACCGAAGCCACCGGGCACGCGCGGGTTGGCACGCACGATCGGCTTGTCCGGGCCGACATGCGGGGCCAGCAGCGCCTCCACCTGCTGCACCTGCTGCACGGTGTAGTCGTAGCCGGCACCTTCCGGGCCGTCGATCATGATCTGGAACGAACCGCGGTCTTCGGCCGGCGCCAGTTCCGAGGGCAGCAGCTTGAGCAGGCCCCAGCTGGCGACCAGCGCGGCCACCATCACCAGCAGGTAGATCCAGGTGCGGTCGACATGGTGATCGAGCACCCGCCCATAGGCACCCGCGAGGCGTTCCAGGTTGCGGTTGATGAAGCCGTGCAGGCCACGTGGCGCCTGCCCGGTGTGCGGCTTGAGCAGCTTGGAGGCCATCATCGGCGTCAGTGTGAGCGCCACGAACGCGGACAACGCCACGGCGGCGGCCAGCGCCACTGCCAGCTCGCGGAACAGGCGCCCGGTGTTGCCTTCCAGGAAGCCGACCGGCAGGAACACTGCCACCAGCACGGCGGTGGTGGCGATCACCGCGAAGGCGACCTGCGCGGTGCCGCGCTTGGAGGCCACCAGCGGGGGTTCGCCCAGGTCGATGCGGCGCTGCACGTTCTCCACCACCACGATCGCATCGTCCACCACCAGGCCGATGCACAGCACCAGCGCCAGCAGGGTCAGCAGGTTGATCGAGAAATCGAACGCATACAGTGCGATGAACGCCGCGACCAGGCAGACCGGTACCGTCACCGCCGGGATCAACGCGGCGCGGAAACTGCCGAGGAACAGCCAGATCACCACCAGCACCAGGATCATCGCCTCCACCAGCGTGGCGTAGACGCGGTCCACCGCCGCTTCGATGAAGGTGGTGTTGTCGAAGGCGACGAAGATCTGCGTGCCCTTGGGCAGGGTCAGCGCCACCCGCTCGGCTTCAGCGCGCGCGGTACGCGCCACGTCCAGCGAGTTGGCGGTGGAGGTCTTGACGATGCCCAGCCCGATGCCGGGCTCGCCATTGCTGCGGTAGTACGCGCGGCGTTCGGCCGAGGCCAGCTCGATCTTCGCCACGTCGCCCATGCGCACCACGTAACCGTCGCGGCCCTTGCCCAGCGGGATGGTCGCGAAGTCTTCGGGCTTGATGTAGTTGCGCTCCACGCGCAGGGTGAAATCACGGTCGGTCGACTCGATGCGGCCGGCCGGCAGCTCCACGTTCTCGTTGCGCAGCGCGGTTTCCACGTCGCCGGTGGTCAGCCCGCGTGCGGCCAGCTGGTCCCGGTCCAGCCAGATCCGCATCGCATAGCGCTGGCGGCCGCCGATGCGGACCTGGGCCACGCCATCGAGGCTGGAAAAGCGATCGACCACGTAACGGTCGGCGTAGTCGCTCAGCTCCAGCGTGTCCATGGTCGAGGAGACCATGTTGAACCAGATGATGGGGTCGGCATCGCTTTCGACCTTGGCGATCTCCGGTGGCCGCGCCTCTTCCGGCATGCGGTCGGCCACGCGGCTGACCGCATCGCGCACGTCGTTGGCCGCCGCTTCGATATCGCGGTTGGAGGTGAACTCGATGCTGACCTGCGAGCGGCCGTTGGTGCTGCGCGCGTTGATCGTATCGATGCCTTCGATGCCGGCCAGCGCATCTTCCAGCACCTGGGTGATGCGGCTTTCAATGACCGCCGCCGAGGCGCCGGTGTAGTCCACCGAGACCGAGACGATCGGCGGGTCGATGGCCGGCAGTTCGCGCAGGGTCAGGCGGGTGAAGGACATCACGCCCAGCACCAGCAGCAACAGGCTCATCACCACGGCGAACACCGGCCGCTGGATGGAGATGTCGGACAGCTTCATCCGCCGTGGCCCTCGGCCGCGGCCGGCGCAGCGTCTTCAGCGGGCTTTGCACCACTGGCGGGCGCTGCGTCCTTGGCGGCAACCTTCAGGCCCGGACGCAGCTTGCCGGTGCCATCGACCACGATGCGCTGGCCCGCTTCCAGACCCTGCCTGATCTCGACCACGCCGGCACGGCGCGCGCCGGTCACCACGTCCACACGCTCGACGCTGTCGTCAGCCTTGATGCGGTACACGAAGGTATCGCGACCGACCTGCACCACGGCGATTTCCGGAATCACCAGCGCCGGGCGCTCGGGGCGGAACAGGCGCACGTCCAGCAGCATGCCAGGACGCAGCGCATGGTCGCCGTTGGCAAAGTCGGCGCGCACGGTCACGGCACGGGTGGCCGGGTCGATGCGCGCATCGATGGTGCTGACCACGCCCTCGAAGGTGCGGCCCGGCCAGGCCACGCTGGTGGCGCTGACCTTGTCACCGACGCCCAGCGCAGCCAGTTCCACTTCAGGCACCTGGAAATCGATGTGCATGTGCTCGATGTCATCGAGCGTGGCGATGACCGTGGTCGGGGTCACCAGCGAGCCAGGGCTGACCTGGCGGATGCCGAGCACGCCGGCGAACGGCGCGCGCACGCGGCGATCACCGATGTCTGCCTGCATCTGCATCACGCGCGCTTCGGCGGCATCGCGGATCGACTTCTGCGTATCCAGCGTGGCGCTGGACACCAGCCGCTGGGCGGCCAGCTCGCGCTGGCGCTTGTACAGCTGATCGGCTTCATGGAAGGTCGCCTGCGCCTGCACCAGCGCGGCCTCCTGGGCCTGCCCACGCAGGGTCACGATCGGCGCACCGGCCGCAATGTGCTGGCCGCTTTCGAAATGCACTTTCTCGACGATCTCACTGACCTTGGCGGTCACGCTGATCGATTCGCGCGCCTTGGCCGTGCCAAGCGCCTGCAGGGTGTCGCTCCACTGACGGGACTGCACGACCTGCGCAGTGACCGGCACCGCTTCTCCCTGCCGACGCGCGGCGGCCTCCTGTTTGCCTGCGCACCCGGCCAGCATGGCCAGGCTGAGGCCAAGGGCCAGGGTCGAAGCGATACGAGCCAACATGAACGGTCCAAATTGATCCACGGCCGCCGAGTGTAGGCAAGTGCCCCTGAAAGCGGTATGTGCCAAGCGTTTACCAGCGTGGAACCAGGGCTGCGATAGCGCCTTGAACCCATTCCGTGCAAGGCTGCCATGGGCAGTGTCGGCGTGTATCGGGGTGTATCCCGTCGTGCACCACCGGGTCAGTCATCGTAGAGTCGAAGCTGCCCGACGGAGGGCGTCGGGCGGGGACGGATCCTGGCGGGGATCCGGCCCCGTTTTTTTACATCCGGCGGATCAATACCGGTAGTTCAGCTTCATCCACACGCTGCGCCCCGGCTCGTTGATGCGCACCGGGTCGGCCGGGAAGCCGAAGTCGGCGCTGCCGGCCAGGTTCAGGTGCTCGCTGTAGGCGCGGTCGAACAGGTTGTCGACGCCTGCGCTGAGCTGCAGCTGCGAACCGAAACGGTACGCCGCGTTGAGCGCGAAGGTGGCAAAGCCCGCGCTCGGCCCAAGATCCTGTGCGACCACGTTGCCCTGGCCATCTGCGACACGGTGCTGGTGGGTCACCGCGCGCAGCAGCGCACCGGCGCTCCAGCGCTGGCCTTCCCAGTTCGCACTCAGGCGCGCTTCCAGCGGCGGCATCTGCGGCAGCGGACGCTGCTGGTCGCGGTTCTCGCCCCAGGCATAGGCCAGCGTGCCACCCAGCTTCCACTGTTCGGCCACGCTCACTTCCAGCCCCGCCTCGGAACCGGCGATGCGCGCATCGACGTTGCTGGCCTGGCTCATCCCCATCGCGCCGCTGCGGTGGTAGGTGAACAGGATGTAGTCCTGGATCTGCCCGGCGTACGCCGAGACCCAGGCCTGCACGCGCGGTCCCTTGTACTGCAGGCCAGCGTCGAGCTGGGTGGTGCGCTCGGGCTGGATGCCGGCAAACGCGTTCACCGCACCGGCCGGGCCGTGGTCGGGCGAGAACAGCTCCCAGTAGTCGGGCATGCGTTCACTGTGGCCGAGGCCGGCGTACCAGGTCAGGCCGTCGGCCAGGTCCTGCTCGTAGCGCAGGAAGCCACTGCCGAGCCATTCCTTGCGACGCTGGCCCGCAGTCGGATTGGGCATGTTGCCCATCATTCCGCGGAGCGACTGCCGCTCGTCGCGCACGCTGGCGCGATCGATGCGCAGGCCGCTGATCCAACGCTGATCGGTGCCGGCGCCGAGGGTCAACTCGGTGAACACGCCATAGCGGCGGAAGTGGGCATCGGTCTCCCACGCCACCTGGCGATAGGTGCCGCGGCCCATGCCCATGCGCCCACGATGGCGGCTGTCTTCGCCGTCCACGCCCGCCACCAGCTGCACGTCCTGCCAGCGCCACTCGGAACTGACCCGGCCGCCCTGGGTACGGCGATCCACGTTCGAGGCCATCGGCATCGGCATCATGCTGTTCGGGTTCGGCGCACGCAGCGTGTAGTTGTCCATCACGTGATCGGCCTCGTTGTAGTACACGTTGGCCTGCACCGTGTCCCACGCACCCGGCAGGTTACGCTTCTCGAAACGCGCGGCATAGCTGGTGCGTTCGAACGCGGCCCCGTCCATGCCCCGTCCCGCATAGCGTGCGATCGCATCTCCGGCACCGGCAGAAATTTCCAGCAGCGTGTCGGCATCCGGCGTCCAGCCGATCGCCACGTCACCGTTCCACTTGCGCCACTTCGATGGCACCACATCGCCGTGGCCGTCCTTGTAGTCATCGGCTTCGGAACGGTTGCCACTGGCGCGCACATAGCCGGTCGGGTTGCCCAGGGTCAGGTCGAGCACCTGGTCGTTGCGGTTGCGCGAACCGACCAGCGCACTGGCATCGGCACGCAGGCCCGGCTCTTCGAAGCGCGGTGTATCGCGCTCGAAGCGTACGGTGCCAGCCGAGGCACCTGCGCCCCAGCGCACGCTCTGCGGGCCCTTGATGATGGTCAGCCGGTCGAAGCTCTCCGGCGCGATGTAGGACAGCGGATTGTCCATGCGCGACGGGCAGGCACCGATCAGGTTGCCGTCATTGCTGAGGATGTTCAGGCGCGAACCGAACATGCCGCGCAGCACCGGGTCACCGTTGGTGCCGCCGTTGCGGATGGCGGAGAAACCGGGAACGGTCTTCAGGTAATCGGCGCCATCACTGGCGGGTACCGGCTGCCGCGGCAGGCGTGGGTCGGTCACCCAGTGCAGTGGCGAGGACGGTGCGGCAGCGGTGACCACCAGGGTGTCGAGGGTACGCGCCTCTTCGGCGGGCGCGGCATGGGCGAGCGTTGCAGCTGCGGCCAGGCCAAGGGCAACCGGCAGGCGCGCACAGGCGCCCGCGGGGCGGGAAGTCATTTTCATCGGAACAGCTCCAAGGTACGCACGCGCGCACGGCGCCCGGTCAGGCGTCGTGCGGCAGATTCGACAGGGACATCAGCGAACGATGGAGAAAGGCGGCGGCCCACGCGCGGCATGCGCCGGCCAGCACAGCGCGGGCAGCACCTGCCGCGACCAGGGGAACACCAGCCGCGGCCGCCACAACAGCGGCAACAGCAGCACCAGCACGGCCAGCCACGGCAGCAGGCGCATCGCCAGCACGCAGTATTCGCAGGCTTCGCCGTGCATGGCGTGGGGATCGGCCGGTGGGGCCGGATCCCTCTGCCCATGCAGAGGGCTCTGACCCAATCCGGCGCCATCGTGATGCATGTGCGCGTGGTCCATGCCGGCCATCGCAGCGTGGCCCACCGATGGCGCCTGCAGCGCGCGGCTGACCAGCGGCGCAAGCACCATCAGCAGCGTCGCCAGAACGGCAAGCTGGAGCAGAAGGCGCTGCGGGCGGGACAGCCGGGTCATCCCGCTAGTGTAGAGCTGGGTCCAGGGTTGCCCGTGCGACGAACCGTCGCAGGAGGGGTTTATCGGCAGGGCTGCGCCCTGCACCTGCAGAGGCCACGTCCACGGCAAGAGCCGAAGCAACAGCAAAAGCGGGTTCCTGTGGGTAGGCGGGGCGGGTCCGGTTGCGGGAGACGCCGTAAACCCATCCATGGGGGCTTGGCCGCGGCATCCATGCCGCGGACACTCCCGCAACCGGACCCACCCCGCCTTCGACAGTTTCCTGCGGTCTGTTGGAACGGCTTTGGGGTCAGATCCGTTTTCCGAAGGAAAACGGATCTGACCCCAGATGTATTTCGATATCTGACAGCTTTCATCCCCGCATGGCGTGGATCTACCGTGTCGACCAAGGTCGACACCTACCAACAGCCGCGAAGATCTGTCAGAGGTGGGGCGGTGTGGGCAGACAGGACCGTTGGCGCCATGGATGGCGCCATCGAGCCCCCAGGGATGGGTTTACGGCGTGTCCTGCCTGCCCACACCGCCCCGCCTCCCACGGAAGCCAGCTGTTGCTTCGGCTGTTGCTGTTGCTTCGGCTGTTGCTGTTGCTTCGGCTGTTGCCATTGATTCGGCAGGTGCAGGGCTGCAAGCCCTGCTCGCCCCCCTCACACCGTGATGGTCTGGGTCAGTGATTCCCAGGTCGGTGGCACCGGCCACGCGGCCCCCTGGTTGCCATCCAGCACCCGCCGCAGGTCGCGCGGATCGATCTGCGGTGCCAGCACATGCACCAGCTCCAGCGCGTAATCACGCAGCACGCGGTCGCGCGGCAGCACCGCCCAGGCGATGCATTCGCTGATCGGGTCCGGCGCCGGCCACGACCTCAGGTCTTCGTCGTTGGAACTGACCGCCATTTCGGCCAGCAGGCCCACGCCCAGGCCGGTACGCACATAGGTCTTGATCAGATCGGCATCCAGCGCGGTCAGCGCCAGATCCGGCACCAGCCCGTTGGCGGCAAACGCACGCTGCAGCGACGAATTCGGGCGGGTCGAGGATTCGTAGCTGATCAATGGTTGCCGGGCCAGCGCGGCCAGGTCCGGTGCACGCCCGGCGCGGTCCAGCGGGTGGCCCTTGGGCACCACCACCAGGCGTCGCCAGCGGAACAGTGGCACCGCGATGCCATCGGTGGGCTCCCCCCCAGCGGTGCTGATGATGGCGATATCCGCGTCACCCTGGTTCAAGCGATCCAGCGCGTCGGCTTCACCGGCCTGCTGCAGGTGCACGCTGACCTGCGGGTAAGCCTGCTTGATCGCCGCCACCGCCGGCGGCAGCACGAAGCGCGCCTGGGTGTGGGTGGTGGTCAGGATCAGCTGGCCCTGGCTCTCGCGCCGCTGGTTGGCCGCGTAGGTGCGGATGTTGTTGGCCTCGGCCAGCACGGCGCGGGCGCGGGCGATCACCTCGGTCCCGGCCGGGGTGACCGACTCCAGGCTGCGGCCCTTGCGCACGAACAACAGGAAACCCAGCTCGTCCTCCAGCTGCTTGAGCTGCTTGGACAAGCCCGGCTGGGTGGCATGCACGCGCGAGGCGGCCAGCGTGATGTTCAGCTCGGCGTCGGCGATGGCAACCAGGTAGCGCAGCTGGGTCAGCGTCATGGGCAGGCAGGCGGCGTGGGGCGGAGGTCCACTCTAGGGTCAATTGCCGTCACCAGCTTATAACCAAAGGTTGTTTAAGAAAGGTATCTGGTCATTTCCGGGCGTCATATGCCGGCGCTACGGTCAGCCGGCAGCCGCTGGCCTGAACAGCCAGCCCTCCCCCTTCGCCCGCCGAAACCCGGCGCGGCCCCGTTTCCGGAGCGCTTCCATGGCCCTGTACGACTCCATCCTCGACACCGTCGGCAACACCCCCATCGTCAAGCTGCAGCGTCTGGCACCGCCGCAGGTCAGCGTTTACGCCAAGGTCGAGTCGTTCAATCCGGGCGGCTCGGTCAAGGACCGCCTGGCTTTGGCGATCATCCTCGACGCCGAAGCGCGTGGCCTGCTCAAGCCGGGCGACACCATCGTGGAGGCCACCTCGGGCAATACCGGCGTGGCACTGGCGATGGTCGCCGCAGCGCGCGGCTACAAGTTCGTGGCGACCATGGTCGAGACCTTCTCGGTCGAGCGCCGCAAGCTGATGCGTGCCTATGGTGCCAAGGTGATCCTGACCCCGGCTGCCGAACGCGGCAGCGGCATGGTGCGCAAGGCAGCCGAACTGGCCGAACAGCACGGTTGGTTCCTGGCCAGCCAGTTCGCCAACCCGGCCAACCCGGCCTATCACCGCAACACCACCGCCGCGGAAATCCTGCGCGACTTCGCCGGCAAGCGGCTGGACTATTTCGTCAGCGGCTGGGGCACCGGCGGCACGCTCACTGGTGTGGGCGAAGTGCTGAAGGTCGCGCGCCCGCAGACCCGCATCATCGCCACCGAGCCGGCCGGCGCCGCCCTGCTCAAGGGCGATGACTGGAAGCCGCACAAGATCCAGGGTTGGACCCCGGACTTCGTGCCGGACGTGCTCAACCGCGATGTGGTGGACGAACTGGTCTCGGTCGAAGATGACCGCGCGATCGCCACCGCGCGCCGCCTGGCCGCCGAGGAAGGCATCTTCGTCGGCATCTCTGCCGGTGCCACCGTGGCCAGCGCGCTGGACGTGGCTGCCCGCGCCGAACCCGGCTCGGTGATCCTGGCGATGCTGCCGGACACTGGTGAACGCTATTTCTCCACACCGCTGTTCGCCGATGTCAACGAAGGCTCCGACGACGACTGGCTGGCCGGCCTGCCGTAAACCGCCCGGGGTCGGATCCCTTTGCCGCAGGGAAAGGGCTCTGACCCCACCCGCGTGGATCAGCGACAGGGGTCAGAGCCTTTCCCATGCGGGAAAGGATCTGACCCCGTTCTGCTTCAGCCTGCGTGAAGGCGTCGCCCGCCATCGTGCGTGAAGGCCGTCGGATCGCAGCGCGTGAGACGGTCATGACGCAGTATCGATGCCCTGTCCCCTACCGTGGGAACAGCCGGCGCAGATGCTGCGCGGATCACCTCACAGGCAGGAGACGGACGCATGAAGATCGAGGTTTGGCAGGGTGACATCACGACCCTGGCGGTGGATGCGATCGTCAACGCGGCCAACGAAACACTGCTCGGTGGCGGCGGTGTCGACGGCGCGATCCATCGCGCGGCCGGCCCCGCATTGCTGGCCGAGTGCGCGCAGTTGCCGGAGCTGCGCCCGGGCGTGCGTTGCCCGACGGGCGAAGTGCGCGCCACCAGCGCCCATGCGCTGCCGGCGCGCCATGTACTGCACACGGTGGGCCCGGTCTGGCATGACGGCCAGCGCGACGAACCGGCGCTGCTTGCCAACTGCTACTGGAAGTCGCTGCAGCTGGCCGAGTCGCTGGGCGTGCAGTCGATCGCGTTCCCGGCGATCAGCTGCGGCGTCTATGGCTATCCGCTGTACCAGGCGGCGCAGATCGCAGTGACCGAAACACTGGCGTGGCAGCGCAGCCATGCGCAACCGATGCGCATCGTGCTGGTGGCGTTCAATACCGCTACGGCCAAGGCCTACCAGCAGGCGTTGAGCGCCGCCGGGCAAAGCGCGGACAGCGAACCGCGCGGGTCGATGCTGCCGCCCCTGGGCGATGCGGGTTTTGCCGCCGCGCACTGAATCCCGGTGCGCGACGTAAAGAAAAAGGCCGGGCAGTGCCCGGCCTTTTCCGTTGCACCGTCGTGCTCAGCCACGCATGGCGTGGGGCACGCTCAACGGCTGGCAGCTTCCACCGCGGCGGCGTCATCGGCCACGGCGGCTGCGTCGGCTGCGGCACGTGCCGCCGAGGCCGCAGCCCCATCGGCGCTGGCGCCATCCACCTGCACGCGCACTTCCACCATGCCCGCGCCATTGTTCAGGCTGGACACGTCGACCGTGTAATGACCGGCCGGCAGGGTCTCTTCCAAGCGCGAATTGGTGCCGTTGCCACCATCGTCGTCGGTCAGCTCGACATCGCCGCCGACCACGCGCAGCACGGTATCAACCTGGCTGGATATCGCATCCAGGCGCACATCGGCCGGGCGGTCCAGCGACAGCAGGAAGCGGCGACGGCCATCGTTGTCGAGCATCGTGTACACGCTGCCCGACTTCGGCAGTGCCGTGCCATCGCGCTCGACCAGATTGCCGGGCAGCTCGATGCGGTTGGCCGACAGGGTGAACATGCCGCTGACGCCGTCGCCGAGGCCGCGCGCGGTCAGGGTGTACTTGCCCGGCTTCAGTGACAGGGTCAGGCGCGAGTTGGTGCTGTCGCCGCCATCGTCATTCTCTGCATCCACGCCCTGGCCCGACAGCTTCAGCACCGGATCGAAGACATCCGACACCAGGCGGATCTCGTACAGGCCGGCCTTGTCCACCTGCAGGGTGTAGTCCTGGGAACCACCGGCCAGCATGTCGACGATCTCGCCGCTGCCCGCCAGCGGCTTGCCGTCGTACGGCACCAACTTCTCGGCGCGCAGGCGGTAAGGACCGTAGTCGGTCGAGCCGTTGGCGTTGACCGCCACCTGGTAGGTGCCGCCACCGTTGGCACGGAAGGCCACCGAGACGTCGCCTTCGCGCTCGTAGCCGGTGTTGCTGCTGGCCACCAGGCTGCCGTTGTTGAACACGGCGATCGAGCCGCTCAGCGAACCGGTCAGCTTCAGCCCGACCAGCTGCTTGTCTTCCAGCTTGATCTGGTAGAGCTGGTGGTGGCTGCCGTCGTTGTAGTTGATGCCGCTGCGCGAGGTGATCTCGCCGGATACCGGCTTGTCGAAATCGAGTGACGCGGCCTTGCCCGCGTCCGCGCCGCCGCCGATGCGGTTGCAACCGCTGGCGACCAGGACCGTGGCAACGGCCAGTGTGATTGCTGCCAAACGCATGTTGTTTCTCCTTGGCCTTCCATGTGGTTCCCGCATACCGGCCAGGCACGCGGGGGCGGAAAAGATACCCGCAAAAGCAAACGCCGGCGTGATGCCGGCGCTGCCTTGTTCATCCGGCGATGGGACGGATCAACCGTTCCACTTGCCCAGCGCGGCCAGGCCGTTGTCCTTGGCGCGCTCGTACACCGTCTTCTGGGCAGCAGCGTAGTTGCCCTTCATGTCCTTGGCCCACAGCTTCAGCGCGGCCTGCTGCATGGCGCGGCCGTAGGAGAAGCTCAGCGGCCACGGCAGGTTGCCCAGCTGGTTCATCGCGTTCAGGTGCTCGGTGGACTGCTCGTCGCTCTGGCCACCGGACAGGAACACCACGCCCGGCAGGATCGCCGGCACGGTGCTCTTCAGGCACATCACGGTCGACTCGGCCACTTCCTCGACATCGGCCTGCTCTTCACAGTCCTTGCCGGAGATGACCATCGAGGCCTTCAGGATGGTGCCTTCCAGCAGCACGTTCTGCTGGTACAGCGCGTCGAACAGCGAGCGCAGGGTGGCTTCGGTGACTTCGTAGCAGGTTTCGATGTCGTGGTCGCCGTCCATGATCACTTCCGGCTCGACCATCGGCACCAGGCCGCATTCCTGGCACAGCGCTGCATAGCGGGCCAGCGCATGGGCGTTGGACTCGATGCAGGTGCCCGACGGGATGCTCTCGCCGATGTTGATGACCGCACGCCACTTGGCGAAGCGCGCGCCCAGCTTGTAATACTCCTGCAGGCGCTCGCGCAGGCCGTCGAGGCCTTCGGTCACCAGCTCGCCCGGGCAGCCGGCCAGCGGGTGCGCACCCTTGTCCACCTTGATGCCCGGAATCATGCCGTGGTCGGCCATGTACTTGGCGAACGGCACGCCGTCCTTGGTCGACTGGCGGATGGTCTCGTCGTACAGGATGGCGCCGGAAATGTGCTCGTTGAGCTTCGGCGTGGTCAGCAGCAGCTCGCGGTAGGCGCGACGGTTCTCCTCGGTGTTCTCGATACCGACGCCGGCGAAACGCTTGGCGATGGTAGCGGTGGATTCGTCGATCGCGATGATGCCCTTGCCCGGGGCGACCATGGCCTGGGCGGTTTCAGCCAGCTGTTCGATGCTCATGTATTTCCTGTGGCGGGTGCGGGAAAAACGTAAGTATAGCCCTGCTGCCCGTTGCCTCGCCGTGGAGGACAGGATGGAAACGCTTCCACGTCTACGCAGGACAAAGGATGTCCTGCGGCATGGGGTCAGAGCCCCTTCAGGGATCTGACCCCTGGTCAGTACGGGGTCAGATCCCTTCAGGGCTCTGACCCCAGATCGGCAGCGCCGACCCGACCGTCAGGGCTTACAGATCGCCCAGGCCGATGGCGCGGCCATCCTCGCCCACTTCCAGCAGGCGCAGGGTGTTGGTGGCACCATGGGTTTCCATGTGCTCGCCGCTGGTGAACACAACGCGGTCACCGGCCTGCAGCAGTTCCGATTCGACCAGCAGGCGGATGCTGCCGCGCGCCGCTTCGCGCGGGGTCAGGCCGCGGCTGTCGAAGTTGATCGGGAACACATCGCGCATCAGCGCCATCTGGCGACGCGCGCCGTCGTGGCGGGTGACCGCGAACACCGGCGCCTTGGCGCGGAAACGCGACAGGTAACGCGCGGTGCCGCCGGATTCGGTCATGGCCACGATCGCGCGCACGCCCACATGCTGCGACAGGAACATGGTGGCCATGGCAATTGCCTGGTCGGCACGTTCCAGGTTGCGCGGCGAGGCGTTGAAATCGGTCTCGGTCTGGAACTGGCGCTCGGCACCCAGGCAGATGCGTGCCATCGCTTCCACCGCCTTGACCGGGTAGGCACCGGCGGCGGTTTCCGCCGACAGCATCACCGCGTCGGTACCGTCGATGACCGAGTTGGCCACGTCCAGCACTTCGGCGCGGGTCGGGATCGGGCTTTCCACCATCGACTGCAGCATCTGCGTGGCGGTGATCACCACCTTGTTCTGCGCCAGCGAGGCCTTGATGATCTTCTTCTGCAGGCCCGGCAGCTCGGCATCGCCGATTTCCACGCCAAGGTCGCCACGGGCAACCATCACCACGTCGCTGGCCTCGACGATTTCTTCCAGGTTCTCGATCGCCTCGGTGCGCTCGATCTTCGACACCAGGGCGGCATCACAGCCGTGCGAGCGGGCGATGTCGCGCGCGTCGTTCATGTCCTGCGCGTTGCGGCAGAACGACACGGCGATGAAGTCCACGCCGATCTTGGCAACGATGCCGATCAGTTCCTTGTCGCGCTCGGTCAGGGCACCCAGCGACAGGCCGCCGCCCTGCTTGTTCAGGCCCTTGCGGTCGGACAACACACCATCGTTGAGCACGGTGTTGACGATGCGCTCGCCCTGCACTTCCACCACCTGCAGCTGCATCAGGCCGTCGTCGAGCAGCAGCACATCACCCGGGCCCACGTCCTGCGGCAGGCCGAGGTAGCTCACGCCCACCTGGCTGGCGTTGCCCGGGCCGGCGTTCTCGCTGGCGATCAGGTCGAAGCGGTCACCCGCCTTCAGCTGCACCTTACCTTCGGCGAAGCGCTCGATGCGGATCTTCGGGCCCGGCAGGTCGGCCAGGATGCCCACTTCCACGCCCACGCGGGCCGACGCGGCGCGCACTTCGGCAGCACGCTTGGCCTGGCCGGACGGATCGCCATGGCTGAAGTTCAGGCGCACCACATTGACGCCGGCGCGGAAAAGATCCTCCAGCACGCCCGGCGGATCAGTGGCCGGACCGAGGGTGGCAAGGATCTTGGTGCGACGCTGACGCTCGAACATGGTGGATGGGCCTCTCCCGTTAAAGAACGGAAATTAGCACATCCTTCACGCCGCATGTATACGGTTACAGCCTTGTGCTGCCTGACTCCGCAGGTCATGCAACGGACATTGTCCGGACATACGCTGGCGCAGGGCATTCCGTAGAGCCGAGCCCATGCCCGGCTGGCCACTCGCCGGAGCAGCCGGGCATCGGCTCGGCGCTACAGGAAGCTAGGCCAGCAGCGTTTCCAGCTGCGCCGGTTCGCGTGCCAGCTGGCCAGCGCCGGCCGCGGTGAGTTCCGCCTCACCGCCAAAGCCCCACAGCACACCCACGCTGCGCAGGCCGTGGTGACGCGCGCCTTCGATGTCCATGCGGCGGTCGCCGATCATCCAGCACTGTGCGGGCTGCACCTGCAGCCGGCGCAGAGCTTCCCCGACCAGCTCCGGCTTGTGGCTGCGCGAGCCATCCAGGGTCGAACCGATGATCTCCTCGAACAGCCCGCCAAACGGCAGGTGCGCAAGGATGCGGCGCGCATGCGGCTCGTTCTTGGCGGTGACCACCGCCAGGCGGTGGCCACGGCCATGCAGCGTGCGCAGCGTGTCTTCCATCTGCGGGTACACCGTGTGTTCGCGCCAGCCTTCGACGTCGAAGCGCTCACGGTAGTAGCCCACCGCCTGTTCCACCCGTGCCGGTTCGACGAACAGCGGCGCGAAGGTGGTGCGCAGCGACGGACCGATCCAGCCCAGCAGCGTCTCCTGCGGCGGCACCGGATGGTTCATCTTCTGCAGCGCATAGGCGATGCAGGCGGTGATGCCCACCTGCGAATCGATCAGCGTGCCGTCGAGGTCGAAGAACAGGACATCCTTGCTACGGTCGGCACTCATGCGCCGCGCGCGTCGAGCGCGGCGACGGCCGGCAGGGTCTTGCCTTCCAGGAACTCCAGGAACGCACCACCGCCAGTGGAGATATAGCTGACCTGTCCGGCGATATCGAACTTGTCGACCGCCGCCAGGGTGTCGCCACCGCCCGCGATGGAGAATGCCGGCGAGCTGGCGATGGCGCGGGCCAGCGCTTCGGTGCCCTTGCTGAAGGCTTCGAACTCGAACACGCCGACCGGGCCGTTCCAGACCACGGTGCCGGCCTTTCCGATCAGCTGCGCGTACTGCGCAGCGGTCTGCGGGCCAATATCCAGGATCAGGTCGTCCTCGGCGACGGCGTCGACCGCCTTCACTTCGGCAACAGCGTCCGGCATGAACTGCTTGGCGGTGACCACGTCGACCGGCAGCGGGATGTCGGCGCCACGCGCCTTGGCATCGGCCACGATCTTCTTCGCGGTGTCCAGCAGGTCCGGCTCATACAGCGACTTGCCGACCTTGTAGCCGGCGGCAGCGATGAAGGTGTTGGCGATGCCACCACCAACGATCAGCTGGTCGACCTTGCCGACCAGGTTGGCCAGCAGTTCCAGCTTGGTGCTGACCTTGCTGCCGGCAACGATGGCCAGCAGCGGCTTGGCCGGTGCGTCCAGCGCCTGCGCCAGCGCGTCCAGCTCGGCCATCAGCAGCGGGCCACCGGCCGCGACCGGGGCGAAGCGGATGACGCCATGGGTCGAGGCCTGCGCGCGGTGTGCGGTACCAAAGGCATCCATCACGAACACGTCGCACAGGGCGGCGTACTTCTTCGACAGGGCCTCGTCGTCCTTGCCCTCGCCGACGTTCATGCGGCAGTTTTCCAGCAGCACCAGCTGGCCCGGCTGCACGTCGACGCCGTCGACCCAGTCACGCACCAGCGGAACCTCGCGGCCGAGCAGCTCGGACAGGCGCTGGGCGACCGGCGCCAGCGAGTCGGCCTCGCTCCACACGCCTTCCTTCGGGCGCCCCAGGTGCGAGGTGACCATCACTGCCGCGCCCTGCTCCAGCGCGCGCTTGAGCGTCGGCAGCGAAGCGGTGATGCGCTGTTCGGAAGTGATGCGGCCATTCTCGATCGGCACGTTCAGATCCTGGCGGATCAGCACGCGCTTGCCGGAGAGGTCGAGGTCGGTCATGCGGACGATGGACATGGGCAACTCTTTGGCTCAGGGACGGGATGCCGGGCTACGGCAGGCGGCCATTGTATCGGGTGGCGATGCCTGCGGCAGGCAGAGGCGTACGGCAACAGCGAACTGCAACAGCCAAAGCGCTGGCGCTTCTTGGTGCTGAGGGTGAGCCGGGGTGCTGTGGGGTGGCAGGGGACGCCGTAAACCCGTCCATGGGGGCTTGGTCGCCGCATCCATGCGGCTCACACCCCTGCCACCCCACACCATCCCGGCCTTGACAGGTTCATGAGGCGGAGCGGATGGCAAAGGCAGGAGCAAGAGCGGTTTCTGATGTCGGAGAAACTAATGTAGAGCCGAGCCCATGCTCGGCTGGGTCTACCGCGAGCAGCAGCCGAGCGTGGGCTCGGCTCTACAAAGAGCGCCCAGCCAAGCAGCTTTTGCTCTTCTTTTTTTCTTTCCGTGGGTGGACGCACACGGAAACTGTCAGAGGCCGGGCGGGTGGGCTGGGCAGGGGTATCCGCGCCATGGATGGCGCGGCTAAGCCTCCAGGGACGGATTCACGGCGTCCCCTGCCCAGCCCACCCGCTCGGCCCATCCCCGGGATCGCGCTTTGCAGCCACCCACGAGGGGCTGCGCCGTTCGCCGGAACCTAAGCCGAAGGCGTCGGCTTCTGCCGAAGCAGGCTGAGCGCCAAGCCACCCACCACCAGCACGCCCAGACCCAGCAGCGCCCACAACAGCCACGACTTCCAGTCATGCTGCGGTTTCAGCGCCGCGTCACCCGCCAGCGGTTCCGGGCTGCCTTCCAGTCGCGCCAGCGTCGGCTGCCACGACGGATCGTTGCGCTGCCGAAGTTCCTCGATCAACACCCCGATCGGCGCGTCCGTGCGGCGCGCGGTCGCGCTGCCCACCGCCAGTGCGTAGGGCGCCGCACCCTGGCTCAGGAACACCAGCACTTCCGGTTGGTAGCCCAGGCGCAGCGTCGGCGCAGTGGCAGATTCCGCCGGATTCGCCACCAGCTTCCAGTAGCGGTCGCGGTGCACGCCGCCCAGCGGCTGCGCCGCCGACTGCTGGCGCTGGCCCTGCGTGCCCTGTTGCACCTGGTAGGCGATCCACGGCGCGCTGCGGCGCTGCCACTCGGCACTCTCGTCATCACGACTGAACAGCGTCCATTGCACCAGGCTGTTGTCGGTGCTGGCCACATCGGCGCGCGCCACCGGGAACCGGCCATCCATCTCGAAGGTGTATTCGCCCTTGCCCTTCGACGTCGGCTCCAGCGACAGCCATTCCCACGGCAGCGTGGCCGGCGCTGGCGGCAGTTCCGCCAACACGCCGCGCAGGGTCGGCAGCCGCGAGTCGCCCTGCGCCAGGATGCGCAGGTAGCGTGCAGTGCCGTCCACCTGCAGGCGGCGCTGCAGCAGGCGCTTGCCGGCGCGCTGCAGATCCACCAGCGGCACGTCGCGACCCATCGATCGCCAGTGCTGCAGGTCATCACTGGCATCCAGCTGAACCTGCGCCTGCAGCGGCTGGCCGCTGTCGGCCCAGTCCAGCACCAGCGCCGCCAGCGGCTGCTGGTCGAGCATGCTGGCGTCGATCAGCCAGCCGCCCTGCCCGTTCGCCGTCGCCCCGCCACTCACCCGTGCTTCGACCCGGCGCACGCGCCCATCGGTATCACGCTCGGTCAGCAGCTGCAGATCGTTGCGCTGGGCATCGGCCAGCGGCGGCAGCACGAACCACGGCAGTTCACGCTGCACCGGCGGTTGCGCCAGCGGCTGGTCCGGCGCCAGCAGTGCCGACGGCAGCAGCTGGCTGGCTGCATTGAACACCTGCAGGTCGCTGAGGTCGGGGCTCACGGCACGGCGGTAGATCGCCGGCTCCAGCACGATGCGGTAGGCACCGGACTGCGCGCTGGACAATGTGAGCGGCCATTGCTCGGCATACTGCGTGCGGTAATCAGCCGCCTGCACCACGACGGCGGCCAGCATGCCGAACATCGCCGGCAGCAGCGCCCTGCTCCACTTCCTCATTGCTTTTCCTCCACGGTCGGCGCCACGCTCGGCGGAGCCGGTGCCAGATAACCCACGACCGTGCACAGCAGGCCGTAGGCGATGAACGATGCGATGCCCAGCAGGTTGCCCAGGTGCTGGCGATCGACAATGACCAGCTTGGCCAGTACCACGCCCATCAGCACGGCACCGACCATCCACAGCACACGCTGGCCACGACGCGAACCCCACACCCAGGCAATCACGCCCAGCACGCTCCACAACACGGTCAGGCTGGTCTGGGCCAGGCTGAAGCGCATCATCGACGCGTTCCATGCCAGCCCACCCCACTGGTGCACGCCATGCAGCACCAGGCTGGTCAGTGCGACGAAGGCCGCCAGTGCCAGCAGCGGCATGCGGATGTTCAGCAATGCCTGCGGTGCCTGCGGTTGCTGATCGCCGTACAGCCAGCGCGCCAGCAGCAGCAGGCTCAACCATTGGCCGATCTCGGCCGGATTCAGCACCGGCAGCCACAACAGCGGTGCAGCGTCGCCCGGCAGCAGCTGGCCCAACAGCCAGCCGATCGACAGCAGGCCGAACAGCACGCACTGCAGCGGGACGCGCACGCTGTCGAAGGCCTGTCCCAATGGCCAGCGCAGCGCATTCCAGCGCCACAGCGACAGTGCCGCCATCAGCAGCCATGGCAAGGTCACCAGCAGGGTCGTCCAGCCCTGCGCCAGATCGGCTTCGCCACCGCCCCACAGGGCCAGCAGCGAAAGCAGCGACGGCCACAGCAGCCACCACAGGAACTGCGCGATGCGGGCCACGGTATCGCCGCCCTGGCGCAGGCACAGCAGGGTCCGCACGCCCAGCACCGCGAACACCGCCCAGGCCAGCGCGCCATAACCTGCGAACGGCTGGTGGTGTGCATCGCTCTGCACCAGGGCCAGCGGGAAGCCCAGCGCGAGCATGGCCAGTGCGGTCACGCCCAGTGCACGCGCCGGCTGGCGACGCTGCACTTCGGCCACCAGCCAGGCAGTGACCGCGGCCAGCACCAGCAACGCGTCCACTTCGGTGCGGTACGGGAAGAAGCGCGTGATCTCATGGATCAGGCCGCCCAGCCACCACAGCAGGCCCCACAGGTAGTACACCAGTGCGACCTCATGACGTGACCTGCGCTGGTAGCTCCACGCCGACGCGAAGCCGGCCAGGGCCAGCAACAGCGCGCCGATGGCGGTCGGGTTGATCAGGAAGCGCAGGTCTTCGTGCCAGTGGTCGCCACCGGCAACGAAGGCGAATGCGGCGCCGATCTGCAGCAACGCGCCGGATACCTGCGGCAGCCAGCGCTTCTGGCGCAGCCCCAACCAGGCCAGGCCTGCACCTTCCAGCGCAAACACGGCACCGGTGGCACGCGCCGACAAGGCCAGCGGCACCGCCAGCGTGGCGAAGCCCACCGCAAGCACGGCATGCGACTGCGCCAGCATGGTGTACGACGCACGTGCGATCAGCGCCCGTGCCAGTACCGCGTAGATCGCGGCCAGGCCCAGCGCGCATAGTGCCAGCGTCATCGGTTGTTCGTGCAGCATGCCTGCCTGCAACGAGAATGCGACCAGCGGCGCGCCGAACACCAGGCTGCCATCGATCAGATCGCGCCGGCCGGCCGGCTGGCGGCGCGCGTACAGCAGCGGGATCAGCAGGTAGAACACGAAGAACAACAGCAGGAACGGCTCAGTGCTGCTGAACTTGTCCGGTACGTACTGCAGCACGCCCCAGAAGGTGCCGATGCCGAAAGTGAAGGCGAAGCCCAGCAGGTTCAGCGCGCGCCAAGGGCGGAACCAGGCGATGGCGAAAATGCCCGCGTTGAGCACCGCGTAATAGCTGAACAGCCCCACGTGATTGCCGCTGCCGGTGGACAGCCACAGCGGTGCCATGAAGCCGGCCAGGATCCCCAGCACGGCCAGCGTGCGCGAGTTCTGCACCACCGCCAGCACGCACAGCCCGGCCACCAGGGCAATGGAGCTGGCGAAGGCGAAGCCCGGCGGAATCAGGTCGAAGCGCTTGAAGGCCGCGAAGATGGTCAGCAGCAGCACGCCGATGGCACCGCCCTGCAAGGCCAGCGCAAACAGGCGCCGGCGCTCGCGCTGGTGCCAGCCGAAGGCCAGCAGGCCCAGCGCGCCCACGGTGATGCCGGCCAAGCGCAGCTCGATCGGCAACACCAGCCAGCCCTGGTCGCTGACGTACTTCAGCAGCGCCGCGACACCGGCCAGCAGCACCAGCATGCCGATCTTGACCGGCACGTTGCCTTCGGTGAACCAGCGCTTGACCGCACTGATGCCGCGCTCGATGACGTTGGGCAGTGCCGGCTCGGAAGGCAGCGGCGGCTGCACCGGCACCGGTGGCACCGGCGGTGGCGCAGCAGGTCGGGGAACAGGCGCCTCGGTCGGCGCTGCTTCGCGCACCGGTGGCTGCGGGGGGTGCGGCGCAGCAGCGGCGACCGGCCGCAGGAACGGTGGATCGGCACTGGCCGTGGGCGTGGCCGCAGCCCGTTCGGGCGTGGGCGCGCTGGCGGCCGGCCTGGCGGTGGCAGGCGCGGCGGCCATCGCGCTTTCCAGCGCCGCGACGCGGCGGCGCAGGCCGGAGATCATCACCAGCGCCACCACCAGCAGCAGGGGGATGGCCAACAGGACCAATACGACCAGTGCGATCAGTGCTTCCATTGCGTGCTTCCATTGCGTTCCCGCGCCACAGCGGCAGCGGTCGACCGCCCCATGCTACGACAGGGTGGGCCCCTTAAACGACGAACCCCGGCCAGGCCGGGGTTCGTCTGCGATCTACGCCGGCCTTACTTGGCGGCGATGACCTTGGCCATTTCCAGGCACTTGTTCGAGTAGCCCCACTCGTTGTCGTACCAGGTCACCAGCTTGACGAAGGTGCCGTCCAGGGCGATGCCGGCATCGGCGTCGAACACCGAGGTGCAGGTTTCGCCGCGGAAATCGGTGGCCACCACCTTGTCTTCGGTGTAGCCCAGGATGCCCTTCAGCGGGCCTTCGCTCTGTGCCTTCACTTCGGCGCAGATCTCGGCGTAGGTGGCTTCCTTTTCCAGCTCGACGGTCAGATCGACCACCGACACGTCCGAGGTCGGCACGCGGAAGCTCATGCCGGTCAGCTTCTTGTTCAGTTCCGGAATGACCACGCCGACGGCCTTGGCCGCACCGGTGGACGAGGGAATGATGTTTTCCAGGATGCCACGGCCGCCGCGCCAGTCCTTGTTGGACGGGCCATCGACGGTCTTCTGGGTGGCGGTGGCCGCATGCACGGTGGTCATCAGGCCGCGCTTGATGCCCCACTTGTCATTGATAACCTTGGCCAGCGGGGCCAGGCAGTTGGTGGTGCACGAAGCGTTGGAGATGATCGCCTGGCCGGCGTAGGTCTTGTCGTTCACGCCGTACACGAACATCGGCGTGTCGTCCTTCGACGGGGCCGACATGATGACCTTCTTGGCGCCGGCATCGATGTGCTTCTGCGCGGTTTCCTTGGTCAGGAACAGGCCGGTGGCTTCCAGCACCACATCAGCGCCGACTTCATCCCACTTCAGGTTGGCCGGGTCGCGTTCCTGGGTCAGGCGGATCTTCTTGCCGTTGACCAGCAGGTCATTGCCCTGCACCGCCACGTCGGCCTTGAAGCGGCCGTGCACGGAGTCGTACTTGAGCATGTACGCCAGGTAGTCCGGCTCCAGCAGATCGTTGATGGCCACGATTTCGATGTCGTCGCCGAAGTTCAGCACCGCCGAGCGCAGGACGTTACGCCCGATGCGACCGAAACCGTTGATACCAACCTTGATTGCCATTTCTCAAGCTCCTGCGGCCGCGACAGGTGCGGCGGGATGGATAGGGCCCACAAGTCTAGCAAACCGCCGCTGGCCACCGTGGGCCAGCCGGGACCGCCGGCCGGCCCACGGACAGGATTTGATCCGGATCAAAGCGTTAGCGCGGCGTGAGGCCGAGACTGTCGCCATCCACCCAGCAACGAGAACACCCCCATGCGCAAGACCTCCCCCCTGATCGTGGCCAGCCTGGCCGCCGCCCTGTCGCTCGCCGCCGCCCCGGCCATGGCCCAGTCCAAGGGCGACTGGACCGTCTCGGCCGGCGTGCACCAGGTGGCGCCGAAGTCGAACAACGGCTGGCTGGCCGGCGGCACCCTGAAGGTCGACGTCGACAATGACGTCAAGCCGACCATCACCGGCGAGTACTTCATCGCCGACAACCTGGGCATCGAAGTGCTGGCCGCGCTGCCGTTCAAGCACGACATCAACATCAACGGCCTGGGCCGCGTCGGCAGCACCAAGCAGCTGCCGCCGGTGGTCACCCTGCAGTACCACTTCAATAGCAAGGGCAAGGTGTCGCCGTTCGTCGGCGCCGGCCTGAACTACACCACCTTCTTCAGCGAAGACACTACGGGTGCGCTGGCCGGCAGCAAGCTGAAGCTGCAGGATTCGTGGGGCCTGGCCGCACACGCCGGCGTGGACTTTGCGATCGGCGAGAAGGGCGCCCTGCGCGTGGACATGCGCTGGATCGACATCGACAGCAAGGTGAAGTTGAACGGCGAGAAGATCGGCACGGTCAACATCGATCCGCTGGTCTACGGCGCTTCGTACGTCTTCAAGTTCTAAAGCGGTGTATTGGGCGCGGGGGCTTCGCCCCCGCTCCCCCGCTACACGCAGAACCCTCGCAGCATGTTGCCCCGGTAATTGCCGGGGCTTTTTTGTGCCTGGGACTGAAGCGGTTCCGGAGCTGGGGCAAGGCAGGGAGCGGAGCCGGGACACGCCGTAAACCCATCCCTGGGGGCTCGATGGCGCCATCCATGGCGCCAACGGTCCCGGCTCCGCTCCCCGCCTTGCCCCTTCCCATCACCGCGTGCGTACCAGCTCAAGCAAAGGCAAGAGCAGAACCCGTGCATCCGAGGCGCAGTGATTGCCTGTAATTGCAGGAGGCCGATTTTGATCCTGCATTTGTTTTTGATGTTGCATTTGACGTTTGCATCCGCCTCCGCGGCCATGTTTGGAGGGGAGCGCAGAGGGAGGGGCGGCGGGACCGTTGGCGGCATGAATGGCGCCATCGAGCCTCCAAGGACGGATTTACGGCGTGTCCCGCCGCCCCTCCCTCTACGCTTCCACTTCGGAACAGGAACGCGCCGCTCTTCAATCCACCTACCCCGCTAGAATGGGCGCATGAAAGCCCTGCACTCCCTGTTCCTCGCCGCCGCCCTGGCGCCGGCCCTGCTGTCCGTCTCCGCCCCTGCCCATGCCTGGGGCGCGCAAGGCCACCGCCTTGTCGCCGAAGTCGCCGACGCCCGCCTCACCCCCGCCGCCCGCGCCGAAGTGGACCGCCTGCTGGCCACCGAACCGGACGCCACCCTGGCCAGCATCGCGCCCTGGGCCGACCAGCTGCGCGCCAAGGACCCGGGCCTGGGCCGTCGCTCGGCCGGCTGGCACTACGTCAACATTGCCGAAGACGACTGCCACTACGAAGCACCGAAGCACTGCAGGAACGGCAACTGCATCGTCGAAGCCCTCAAGGCGCAGAGCGCCATTCTGGGCGACCGCAGCCTGACTGACGGCGAGCGCCTGCAGGCGCTGAAGTTCGTCGTGCACCTGGTCGGCGACATCCACCAGCCGATGCACGCCGGCTACGCCCACGACAAGGGCGGCAATGATTTCCAGCTGCAGTTCGGCAACCGCGGTACCAACCTGCACTCGCTGTGGGACAGCGGCATGCTCAACACCCGCAAGCTGGACGATGCCGGCTACCTGCCGGTGCTGCAGAGCCAGCGCGCACCGAAGCTGGCGCGCCAGTCCAACCCGCAGCGCGACCCGCAGGTCTGGGCCGAGGCCAGCTGCCGCATCTCCATGCAAGCTGGCGTTTATCCGGCCTCGCGTAAAATCGGTGACGAGTACACCGAGCGCTACCGGCCGCTGGCCGAAGCGCAGCTGCGGCTGGCCGGTGAAAACCTGGCGCAGTTGCTGAACCGCGTGCTCGGCACGCGCTGAGGAGAGCTCCAATGCCGGTCCAGGTGCAGTCGTTCTTCCACCGTGACAGCAACACCTTCAGCTACCTGGTCAGCGACCCGGCCAGCGGCGAGGCGGCGCTGATCGATCCGGTCCTGGACTATGACCCGGACACCGACGCCAGCAGCGAATCACCGCTGCGCGCGGCATTGCAGGCCATCGAACAACAGGGCCTGCAGCTGCGCTGGCTGCTGGAGACGCATGCCCACGCCGACCATGTGTCGGCCGGGCGCCGACTCAAGCAGCACTTTCCGCAGGCCACGCTGGCCATCGGTGAAGGCATCCGCGCGGTGCAGGCGACGTTTGCGCCACGCTATGGCCTGCAGCTTCCGGGCGCCGATGAAATCTTCGACCACCTGTTCAGTGATGGCGAGACCTTCACTTTGGGCGAACTGCGCTGCCAGGTGATCGCCGTGCCCGGCCACACCAGCGACAGCATCGCCTACCTGATCGACGATGCGCTGTTCACTGGCGACTCGCTGTTCATGCCCGACGGCGGCACTGCCCGTTGCGACTTCCCTGGCGGTGATGCCGCACAGCTGTACCGCTCGATCCAGCGCCTGCTGGCCCTGCCGGATGCCACCCGCGTGTTCGTCTGCCACGACTACGGCCCGGGCGGCCGCGACTTCGCCAACGAAACCACCATCGGTGAACAGCGCGCGCACAACATCCACGTGCACGACGGCGTGGCCGAGGCGGAGTTCGTCAGCGTGCGCCAGGCCCGCGATGCGACGTTGGAAGAACCGAAGCTGATGCAGCCTGCGGTAAAGGCCAATATCCAGGGCGGGGCCTGACGTACGCCCGGCAGAGCCCGGCGCCATCGGTGTCCATCACGGACCGCCAGTGTTCATTTTCCCTGCATCCGCACCACGTGCTGGCCCTTCACGATCTCGAACGTGAAGGCGTACTGCAGGGTGACCGCTACCGGCTCGACGCGCTCGGCGCCCCGGCAGTCACCGCGGTCGGCAGGCACCTTGCCCGCCGCGAAGTGGCAGACCGCTGCGGACGAGTACTTCCACATCGCTACGGCTTCCTGGGCAGCCTGCAGCAGGGGCGCATTCTCGCCCGCAGCACCTGCCGCGCACTCCGGACGATCGGTCAATGGCAGGCTTCGCTCCACGGCGCCATTGGCATCAACCACCACCTGCAGGCAGATCGTGGTCGGCGCCAGTTCCGCGCGCGGGTCACGATCGCCAACCTCCGGGTCTGGTGCCGCGTACAGCTGGGGCATCCGGTAGCCTTCGGTCGCACCCAGCGAATACACCTGCAGCTGTCCACCGCCGCTGCCCGCCTGCGGCTGCAGGCGCTGGTGGCCGACATTTTCGCTGCGGGTATCCACCGTGGTCAGGCGGTCCTGGCTCGCACACCCCACCAGCAGCGCTGCCGCCATGATCAGCGCAGCGGACTTCATTGGGTGTCCTCGGTGTTGTCCATGGCGAACGTGATCGGAATCTTCACCGCCGCTGCAACCGGCTTACCGTTCTTCATCGCCGGCCGATAGGTCCAGCTGCGTGCCGCAGCGATCGACACCGCATCGAACACGCCCGGATTGGTGGCACTGAGCACGCGGACATCGCTGGGACGCCCCTGCGCATCCACCTCCACGCGCAGGTTCACCACGCCTACCTGGCGCTGCTCGAACGCGGATTTTGGATAGGACGGCGGTGGCATCCTGTCGATCTGGATCGGACGGTCCAGCCCAGCCTTGGCCGCACCTTCTTCCGCCGTTGCGTACGGCTCGACACCGATCCTCGGGCTCCCGGCCGCGCCGCCCTGGCTGGCCCATGCCACCGCGCCCATGCCCACACACAACCCGACCACCAGCACCTGCCCGGACACCCACGGCAATGCCTTCCGCTTGGACTGCTTCAACATGGCGATACGCTCCTTCAACACGGGTTGGCTGCGCCAATGGCAGACCGCGGGCGCAACCGGGTGGACCAGCTGCGCCTTCAGCAGCGTGCTGGCGTAGAGGCCGCGCAGCGCCGGCTGCGGGGCCATGGTGCGGGCATCGCAGGCCAGTTCCTGGTCGCGCAGGAAGCGGCCCGCAGCCCACGGCAGAAGCGGGTGGAACCAGAACACCGCGCGCACCAGCAGCAGCGCACCGTTGGCCCAGTGATCGCCATGACGGTGATGGCTGCGCTCGTGCTGCAGGATCAAGCTCTGTTCCTGTGCGGTGAACTGCAGGTCGAAGTCGGGACCAACCACGATGCGTGGGCGCCACAGGCCAACCAGCGCGGGCAAGCCGGGATCGCCGCTGGCCTGCCAGCTGCCATCGGTGCGCGGCGTCAGTGGCCCCATGCTCCGTTCGAAACGATGTTGTGCGTGCAGGTCGCGCAACAGGCGGATGCCCGCACCCAATGCCCACAGCGCGAACAACAGCCCGGCCCATGGCAACGAGGGCCCGCTCAGGGCATCGAGGGCACCGGGCATCACTTTCAGCGGCAGCGTGGGTACCTGCTGCAACACCGCAACCTGTGGCAATGGCAGCGTCAGGGCCACCAGCAGCAGCGGCAGCAGCCACCAGCTGCGGTAGGCCAGCCCAGCGCCCCCCAACCGCACCAGCAGCGGTCGCAGCACCGCCAGCAGGACCACACCCACGGCCAGCCACAAGCTGGCCCGCCACAGTCCGTCGAGCAGCTCAGTCATGGTCCAGCTCCTGGATCAGCTTCTTCAGTTCGGCGATGTCCTGCGCGCTCAGCTGGCCGCGTTCGCTGAAGTGCGCGACCAGCGGCGCCACGCGCCCTTCGAAGACACGGCCGATGAAGTCCTGGCTCTGCGCCTCCACCCACGCCTGTCGCTGCAGCAGCGGCCGGTACAGGTAACGCCGTCCATCGCGCTCGGCAGTGATCGCGCCCTTGGTCAGCAGGCGGTTGAGCAGGGTCTTGATGGTCGGCTCGGCCCAGTCGCGATGGGCCAGCGCGGCCACCACGTCATCGGCACTACGCGGTGCCTGCTGCCACAGCACCTCCATCACGACGGCTTCGGCTTCGCTGATCGGGGTCATGGTTTACATCCGTAATCGACAGATTGATTACGCGCGTAATCGAACTGCCTGTCAAGCCCCTCGACTCCGGGTTCATCCCGGCTGCGCCAGCATCGGTTCCTCCCGCCCCTGGCCCCGGATGAAAGCACTGCCGAAGAAGGATTTCCCGGTCGAGCAGGCCCGCCGCTTCCTCGAACCCGGCCCGATCGTGCTGGTCAGCACGGCATGGCGCGGCCAGCGCAACCTGATGACGATGGGCTGGCACATGGTCATGGGCTTCTCGCCTTCACTGGTCGCCACCTACCTGTGGGACGCAAACCACAGCCACGCGTTGGCGCGCGGCAGCGGCGAGTGCGTGATCAACGTGCCCGGGGTGGAGCTGCTCGATACCGTGGTGGACATCGGCAACTGCAGCGGCCGCGAGGTCGACAAGTTCGCCCGTTTCGGGCTCGACGCACTGCCCGCGCGTGAGGTCGGCGCGCCACTGGTCGGCCAATGCCATTCGTGCTTCGAATGCCGCCTGTACGACGACAGCCAGGTGGCAGCGAGCAATCTGTTCATCTGGGAAATCGTGCACGCCCATGTTGCGCCCCGGCCGAAGCTGCCGCGCACGGTGCATTACCGTGGCGATGGGCAGTTCATGGTGGCCGGCGCGGAAGTCTCGCGTCGACGGCGGTTCAAGCCCGACATGCTGTAATGCCCGCACTCCCCCGACGCAGGACCGCCGCGCATGACCGAACACCTCACCGACCTGGACGCCGCCGTCGACTGGTTGTTTGCGCGCGTGGACGGGCCGCTGCGGATCGGGGCACCGCTGGCACTGGGCAAGCCGCATCGGCTGCTCAATGCCCTCTACGCGCGCGTCGAGCACGATCCGTCGCGGCCGCTGCAGCTGTATACCGCGCTGTCGCTGAATCCGCCGAAGGCGCGGGGCACCGGCCTGGAAGCCCGCTTCCTGGCACCGTTCGCGCTGCGCCATTTCGGCGACGACTTCCCGCGCCTGGCCTATGCCGATGCGATCGCACGCGACGCGTTGCCGGCACATGTGCAGGTGGAAGAGTTCTACATGCAGTCCGGCGCCCTGCTCGGGTCGCGCCAGGCGCAATCCAGCTATACCAGCCTGAACTACACCCACGCCGCCGATGCGGTGGCGCAGCGCGCGCCACAGGTGATCGTGCAGAAAGTGGCGATGCGCCCGAACGACCGCCGGCTTTCCCTGTCGTGCAACAACGACATCACCCAGGACACGCTGGACGCGATGACCGCGCGTGGCCTGCCGCGTCCGCTGCTGATCGCCGAGATCGATCCCCAGTTGCCCTACCTGGGCGGCTCGGCCACGGTCGATGTCTCGTTCTTCGATCTGGTGATCACCCCACCGCGGCCGTACCCGGCGCTGTTCGGGCTGCCGCGGCAGCCGGTCGGCGATGCCGACTACGCCATCGGCCTGTACGCAAGCACGCTGGTGCGCGATGGCGGCACGCTGCAGATCGGCATCGGTACGCTGGCCGACGCGCTCAGCCATGCGCTGGTGCTGCGCCATACCGACAACGCGCGCTACCGCCGCGTGCTGCACGCGCTGGATCCGCAGCTGGCCAGCCACCCGCTGGTGCAGGAGATCGGCGGCGTGGACCCGTTCGAAGTGGGCCTGTACGGCTGCAGCGAGATGCTCAACGAGGGCTTCCGCAGGCTGGTGCAGACCGGGGTGATCAAGCGCAAGGTACACGATGACCTGGCGCTGATGCAGCGCATCGAGAACGGCAGCACGCTGTCGATCGACCACGCCACACTGGCGGCCGAAGGTGAGTACCTGCACGGCGCGTTCTACCTGGGCTCGCCGGAATTCTACGAGTGGCTGCGCACGCTGCCGGAGGACGAGTGCCGTGCGATCGGCATGCGCCGCATCAGCGAGATCAACCAGCTGTACGGCGGCAACGAAACGCTGGAACGCCTGCAGCGCCGCCATGCGCGCTTCTTCAACTCCTGCATGATGGCCACCGCGCTGGGCGCGGCGGTGTCCGACGCGCTGGACGATGGACGCGTGGTATCCGGTGTGGGCGGCCAGTACAACTTCGTGGCGATGGCACATGCCCTGCCGGAAGCCCGCAGCGTGCTGATGTTCCGCGCCGCGCGCGATGACAAGGGCCGACGCGAATCCAACGTGCGCTGGAACTACGGGCACACCACCATTCCGCGCCACCTGCGCGACATCTACCTCAACGAATACGGCATTGCCGACCTGCGCGGACTGACCGACGAGGACTGCGTGCATGCGATGACCGCAATCACCGAGGCCCCGTTCCAGGGCGGCCTGCTGCAGCAGGCGCACGCCTCGCGCAAACTGCTGGCGGTCGCGCAACCGGATCCGCAGCGGCAGCAGCGCAATACGCCGCAGGCGCTGACGGCGGCGCTGGCCCCATTCCGCGCCGATGGCAGCCTGCCGGACTATCCGCTGGGCAGTGACTTCAACGAGATCGAGCAGGTGCTGGTGAAAGCGCTGGGCTGGCTGAAGGCCAACACGCAGACCCGCGGCGACAAGCTGCGTACCGTCTGGGCAGCACTACGGCAACCGGCCGGCGACGGCGATGCGGTGTACCTGCAGCGCATGGGCCTGCAGGCACCGAAGGATTTCGCCGAACGCCTGGACGCGCGCCTGCTGCGCCTGGCACTGGCACGCACCGCCTGAGAAAAGGGGACGGAGGGGATTAAGTCGTTTGTGCACAAACGACTTAATCCCCTCCGTCCCCTTTTTCCTGCGGCAAAGAAAAGGCCGGCTTGCGCCGGCCTTTCCTCATTACGTCGCGATGCTGCTTACAGCGCCTTGGCGGCTTCCACCACGTGCGCGGTGGTGATGCCGAAGTGCTTGTACAGCTGGTCGGCCGGGGCGGAGGCACCGAAGGTGTCGATACCGATCACGGCACCGTCCAGGCCGACGAACTGGCGCCAGAAACCGGTGACGCCGGCTTCCACGGCCACGCGCTTGCGCACGGCGTTCGGCAGCACCGATTCACGGTAGGCCGCATCCTGGCGCAGGAACACGTCGGTGGACGGCATCGAGACCACGCGGGTCTTGAGACCAGCCGCATCCAGCTGGGCCTTGGCTTCGGTGGCCAGCGAGACTTCCGAACCGGTGGCGATCAGGATCACATCCGGGGTACCGGCGGCATCGGCCAGCACGTAACCGCCGCGCTCGATCTGCGCGATCTGCTCGGCGCTGCGCGGCTGGTGCGGCAGGTTCTGGCGGCTGAACACCAGGCAGCTCGGGCCGTCCTGGCGGGTGATCGCGGCCTTCCAGCTCACCGCCGACTCGACCGCATCGCACGGACGCCACACGTCGTTGTTCGGGATGTAGCGCAGCGAGGCCAGGTGCTCCACCGGCTGGTGGGTCGGGCCGTCTTCGCCCAGGCCGATCGAGTCGTGGGTGTAGACGTGGATGGCGTGCGCCGGGATCAGCGCGCTCATGCGCACGCCGTTGCGGGCGTAGTCGCTGAACACCAGGAAGGTGGCGTCGAACGGAATGAAGCCACCGTGCAGGGCCAGGCCGTTGGCAATGGCGGTCATGCCGAACTCGCGCACGCCGTAATACACGTAGTTGGCGTTGGCGTCGTCGCTGGCAACCGATTTGCTGCCCTTCCACAGGGTCAGGTTGGAGTGCGCCAGGTCGGCCGAACCGCCGACGATTTCCGGCAGCAGCGGGGCATAGGCTTCGATGGCCAGCTGCGACGCCTTGCGCGAGGCGATCGTCGGGCCTTCCGCGGCCACCTGGGCGATGTACGCATCGGCCTTGGCAACGAAGTCGGCCGGCAGTTCGCCATGCGAGCGGCGGGTCAGTTCGGCTGCTTCAGCCGGGTACTGGCTGGCGTACTTGTCGAACAGCTGTTCCCACTCGGCCTGACGCAGGGTGCCGGCGCCATTGGCGCGCCAGCCGTCGTAGATCGCCTGCGGGATCTCGAACGGACCGTATTCCCAGCCCAGCTGCTTGCGGGTGGCTTCCAGCTCGTCCTTGCCCAGCGGTGCGCCGTGGCTGGATTCCTTGCCCGCCTTGTTCGGCGAACCAAACCCGATGGTGGTGCGGCAGCAGATCAGGGTCGGCTTGTCGCTCTGCGACAGCGCGGCCTCGATGCCGGCCTTGATGCTGTCCGGGTCATGGCCATCGACGTCGCGGACCACGTTCCAGCCATAGGCCTCGAAACGCTCCGGGGTGTTGTCGGTGAACCAGCCCTCGACGTTGCCGTCGATGGAGATGTGGTTGTTGTCCCAGAAGCAGACCAGCTTGTGCAGGCCCCAGGTGCCGGCCAGCGAAGCGGCTTCATGCGACACGCCTTCCATCAGGCAGCCATCGCCCATGAACACCCAGGTGCGGTGGTCGACCACTTCCAGCTCCGGACGGTTGAAGCGCTGTGCCAGCAGCTTCTCGGCCAGGGCGAAGCCCACGGCATTGGCGAAACCCTGGCCCAGCGGGCCGGTGGTGGTCTCCACGCCCGGGGTCTCGTGGCGTTCCGGGTGACCGGCGGTGTGGCTGCCCAGCTGGCGGAACAGCTTCAGCTGCTCGATCGGCAGGTCGTAGCCGCTCAGGTGCAGCAGCGCGTACTGCAGCATCGAACCGTGGCCGTTGGACAGCACGAAACGGTCGCGGTTGAACCAGTGCGGGTTGCTCGGGTTATGGCGGAGGTAGTCGTTCCAGAGGACTTCGGCGATGTCGGCCATGCCCATGGGCATGCCGGGGTGGCCGGACTTTGCGGTTTCAACCGCATCGGCGGCAAGGAAGCGGATGGCGTTGGCCAACTGGCGACGGGTAGGCTGCGTCATGGTTCTGTCGGAATCGGGAGGCGGCCGCGGACGTGCGGGCGGCCTATTGTCCCATAGTCGCCGGGCGGGGGGTCAGTTCACCTTGCCCGGTCGTGCCGGCCGCTGGCCGGCACGTCATGATCTCCGCCGGATTCCGCATGTGAAAGGGGTCGGAGCCCTTTCCCTGCGGAAAGGAATCCGACCCCGATCAGGTCGCCAGCAGTGGCGTTGGACTCAGTCCTGCTGCGGACCCAGGGCCGGGCCATCGTGCGACTCGCCCTTGGCCACCAGCGTGGTCAGGGCCAGGTCGCCGGTCACGTTCAGCGCGGTACGGCACATGTCCAGGAAGTGATTCACGCCCAGGATCAGGCCGATGCCCAGCGGATTCACACCGACCATCGCGCAGATCATCGCCACCACCGGCAGCGATCCCGACGGCACGCCGGCGGTACCGATGCCACCGAGGATGCAGACCGCCATCACCATGATCTGCTGGCCGATGCTCAGGTCAACGCCGAAGAACTGGGCCAGGAAGATCACCGTCACGCCCTCGAACAGCGCGGTGCCGTTCTGGTTGGCGGTGGCACCCACGGTCAGCACGAAGCGCGACACGCGCTGCGGCAGGCCCATCTGGTCGGCCACGCGCAGCGCGGTCGGCAGGGTGGCATTGCTGGAGGCGGTGGAGAACGCCATCACCGTTGCTTCCTGGGTATCGCGGAAGAACGACAGCGGCGAGCGGCCGGACAGCCACACCGCGGTACCGTAGGTCACGATCATGTGCAGGCCCAGCGCCAGCACCACCACGCCCACATAGGCACCCAGGCGGATGATCAGCTCGAAGCCGAACAGCGCGGCCAGGTTGAACATGAAGCAGGCCACCGCATAAGGGGCCAGGCGGATGACCAGGTTGATCAGGGTCATCGAGATTTCGAACACGCCTTCGATGGCGCGGCGCAGCGGGGCAACCTTTTCATTGTCGGTCAGCACCATGCCGATGCCGAACATCAGCGCGAAGAACATCAGCGACAGGATCGCGCCGTTGTCCGACGCGGCCTGCAGCACGTTGCTCGGCACGATCGACAGCAGCATGTCCATGCCCTTCGGCGTGCCGTGGATGCCAGCGACGATTTCCTTGCTGCGCTCGGCGTTCTCCGAGAGCATCAGTGCCGCAGTCTGCGGATCGACGCCCGCGCCCGGCTTGAGCAGGTTGACCAGCACCAGGCCGATGCCCACCGCGATGCCGGACAGCAGCACGGTGTAGGCCAGGGTCTTCCAGCCGATGCGGCCGAGGGCGCGGATGTCGCCCATCTCCGACACGCCCATGATCAGCGCCGAGAAGATCAGCGGCACGATCAGCATGAAGATCAGGTTGAGGAACAGGCCCGACGCCGGGGTGGTGACGTAGTCCATTACCCACTTGGCACCAGCCTGCAGACCATCGACGCTGCCGCCCAGGGCGTGCACGATCAGTCCCAGGACCAGGCCGATCGCAAAGCCGATGCCCATCTTCCAATGCAGGGGCAACTTCTTCTTGTCGGCAGCAGCTGCTGTCATACGCGGGTTTCCTCGAAAAATGAATGCACTCTAACAAAGCGCGCAAGCGGCGCCGGTTCAGGTTCGCCGCGGCGGATACAGCGGCGCCAGGTCAGTGTCGGCGGTGCCCGCAGCCGCCGACCAGTGCGGTCCGTCACGGAAGACCTCGCGCAGGCGCGTGCGCAGCGGCGCCAGATCCCCCTGCCCGCCCCACCGCGCCTGCTGCAGGTCCTGTAGCACTTGACGCTGGGCTGCATCCCCAAGCCGCGCGATGACCTGCTCGATGCGTTCCACACCAGCCATCGCACACAGCTGTGCTTCCACCTGGTCGAAGCCCTCGCCATCCAGCGCGCGGCGCAGTTCTGCCAGGCCGGCACGCCCGCCCGCCGCAGTCGGCACAGAGGGCTTGCCCGCTACAGGCGCCACTGCGCGCGGGCGCCGACCTCGCTGCCAGCCCCACAGGAGAGTCAGCAGCCACAGCAACGCCAGGCCGATGGCCGCCGCCATCCACGGCCACGGACGCTCGGACAGGCCGCTGGCACGCGGATCGGTCGCGGCGATGCGGCTGTCCTGGCCATCGGCGCCCGGCAGCGCGGCATCGGTGTCGATCGGCGGCAATGGCGCCGGTGAGGCAGTGCCGGTGCCGGCCGCGACGGCCAGCGTCAGGTCCGGCAGCTTCGCCTCCTGCGCCTTGCCGTTACGCACATCCCACCAGGGCAGGCGCGGCCCCGGCACCACCAGCGAACCCGGCTGGCGCGGCACGATCGAATAGCGGCGGGTGATCTTCAGGCGCGGCGTGCTGCCGTTGAAGGTCTCTTCGTACTGTGCCGGTTCGGCGAACACCTGCGCATTGGTGCCGACATCCGGCACCGGCAGGTCGGTGAACTGCGCGCGCGTCGCGCCTTCGGCAACCGCTTCGACCACCACGTTGGCGGCCTCACCGGTGCGGGCACTGGTCGGCGCACTGGTGTAGCGCAGCTGCAGGCTCTGCAGTGGCAGCCACGGCTGCGGGGCCTGCGCCGGCTGTGCCTGCACCTGCAGCGTGCGGTCTGCGCCGGTGGCATTCATGCGGCCATCGCCACCGCCGAAGAAGTCGTCGAAGAAGCCACCCGCACTGCGCCCACTGAAACGGGCACCGGCCAGGCGCAACGCGCCACTGCGCTCGGGGATCAGCAGGAAACGCCGTTCGACCACGTTGTAGCGGCGCCCGTTGACCTGGCGTACATCGGTGCGGTCGTCGCCCACACGCTGCAACGACGCGCCCGCCGGGGTATCCAGCACCAGCTCGCCGGAGGCCAGCTGCGAGGCGAAGTACAGCCGCACCACCACGCCCACGCTCTGCTGCACATACGGCGTATCGTCATCGACAACGGTTTCGATGAAGGCCATCGCATTGCTGTCGGGCCCCGCCACGGCGGCCGCATCGACCTGCAGCGTCAGCGGTGCGGTGCGCACACTGCCCACCTGCAGGCCCGGTACCACCAGCGCACCACTACGTCGTGGTGTCAGCGCCACGCCATACAGGTTGCGCTGCTGCATGCTGCCATTGCTCCATTCCACCTGGCGGCTGCTGGTCTGCCCGCTCAGGTCGAAGTCGGTGCGCAATGGCGTGAAGTCAGGGGCGCCCTGGTCGCTCTCGACATTGAGCGTGACCGTGTCGCCCATCGCGATGCGGTCGCGGTCCAGCCACGCGCGCGGCTGCGCCCAGGCCAGCAGCGGCAGCCACAACAGCAGCGCCGCCAGTACCTGTCGAGGCCAGTGCCCGTGCATGTTGATCGACCGCGTCATCGCCCTTCCCTCTTCCTGCGTTCGTTTTCCAGCTGGAACTTGGCCCGCAGCAATGCGCCCGGATCATCCGGCACACGCCGCATCCATGCCTCCACCGCCTGTTGCTCCTCGCGCTGGCGCGGCGTGCGGCCCTCACCACCCGGCACTGGCTTGCCCCCCTTGCCGGCCTCACCCTCGCGTGCCTGCTGCATCGCCTGCTGCATGCGCTGGCGCTGCTGTTCATCGGCCTGCGCCTGCGCCTTGGCATCTTCCACCTGCGGTGGTGCCTGCTGGCCATCGCGGCCACGTTCGCCAGGCTGAGGCTCCGACTGCGCGTTGTTGTCACCCGCCTTGGGCTGGCCCTGCTGGCCCGACGGCGGCTGGCCCTGGCCGGGTTGCTGCTGGCCCTGCTTCGGCTGTCCCTGTGGGTTCTGTTGGCCCTGCGGGCCCTGCGGTTGTTTCTGCTGCCCGTTCTGCGGTGGCTTCTGTTGATCCTGGCCTTGGCCGCCCCCGGATGGCCTGCGCTTGCGTGCGGCATCGACCACGGCGCGGTTGGCCACTGCATCGGCCATGCCCGGATGCAGCGCCAGTGCGCGGTCGTAGGCGGCGATCGCTTCGTCGTAGTTGCCTTCGCGTGCAAGCGTGTTGGCCAGGTTGTACCAACCGGCATCGCTGTCGATGCCTTCGAACTGTCTGCGTGCAGTGGCGAAGTCGCCCTTGCGGTAGGCCTGAACCCCCTCGGCCAGGCGTTGATGCTGCAGCTGGTCGCTGCGCTTCCACAGCGTGCCCTGCGCCGGCTGCGAGACAGGCGTCGCAGGGGCCTGCGCCTGCGCGTCATTCATCCATGGCAGCAGACCCACCGCGAGCACCGCGGCCAGCACCGCGCGACGGCGGAAGGCCAGCAATGCCAGCAGCATCACCGGCGGCAGCAACCAGAAGCCTTCGTCACGCCACTGCTTGCCTTCGCCCGGCCGCTGCGCCGCCGTGCCGTCGCGCGCGTCGAGTACACCGAGCGCACGCAGATCGCCGTCATCGGCAGAGATGCGCGCATAGCGGCCGCCACCGGCAGTGGCGACTGCACGCAGGCTGCCCTCATCCAGCGCGGCCTGGCGGATCTGCCCATTGCCATCGCGGTACGCCGCACCGGCAGGCGTGCCCAGGCCCAGCACCGACACCTGCAGGCCCAGGCTGCGTGCCTGCGCCGCCGCCAGTGCAGCTTCGCTGTCCGCCTGATCGCTGACCAGCAGGATCTGCCCCTGCAACGCGCCGATCTGCCGCATCAAGCGTGTCGCCCAGTCGATGCCGCGGTCGGCACGCTGGCCATCACGCGGCATCACGTCCGGCGACAGCGCATCCAGATACAACGCAACATTGCTGCCGTCGTCGGTCAGCGGCGCCACGGTGTAGGCATCATCGGCATACACCACCAGCCCCACCTGCCCGCCCTGGCGCGCGCGCAGCAGCTCGCCCACTTTCGCCCGCGCCTGCAGCAGGCGCGACGGCGGAAGATCGGTTGCCGTGATCCGGCTGGACAGGTCCAGCACCACCAGCAGCGGTGCGCTGGCCTGGAACATCGGTTGTGCCTGCTGGCGCCAGCTCGGCCCGGCCATGGCCAGCGATGCCAGTGTCCAGCCCAGCAGCAGCGCCCATGGCAGGCGCACTCGCCGCTTCGCGCCCGCGGCCAGCAGATGTGGCAACAGGTGTGCGTCCACCGCCTGCCGCCACGCATCACTGCGTCGCTGCCGGTACACCGCGAGCGCGAGGATCAGGGGCAACGCCAGCAGCGCCCACAACCACTCCGGTCGCAGGAAGTGCAATGCGCTCCAATCGGGGAGATTCGAAGCAAACGCGATCATCGGCGACGCTCCGGCCACAGCCAGGCCAGCACGCCCAGCAGCAACGCCAGCCCCAACGGCCAGGCATAGCGTTCTTCGCGCGGACGCAGGCTCGGCCCCTTCGCGGCGACCGGCTCCAGGCGATCGAGCTCGGCGTAGATCCCGGCCAGCTGCGCGGTGTCACGCGCGCGGAAGAACTGGCCACCGGTCATGCTGGCGATCTTCTTCAGGGTGGCCTCATCGACCGGATCCTGGTCGGTGGAAATCGGGATACCAAACAGGCGCATGCTGCCATCGCCGCCGAATGCAACCGTGTGGATGCGCACGCCTTCGGCGCGCGCGACTTCCGCGGCGCGCAGCGGCTCCAGCACACCGGCGTTGCTGACACCATCGGTCAACAGGATCAGCACGCGCTGTCCCTCCGGCTGGCTGCGCAGGCGCTTCACCGCCAGGCCGATGGCATCACCGATGGCGGTCTCGCGCCCGGCCAGGCCGACCACGCTGTCGCGCAGCTGATCGCGCACGCTGGCCAGGTCTGCGGTAAGCGGCGTAAGCGTGTAGGCGCGATCACCGAAAATCAGCAGGCCGACGCGGTCGCCGGCACGACGATCCAGGAAGTCGGCCAGCACGGCCTTGGCCGCGGTGAGGCGATCAACCGCCTGGGCTCCCAGCACCATGTCACCCTCGCCCATGCTGCCGGACACGTCCATCGCCAGCATCATCTGCCGGCCCTGCTGCGGCGGCGTGATGGCTTCGCCCAGCTGCTGCGGCCGTGCCAGCGCGATGCACAGCGCGCACCAGCCCAGCCATAGCAGCAGCGTGCGCAGCCACGACACGTCGACGCGGCCCCCACCGGACAGCGCTTCGAGCTCGGCGGCGGCGTAGGGCACACGCAGCGCGGCGCCCGGTTCTGCACGGCGCTTCCACCAGCGCATCAGCAACGGCAACGGTAGCGCGAGCAATGCCAGTGGCCATGCCAGCTGCAGGTCCGGCCATGGCCAATAGGTCGTCCAGAGGTTCATCGGCGGCGCTCCAGCAGCATCGCCAGATAGCGCTCGCGGGCCCAGCTGCGCACGGCCGCCACGTCGTTGCTGTCGACGCGTGGGCGATACGCGCCTTCGGCCAGCAGGCTGCGGCGCGCATCGGGCAACGTGCCCTGCGGGTCTACACGCTGCCACCAGGCATCATCGCGCAGCGATTCACTGCCCGGCTTTGCACGGCGTGCGGCACGGCGCAGCAATCCGGCAATGGCCGCCAGTTCGGCCGCAGCGTCGGTGGTGGCTGCCAGCTCGCTATCGAACAGCTGCAACCAACGCTGGCGGCGACGGCGACGCCGCCACATCAGCACGGCGATCACCAACAGCACCAGCACAACCGCCGCGCCGACCATCAGGTAACCGGGGGCAGGCGGCCACCATGAAGGTGCCGGTGGCAACTGCACATCGCGCAGCGGCAGCGCGGCGCTCACGCCGGCACCTCGGTCGGTGACGGCGCCAGCCACGCGTCGCTGGGCGCATCCGTGGACAGCACCTGCACATCGACACGGCGTGCGCCGAGCTGGCGCCGCAGTTCCTGCAGCGGTTCGACGAAGTGTGCCTGCCAATGCGCCTGCACTTCACTGCGGCGCAGGTCGAGGCCGATGCGCTGCTGTGCGGTCTGGAACTGCAGCGCCGCCGAGGGGGGATGCAGTTCCAGTGGATCAACCAGCAGCACCAGGCTGAGATCGTGATGCTGGGCCAGCGCGCTCCAGCGCGCGGGCGGAATGCGGATGGCCTGCTGCGGATCGGCCAGCACCAGCATGCGTGCCCCCGGGCGCAGCACGCGACCGGCATGATCCAGCGCGCGCGCCAAGCCCAGATCGTCGGCCGGCGGCTGTGCATACCAGCGGGTCAGCGCGTCGAGCACGCGCAGCACGCCGCGTGGCCCACCCGCGGGGGCAATCGGCGCTTCGCGATCGCTGCCGCGCAGCGCACCCACGCGGTCGCCGCGGCGCTGCGCCGACCACGCGGCAACCGCACCGGCACGGGCGGCCTGTACCGATTTGAAGCGCACGCGCGTGCCGAAGTACAGCGCCGGCGACGTATCGGCCACGATCAGGCTGACCCGCTCGCGCTCGGCCTGGAACAATTTGGTATGGGCGCGGCCGGTGCGCGCAGTCACGCGCCAATCGATGTGGCGCGCGTCGTCGCCAGCTACATATTCGCGCGACTCGGCGTATTCCATGCCGCGGCCGCGCAGTTGGGACGGTGCCTGGCCCGCGTTGCCGGTGCGGCCACGGCGCGGCGGCGGCGGACGCTGTGCCAGCCGCCGTAGCGCGACCAGTTCGGCCAGCTGCGGGCGCAGCCCGTCACCTTCGAGCGCGGACGGTGCCTGTTCCAGGGATGGATCGGTCATGCGCAGGCTCAGGGTGCCGGCACCCGGGCCAGCAGCTCCTGCACCAGGCGCTCGCCGTCCCAGCCCTCGGCGGTGGCTTCATAGCTGGGCAGCACGCGATGGCGCAGCACGTCGGCGGCGACTGCACGCACGTCGTCGGGCGTGACGAAGTCACGGCCGGCCAGCCACGCCCGCGCACGGGCACAGCGCTCCAGTGCGATGGAACCGCGCGGGCTTGCCCCCCAGGCGATGCGGCGGCCGAGGCCGGCGTCGTAGCGCGCGGGATCGCGCGAGGCCAGCACCAGTTCGATCAGGTAGCGCTCCAGTGCCGGTGCCATGTGCAGGTCCAGCACTTCGCGGCGGGCGTCGAACACGTCCTGCATCGGCATCTTGTCCGGCGCCGGCGCAGCCTCGCCCAATGCACCACGGGCACGCTCACGGGCCAGCCGCAGGATTTCCGATTCGGCGGCCTGGTCCGGGTAACCGATGCGCACATGCATCAGGAAACGGTCCAGCTGCGCTTCCGGCAGCGGGAAGGTGCCCTCCTGCTCGATCGGGTTCTGCGTGGCCATCACCAGGAACAGCGGCGGCAGCGCATAGGTATGGCGGCCAACCGTGACCTGGCGCTCGCCCATGGCCTCCAGCAGCGCCGACTGCACTTTGGCCGGTGCCCGGTTGATCTCGTCGGCCAGCAGGATCGGGTGGAAGATCGGGCCGGGCACGAACTCGAAGCGGCCCTCCTGCGGGCGCCAGATCTCGGTGCCGGTGAGGTCGGCCGGCAGCAGGTCGGGGGTGAACTGCACGCGGGCAAAGTCTGCTTCCAGGCGCGAGGCCAGTGCACGGATCGCCGTGGTCTTGGCCAGGCCCGGCGCGCCCTCCACCAGCAGATGGCCGTCGGCCAACAATGCAATCAGCAGGCGTTCGACCAGTGCCGCCTGGCCGACGATCTCGGCCGACAGCGCGTCGCGCAGCTGGGTGAACGCCGCATGCAGGCGGGAGGTGGCCGGCGCGGGCGGCGGCGAGACGGTTTCGGGCATCGGCGGTGGCAGGTTCATGGGGGCCTTTGACCGGCGCAGGACGGCACGGGTTCCCGACATCATCGCAGGGTGCCCTGCGATTGGCATCAAGAACCGCTGAACAGCCGTCCACACCGGGTATGGATCTGCTTCGTGCATGCCGCCAGCCCAAACGAAAAAGGGCCGCACGGGGCGGCCCTTCTTCGTTTCGCGGGAGGCGCGGGCTCAGTTCTGCTTGGCCACGCGCAGCACCTTCGGGGTGACGAACACCAGCAGTTCGGCCTTGTCCTTGTTGCGACCGCGCTTCTTGAACAGGTTGCCCAGGAACGGCACGTCGCCCAGGAACGGCACCTTGCTGATGCTGTTGCGATCGGTGAACTCGTAGACGCCACCGATCACCACGGTCTGCCCATCCTCGACCAGCACCGCGGTGTTGACTTCGCGACGGTTGATCGACGGCACGGTGCCGTAGCCCTCCAGCTGGATCAGCTGGTCGACTTCGTCCTTCTTCACCTGCATGTTGAGGAACACGCGGTTGTCGTTGGTGATGGTCGGGGTGACCTTCAGCTCCAGCACCACTTCCTTGAACTGGACGTTCGGGGTCGCCACGCCGCCAGCGGTACCACCGCTGATGGTGACGTAGCCGATTTCCTTGCCCTGCTTGATCATCGCTTCGCGCTGGTTGGTGGTGACCACGCGCGGGTTGGAGATCACCTCGCCTCGCGATTCCTGCTGCATGGCAGACAGCTCCACGTCCAGCAGGTAACCGGCATTGAGGATCGACAGCGCCAGCGAACCCGGGTTGCTGGCGGCGGCCACCGGCAGGTTCCAGTTCAGGCCGCGGGTGATCGCCGAGCCGGACTTCACCGGCGGCGGGCCGACCCGGCCACCGGCTTCCCAGTCACGCTCGGCCTTGGCATTGGCCAGGTCGGTTGCGACCTGCGACTTGCGGGTCTCGGCATTGGCATCCAGGCTGCCACTGAAGTACACGTTGTCACGGCTGCCGCTGACACCGAACTTCGCACCCAGTTCGCGGGCGAAGGTATCGGTGGCGATGACGATGCGGCTTTCGATCAGCACCTGGTCGACCGGGCGGTCGATCACGTTGATCAGCTCGCGCATGCGCGCGATCTTCTTCGGGATGTCGCTGATCATCAGCGTGTTGGTGCGTTCGTCGGCCACGATGCGGCCGCGCGAGGACAGGAAGCCACTGTCTTCCTGCGAGGAGCTGCCCGAACCACCACCACTGCCACCACCACCGCTGCCGCCGATGCCCTTGGCCTCGGTCAGCGCTTTGAAGATCTGCGTGGCGCTGTGGTAGTTGATCTGGATGTAGTCGGTCTGCAGGTCTTCGCGGTTCTCGATGGCGATGCGCGCGTCTTCCTTTTCCTGCTCGAACTTGGCCAGTTCGGCCTGCGGCGCCACCCAGATCACGCTGCCGTCGCGACGCTTGTCCAGGCCCTTGGCGCGCAGGACGATGTCCAGCGCCTGGTCCCACGGCACATTGACCAGGCGCAGGGTCACGTTGCCCTGCACCGAGTCGGACGCCACCACGTTCAGGTTGGACTCCTCGGCGATCAACTGCAGCACGGTGCGCACCGGCACGTCCTGGAAGTTGAAGGTCACCGGCTTGCCGGTGAAGCCGCGCTGGCCGACGGCCTTGGCCGCCTGGGTGACGCTGCCGGCGGTGACCGCACCCACGGCGGCTTGGGCCTGGCGCGGGCTGATCTCGACCACGTATTCGTTGCCGCTCTGGTAGGCCAGCGACTCCACCGCGCCACCGGTGCTCAGCACCAGTTGGGTGCCGGCGCCCGACGGCTTGGCGTCGATGCGCTGTACCGGCGTGGCGAAGTCGGTGACGTTCATCGGCTTCTGCAGGTTGGCCGGCAGCCGGGCATTGCCGACGTCGACCACCACGCTGTTGCCCTGCGTGCGCAGGTCAGGGATCGCGCCCTGCCCGTCGAACTGCACGATCAGGCGCCCGGCGCCGTCATCGCCACGCTTGAAATCGATCTTGGCCACCGACAGGCCCGCCGGCGCGGCGGCCGGTGCCACGGTGGCGCCCACCGTCTTTTCCGCCGGTGCGGCAGCCAGCGCCGGAGCGCAGGCCAGCATCAGCGCGACTCCCAGCGCGCTGACACGGTTCAAGGTAGAGCGCCGGATGGGACGCAGCCCCTTGGCTTGGTGAAAGGTCATCGTGCTATCCCCAGTAAACGATCATTGATCTTCAAGCGAGAGCGTTGCCGGCCGTTCCAGCCAGCCACCCGCGCCATCCGGCACCAGTTCGATCAGCTCCACGCGGTCTTCGAAGACCGCCGTGACCCGCCCGTCGCTCTGCCCCAGGTAACCGCCCGGGCGAACCCGGTAGGTGACCTTGTCCGGCCCCATCACCAGCGCCACGGTACCTGCGCCGGTACCGATGGTGCCGACCATGTCCAGCGCATCCAGCGGGAAGCCTTCCAACGGCTCCTTGCGCCGGTTCGGGTCCGGTCGCAATCCGCCGTTCCCCTGCTGCGGATTGGTCCAGGCATCGGTGAACGGATCGCGCATGCCCTGCGCGGAGTATTCAAAGGTCTCGAACTGCTGCATCACCGGCAGCGGCTCCAGCGGTTGCGCCGGTCGCGCGCGCTCGCCTTCCACCCACTTCTCAAGGTTCGGTGCGTCGCCGGGCGTGCTGGTCACGCCACGGCCGCAACCAGCCAGCAGCAGCACAGCCAGCACCATCGCACCACGTACGGTCTGCGCGCGCATCACTTCTTGCCCTCCTTGCCAGCGTCGGACGCCTGCTGCGCCTGCACCTCGGTCTCGTCCAGGTAGCGGTAGGTCTTGACCGTACCGGACAGTTCCAGTGCACCGCTGCGGACGTTGCCGCCGGTCTTTTCCTTGGGCTTGAGGTTGATGTCATGCATGGTCAGGATCACCACCCGCGGCAGCGAGGCCACGCCACTGACGAACGCGCCGAACTGGTGGTAACTGCCCACCATGCGCAGCTTGATCGGCTTCTCGGCGTAGAACTCCTTGATCTGCTCCTGCTCCGGCTCGAACAGCTCGTTGGTCAGGCCGCTGGACAGCGCGGTCTGCGAGATGTCGATGATCAGGTCGGGCATTTCGGTCTTGCTCGGCAGCTGCCGCAGCATCTGCTGCAGCACCTGCTCCATCTGCGCCAGCTGCTGCTTCAGCGGCCCCAGGTTCACCGCGCGTTCCTGCTGCTTGGTGAACTCGGTGCGCAGCTCGACTTCCTTCGATTCCAGGCCGGCCAGTTCTTCGCGCTTGCCGCTGATCAGCAGCATCCACGCCACGAACATGATGACCAGCGCCAGCAACGAGCAGAAGACGATCTTGGCCTTCTGCGGCCAGTTGCCGATGTCGTTGAAATCCAGGTTCTTGATGTCGATCTTCTGGCTCATGCGCGGTCCCCCTGCAGCAGCGCATTGAAGGCCTGCGGCGGCTGCGCCAGGCGGCTGCCCTCAGGCTTCGGGGCAGGTGCCGGGGCCGGCGCGGCGGCCGGAGCGGCCGGTTGGTTCGGCTTGGCCGGCGTGGCCGGTGCAGTGGCCGGTGCGGCGGGAGCTGCTGCCGGCTGGCCCGCCGCCGGCGCCGCAGGCGTTGCGGCATCCGGACCTGCGGCCAACGGAGCCACCGGTGCCGGCGCAGCCGTCGCCACCGAGCCATCGGCGTTCAGGCCCGGCGTCGCCGACACCTCTTCGCTCTGTGCCGGCAGTTTCACCTTGACCACGAACACGTAGGGCAGCGCCTTGATGTCGGCCAGCGGGCCGGCCTTGCCGTCCTTGTCCTTCTCCGGGTCACGCGCTTCGATGATCGACAGCTCCGGGTTGGTCATCCAGCCGGAGGTCTCCAGGTTGCGCATGTAGGCCGAAACGCGGGCGTTGGACTGGGTGCGGCCTTCCAGCGTCAGTACATCCCCTTCCTGCTTCAGCGCGGTCAGCACCACGCCGTCGGGGATGGTGCGCACCAGCGCGTCGAACAGGTGGACCATCTGCGAGCGCTTGGCCTGCAGCTCCTCGATCACCTTCTTGCGCGCCAGCAGGCGTTCCTTCTGCGCGTCGAGGCGGTCGATCTCCTTGTTCTGTTCCTTGACCTTCTCGATCTCGGCTTCCAGATAGGCATTGCGGTCCATCTGACCGCTCACCTGACGGTCGTAGTAGAACCAGATCATCAGCGACAGCAGCAGGCCACCGACGGCGGCCATGCCCAGCATTGCGTAGAACTCGCGCTGGCGTTGCTTGCGCCGCTCGGCGCGCCAGGGCAATAGATTGATGCGTGCCATCAGTCAAAGCTCCTCAGCGCCAGACCGGTCGCGATCATCAGCGCGGGGGCATCCTGGGCCAACGCATGCGCGTTCACCTTCGGCCCCAGGGTCATCTGCGCCAGCGGGTTGGCGACCACGGTCGGCACGCCCAGCTGTTCCTCGACCATCTCCGGCAGGCCACCGAGCACGGCGCAGCCGCCGGCCAGCACGATGTGATCGACGCGGTTGAATTCGCTGCCTGCGTAGAAAAACTGCAGCAGGCGGCTGATCTGCTGGACCGTGGCTTCCTTGAACGGCTCCAGCACTTCCATCTCGTAGCTTTCCGGCAGGCCGCCCTGGCGCTTGGCCAGCCCGGCTTCCTCGTAGCTCAGCCCGTAGCGGCGCATGATCTCATCGGTCAGCTGCTTGCCACCGAACACCTGCTCGCGGCTGTAGAGGCTGCGGCCGCCGCGCAGGACATTGAGGGTGGTCATGGTGGCGCCGATATCGACCAGCGCGACCACGCCGTCGATGGATACCGGCAGCTCGCTGGCGACCAGGGCGTAGGCGTTCTCGACCGCGAAGGCCTCCACGTCCATCACCTTGGCCTGCAGGCCACCGAGTTCCAGCGCGGACTGGCGCAGCTCGACATTCTCCGAACGCGACGCGGCCAGCAGCACCTGGACCATCTCCGGGTTGTTCGGGATCGACCCGATCACCTCGAAGTCCAGGTTCACTTCCTCGATCGGATACGGAATGTAGTTGACCGCTTCCAGCTCGATCTGGGCTTCCATGTCGTTTTCGTCGAGATCGGCCGGCATCGGGATCACCTTGGTGATCACTGCCGACCCCGCGACGGCGGCAGCGGCCAATTTGGCCTTGCTGCCTGAACGGTTCATCGCCCGACGGATGGCCTCACCCACGGCCTCCACTTCAACGATGTTTTTCTCCACCACCGCATTGGGCGGCAGAGGTTCCACAGCGTAATGTTCCACGCGGAAACGATTGCCGCTGCGGGACAGCTGCAAAAGCTTTACCGCAGTCGAACTGATGTCGACGCCTACGAGCGGCGACTGACTTTTTGGGATGAGCCCCACGGTTTCTCCCCTGCCGACGGGCACTTGGACGCAAGACCTGCGCCCAAGCATTAATAACGTATTCTTAGCAAATGGCAACGGCCCTGCTGTGAATTCCTTCACGGATTCACCATGCAGCCCCTGACTGTTCCCCTTGCGCTCCCCGGTGCCGACCCCAGCCGGCACCTTGCGTAATCTATACTCTGCGACCACGAAATTCGCAATCGGAATCTGAACCCGATGACTCGACTCCGCCGCTGGCTGCGCTGGATCTTCTTGATTGTCCTGGTCCTGGCGCTGATCGGCGCGGCCGCCGTGGGCGGTCTGTACTACGCCGTTTCCTCCAAGCTTCCCGACGTGCAGACCCTGCGCGACGTGGAAATGCAGGAGCCGATGTACGTCTATGCTGCCGATGGCAAGCTGATGGCGGTGTTCGGCGAGACCCGGCGGACCCCGATCACCATGAAGGACGTGCCGGAGAAGCTGAAGCAGGCCTTCCTGGCGACCGAGGACGCCCGCTTCTACGAGCACGGCGGCGTGGACTACATGGGCATCGGCCGGGCGGTCTGGCTGCTGGCCACCACCAGCGACAAGCGCGTGCCGGGTGGCTCCACCATCACCCAGCAGGTGGCCCGCCAGTTCTTCCTCAGCTCCGAGTACAGCTACACCCGCAAGCTGGCCGAGATCCTGCTGGCGCGCAAGATCGAGTCCGAGCTGAGCAAGGACGAGATCTTCGAGCTGTACCTGAACAAGAGTTTCTTCGGCAACCGCGCCTACGGCGTGGCCGCTGCCGCCGAGTTCTATTACGGCAAGAAACTGAACGAGCTGGACCTGGATGAGATGGCCTCGCTGGCCGGCATCCCCAAGTTCCCCTCGTCGGGCAACCCGATCTCCAACCCGGAGCGTGCCCGCCAGCGCCGCGACAACTACGTGCTGCAGCGCATGGCCGACCTGAAATTCGTCAGCCAGGCCGAGGCCGACGCGGCCAAGGCCGTGCCGATGCACGCCACCGCGCATGAGCCGCCGGTGCAGGTCGATGCTCCGTACGTGGCCGAGCTGGTACGCCAGGAGATGATCGCCCGCTTCGGCGGCGACGTGGTCAACAAGGGCTATCACGTCACCACCACCATCGACTCCACCCTGCAGACCGCCGCGAACCAGTCGGTGCGCGACGGCCTGCTGCTGTACGACCACCGCCACGGCTGGCACGGCGTGGAGAAACAGGTGCAGGTGGGTGCCGGCGAAGACGCCGCCGCCCTGGCCGAGCACCTACGCGGCATGTACGGCCAGGCCGGCCTGCTGCCGGCGATCGTCGCCAGCACCGGCGCCGACGGCAGCGCCACCGTGGTGCTGGCCAACCGCAGCGAGATCGTGCTGCCGGCCGGCGCCGCCAAGTGGACCAACAAGACCCCGGGCAAGCTGGTGCAGCGCGGCGACATCGTGCGCGTGCGCGCCGGGGCCAAGGAGGGCGAGTGGCTGCTGGACCAGATCCCCCGCGGCCAGTCCGCGCTGGTCTCGCTGGATGCCCACAGCGGCGCGCTGAAGGCGCTGGTGGGTGGCTTCAGCTTCTCCGGCAACAAGTTCAACCGCGCCACCCAGGCCCGCCGCCAGCCGGGTTCGAGCTTCAAGCCGTTCGTCTACGCAGCTGCCTTCGACAAGGGCTACAACCCGGCCTCGATCGTGCTCGACGCCCCGGTCGTGTTCCGCGATCGCCGCGGCAAGACCTGGGCCCCGCAGAACGACGGCGGCGGCTTCCGCGGCCCGATGCGTCTGCGCGAAGCGCTGGTGCAGTCACGCAACCTGGTGTCGGTGCGCCTGCTCGATGGCATGGGCGTGGACTACGCACGCAAGTACATCAGCGAGTTTGGCTTTGCCGAATCGGAGCTGCCGCCGAACCTGTCGATGTCGCTGGGCACCGCCTCGCTGACCCCGCTGTCGGTGGCGCGCGGCTACGCCGTGTTCGCCAACGGCGGCTCGCGCGTGGACACCTGGCTGATCGACCAGGTCAATGACCGCGACGGCAACCTGGTGTTCAAGGAAAACCCGGCGCTGGCCTGCCGCGACTGCGCCGGCAGCAGTGACCAGCCGGTCAACCAGGTGGTGGACGGCTTCAACTTCGGCGCTCCGGCCCCGAAGGTGGACCCGGCCGCCGCCAAGGCCGAAGCCAAGGTCGAAACCCCGGCGGCACCGGCCAACCCGGATGCCCGCACTGCCCCGCGCGCGATCGACGCCCGCACCGCCTACCAGCTGGTATCGATGATGCGCGACGTGGTCCAGCGCGGTACCGGCGTTCAGGCCAAGGTGCTCGGCCGCGAGGACGTGGGCGGCAAGACCGGCTCCACCAACGACCACCGCGACGCCTGGTTCTCCGGCTTCGGTGGCCCGTACGTGACCACCGTGTGGGTGGGCCGCGACGACTTCCGTTCGCTGGGTTACCGCGAATACGGTGGCAAGGCCGCCCTGCCGATCTGGATCGACTACATGCGCACCGCGCTGAAGGACACCCCGATCGCGCAGAACGACCCGCCCAGCGGCATGGTCCAGGCCACCCTCAACGGCGCGACCGAGTGGGTGAAGGTGGAAGACATGGACCGCCTGACCGACTACGACCTGAACCTCAATACGCCGCAGGCCGACGCCGCCGCGTTCGATATCTTCTGAGGAAGGTTCTGGTGGGTGCCAACGGTGAGTTGGCACCCATGCGGCTGTAGAGCCGAGCCCATGCTCGGCTCCGGGCGCCTGCGGTAGAGCAGCCGAGCATGGGCTCGGCTCTACAGGATCAACGGCACCCACTTGCTCGCCTCCATGAAATACCCACGCGGATGTCACATCCGTGCGCTAGTCTGTAGCCAGGTCGCAACAGGAGTCATCGCATGCATCGCGCCCGTCAGCATGCTGCCAGCCAGACCCGCGAGCGGCGCCATCGCCTCGCCCACGAAGCCGCCCGCCTGATGGCCGAAGGCGGCATCCGCGACTACCACCAGGCCAAATTGAAGGCTGCCAGCCGGCTCGGCATCCACGACGATGCCTCCCTGCCCCGCAACACCGAGATCGAAGACGCCCTGCGCGAGTACCAGCGGCTGTTCTCCGGCCCCCAGCACGGCAACGAACTGCAGCGCCGCCGCGAAGCCGCGATGCGCGCGCTGGAGTTCCTGCACGGCTTCGCACCGCGCCTGGCCGGCCCGGTGCTGGAGGGCACCGCCGATGCCAACAGCCCCGTACAGCTGCACCTGCACAGCGACGACCCGGAAGCCGTGCACCGCTTCCTGGACGAGCACGGCATTCCCGCCGAGTCGCGGACGCGCCGACTGCGGATGGACCGCGAACGGAGCCTGGACGTGCCGGTGTGGGTGTTCAGCGCCGAAGAGCTGACCTTCGACCTGGCCGTGCTGCCGTATGACGCCCTGCGCCAGGCGCCCTTGTCGCCGGTGGATGAGAAGCCGATGCGACGCGCGTCTGTCGCACAGTTGCGGCAGCTGCTGGCCGAGGCGGAGATCACCGCGTATATCGGGGGGTGACGGTTGCGCCGGCCTTGGGGTGCGGACCGTTGGTCCGCACGATGCATCAGGCATCCGAACACCTGGTCCAAGAGCAGCCGAGCATGGCTCGGCTCTACAGAAGGCGCGCTGCCTGCTTCCTTCTTCTGGTGGGTGCGGACCGTTGGTCCGCACTGTGCATCAGGCATCCGGACACCTGGCCCAAGAGCAGCCGAGCATGGCTCGGCTC